>CAJUNN010000098.1 GCA_910587955.1 uncultured Lachnospiraceae bacterium | reverse complement strand
CGGACAGTTCTTCCTCCGGCAGAATAAAGAAATGAGCTGTGTTGCAGATTGGAACGTTCTCGACAATCCCCATCACGGTATAAGTCTTCCTCTGTCCGTTGTAACAGGAAACGGTGACGGTATCCCCGACCTGATAGTCTGTCCTGTAAATCTCTTTCAGCGATCCGCCTGACGGGCAGACCAGAATGCCGTTTCCATCCACAAGCTGCCGGTAATCTGCAGTTCCCTCAAGAACTGCTCCGCCAGCATACATCTTCGCCATATCCTCCCGGTCAATTCCCCTGACAATAAAAGGCTCATGCTCACGGTTGCCCGGGATTTCGCTGATGGCAGGGATTTCCATGCAGGCCATGCTGTATGCTGTGACGTAATCCACATTCAAAATAGAGGCGAGTTCTTTTTGCTGATCCTCTCCCAAAGGATTATCTTTCTGCATCTCATAAAATTCCCGGCCTGCATAATCTTCATATTGTAAAAGGTACTGGCTCCTGTCTCCAAACTGGGACCTGGCCATTTCTTCTACATCCACCGAATTTGCATAGGCGGAAATACACAGAAGCAAAATCCCTGTCAGGCTTAAGGACAGAGCCGTCACAAAAGCTTTTTTGCGGTTCCGGGAGAAGTTCATCAGGGCCAGTCTGGTTATGGTCAGGCGGCGGTGCTGCTGTCCGGAAATACTGCGTCCCTGATACCCGGAATAGGCAGTGGTCCGGATGGCTTCAATAGCAGATACTTTTCCTACCATAGATAAGGGCTTTCTGGTGGCAGCCAGAACCATTCCATAAATCAGAAATAGAATAACTATTGCGGACCGGATATTGTCACACCAGGACCAGTAACCGGGTACTGCAATCCGTGCGATCACTGCGGCAAGAATCAGTCCAAGGGGAACTGCCAAGGCAGTCAGGAACCGCCTCTCCCGCTTTACCACCCGCTTTAACTGCTGCGGCGTTGTCCCGAGCACTTTTAAGCGCCCGTATTCCCGCATTTTTCCCATCACGGAAATGTAGAAAATATTGTAGATCACAATCGCGCAAATGACCGCAATCAGTACCGACAGGACATAAATCTCCATTCCGCTTCCCAGATAAAGATCCACCATTCCAAAATAGCTGGAGCTGTAAAAGGTCCGATCCGCCGGTATTCCCACTTCTGTGAAAAACCGTTCGATGTCCGCACGAAGCCTCTCCGGCTCCATTACCTGGCCCCCTTCAAAACGGAAGCGCAGCTCATAAGAAGCCGGGTGAACGCCTGTATTCACCGCAATCTCCGGAATCCAGACCGTGAAAATCCGGCTGCTATTCTCCGATTCCAGAATGCCTGTGATGGTATAGCGTTTCTCGCCGCCGTCAAGGTTCAGGGTAACCGTCTGGCCGATTTCTGCCGGAAGGTTAAAATAGCCGAAAAAAGAGCGCTCCACACAAAGCTCGTTTTCTGCCCGGGGATAAGTCCCGGTAATTTTGCCGTATCCCATCAGATCAATCATCTCAGGACTGACAAAACTGACGTTCAATACGCTGTCCTCATGGCGGACAGAACCAGCATCCGCTGTATACCCCCATTTTTCAAACCTGCCTGTATCCACAAGCCGGGTGACCTCTTCTCTGGTCAGCCCGTCGCAGCCGGCCTGATACTGTCCCAGGATATTGTCCAGTGTCTTCTTCTGCTGTGCCGAGTAGATAAAACA
>CAJUNN010000097.1 GCA_910587955.1 uncultured Lachnospiraceae bacterium | reverse complement strand
TACTGGTTGTCATACTGGAAGCAGCTGTGATGAAACCATATTTCAGATGGCAGTCGGGCGGAGCCGGAACCATTATGGACTATGGGATTCCATACCTGCGGATCTGTATGCCGGGTTCGCTGGGTATGATGGGACAATGGGTATTTGATCGTTTTGTAATGGCGAGCGGTAAATCATCTTTATTCCTGTTTACGCTTTCCGCAGCTTCCATCACCAATTTAGTGTTAGATCCAATCCTTATTTTTGGATACTTTGGGCTTCCGGCTATGGGGACGGCAGGGGCGGCTCTTGCCACTGTGATCGGCCAGTGGGTTGGATGCTTTGCCGGATACTTCATCAACCGCAGATGGAATCGTGAAATTCCTATTCATTTTACCATAAAGGCAGATACAGGGTGTATGGCGGCAATCTTAAAAGTTGGGATACCAAGTACATTTGTGCAGGTAATTACTTCTGTGCTGGCAATTTATGTGAATTCAGTCCTCATGGCCATTACACCCACGGCGGTTGCCGTTTACGGCGCATGTGTGAAAATACAGGGGCTAGTGACGGTAGGAGTGAATGGTATGGGAAGCGGACTGATTCCCATTGTGGCGTACAATTATGGAGCAAAAAAGTCGGAAAGGATTTACCAGAGCTGCCGGTGGGCGATGTTTTATTCCGTTATGCTTTACAGTGTATTTTTTCTCATTATGGAAATCGTGCCGGAAGAGGTACTTTTGTTGTTTGACGCTTCGGAAGAAATGCTTGCGATAGGTGTGGTGGCGTTGCGGATCATGGCGGTAAGCTATCTTCTCTCCAATGTATGCCTTATATTTTCATCCGCTTTTCAGGGATTGGGAATGGGAGTCCAGAGTATGCTGCTTACACTAAGCAGGCAGGTTATTTTACCAGTGCTTTTGATTGCGGCTGTCTCACATTTGGGAGAGCTGTCATTCATCTGGTGGGCATTTGTTCTGGCAGAGGCGTTCGTGATTCCTATGGGTATGACTCTTTGGAAAAAAGAATCGCGAAAGGCATTAAAGCTGCTCACAGTAAAGGGCGGTGAATCTTGGGAGTTGGTATAGCTATGATTTTTAAAGGAATTCTGATTGGGCTGATCTTCGGGTTGCCGGTAGGGGCTGTAGGAGCCATGACAGTACAGAGAACGTGGGAGCATGGGATAAAGGCAGGGCTTCTGACAGGGATGGGTTCTTCTGCGGCAGACTGTATCTATGCAGGAATCGGGGCTTTTGGACTGACTGTCGTGTCGGATTTTCTTTTGAAATATCAGACGGTTATCCACCTGGCAGGAGGCATGATGATCCTGCTGATGGGACTTGGCCTTCTCTTACGAAAGGCAGAAACAGCCCAAATCCCGGAGGTGCCGGGAATGTTTAAAATGTTCTTGTCGGCCTTTGCGGTAGGAATTACAAATCCGGCGGCAATCCTGACCTTTCTATTTGCCTTTTCCTGGTTTGGTATTGCAGGGGACAACACAAAAGCGGGTGGATGGCCGGTAGTTTTGGGAGTGTTTGTTGGAACCTGCATCTGGTGGGGAGGGCTTGCTGCTGTGGTTGCCCTGGCCAGAAAGAAGAAACGGGCGGACAGCTTCCGGAAGATGAACCGGATTTTCGGAGTAGTATTGAGCTTGTTTGGAATCCTTGTTTTTATAAGGGCAATCCCGATATGAAATTATGTGAAAAAGTTGAAAAAGGAGCAGGTATACGATGAGAAAATTTTATACAGTTTTGTAT
>CAJUNN010000096.1 GCA_910587955.1 uncultured Lachnospiraceae bacterium | reverse complement strand
CCTCGCGGGACAGGCGCACATAACCGCAGGTATTCCATACCTGTTCATCAATGTGCTTCATATATACGCTCCTAACTGTTAAAGTCAAATCAGCAAAACACTTTAACAGCCAGGGGCGCGCTGGGTCGCCCTGTTTGCCGCTATGTTAACATAACTTTTCGGCAATGTCCAGAGTGTTTTGCAAAAAAGTTTTCAGCGGCATTTTGACCGTATGTAGGAGAGCAGCCTGTCCTCCAAGGTCACATCCGTGTCGGTAAAGCTGACCTTTACCACATATTTTCCGTGACGGTAGCAGTAAGGGTTGCCGATCTGACGCATGAAATCCAGGATTCGCTCCTGCTTGGGCAGGTCGGTATTGACCGTCACATCCCGAATATCCCGCAATGTGGCCGGGTCCACTGTCCGAACATCCACGGCCTGCATTGCTTTGAGCTGTTCTAACGTATAAGGGCACTGTTCCATGTTCCTGCCCCCTTTCAGCGTTTGAAGCGGTAGGGCAACTCCGCGCCCCCGCCGTTATACTTGTCCAGAATGATACGGGCGAAGCGGAGGCCCACGTCCGTTTCAATGCGGCCCAGCCGAATGATTTCCTCCGGGCTGACTGCGGACATCCGCCGGATAAAGGTCCGGTCGTGCAGCTCTGCCTCATAGGTCTTGACGAACAGGGCCATGCCGGAGAGCATGGAGGCCCGGAGAGAATTGGGCGTACCCTGCCACGCTCCAGCCATTAAGGACAGCATACGGGAAAAGGCATCACCGCCCAAAAGCTGGTAGGCGTTCATAAGGGCACGGATGGGAGCGATCTCAAAAGGTTCGCCAGTCGGCTCTTTCAGCGCCCATACAAAGCCCACATCTTCCACCAGCCGCTTGATCTCCATAACGCTTGCGTCTGAACCGGATTCAATCAGAGCCTTGGTGTGCTGGCGCGGGGTTAGGGGCCGCTTTCCTTTGTCCAGCTTGGCATATAGCTCGGCCTCCTGCTCATAGGTCATGCCGGTGTAGATCATGCAGGGAACGATCACATCCCCGCCGCCCGCCATCTGACGCATAGCGGCGATCCGGTTCTGCCCATCGACTACGTTAAACTTACCATCCCGAAAGCTCACAATGACAGGGTAGAGTTCCAGGCTGTTCCAGTGGTGAATCAGCTTATCAACATTCTTTTGCTCCACAGGCCGCTGATAGTGCAGGCCGGAGGTCAGTCTGCTGGTGGAGAGAGTGCGGATAGCGCCGGGATTGCTATACTCCACTTCGGCGGGAGGGAGAAAGGTCTGCTGCCCTGTCTTGGGTGGTTCGTGCCTCTTACGGTAGCTCATTTTTTCATGCTCCTTTTCATTTGTTGCAGTAAGTCATGTATGGCAGTCGAGATCGTGCCAAACCGTTTTTGCAGGTAGTCAAATTGCACTTGGGATATGTCTGGGAAAACGACTGTGCAGAAGGGGTCGCTGTACCATTCAAATTCCCGGCGGAATTTCTGGATGAAAGAATCCAACTCTGCCAGCAGAGAATCCGGGGTGTAACTGCAATCCTTGTCTGGATTTTTCAAATCAGCTATGGATTCTTCAATGGTTGCGAAGTGCCTGCCGCTGGACGAGTAGGGAACGGAGGGCGGCGGGGCCTCCGCTGGTGCTTCCGGCTCCGCTGGTTCCAGGGCTACCGGTGGCGGCTGGTACTCGTCTATGGAGCGAATATCGCCCGATACTAACCGGCTGGCCGCTTCTGTCTGCCGCTCCGGGGCCAGCCGGGACAGTTTCAGCGCATCCGATTTTGTAACCTTGGCGC
>CAJUNN010000095.1 GCA_910587955.1 uncultured Lachnospiraceae bacterium | reverse complement strand
GATAAGGCCGGAACCGAGGTAGCTCAGCACGCCCTCCTTTGTTTTCGGTACGACCTCACGCCACTGCTCCACCTGGAGCTGCATGCCGTACTTCCCGTTTACCCATTCCCCTTCCAGTTCCAGCTCCACGGCATCCGTCATGGGGATCTCATAGCCCACGGCGGTGAAACGGATCAGGTGGTCCTTATACCGTCTCTTATCCCGCGCCTGTGCCGGAACGGAAGTATCTGCGGTCTTCACAATAACAATGCAGAATTTATTTGACGGGTTGTGGAAGATCTTCCCGTCATACGTTGCTATAATACCCATTCTCTCACCTCCATAAAAGCCATAACATAAGCAGGCCCGCAATGACTGCCAGGACAGCGCCCAGCAGGGGATACAGTACCAGATAACATCCCAGGCGCATCAGCCGGAACGCGTCCCTTATCAGGAGAAGCAGGAGGAATCCTGCTATGCCCCCCAGTATCCATGTTTTTCTTTTCATGTTCACTTACCCTTTCTCTGACGTTTTCTTTGTTTTCAGGCGGCATCCACGGAACTGACCTTTACATGAAAGGTCCTAAATTCCGATACCGTTACAAACTGCTCGTAAATCTCCGGGTACTGCAGTTTCAGCCGCATCAGGTTGTCCTTGTCAACCATCATCTTGCGGACCGGGTTGTATGTCAGCGTATACCGGCTCCCGCCCATATCGCAGACAGCCTTACAGCTCGTTCCCATCTCTGCAGCCAGGATCGCTTTCAGCCTCTGGATATCGGCCTCCAGCTTTTTGGAATACTTATCCGACTGTTTCTTCTGTTCCTGGAGTTCCATGTAACGCATCAGCGTGGATGGCATGGCCCCGTTCAGGACAATGGCATCGGCGTCTTTGTCTGCCCGGCCGCAATACTGCCTGGCGCTTGCGAGGATCACATCCCCGTCCTCCAGATAGGGCGGCGGAACCTGTTTCTGCACATGTCTGTCCCAGAATTCCTGTTCCAGGAATATCATTTCTTCCTCATAGGCCATGTCCCTGTGGATCTCCCGGATAATCGTTTCATCCTCCGTGTTGCCGTACAGACAACAGAAAAATACACGGTCAATATCCATCACGGCCATGTAATGCCTGCCCTGTGGCTCATAGTAGGCCGGCACGGTCTCCCTGCCGTCTTTCCACCAGTGGTCTTTCGCATTATAGTTCGTGGTCTTGATCTCCAGGATGGCTTTCGTCCCGTCCGGCATGGTGATGAAGTAATCCACGTCTGCCAGCATGAACGGATAAAGGGGATGCCGGAACATCTTCTTGATCTGGTAGATTTTAAGCCCTGTCTTCCTCTCAAAAATCTTTGCCACAAGGTCTTCCAGGAGATGCCCCATTTCCATGGCTACCCAGTTTCCTTCATCTTCCTCTACCGCCGCAATACCCAGCTTGTCATAGTAGATATCCCGCGCGGTACGGAAAGGGGAGAGCCCTATGATGGCAGAGACGTCACTGCCGCCGATCCCGCGGCACCGCCAGTCCAGCCATTCTTCCCGGGTAAGGTTTTCCGTATCCACAAGCACCTGCGGATTGTGCCTTTCCCTTTCCATGTTCGTATCGGGCATCATCACGCCCCCCTTCTGGCCCTGTGCGTGAAGTTTACTGTCCGGATCGTGGTACAGTTCTTCCAGTACTGGCTGTCTGCTTTCTGTGCAGCGGTATCCCTGAAGGGATATCCTGCCGCCTGTTTCTGCCAGCTCCTGCCGGCCTGTTTCTTTCTTGTACTCATTCTTTCTACCTGCCTTTCTAAAATGTTTTATCCTCAAAGCCCTAATCGGCGTTTGGGCAACAGCATAATAAAAAAGCGGGAATGACCATCTGCCAAATCCCTGGCGTCCATGGATTTCCATGA
>CAJUNN010000094.1 GCA_910587955.1 uncultured Lachnospiraceae bacterium | reverse complement strand
ATTGTCCCCTACACCGCCAGATAAAATCCTCTTCACAATTTCTATGGCTTCATCTGCGTTTTGACGTTCCCGCCTGATCTGCTTCAAATAGTTTTTCGTGAGTGTAATGGCCCTATCGAAATCTCCTGACGCTGATACCTTGAGCATCTGGACAATTTTCTTTCTCAGCCCATTCTGCAAAACCTCTACCTGAAAGGCAAGGCGTATCAGCTTACATTGTTTTATATGAAATTCTGAAAATACACGATAACCATTTGGCAGGCGTCTGGGCCTTGATATCAATTCCAGTTTTTCATACAGCCGCACTGTGTTTGGGTGAATTCCGATGATTGCCGCGACTTCTGCGGTTTTGTATGTGGTCATTGTTTTTCCCCTCCATTCACCTTATTGAGCGGTCTCGGAAACTCTTTAAAGCCCATATTTCCGCTCTTTTTCTGTTTCTCTGTTTTATCCTTTCCTCCAAACTCCGGAAGAAAATTTTAATAAATTTCCAAAAAGCTATTGACATGTATCTCAAAATGTGCGGCGCGTTTGGTGGCCTTATATGGCAGCCACCAAACGCGCCCCTTGTAGTCAAGAAGTATCTGTGCCCCACGCACAGCTCAAAAACTACAAGGAGGTGCACTTTATGATCAAGTACTGGCAGTCCATGCATGATTACAAGTACTTTCTCACCGAATCCAAAGTCCATTTCGATTCCTCTGAAAGAATCCGGCTCCATACCGAGCTTTGGAAACCCTGGCAGAAGCTCCGGCTTTTCGATACCAATAAGGCCATGGAGTTCCTCCTGCCCTTTTACTCCTCTACCGGCAGGCCCGCTAAGAACCAGCCCCAGATCTTAAGATCTTTTATCCTTTTCTTTCTTCTATATTCAGAAGGCCTGGCCAAGCCTTCCCTTACCCTTTGGGTGGACAGGCTTAAGCACGACCGCGTCCTCGCTACATTCATCGGCTGCACGCAGGATTCCCTTCCCCCGCTTGGCTCCTACTTTGACTTCATGGACAGGCTCTGGGCTGCTCCGGCAACTGGGTTGTACGCCCGGGATAAGCTGCTTCCTGCTTCCTGGAACCGCAAAAAGCCGGACAGACCCAAAGGCAAACACCAGAAAGCACAGGAGGCAAAGCAGAAAATCACCGAATCCATCGAAAAACGGCTCATGGCCGGGAAGGATATCCCTTTCAACTTTGAGCAGCGCCTGCAGCAGTTCTTCTACCACGTGGCCGTCCTGCCTTCCATGGAATGTGGCCTCATACCACAGGGGCACCTTACCGTCTCCGGCGACGGCACCGCCGTACATACCCACGCCTGCCCCAACGGGCATCACAGGGACGGCACACCGGACAGCCTGCGCCATTTCCCCGACCCTGATGCGGCCTGGGGCTGGGACAGTGACCTGGACCAGTATTACTTCGGCTACACGTTGTTCCAGCTGTCCTGCTATAACGCGCAGCTTAAGACGGACATCCCACTGCTCCTGCGCTTCACCAGCGCAAAACGGCATGATTCTGTCAGCTTCCTGGTCTCTTTCCATGAACTGGAAAAGCATATGCCCACTGTTTCCATTGAGAACATGTGCCTGGACTCCGCCATGGACAATTACCCCACCTACCGGATCCTCAAGAAAAGAGGAATACGGGCATTCATCGACCTGAACGACAAATGCGGCCGGCCAAAAACAATCCCTGATACCATCACCATTGACAAAAATGGGACGCCTCTATGCCAGGAAAAGATGCTCATGAAACCCAATGGCTACGACAAATCCAGCGGTTACCTCATGTGGCGCTGCCCCTATGGGAAAGAACACTGCTCCAAATGTAAAAACTCCTGCACGGATTCCAAATATGGGAGAGATCGGAAGAGCGTCGTGTAGGGAAAGAGTGTAGATCTCGGTGGT
>CAJUNN010000093.1 GCA_910587955.1 uncultured Lachnospiraceae bacterium | reverse complement strand
CCATACTTTCCAGTGGTTTACCATATAATTATGATTAATTTTATTGAAAATGTTTCCACCTGTGCGGTTTGGTTAACAGCCAATTCCTACCTAAAGTATAAATGCTGCCGTACCTTAATAAACCTGTCAGATACTTGTCATGACAGATACCTGTTATGCACATTCCTCTTCATCAGCAGAAAGTTGGAATCCGAGCCTTTTTTCCCTGAACCATGTATCTGCCTCGCCATTCAGGTAGATTGCCCTGATATGTGACAGGGCAGAGCTCCCGTGCTTTGACCAGCTCATGCCGTTATGCTTCTGCCTCTGGGCTACGGCCACATCGTTTGCCTTCTCCACGGGATTGCTCGAGTTCCTAAGTCCCAGTTCCTTACGCAGGGCATAACACGGGATATAGCTGTAGTTCTTGTCCAGGTACTGGATCAGTTTCTGCAGCCATTCCCTGTTCCTTACGATGTCATCGCCCAGATGCAGCAGGTAGTCCGCCGCATATTCCGTGTTGCCTGCCCAGAGGTATTTCAGCAGCTCCCCGGACACCTGGTTACGGATGTCCTTTCCTTTCAGGGCGCTGCTCAGGTATTCCCGGCATTTCTTCTCCAGGTGGTACCAGTCCAGGATGACTGTATATGGGCGGTATGGAAACAGCCTTTCCAGGCTGCTGCGGATGTTGCTTGCACCATCTGTAAAGAATACCAGGTTCCGGCCCTTCATCAGGCCATTGGACAGAAGGAAGGCGATGAGGAGGCGGAACATCCCCTCCATCCCTACCCCTGCCAGGATGTACCTCCCGCTTCCATGGGCGACATGGACGACTGTATTCTCCACATATTTTGTTTCCCGTCCGCTCCCGGGTTTCCGGCTTTCCTTCTGTCGGGTCACGCCGATGTCATCGATGGATATATAGGCAGTCTCCGCAGGGTCTTCCAACCGTCCCGGAAGCCGGGCAGCATCGACCCGCTCCTGTCCCGTCCTGGTGGCGTTGCAGCGCTCGATTGCTTTTGCCACTTTTTCTTCTGGCATGTCCTGCACGGCTGGGCGAACGTATTCCGATGGGAGGGCTGCCTGGGGAAGGCAGCTGACGGGATCGAAGCCATGTTCCTTTAGGGCTTTTTCAGCAAAGCGTTCCTGAAAGTCCCTTATCCGGGCCCCTTCCCTGTCCACGGAGTCGGCCAGGGTCCGCAGGCAGATGCCGTCCGTCCCCTGGCTGCGGTGGAGCATACGGTTCAGTATGTCTGCGGCACAGCGGTAGCTTACAAGGCTGCACAGCCGTGTGGAAAGCTCCTCATAGGACAAGGTCTGGAGCCGTTCCCTTGGGGAGACTGCCGGGAAGACCGAAGGGGAGCCAGGCGATGCAGAAAGGTGCAGATGGAGCCGTCCAGCTTCCGACTCCATTACGTATGAGGCAGTCTTTTGGGTGCTTTGCTGTCCGTGCAGTTTTTTTTAGACATCGTTTCCATATATTGGGCCAATGCGGTGGAAAATGACTCGTTGCGCAGCTTCAGTCCGGCTTTCTCAAGCTGGTCGAAGACCAGCAGGAAATCATTTACATCATGGAAGTCATCAAAATCAGGAACCGAAGTATCCACCGTCACTGGTTTGGTTGCTTCCATGCCATTTTCATCAATGAATTTGATGCTTATCTCTAGTTTCATAAAGACATTCCTCCTTCGGATTATACATCTAATATACTCCGTTGTGGGAAAATGTCCAGCCGTTAAACTGGTTAATCTAAACCGCACAGGTGGAAAAGATTTATCATGTCTGAGGTTTCCTTAATGCACCAGACAAAATATTGAGGTATAATCATCGAAGGCAGGATCATTGACGTTTCCTCCTTGGGAACCAGTGGTTTTCCACTGGCCATACCTCTTAGAAAGTCTGTCAGTCCATTCGGTGGTGATTTATGTTTTGGCTGGTTG
>CAJUNN010000092.1 GCA_910587955.1 uncultured Lachnospiraceae bacterium | reverse complement strand
CCATATCCGCGCCAGCGGCCAGCCGGTAGCCCTCGCCCACGCGGTTGAAAAACCAGAACATGAGCGCATAGGGGAAGTTGAGAATCAGAAACTTTTTTAAGTCAAATTTCACAGTCCACGCTCCCCTCTGTCCCGGTCCTTGACGGTATCCTGGTTCATACTCCGGGCAACCTCCTTGAAGTGGGAGAGCGCCTGCCGCACAGACGGCTTCTCCGGAGCTTTGCGTTTCATGGTTTTAGCGGCGTATTCGGCAAAGGCGGCTTGCATAGCGTCGTCATCCCGCGCTTTGAAAAAAACGTAGTATTCGCCCTTATCCGGGTTCTTTTTCAGAGCAAAATCCACGCCGTATTTTTTTGCCACGTTCTCAAAGCTCTTGATGTTCTTCTCATTGATCTCAATGTTTTTAACGCCAGCGCCCTGGCCTACAAGCTGCTTCACACTCTGCTTGCCATGGTGGATTTTCGGGTTGTGGGACTGCGCCAGATACTTCCGTATCGCCCATTTGAGCAGATCGGCGGTCAGTCTGCCGCCGGTCTTGCCCACCTTGATTGCCAGGGCAACGGATTTATCCCGCACTTCGTCCTGCATAGTGATCTGCCTCCTTCCTGCAAGCGGCGGCGGGCGGGGTCAGCGAGCCTCGCCGCCCTTGGGATGTTCTGACGGGGGCGGGCGCTGACCCGCTTCCCGCATTTTTTCGTGGAGCTGGCCGCGCAGAGAGGGCTTTACCGAATCAGATATTGCGGCAGGCTCCCGTCCACTCTGGACCTCTCCAATCTGTACCGGGTCCGCTTTTATCAAAGCGCCGTCCCGCAAAAGAAAGCCCTGTGTCTGGATCGCCTCCAAGGTATCTCCCGTTACCTCGCCGTACAGCTTCAGGTCGGTGTCCACCAGCATTTGCAATGTGGCCTGCACTTCGGAGGAAATAGCCTGTCTCTGTTCCGGCGCAGCAAAATACCGCAGGACTGCGGCCTCCTTGCCCGCCTCCACAATCGCCTCTCCCACCTGAGCGTTCATATCAAACAGTTCAGCCACATCAGACCGCCATTGGGTCGCGACAAATTTCAGGGGGTTTTCCATGCGGAGTAAAATTTCAGCATTACCCGGCTCAAATTTGAAGTATTTCTTCATAAAATTGTGCGCTCCCTGCATGGCAGAGATTTCTGCACTCATGGCAATGATCTCCATCTTGTCCATGCCCAGCAGCTCCGCCCGAAAGTCAGACATATTCCGGTCCAGCCGGTCTTTCAGGGATTGGATTTGATCCACCTTCTGCTGGACATAGCCAGCCGGGTTCACCAGTGGGAATCGCTCATACGCCTTGATCGCATAGAGT
Source organism: uncultured Lachnospiraceae bacterium (assembly GCA_910587955.1). Classification (GTDB taxonomy): domain Bacteria; phylum Bacillota; class Clostridia; order Lachnospirales; family Lachnospiraceae; genus Laedolimicola. The sequence goes on along the minus strand of CAJUNN010000092.1, from coordinate 626 downwards.
ATGTCGCAGATGGGAAACTCCCATGGGTGGTCCTGTTCTTTCCAGCACTCCAGCGCCACGGTCAGCGGGTCAGTAAATTGCAGCAGGGCTGTTACTTCATCGGCCAGAAAGTCATGTTCCTCCTTCAAATAGTAGTGAATTTTAGACAAGTTTTGCAGCCGGTACACATCTTCAATGTCCGGCCCGCCCTCTTTTGTGCCGACAGCGGCAGCGTGGTCCAGCAGGCATTTGTCGATCACTTTCATCAGCGGACGCTTTATCTCATAGTTCATAGAGGGTCTGCCTCCTTTTCGTGATTTTGTGTTATATGAGCGGGAAAAACTAAGGCGGGACTACCAAACGGCGGAGAAGATGATGTGTCACTTGCGCTCTGCCTTTTCCTCACGGGCAAAGCGTTCCTCCAGCCGTTCCACGCTCCAATCTTTCTTGAACTGTCCCAGGGGGCCGGGGCCGAACATGGTCCGCGCCCGGTTGTCAATATCCCGCAACCGCGCCCACAGCTCCGGGTGGTGATGGCGGAGCTTTCGCAGCTCATCAATACGTTGCAGGGGACAGCACCAGCAGGAGGCCCGGTGATAGATTTCATACAGCCCGCCCCAATCGTAGCCCCGGTCATAGCAGATTTG
>CAJUNN010000091.1 GCA_910587955.1 uncultured Lachnospiraceae bacterium | reverse complement strand
ATTCCAGTCGCAGTCCCACAGCTTACCCATGATCTGCTCCGTAGAGAGAATGATGTCAGGCTGCTCCATGAAAAACCGGAGCAGCTTGTACTCCGCCGCCGTCAGCTCCAGCGGCGCGCCGCTTTTATAGGCCCGGCCCTCCAGCAGTTGGAGGGTGATTCCGTTGGAGGACAGTTCCCCAGGTGTTTGCTTAAAATGCTGGCTTCTGCGGAGAATGGCGTTGATTCGGGACATGAGGACCGCCAGCTTGAAGGGCTTTGTGATGTAGTCGTCCCCGCCGATGTCCAGCCCCATAATGATGCTGGTTTCCGTATCGGAGGCGGTAAGGAAAATAATGGGGACCTGGGAGGTCTGCCGGACCTTTTTGCAGAACTCGAACCCGGAACCGTCCGGGAGGGAAACATCCAGGACCAGCAGATCATATTTTCCCTCTTGCCAGAGGGCTTCGGCCTCCCGGAGTGTGCGGGCGATGTCCAGCTCGTGGCCCGCCTTTTGAAAGGCAAAGGAAAGCCCATTGATTAGGCTCAAATCATCTTCTAACAGCAGTAGCTTGCTCATATGAAACCTTCTTTTTATTCAACGCTTGGTATTTCTGTCAGCCATAGTATAATTCAAGCAGCTTTATAATGCAAGTCCGGTTTGATGAAAGCTGAGGCTGCCCAGCAGTGGCGAGCAATGTATTGGAATATCCTTTTCGGATTTTCCAATACGCCCGTTGGGGTCCCCCCAAGCCCCGGACTGGCCGCTCTGCGTCCAGTCGAACACGCCTGACGGCGTGGCTTTGCGCTCCCTTCGGTCGCTCATTCCTGCACATCCGCGCAGGAAGGGAAACGCCCTTTCAGGGCGTTTCCTCATACCGTATTGGGCAGTAAAAAATTAAAATATCCATCTGGCGAGAATCGCCGTTCTTGCGTTCTGCCAGATTGCAGTCGATATAAAAATCTTCCAAGCCAAACCCGGCAAGGTTTTCTTCAAACAACTGGATTTCCTTTGTAGCAAGGTTGATAGCGCCAACACCAAAACACTGGCTGGCCTTCTGCGGCAAAATCTCATTCAAGCAGTCAGCACACAAGAAAGAAGCGGCCTTGTCCACGTCCAGGGTTTCGTCGGCAAGAAAGTCCACAGAGCCAGTAGCGTACCCCCGGTCATAATCTAACATCAAACTGGCAGAGAATCCGCCGTCCGTGCTGCCACCGCCACCGAAAGACACAACGCCAGCATATTCTTCAATCAACTGCCCGTTCAGTCTGTCATAGCGGTTGATTTCAAGCGGCTTGATCTCAAAGGTATTTAAGCTGATGAGCGCAATATTGTCCTGCCCCCAATATGACGGAACCAGGCTTTCGATGCCGCCCCCGCACAGATAGCAGTCCTCGTCTGATGTGTTGGAGGAATACCTGGTTTCATTATCCGGGGCCGGGAGTTGATCTGCTCCACACCCGGCCAGAATGAACAGCAGTATTACCAGCAGCAAAAGAGGAAACCGTTTCATGCTCCGCCCCCCTCATGGGTCACAGACCGGGTAAGCGGGTCAATCACGATAATCTCCCGCCCCAACTTCCGGGCATAGTTGACCGTTGCGCCGGTGCCGCTGCGCCGCACTCCACTGAAAACCGCCAGCAGCAGGCCAGCCGATTCCACCAGCCGATGGTTCCGGTCGATCATGCAGCCGTCATAGTATTGGCGGCTCACATAGTCAACCGAATCGGCCTGTTTCAGAATAGAATGATACCGCTCCCGCGCTGAATCACTCCACCTGTCCGCCTGCCCTCCATAGGGCAGGACACAGCGGAGTTTCAGCGCGGGATTTTTCTCACGGAGGTCAAGCACGATCTCCGCCGCCCAGCAGTCGGTTCCGTCCGCGCCTCCGGTAAAATACTCTGTCACCCCGGCCCCGGCCAGCGTTGCGATCTGCCTCGCCAGGGTTTCTTTCAACGCTATGCACCGTGGGTCCGCCTCATTGTCCTTCCAGGGAAATTTATGCGGACGGTGGCCGGTGAAGGCGCAGGTTGTACCTACCATCTAAAAACCTCCCCCTTTGATGGTTTCTC
>CAJUNN010000090.1 GCA_910587955.1 uncultured Lachnospiraceae bacterium | reverse complement strand
TCTGCCAGTCGGATTTGGTGATGTTGACGGCGTAGGTGACGGTGATGGTGTCTTCCACGGTGTCAAATTCCGGTTCCGCTCCTCCTGGGGTGGGTTCGGGAGCATCTGGATCGTAGGGAGTAAAGTTAGGCGTTCCCCCTGGCCCAAGAGGTTGACTTCCAGCAGGTCCCTGCATTAAAGAAATTGAACCGCCGTCTTTCCCTGCGGATCCATTCATAATGCTTATAACCAGATTTTTAATCAACGTGGCCGTGGATTCATTTACCGTTCCCTTGACGTTTTCATAGGCCGCCGCTCCCGCCGCTGCAGCTGTCAAGCCCCTCTGGATGCTCCAAATGGCCATCTGGGCGGCGGCATAAGCCGGCCCTGTATCGGAGGCGTAGGTTTTGATAATATAGGCGGTCCGTCCTGATACGCTCCCCCCCTGATAACCGTACAGGTAGCCGCTACGGGCCGATTTTCCATAGTCCATGCAGAAAGCTCCCGCTCCACCTATGGTTATCTTATAAATCGTGCCGTGGCTTCCAAAAAAGCCAGATCCTCCATTGGTTCCAATACCTGTGGATGAAATTCGCATAACTGCATAATCGTTTCCCGGTTCCGGCTCAATATAAAAAGGCGTAATCCCCCAGTAATCCATGGGAAGGATCATTTCCGCCATGTGATGCAACGCCTCCAGAGCCTCCCATTCCTCATCGGAAAGCTCCTGGCTTCCTTCCAAATATCGATGGTAAGTGGCCAGTAATTCACAGGACCACACTTCCGGCTGATACAGGCTTTCCGCAAATTCCCCCAGTTCATCCAGGGTCCAGCCATAGTCCCGCAAGACATACAAATCTTCCAGTCCCAATGCTTCAAACCGGGTGCCTGCAAAAAATTCCTCCGGCTTCATCCCGTCTTCCAGCTTTTCAATCACTTCCTCCAAGGTCTCAAAGGTATAATGATTGGGATCCGAATCCTCTTCCAGAATGAAGCTAGCAAACCATCCGGCGGCAATTTTTTCATTTTGGGACAAGCTGTCCCACCAGGAAGCGTCTTTTCCGGCCAGGGCTTCATAGCTTCCCTCGCATTCCCGCTCAAACCATGCAATGAGGGCATCCGCATCATCCAGATCCAGATCACCTTCCTGCTTTGCAAAAACCGCTTGAATCTCTACATCTGCTTCCGGCATTTCAAAGGTATAGGCATCCCCTTCTTCTGTTCCGGCTTTGTATTCAATCTCGCACTCTTTCGCTGTCACGGATACGGAAACAACCGCATAGCCCTCTTCTGCCAAAACTCGAAATTCAACGGTATCGCCATGCTCTGCACTCTCTTTTTCCAGTACTACGCGACCGCCCTCATTACTGACAGCCGATAAAGAATACGATTTCTTTTCTTCTGGTTCCTCAACTTCAGAATCATCACTGTCCAATGCCTCACCGTCAGAATCTTTTATTTTTTCTAAGCTTTCTGTACCTTCCTGTCCAGGTTCTTTTATGTCCTCACCTTTTTCAGGGACTTTCAAGCCTGGTTTCTCCCTGGATTCCTCATCCTCATCTTTCTGGACCTCCATCCGATCCGGGAACGTTTCACTCTCCTGGGCTTTCTCCTCTCCCGCCTCATCCGGCGATTCCGTAACATTCGCTTCCTCCTTAATAGCTTTTCCGGCATCTGCCGCATAAGCATGGGAACCTACCGTCTGCACCAGAAGCGCAGCCAGAAGGAGTACGGCTCCCATCCGTTTCAGCTTTTTCTTCCATTCCTTTTTCATAACAATCCTTTCCAGAGGCTTTTTCCATGCCTCTTTTGCAATAAAAAACTACCAGCTCACGCTGATAGTCTTAAAATACTTGCATTTCTTTCTGGCTTTAGCTATAATGAACATAGAGAAAGCAACCGCCCACAAGGTGGGTTGACCTCATACGATATGGAATAGAAATCCCACCCCGTACTCCGTCAAAGTCTTGGGGTGGTTTTTCTATGCCGAGAACATCACTTTAAATTCATAAAAATGAATGTTAGTAACGCTATAAGAAACATCCCAAAAGACATTAAGTCTTTAAAATCAAAATGCTTCATATGCACCACCTCCATCCTATGTAGAATAGAGGCCATACCACCCTATACACGGTTGCT
>CAJUNN010000089.1 GCA_910587955.1 uncultured Lachnospiraceae bacterium | reverse complement strand
AAAGGCAACAGGATTTCCCAATCCATCCACAATAGCATGGATTTTCGTATTTAGGGTCTACTGAAAAATCCGGGCACAATGAATATATGCAGAACTGCGCCGTGTCTTATACAAAAAAGTTGTATAATGCAGAAGAATAGCTATAATCGCAGAATATTTTCAGCAAGGGGATTACTCATTTATACATGCCATGCCAAATTGTCAGCACTCCAAATGACCCCCAAATTCGCGGGTTTTCAGTCATACCCCCCTGTTTTGGGTCCTTTTCGATTTTTGAAAATCGGTAATTACTGAATATATTTCTGCAAAAACAACCGATTTTTACGGAAAGAACATCTGTATTCATTAGATATTCAACTTTTTCAGTAGACCCTATATAGGGTTTACTGAAAAATGAGGAAAAGAGGAAAAGGAAAAGAGATTTGAAAATAGAGCAAAAGCGAGCGCGCCAGACGGAGGCTGGCGTTCAAGGCGAAGAGGATGAGGGCGGCCTGGGTTTTGGCGGTTTCATCCAGTTTAGCGAAAATACAATCAAGGCCGAAGCGGCGTTTTGCGTTGCCGATACGGCCTTCAACAGCGTTGCGCTCACAGGAGTCGTGAACGATTTGACGTTTGATCTTGGCGTCAGATACAGTGGCTTTTCTGCGGCCCAGAGGCGGGCCGGAGAGACGGATGCCCCGTTCTTTGCAGTAGGACCTGTTGGCTCTGGTCTGGTAGATTTTATCCGCCAGCACAGCGGCGGGATAGCAGCCAAATTTGCGCCGGTAATCCTCTACAGCGGCTTGCAGATCACCGCCTTCGTTGAAATTCTTCCAGCAGGTTTGCTCCAGATAAACGTAGCCATCCACCACGGAAAGGTGCAATTTTTGCCCAAATTCCGTAGGGTTGGGACGCTTGCCCCGCTGGATCGGCCTGACATGGGGCTGCTCCAGACTGACGATCCGATTCTCGCATTTGTGGGTGCGGTTGTCGTACATCTCTTTCTGCTGGCGGTACACAACGGGGATCACATCCAGGCGGTCCCGCAGCCAGCGGGGGTACAGGGCGCTTGCGCCGGGAACAAGCGCCTCATATTTTTCCAGCTGCCTGGTGGCCTGCTGGATATAGTGCAGCTGCTCACCAATGGCTTTCCGGCACTTGGCTTGGGTCCACTTCTTGCTTTTGGCCAGCTTCAGATAGGACTTCCGGGCCTTTTTCGCGGAATACGGCAGCTTGTGGCCGGTATGCGGCACCTCTTTCCACAAAATGTTGATTGCCGTTTCCAGATGCTCCCGGCTCTTGTTCAACAGGTCGATGTCCGTAGGATATTTGATGTCGGCTGGGGCCACCGTGGCGTCCAGAAGCAGTTTTCCTCGGTTCTTTTTCCGTCGTTTCTCTTTCTTTTTGGACGTGTTTTTGTTTGCTTTCCCCTTCTTCCTAGCCTCTTCTCCCTTTCCTTCGCTCCCATCTACAGGCGGAACCGGTGGATTATTCCCGCCACGATCTCCATCCCCTTCATCGTTCCGGTCCACATTCCTCTGCTCCTCCGGCCACTTCCCGGTACAGACAGATTCATTGATCTTCCCTACCTCTTCCACTGGGAACCGTTTGCGGAAATGCACCATCATGGACGGGTCGAATAGCGGCTCCGGGTGAAATTCATGCAACCCCACAAAGTACTGCATATAAGGGTTTTCCTGGAGTTCCTCTACGGTTCCCTCATCTGTAATATGACAGTACTCCTTGATAAAAATCGCCCCAAACGCTATCCGGGATGGGATGGCCGGACGGCCTGTTTCCTCACTCATGTTCTGTGCATAAATCTCCTCTATGTGCTCCCATGGCATCATCTCCGCCAAACGCACCCAGCGGTTATCCTTCATGAGCCGCCCACCAAAGGGCATAAAAAACTCATCCATGGATAGCTGCTCTTTATCATCCCGGTAATACATGGCTTTCTACCCCCATTTTCCAGGGTTTCTCCTATAAAACCCCATTTTTGGCCCCCTTCATTATACCACATTTTCTTGCTTCTTGCACGCTTTTTCCCCTTTTCTTCCCTGTTTCCATTTGCATTCCTTGATTTTGACTCCCTTTTATCCGTTTTTCAGCAGACACTACTTAAGGAAGTTGTTTTGACATGAAAAAAACACCGAAGGACCAGAAGAATACGGCGTGTTCCAGCCCGTACGAATTTCACGGGCGCATCCCGTTCCAGCAGGCGATACCGCTGGGAATGCAGCATGTGCTGGCCATGTTTGTGGGGAACCTGACCCCGCTGATGATTATCTGCGGCATCTGCAACATCACCACGGACGATCCCGCCTTATACGTGACCCTGCTGCA
>CAJUNN010000088.1 GCA_910587955.1 uncultured Lachnospiraceae bacterium | reverse complement strand
ATGGCGTAACCTGTTCTAAAAACTGCTCCAGGTGGGCATTCTTTTCCATATACAAGGCCCGGTATTCCTCAACTGTACCACGAAACACATTCGGCTTTGCTACCTTTGCCATAAAAGCACCTCCCGCACAAAAAAGAAAAAGAAGCAAAAAGAAAAAATCCGCTGCGGCGGGGACGAGGGAGCCGCCCTACGGGCGGCAAAGGGGGGGAAGGGGGAGCCAAAGAGCGCCGCCTACGGCGGCTTAAAGAGAAAGTCACCTCCCCCTTCCCCCCCCTCGCTCCGGCTGTGGAAATATGGAAAACCCGTTGGGTTTACCACATTCCCACAGCCTCCGCTCACCCCCCTATTCCCCTCCGACTTTCTCCCTTTCCGAGAGAGAAAAAGAGTAACGTTTTTAAGGCTTAGGGGGGCGTTTATTATCAATGAGTTTTTCCCTATTTTTTGCTATTATTATAGCCTGTCCTGCCTGGCTTTTCAAGCCCTCTGGACAGGCTATTTTAGCAGACCCTCATATCCTTTGGAACCACACCCAGGGGCTTTGTATGGAGACAGACAACCTCCCAATAGCCCGCTCTAAAATTCGCCCGAAATTTCGGCTTCAGCATAATGTTGAACCGCTCAGGCTCTGCACACCATTCCCGATCTTCGATCATGCTGCCATACCCTTTGCCGTAATACCCATTGATCCCCAGCCTATCAATCAGCCGGTATCCATCTTCATCCTTCCGAAGCAGCTCCTCCAGGATTTGCTTGCGAATCTGCACCTCCGGAAAATCCACCACATACGGACTTTGTATCACCGTCTCCCAGAGCAACACCCTTTTCACACGTCTATTCCCGTCTTTGAATTGGTGTTCTTTTTCTCCAGAGAACACAACCAGGTAACCCGTATGCTCTTTCTTAGGCTTTAGTTTCCTGTCAGCGTTTGCCCTTTCCTTGGCAATCCGCAGCAAATTGGCGTTCAGCGCCCGCTGATGGGCGCTCTCAGCCCTTTCAGCAGCCAGGTCGGCCTCCATAGCCTCCACCTTCTTCTGGGCCTCAGCAGCGGCTTGTTGGGCCGTATACTGGGCTCCTCGTCTTGCGTCGTTTATCGCCCTCTCAGCCTCATATTTTGTACTACTGACTTCTCGCTCTGCCTTTGCCTTCTCACTATAAATCTGGTCATACTCTTTCTTGGTCAAGATTACATGAGTACACTCCGGATCAGACTGGCCACCAGGAACATCCTTATAACCCCCAAGAGTTCCCAGCTTGACATATCTGGCCATGACATCTCCCCTCCTCTCACAAACCCCGGATGTAGTTGTCGGCCACAACGCTGATCCGGTTATGGCCCAGGGCCTTGCTGCACACCAGCATGGCAGCCTTGTCCAGCTTCTTCCCGGCCTCATCCTTCCGACAGGTATAGACCTCACTCTGATACCGCCGCCCGGTGCCTTTATTTACTCTGTCATAGGGGATATCCTGGATTGCCCTGGCATGGGCTTTATAGATGGCCGTGGCATACTCGGCCCGGTAGGAATGGATATCCGCACTCTTATGAACGTGCTGCCATACCTTTTCCTCTGCCGGTGTCTCCTTCATCCTGGCCACGATCTGCTCCATGTTCTTCCCGATAATGGGGCTCACCCGTTCCCGGCCACCTTTGCCCTGGCGGACAAACGTGAAATACTCCCCCGGAAACATCCTGGTATCCTTCAGCATATCCAGCCGCTTCGATTCCTGGGACGTCCGTTTGTCAACGGGGATTGCTTCGATCCTGGCGATACCGGCCTCGATCTGCGCCCTGGTCACCAGGTCTTTCCCCTTCAGGGCCTCCAGTTCACTCCGCCGCAGCCCTGTTCCCCGGCAAAACTTAATCAGCTCGTCATTGTTCGTTTTGGAGAAGTGACGATCCCGCACCCGGTCGCCGCGGCTCCGTTTGATGTCCTGTCGGTTTCTCTTGGGCGGCTTAAAGTAACTATCATCGTCTGGAGCAATCCCGTACAACTTACCCAGGGCCTTCGCCTCAAGCTGGACAGTCCAGGCAGACAAGCCCTGGTCAACCCGTGTTTGAAGCCATTCGTTGGCATACTTCTTTGCGCTTTTCAGCGTGGTACACTCTGGATGGTTTTCCTTGATGTACTTAATGAAATATTTTGTGTGTTTCCAATACCCCTTGTAGGTGCTGATGGAGAAAATCTTATCTCTGTCCGTCCCAGCGGCCACCGCCGCCTTCTTGCTTTCGCCAAAGGCCAGCATACCTGTGAGCCGGTCATAGGCTTGCTGGTGAAGGTCTTTCGAGTATGATTTGTTTCTCCGCCCCATCTCGGCCCCTTTCCTCGGTATGTAGAATAATATTTATCTATAAATATAAATTTCTATTTTTACAGATAAATATAAAACTACATTTCTATAACTCTTGTTTTCTATAACTCGTTAAAGCCAAGCCGCCTCCTGCCAGCTCCCATCGGAGACTCGACAATCGGCAAAGTACACTTTTTAACGTCTTATGTGTGACGGGTTTGGGAAAACTC
>CAJUNN010000087.1 GCA_910587955.1 uncultured Lachnospiraceae bacterium | reverse complement strand
ATGGCGGACCGGCACGACTATGACCAGAAAGCGGAGAAAACCCAGGACGGCGAGCTGGTGTCCTCGTTCATGTGTTCCCCGGAAACCGCCGCCGAAGAATTTGAACTTAGCAAGCGGCTTTACTTCCAGATCACCGGACGGAGCCAGCCCGTCCACCGGGACGTTATCATGTACCGGGTCATTCAATCCTTCAAACCAGGAGAGGTCAGCCCGGAAGAAGCCAACCGGATCGGCTATGAGCTGGCGATGAAACTCACGGAGGGGAAACACCAGTTTGTTGTGTCCACCCATGTGGACAAGGCCCATATTCACACGCACATAGAATTTAACAGCACCAACCTCAACTGTGACGGAAAATTTGTAAACCCCAAGGATTCTTACCTGGTTCTCCGGCGGCTCAATGACGATTTGTGCAGGGCGCACGGCCTGTCCGTGATCGAGAACCCGAAGCCGAGTAAAAAAGAGCGGAAGCAGAAGGAGATGGAGGCGGTCAGGCATGGGCGCAGCCACAAGGAGCATTTGCGCCAGACCATTGACCGGGTACTCCCCGACTGCCGGGACTATGACGATTTTCTGGCGAGGATGCGGGCCGAGGGCTATGAGATCAAGGAGGGCAAAGCGCTGTCCTTCCGCGCCCCCGGCTGGGACCGTTTCACCCGCTCCAATAAGCTGGGGGCCGACTACACCAGGGAGGCCCTGCGGGAGCGCAGCGCCCACCGGGGCGGGCGGTCTGCGGAGGCAAAAAAGGCCGTTCCCCACGCTGGCCGGAAGGTCAATATGCTCATTGACATTCAAGCGAAGCTGGCAGCAGGAAAAGGTGCTGGCTACGAACGCTGGGCAAAGATTTTCAATCTGAAGGAGGCGGCGAAAACCCTCAACTTCCTGGTTGAAAACGATTTGACCGACTATGACGAATTGGCGGCACGGGCAGAGCAGGCCGGTGATCGCTTTGACGAGGTTTCCCGCCGTATCAAACAGTTGGAGGGCCGCATGGCCGAGGTTGCCCAGCTAAAGACCCATATCATCAATTACTCCAAGACGCGGGAGGTCTACGCCGCCTATAAAAAGTCCCGCCACAAGAAGGAATTTCTGGCGGAGCATGGGGATGAGATCGCCAAGCATGAGGCGGCGAAGAAAGCCTTTGACGCCCTGGGCGGCAAGCCCATTCCAAAGGTTGCCCAGCTTTCCCAGGAGTACACCGCTTTGCTGGCGGAGAAGCAGGAGCAGTACGCGGAATACAAGGCTCTGCGGCAGGATATGATCGCCTACCGGACGGCAAAGCAGAACGTGGACAAAATCCTCGGCATCATGCCGGAGGAACAGGAGCAGAATAGAGAACAGAAGCCAGAACGGTGACTGCAAAAAACTCCCGTGCCGCTGGCACGGGAGATTTTTTATTAGCTGAAATCATGCTGGATTCTATTCACTCTCCCGGTAGCGGATCACCGGGCACTGTTTGACTTTCTTCCCGACCTTCCTGCGCTGCAAAGCAAATACCATATCCGGGGAGCGTTCAAAAAAGCCCTCTCCCTTTTTCCAGCTCATGCCGCACCTGCAATGCTGCAAGCCGATAAACTGCTGCTTCATTTTCCTGCCGCAGTTCGGACAAATCTTGTTGCTGCGGCCCTTCTTCCGGGGCGTGGCCGGAGTTTTCTTTTTGGGCGGCGGGTCCTCTGGAATCCCATGCTCCTGGATGCGGGTTTCATATCGGGGCAGTTTGGAGAGGAACTCCCGGTGTACCTCGTCATAGGGAACCCATATCGCAAGAGATTTTATCTTATCGTAGATTCTGGCGGTGATCTTTTCAGCAGCTTCATCCCCAGGCATTTCCCCGTGTTCCTGGTAATGCTCACAGACGGCCCGGAACATCCATTCTGAAATTTTCGCCTTTTGCTTCTGCCGCAAATCCTTATAGGTTTTGTTTGGCTTGGCCTGCATTTTGTAAGCAAGCGAGTGGTGGTTTACCTTCATAAAATGTTTCATCCCTGCTGGTCAATATGCTGAGATTATATGCCGATAGCGGGGACCTGTCAATCGTCTGCTCATAAAATCAGAGCGGGTTAAGAAATTCTTTCTTCAAACGGTCAACCACGTCCAAAATGGTCTTTTGTTGGCTTTCGCTCAAATCGTCCAGATAAAGATAAGAGCGATTTTCCATCCCCAGCATATAGTCCAAGGACGTATTGTAAAGCACCGCCAGTTTGACAAGCTGCTCCACGCTGGGAGTGATGGTATTGCACTCATAGCCGCTGATTGTAGCCCGTGTCACTTCCAGCCGGTCCGCAACATCTGACTGTGAAAGCCTTTTGCCCTCTCGCAGTTCTTTCAGTCGTATTCCAAAATCATAAATAGCCATACCGTCACCCCCTGACTTTGCCTTTATTCTACAAGACGGATAGCAATTTTAACTTATCATTTTTATCTTAATTGCGACATTTGTAATTGACAGTCTGCCACAGGCAATATAGAATATTCGAGAAACCATCAAAGGGGGAGGTTTTTAGATGGTAGGTACAACCTGCGCCTTCAC
>CAJUNN010000086.1 GCA_910587955.1 uncultured Lachnospiraceae bacterium | reverse complement strand
CCTTGATGCGCTGGAAAACCATGCCGCTACTTGTTGCTTTTTTTTAACATAAAACGTCAAGTTTTGGAACAAGAGATAGCGGTTTACCCGTTTGCGCTATGCGTGAACGGGTAAACCGTTATATCTGTAATCATAGGAATATCTTGACTGCCCCGGTAATCTATGGTATACTATTTTTAGAGGATTTGGCTAATTCATACCGGGTATGACGATTGCTGCATACAGGCATGGAAGCTGTGATCTACGTCCTCTGCTCGTCTGGGCGAGGGTAAATAGCATTTAGGCCCAGAGCGTCCCGGCTCCGGCCTGGGGGTTTAGCTTTTGCTAATCAGAAGCCGCTCAGGTTTGATACTCCTGTGTGGTGTGCGGGCTTGCCGTAGTAACCTTTGTGAATTGGAAAAGCACACCATGGACCCTGTTGCGAGTAATCTTTGTGAAAGCGCGGGTAAGTACAACGTATCATGTCCCTGTTAGCTTCCTGAATGTAGCCGGTCATACTGTAAATCTGGCCGGAGAGCCGCACCCTCTACTTAGGTGCCGACAGTACCCTAACTGCCGTAGATCTCAATAAATAGGGCTGCACACATAAGCAAGATAAAAAGTGTAGGGATCTTTCCCAAAACCGTCACACATAAGACGCTAAAAAGTGTACTTTGCTGATTGTCGAGTCTCCGATTGGAGCTGTCATGAAGCGGCCTGGCTTTAACCACAATTTGTATTTAACTGGGATATAATAAATACAACGCATACATTATATAAATTAAATAAAATATTTACAATATATAATGACGAAAGGAGCGTGTCAGTTGGGACGGAGAAATAAATCTTACTCGAAGGATCTACACCAACAGGCTTATGACCGTCTGACTGGTATGCAAGCCTTTGGGGAGAGCAAAAAGGCAGCAGTAGCAACCGGCACTGAGAAGGATAAGATTTTTTCTTATAATACCTATAAAAGCTACTGGAAACACACTAAGTATTTTATCAAATACATTAAGGAACATCATCCAGAGTGTACCACGCTGAAAAGCGCGAGGAAGTTTGTTAATGAATGGCTTCAGGTAAGGGCTGACCAGGGCCTTTCGGCCTGGACGGTGCAGCTGGAGGCAAAGGCCATGGGTAAACTTTATGGTATCCAGCCGGATGATGAGAATTATTTCAAGCCCCCCAAGCGGAAGCGTGAGGACATTAAGCGGAGCCGCGGTGATCGGGTGAGGGATCGTCATTTCTCTAAAACGAACAATGATGAGTTAATTAAATTCTGCCGTGGGACGGGCCTGCGCCGGTGCGAACTGGAGCAGCTACGAGGTAAAGACCTTGTTACCAGAAGCCAGATCGAGAAGGAGATCTCCCGTCTGGATACTATTCCGGCGGAGAGCCGGACACCGGTAGATGAAAAACGCTTTACAATGCTCCAGGATGCCCGCCTGTTTGATGGGGAGTATTTTACCTTTGTGAGAAACGGAAAGGGCGGCAGGGAGCGTCTGAGCCCTATTATAGGCCAAAATACTGAGCAGATCGTCGAGCGATTTAGAAACACGCCGCCAGAGGAAAAGGTGTGGCAGCACATTCATAAGAGTGCGGACATCCATGGATACCGGGCTGAGTATGCTACTGCCATTTATAGATCACATGCCAGGGATATAAAGGAGATCCCTTTTGACAGGGTGAATCGGGGGACTGGCCGACGCTATCAGAGCGAGGTATACGTCTGTCGGAAGGATGAAGCCGGAAAGAAGTTGGATAAGTCGGCAATGTTGGTATGTAGTAAGGCCCTTGGCCATAATCGGATCAGCGTTGTAGCTGATAACTATATTAGGGGCCTGTGATGGAGGTGAGCTGCCATAAGCGAGTTTGTAAGAAAAACAGTGATGGGATACAAAGAGGTCCCTGGAGGTCAAACTGATCCGGAGTGTACCCATGTTATACTGACACTCAAGGAGTTCAACCAGATTCTTCAGGGAAAAGCAAGGGCGGAGCAAGAGGCCAGGACAACAAAATCCAATGCAGAGAGAGAGATTGAGAAGGTAAAACGGGATGCGCGATACACGGCCCAGAAGGCCGCTGAGGAGGCCCGGCAGGCTGTGGAGGGGATGCAGGGCGAGTTGGCTGCTGAAAGGGCAGAGAGCGCCCATCAGAGGGCCCTGAACGCCAATCTGCTGCGGATTGCCAAGGAGCGGGCTAATGCTGACAGAAAGCTGAAGCCAAAGAAAGAGCATACTGGTTATTTCGTTGTTGTTTCAGAAGAGACAGAGCATCAGTACAAAGACGACAACCGGCATATGAAAAGGGTGATGCTCTGGAAGACGGTGATACAGAGTCCGTATTTGATTGACTTTCCAGTAGAGCTGATACGCAAGCAGATTCTGGAGGAGTTGAGCCAAAAGAATGAAGACGGACATCGGCTGATCGACAAGCTGGGGATTAACGGAATTTACAACAAAGGCTATGGCAGCATGATTGTGGATCGGGAATGGTGTGCAGAACCAGGCAGGTATAACATCATGCTCAAGCCCAAGTTTAGAGCGAATTTCAAGGCTGGCTACTGGGAGATTATCTGTCTCCACACGAAGCCCCTGGATGTGGTTCCAAAGGACATGAGAGCACGTGAAAAATAGCCTGTCTGGAGGGCTTGAAAAGCCAAAAAGGACAGGCTATAATTATAACAAAAATGGGGAAAAAATCTATTGATAATAAACGCCCCCCTATGGCCTTTAGGCCAATGAAAAAATAGTAGTTTTCTCTCTCAGGAACGGGAGAAAGTCGGAGGGGAAAAGGGGGGTGAGCGGAGGCTGTGGGAATG
>CAJUNN010000085.1 GCA_910587955.1 uncultured Lachnospiraceae bacterium | reverse complement strand
TCTCCCTGTGGTATAATCTTATCATGAATACTACTAATAAGAATGGCAGACCCTATAAATCAGCAACCACTGACACTCTCAAAACCCGCCGTCAGGAACTCCTTGACATGATGCCGGATCCGGCCCATGTCATAAGGGCTTCCCTGATCACCAGATCCATCAAATGCGGCAAGCCTAACTGCAGATGTGCCAATGGCGAAGGCCACCAGAGCCTGTACCTTTCTTCTTATTACAATGGGAAGACCCAGCTGGATTCTGTCCCGAAAGCTTATAAGGACAAAGTCTCCCAGTGTATCAAAGATTATGAGGACACCACAGAGCTGCTTGCAGAACTCAGCTGCATTAACCTGGAACTGTTCCGGCGCAGAGAGATCGACCTTTAGCCTGAAAGGAGGAGCCTCTAATGGAAGCAACTCTCATGCATCTGACCGGTAACGACCCCCGTCTTGCGGAAGAACTCATAGCAGCACTTTCAACCCTGTTCATCTCCTTCTTTTCAGCTGGAAAGGAGGACGAAAATGAAGCAGAACCTGCAGATCCCGTCCAAAGTACGGGCCCAGCACCTGAACCGGGAAGCCCTGGTCTATGTCCGCCAGTCGACGATGGCCCAGGTACGGTTCA
This sequence comes from uncultured Lachnospiraceae bacterium, assembly GCA_910587955.1. GTDB lineage: Bacteria > Bacillota > Clostridia > Lachnospirales > Lachnospiraceae > Laedolimicola. Next base: position 2,293 of record CAJUNN010000085.1, on the reverse strand, counting down.
ACCAGGAGAGCACCCAGAGGCAGTACGCCCTCAGGGAAAGGGCATTATCGCTTGGCTGGCCGGAAGAACACATCCGCGTGATCGACGGGGATCTGGGCATATCCGGTTCCGGACGTTCCAAACGCCCGGGCTTTGCCCAGCTCGTAACAAGCGTATCACTGGGCGAAGTCGGCGCAGTGCTCGGACTGGAGATATCACGCCTTGCCCGGTCCTCAGCCGACCTCATGAAGCTCCTTGAGCTTTGCGGGCTGTTCGGCACCCTCGTGATTGACGAAGACGGCATCTACGACATGTCAGACTTTAACGACCGGCTCCTGATCGGCCTGAAAGGCACCATGGGCGAAGCGGAACTCCACTTCCTCCACGCCCGTATGATTGGCGGGAAGGAAAACGCCGCTTCCAGGGGAGAACTGCGCTTCCCGCTGCCTGTTGGCTATATCTATGACGCCAGCGGCAGGACCATCATGGATCCTGATGAAGGGGTACAGCATGCCCTTTCCACCCTGTTCCGGGCATTCCGCACCTCCGGAAGCGCCTACGGTGTTGTCCGGTATTTCGCCGAAAACAACCTTTCTTTCCCCAAGCGCGCTTATGGAGGCGCATGGGATGGGAAGGTCACATGGGGAACGCTCACCCACAGCCGCGTCCTCGGCGTCATCCACAATCCTGCCTATGCCGGGGCGTATGTGTATGGGCGCTATCGTGACAATAAAACCATTGACGCCGACGGGCATTTCGAACACCACCCCGTCCGTCTCCCAGACAAAGAAGACTGGAAAGTATTCCTCCCCGGTCATCACCAGGCTTATATCTCCTGGGAAGAATTCGAGGAAAACCAGAAGCGCCTTACCTCCAACCAGACAAATATAGAGCGCTGCGGTCCGGCGCGTGAGGGGGCTGCCCTCCTTACAGGAGTCCTTCTCTGCGGGAAATGTGGCCGCCGTATGACAGTCCGTTACACGGGGACCGGCGGCATACGTCCTTTATACGAATGCATTGGCCGCTGGGAACATGGCAACAAGGCAACCTGTTCCTCTGTCCCTGCTAAAGACCTTGACCAGGCAGTCGCCGAAAAGATCCTGGCCATCATGAAGCCCTCGGAACTGGAGATCTCCCTGAAAATCATGCGCAGCATAAATGATGCAGACAGGATGTCAGATAAACAATGGCTCCTCTCTATCGAACGTGCACAGTATGAAGCTGACCGCGCAGAACGGCAGTTCATGCTCGCAGACCCGGAAAACAGGCTGGTTGTCCGTTCCCTGGAATCCAACTGGAACCAGAAGCTCAAAGAGCTGGAAAAAACAAAACAGGATTATGCCATATACCGTTCCAAAAAAGCCTGGATCCCTTCCGAAAAAGAAGAACAGGACATCCTGGACCTCGCACAGAAGATCCCGGAGATCTGGAATGCACCGACTTCTACACCAAAAGAAAAGAAACGTATTGTCCGCATCCTGATAGACGATATCACTGTCCTGGCAGAAAAACGATGCCCTGATTTTGGGGTAGGCATCCGGTTCCGCAGCGGGAAATGCGAACAGCTTTCTTTAAAAAAGAACCTTCCCTATGGCGACCGCAGGCGGCACACAGACAATACCATTTCCAGAATCCGTGAACTGGCAGCGGCCCTGGATGATTCCGGAATTGCAGACCGGTTAAACCAGGATGGATACGTTACCCCGGAAGGAAAACCCTTCACATATGCCGGAGTCCGCTGGATCCGTTATAAATATGATATTTCCGGCCCTTATGAAAGAAACCGGCAGGGCATATCTGTCGCTGAGGCCGCAGGGCTGCTCGGCATATCCGCCGACAGGGTCTACTACGGTATATCTGCAGGTAAGATTCCTGCAAGGAAGCAGCATCAGGGCTGGCCATGGGAAGTGCTAATCAATGATTCCAATCTGGAGTCCATAAAAGCACTTTACACATAATACTTTTTTAGGTAAACCGGCTGCCTTCACGATAGCTGAAGGCAGTATTCCAAACAAAAGTTGGGAGGTGTGCAGTATGAAGTCACCGTGGGTATCCCTAACGGACGTTGTTTTCCATTATCTTTCGGAATATATACTCTTCGGACTGGTTTGGGTATATAAGTTCTGTTCCTGATGGATGTAACTATTACTTCCTTATTTGCCCTGATATAACTTCCCAGTTCTTCCACAGTAATCCCGTCTACTCCACTTGCCCCTTTGTTGGCTACCACCTTTTTATAGGCTCTGTTCAGATTTTCTTTTGATAAAACCACTTCGATTAATTCCATAGTTGTTACTCCTCTGGCCTATCCCAA
>CAJUNN010000084.1 GCA_910587955.1 uncultured Lachnospiraceae bacterium | reverse complement strand
ATGTACGGTCTTTCCCAGATCCTGTTTTTTTTTTGGGGGGGGTACGGCTGCCAGACGGTACTGTCCGCCGGGCGCATCCTCCTTTTCATACAAGGACACCTCATGTCCCCGCCTGGCCAGAATCCAGGCAGCCTCCAGTCCTGCCACCCCGCCGCCTGCAATGAGAATCTTCTTCTTCGTCTCCGCCTCCCGGATGATCCAGCGCCCCTCTTTCCCGGAGAATGGGTTGATCATGCAGGAGATCCCTTTGTCCAGCTTGTCACAGCCTGGGGAGTAATAGCATCTCTGCATACAGCCCGTGCAGTGGAAGATCTCCTCCTCCCTGCCTTCCCGTATCTTATTGGGAAATTCGCTGTCACAGATAGACTGGCGGCCCAGGGAAATGAGATCCGCTTTGCCGGAAGCCACCGCCTCCCAGGCCAGGGCCGGGTCGTTGATCCGCCCTACTCCAATCACGGGGATCTTTACACACTTCTTGATTCTTGCCGCATTTTCCAGGTTAAAGCCCGGATCCGTGTAGTAGGGAGTGACAATATTTCCCCCTGAGGCCGTGCCGGTAGACAGATGAATGGCGTCCGCACCGGCCTCTTCTGCCAATCCGGCGTAAACCTCCACGTCCTCAATATGGCAGCCGCCTTCCATAAACTCCTCCGCACTCATGCGGATCTGCACGGGAAATTCCTCTCCGCAGCGTTTCTTAATGCCCCGGATCACCTCCCCGGCGAAACGGAATCGGTTTTCATAGGAGCCGCCAAACTCGTCGCACCGCTTGTTTGTAGCCTTGGAAAGGAACTGGGCGATGAGATAACCGTGAGCCCCATGGACTTCCACAAGGTCAAAGCCCGCTTTCTTTACCCGCTCTCCGGCGTCGATAAATTTCTCTATCAACTCGTAAATCTCATGGTTCGTCATCTCATGGACCGGCTCCCGGTATTTGACGGAGGGAACCGCAGACACCGCCCAGGGCGTACACCCGCAGGTTTTGCTGCTGGTCTGAATCCCTGCATGGTGTATCTGGGCGCAGCATTTTCCGCCCTTCTCATGAATGGCATCCGTCAGTTCCCGAAGTCCCGGTAGAAAGGAATCCTCGTAAATCCCCACCTGATTGGGTGTGGCAAAGCCCGTGGGATCCACCGCCATAAACTCCGTGATCACCAGCGCGAAGCCCCCTTTTGCCCGGGCCGCAAAATAATCTATGGACTGCCTGGAAAATTTGTGTTCCGGGGTGGTGGTGGAGCTGTCCATGGCCGGCATGACAAAACGGTTTTTGAGCTCCAGGCTCCCAATCCGGACAGGTTCAAATAATTCCGCATATTTCATTTTCTGTCTCTCCATTCTTTTTTTCTATGCCCGGAGACAGGCGGCAAAAACCTGCTCCACTGCCTCTTTCTCTGTCATCCGCCCGTTACTTACACAGCAGCTGTTGCCTGCACACTCTTCACTGAACTTCTTTACCTCTTCTATACTCCGGATATAATCAGACATTTGCGGGAAATTAAGGTCCTCCAGAAGCTCCTTCATCTTCCGGACAGCGGATGCCGCCCCTTCCTCCGGGGTCATCCCGGACACGTCCGCTCCCAGCGCCTTTGCGATCTCGCAAAAGCGCTCCGGGCACCAGGGAATGTTGTACTCCATGCAGTAAGGAAGGGGGATTCCCACGGAAATCCCGTGGCACACACCGTAATATTTGGCGAGCATGGAGCCTATGGCATGCGTCTCCCCGCTGCCGATGTTGAGCGCCACTCCCGCCAGCAGGGCCCCCCACATCATCTGTTTGCGGGCCTCCATACTGCTCCCGTCCTCATAGGCCTTCCGGATGTTCCCTGCCAGCAGGCGGATAGCCTCTAATGCCAGGGTATCGGAAATCCAGGAGGGCTCCTCAATGGTACTCTTGTGGGTATATGCCTCAACAGCGTGAGCCATAGCATCCATTCCCGTGTATGCCGTCACCTCCTTCGGTGCAGTCAGGGCCAGCTCCGGATCCAAAATAGCCGAATTGCTCAGAATCATAGGCGTAGCAAGGGTAGTTTTTCGGTGCGTCTTGGCGTTGGTAATCACCGCGAACTGGCTTGCCTCGCTCCCCGTTCCGGAAGTGGTGGGAAGGGAGAGGATGGGACAACCCCTCCTCTTAAACTCCCTGTGATTCGGCGTACTTCTGGCGTAATCCAGAATCCGGCCCTCATGAACTGTCATGACGGAAATGCACTTTCCCGTATCCATAGAACTGCCTCCGCCCACACTGACGATGCCGTCGCAGCCTTCTCTTCTGTAAATATCCAGGCCCTCGTCTACCATAGTGTCCAAGGGATCCGTCTTCACGCCGCTGTAATAGGCAAAGGCATATCCCGCTTTCTTAAGCTCTTCAAGCACCAGCCCGGCCGTTCCTGTCTCCAAAAGCCCGCCGTCCGTCACCACAAGAGGTTTTTTCACCCCCAAGCGCAGAAGCTCTGCGGCGAGTTCCCTTCTGGCTGCCTCTCCCAGCACGATGGGAAGCCCTGACAAATAATATCGGATGATACTCATTTACTTCTCCTTTCCCTTCAACAGGCGAATGGCTTGTTTCAGAATGGCTACCGCGTTCATTCTCCCGAAATCCGTGGGATCGATGCACTCCATAGGCACTTTCCCGCCCACGCGCTCCTTTAGCTTCTCCTCCATATAGGCCACCTGCGGCCCGATGAGAATGCAGTCCACACGCTCCAGTTCTTCCTCGATCTGGTTCTCACTCTTGGCGCACACCGTAAGGGGAATCCCCTTCTCCTTGGCCAGATCGTTCATCTTCTTGGTGAGAAAGCTGGTGGACATTCCAAAACTGCACACTAACATTACCGTTTTCATAAATTCTCTCCTTTCCCCTACAGCGTCAACTCGTCCTCCGTAAACTCTGCTTCCTGTTCCATATATTCCACTTTCTGCCGATCCATGATTTTCACAAAAGGCATATAGCACAGCACGGCAATTCCCAGGCAGACCACCTGCAGGATCACATTCCGGAAATCCCCGCCGCTGGCAATGTAGCCGGACAGGAAAATCGGCGTGGACCAGGTGGTATACACTACCAGCCGGGACACAATGCTCATGTACGGTAAAGAAGCAAGCAAGCGAAAACAGGAGATAGACCGCCAGCACCACACTATTCCGAACCAAAGAAACCAAAGACCAAAA
>CAJUNN010000083.1 GCA_910587955.1 uncultured Lachnospiraceae bacterium | reverse complement strand
ATTCAATAAAAAATCCAGTTAAAAACAATTTAGCTGTAAAAACCGTCTTTAACGGGAATTTACAGACAGGGATTTTAAAGGAAGAAGAACCGATTCCCGTTAAAATCCGCGGCTACAGTGACCACGAAAGAAAAGCCGTTTATATGGAGGGCAGCATTACGTCCGGACCCGAACACATATGGCAGGTTGCGGATTTGGTGATTACCAGGGTTGAAAACGACCGTGCTTTTTTCCGTCTGAGCACGGACCTTGACGCGTCCGTTACCGCATTTGGCGGGCTGGAGGCCGGGGAAAAGGCCTGTAAGCTTTTAAATATCAGTGTGGGAGGGGCCTGTATCGGATCGCCTTGCAGGTATCACAAAGGGGACAAGTTTTTACTGAAAGTAAAATTGCTGGAGGACCGGCCGGAATCTGCCATGTTCTGCCAGGTGCTGCGGATTGTGGAAAGGGAACATGCGGATTTTGAATACGGATGCCGGTTTTTAGAGCTGACCGAAGAAGACCAGCGGGCAATTACCCAGAATATATTTGCAGCCCAGAGGAAAAAAAGGAGCGCTTCTTAACTAGGGTCTCCCGGAAAACGTCTGCGGGCCGCGCAGAAAAAGGCCCGAATCCGGTTGACAAACGTAAAACAGGCGGATATAATGGTCCTAACGCGGAAGAATTTCCGCTGTTTTCATAGAAACTGAAAGACTATGACGGGAATAAGTAGAAGCAGAAACACCGGACAGAAAGCAGCCGGAAGATGAGAGGCGCGCGGATGCCTGTTTTCGAATACCTCCCCGAGTTTCGCACCGAACGCAAGACAAGTAGGCTGCGACGGAATCCTGCACACGTTATCGTGCTAGAGTGTCCAAGGGCACTCGAAGAGGTAAGCGGCGCGAGCCGTTTATAAAAAAAGGTGGTAACACGGGAAATACCCTCGTCCTTTTATCGGGACGGGGGTTTATTTTTGCGGGCAGCAGCCGACACAACCAGCATCCGCCCGTCCAACGCCAGAAGGATTTGCAGACGCTTTGCGTCTGAAAATGCTTCTAGTGCAAAGCGTTGGAAGGGCGAATGCGGAACTAAAAATAGGAGGACCAAAATGAAACAAAATGTATACGACATTCTGATGGAGCGGGGCTTCATCGAGCAGTGCACCCACCCGGAGGAGGTGCGGGAGCTTTTGGGAAAGGAGCCGGTGACTTTTTACATTGGCTTTGATGCCACGGCGGATAGCCTGACAGCCGGGCATTTCCTCACCATTATGGCCATGATGCACATGCAGAAAGCGGGACATCGGCCCATTGCCCTGCTGGGCGGCGGGACTACCATGGTGGGAGACCCTTCCGGAAAATCGGACATGCGCAAGGTGATGACAAAAGAGATCATCAATCACAATGCGGACTGCTTCCGCAGACAGCTTTCCCGGTTTTTGGATTTTGAGAATGACAAGGCCATCCTGGCGAACAACGCGGACTGGCTGTTAAACTTAAACTACGTGGATTTCCTCCGGGAGGTGGGAACGCACTTTTCCGTAAACCGGATGCTGACGGCTGAGTGCTACAAGCAGAGGATGGAGAAGGGACTGACCTTTTTTGAGTTTAACTATATGGTGATGCAGTCCTATGATTTCCTGAAACTGAACCAGCTTTACGGCTGCCAGATGCAGCTGGGCGGCAACGATCAGTGGTCCAATATCATCGGCGGCGTGGAGCTGATCCGCAGAAAAGAGAACAAACCTGCCTACGGCCTGACCTTTAAACTGCTGACCACCAGCGAGGGAATTAAGATGGGCAAGACTATGAAGGGGGCCGTGTGGCTGGATCCGGAGAAGACTTCCCCTTATGAGTTCTATCAGTACTGGAGAAATATTGAGGATGTGAAGGTGGAAGAATGTCTGGGACTTTTGACCTTCCTGCCCATGGAGGAAGTCCGCAGGCTGGGGGCCCTGGAGGGAGCAGAGATTAACCGGGCTAAGGAAGTGCTGGCATACGAGATTACCAAGATTGTCCACGGGGAAGAGGAAGCAGGGAAAGCTCAGGAGGCGGCCCGCGCCCTCTTTGTCAGCGGCGGCAGAACCGACGATATGCCTACTACGGTTTACAAAAAGGCAGAGCTGGAGGCGGGAAAAGATATCCTCTTCCTACTGGTAGAGACGAAGCTTGCGCCCACCCGTTCCGAGGCAAGACGCCTGGTGCAGCAGGGGGGCGTGACCGTAAACGAGGAAAAGGTGACGGATGTGTACCAAAGCTTTACGGCAGCAGACTTGGATGGGGAAGGAACCCTGATTATCCGTAAGGGCAAGAAAGGCTACCACAAGATCAAAGCGGAAGCTTAGGAAAGGGAAAGAAGTGATCATCGGGAATAATGTCTGGATCGGCGGAAACGCCGTGATCTGTCCGGGAGTCCATATCGGGGACAATGCCGTGATTGGGGCCGGAAGCGTGGTGACCAGGGATATTCCGGCCTGGTCGGTGGCGGCTGGAAATCCCTGCCGGGTAATTCGGAAAATTACCGATGACGATAAGAGAAAGCTATTTGGAGACGAAGAGATTGATGAGGAAGCCTGGAAGGAGATTCTGGGCAGTATGGAGTTTTAGAATCTGAAAATAAGCGGGGCCGCCTCGTTACTGCGGTCCCGCTTTGCTTTAAGCCTGTGTACCAGGAATTGCAAGCTGCACCCGGTAGATGACCCGCTGCCTTTCATCGTCGTAGTAAAACCAGCGGTCTGCAGTTCCGTCTTTGATGGTCTCGGTGCCGTTTTGTGCGCGGCCGAAAGATTTTGCCGTTTCATACGCTTCCTTTGGAAGGATAAAGGAAACTTCTATCCGCATCAGGGAGCCGGAAGGGGACACGCGGTACTGGTAGACGTAGGAGACATCTTCGGCTTCCTCCGGTATGGCTTCCGGGAAAAAGTCCTCGTAACAGCCGGTGTAGCCGTCTGCGATCCGGGCGTCTACCTGAAGATAATGCTGCGGGTCCTCCGTCCGGGAGGTGAAGGTGAGCTTTCCGGTGTTGGGAAACATCCCAAAATGCAGGTAGGCCCAGGTGATCGGAATCAAGGCCCACAAAAGAAGAGGGAGCAGCATTCCGTCTGAGACAATGGCTCTCCACAGAAGGACTGCCGCCAGGATGGACGGGATCAGGCAGAGAAACAGGCAGAGCGTGTAGACGATGAGATTGGGCTTTACGGTAAAATAAAGATAAGCCCCGGAATGTCCGGTGGCATAGACAAAACGGACCATAAGGGCTAAGATCGGAAG
>CAJUNN010000082.1 GCA_910587955.1 uncultured Lachnospiraceae bacterium | reverse complement strand
TCTGCCAGTCGGATTTGGTGATGTTGACGGCGTAGGTGACGGTGATGGTGTCTTCGTAGTTGGCGAACTCGGGTTCTATGGTTTCGGGTGGGAGGCTGGGATCGCCGGGATTTGGTGTTAGGTTGGGTAATTCTCCTCCTCCCCAATCCTGAATACTTGGATTTAAAGCATGAAAAACATAGTATTTTTCTGAACGCTGTACGGCAGTACTGTAATAAGCCCACACTTTATCATACAGTGCATCACGCTTGGGCTTGGACATGTTTTCTGTCCCGCCCATGGTGGAGGCCGCAAATACCTTTACGTTGACCTCTTTAAGAGATGTGGATTGGCAAAGAGCCCAGATCGCTACCTGGGCGCAGGCATATGCTTCTGCATTCAGGTTGTTCATCCCCAACAGTATAAGCATATATCCAATAGGACCTCTCTTTTCTTCGTAGGTTCCCTCTCCTGCATGATAAAGAGCTCCTGTGCTGGCCGGACTTCCAAAATTTAGACAAGCTCCCCGCTTCCCTCCCAAAACCAAGTTTGTGATAGCTCCATGCCCGATCCCGGTATACCCGGTAGGTGTCAATCGCAGGACTGCTACTTCTTCTCCGCCCTCTGTGCTATCATAGGTAACGGACACCCCAGCATTCGTCATAGCAATCCCTACAGCATAGAGAAGGCTCTCGTAATGCTCCGGCTCCTCCTCCAGATACGCAGCGTAAATCTCCGCCTCCATATCCTCCCGAAGCCAGGCGGTAAATAGTTCCTCCACATCCTCCAGGGTCCAGCCGTCCCCATTTAAAGCCTGGAGCTCCTCCGCTTCTAGTCCTTCAAAGAGGGTCCCGGAAAAGAACTCTTCCGGAGACACACCGCTTTCCAGAACGGCCAGGCACTCTTCTATGCTTTGATCCGTATAGCGGTTAGGATCCGGCTTTGCCTCCGGGATGGAATCCTTGCACATTTCTGCAATCTCCCGCTCATGGTCATAAAGAGCATCCCACCAGGAATCTCCATACTGGAGAATGTCCTCAAAGCCTTCGGGAAGATAGCGATCCACCCATTCATAGGCTCCATCCAGATCGTCTTCCTCCCAATGAAACAATGTATCCTGGAAGTCAATGTCTACGGACACTTCCCCTTCTGGCATTACAAACTCATAAATGCCTTCCGTTTCCTGGTTTTCCTGTATTTCCACGGATGCTTCCCCGGAAAGGACCGAAATGCCGGCCATTTCCCACCATTCATACGCAGAAACCTGGATCTGCACCTGCTCCCCCGGCTCTGCCGTTTCCGTAAGAAGTTTTGCTTCCCCGCCCTTTTCTCTCCAAGAAAGCTTCACCTTGTAATCACTGGAAAGCTCCTGAACGTCTTCCGAATCTTCCGGCTCTTCCTGTTCCTCCGGCTCCTGCATCTCTTCTTCTATTGCTCCGCCTTCCAAAACATCTTCCTGGCCGGAATCTTCTTTCACATCCGGCTCACTGGTTTCCTCTGAGTTCTTCGTCTCTTCCGTACTTCCAGTATTCCCGTCTGCATCTGTCTCTCCTGCGGGTTTCTGTACCTCCATGGACGCCGGATTTTCTGTCACGGCATCTCTTGTTTCCGCTGCGTAAGCATGGGAACCTATGGTCTGTACCAGAAGCACAGCCAGAAGGAGCACGGCTCCCATCCGTTTCAGCTTTTTCTTCCAATCCTTTTTCATAACAATCCTTTCCAGAGGCTTTTCCAACGCCTCTTTTTGCAACAAAAAAACTATCAGCTCTCACCGATAGTCTTAAATACTTGCATTTTTTTCTGGCTTTGGTTATAATAAACATAGAGAAGGCAACCGCCCACAAGGTGGAGCCTCTAGGTTAAATCATCTGTCCAAACGGACAAACGCCTATCCTGTTGGCCGACAGGGTAGGCATTTTATTTTCGCTTGTTAATCCTATCTATGTAGGCAAGCAATGTGACTAAAAACGAGCCGCCTAAAAACAGCAGGCTTAAAATTTCATACGTTTCCATATCACACACCTCCCTCTTTTGTTTTTCCCGTTGTGGGATAACCGTGGCGAACGCCACTTTTAAAAGTTGGGAGGCTACCACCCTGTACACGGCTGCTTTCTCTGATATTATCCTACCATAAGCAGCCTTCTTTTTCAATCCTATCTGGTGATAGGAAAAGACATTTAATACATGAAATTCTCAACCCACCAATTATGTCCATCAAACGTATAACAAGATATACCTATTCGTGTATATTCAGGAAGTAAAATATTTGTCCTATGTCCCGGTGAGTTCATCCACCATTCATGTGGTCTTGCAACACTCGTACTTGCAATCCCCTCTCTAAAAATATTCTCCCCCGCATATCCCGGACACCCATCATGCGAAAAATTACTCACAATCTCCTGTGCTCTTCTCTTAGCAAGTTCCTCCAGAGAATCATCCCATACAAGGGCATTCAAACCTTCCTCCGCACGAGCCGCATTCACATAGTTCAGCATATCCCGCGCCATATCCTGGTGATACCCATCCGCCATAAAAGAACCCGAAGATGTAGACGGCGGCACTATACCTCCTGGCACACCCCACTGACCCATGCTCCCTACATTCATTTCCAAAGTCTGCTCCGCCACAGCCTGGTTTCCACAGAGATCCGTGCTGGCATAACTTACTTTCATCCGCAAGGTCTTCTCATTTTCTTCCAAAGTCTCAAAATCCATCTCCAGAAAGTCCGTAATGTCACCCAGAAGATTGTCCGTCACGGTAATGCCGTCAAGGGCGCCCATCAGCGTATCCATGTCACTGTCCTGCTTCAAGGACATAGCCAGATCCTCCACACCGGAAATCACAGGCGCCTCCCGGTCCAGCAGCACATAGCACCGGGCCGCAAAAGCATTCCCATAGGCATCTACAGCGGCCAGTTCCAGGCAGTAAAGCCCGTCCTCCTCCGGCTCAAAGGTTTCCGTCAACTCTTCCGTTCCGGCATCTTTCTCTTCCCAGGTATCTGTTTCTTCACTCCAGGAAAAATCCAGCAGCTCCGAAGGGGTCATGCCTTCTGCCAATACACCTTCCTCCTGGAATACGGCTGTAAGCTCTTCCGGGCTCATCACAAGCTCTGCATTTCGAAAGCCTGTAACTACCTCCGACGCATCCGTATATTCCCAGGCGAAGTCTTCCGGCTTCACAGCCTCCTTTGCCAGTGCAAACCATTCCCCAAGGCTCCCCTCCGGCGCCCTGGTATCCACCACTTCCACCGTAAAGGGATATTCCTTCCCCTTAAGCACTACCGCTGCTTCATAAGTTCCAACCTTCCCCGTATCCACCTGGTCTGCCTGGACAATGGCCTCTGCCGCCAGCTCTGCATTGGCAAAGGACG
>CAJUNN010000081.1 GCA_910587955.1 uncultured Lachnospiraceae bacterium | reverse complement strand
CGATGTCGTCCGCCAGCAGCGCCACCTCGGAGAGAATGTGGCTGGAGATCAGGATGGTCTTGCCCCGCTCGTCGCACAGCGCCCGGATGAAGGAGCGCACCTCCGCGATGCCGATGGGGTCCAGGCCGTTGATGGGCTCGTCCAAAATCAGCAGCTCCGGGTCGTGCATCACCGCCAGGGCGATGGCCAGCCGCTGCTTCATACCCAGGGAGTATTGGGAAAAGAGCTTTTTATCCCGGTAGGGCAGGCCCACCAGCTCCAGGGCGCTTTTGATTGCGTCTTGGTTTTTCAGTCCCCGCAGGGCAGCGAAAATGCGCAGGTTCTCCGTTCCCGTCAGGTTGGGATAAAAGCCGGGGGATTCAATCAGGCTGCCGATGCGGGGCAGCAGCTTCTTCTCATTGCCCAGCAGGGACTTCCCCCAGATCGTCACCTTCCCTGACGTGGGCTGGGTCAGGCCCAGCAGCATCTTCATGGTGGTGGTTTTTCCGGCTCCGTTTCGGCCCAGCAGACCGTAGATGCGGCCTCTTTGAACATGGATGTTCAGCTCCGACACGCTCTTTTGCGTTCCGTACTGTTTTGTCAGCTGTTTTGTTTCGATGACGATTTCGCTCATAGCGTTTACCTCCTTTGCGGGGTCAGTATACAGCACCTTCCTTGAGCGATCCTTGAGGGAACCTTGAGATAACCTTGAGATTGCGCTGATGGCATATACAATTTTTAGTTTCTGCGCTATAATGAGTGCGGACAGGAGGGGCTTATATGCTGGACAGAGAAATCCTCGTTGTAGATGATGAAAAAGATTTGCGGACAATGATCCGCTCCATTTTTGAGAGCGCCGGATATACACAGATTACAACAGCGGCCTCCGGGCAAGAGGCGCTGGCGGTGATGGCGAAAAAAACACCCGGCATCATCATTCTGGATGTGATGATGCCGGATATGGACGGGTTTGAACTGCTCCAGGAAATTCGGGCCGTCAGCAAAGTTCCCGTTCTTATGCTCACCGCGAAGGGGGAAGCCGAGGACCGCTTTGCCGGGTTCGAGCTGGGGGCGGACGATTATCTGGTCAAGCCTTTTCTCCCGAAGGAATTGCTGCTGCGGGTTCAGGCAATTTTGAAACGGGCCTATCCTGAAAAAGAGCGGGTTGTTACGCTGAACGCTGCCTCGGTGGATTTAGACCGGGCAGAGGTTATCCGAGATGGACTGCGGACGCCCTTGACCGCCAAGGAGTATAGCGTTTTTGAAAAGCTGGCGGAAAATGCGGGCCGGATCGTCACCATCGGCGTTCTCTGTCAAACGCTGTGCGGAGAAATCTGGCAGGGGTACGAGACCACCCTGATGACCCATATCCGGCATCTGCGGGAGAAGATCGAGGAAAATCCGTCAAAGCCCGTGTCGCTCCTGACGGTGAAGGGCCTGGGATATAAGCTGGTGGTAAAGGAGCCGGAGAAATGAAACCTGTGGAACGCTTCTTTCGGAAATACTTTTTATCTATGGTGGGCATCATCGTGCTGTTCCTGCTACTCAATGTTGTCCTGTTTTTCTCTGTGCTGATCTGGGCCTGGCAGACCTCGGAGACACCGGACCTCTCCATGAGCGAAATCTGTGACAGGATTACTCTGGACGGAACAGGACATTTGACGGCGGCTGGGGAGCTGGCCGAAATGTTGGAAGAACATCACGCCTGGGCCATGGTTTTGGACGATACCGGAACGGTCATTTTTCAGAGCAAACTGCCGGAGGAACTGCCCCGGCAGTACACGGCAGCGGATGTGGCAAAATTCAGCCGGTGGTATTTGGGGGATTATCCGGTCTATGTGCAGGAGCATCCCCAGGGGCTATTGGTAGTGGGCGGCGAAAAGGGCAGTCAGGCGAAGTATTACTTTTCTGTCAGTGAGAGCTATGCGAGAAAACTGCTTGTCGGGCTGGCTGCCGTCTTTCTGACCAATATCATTGTGGTGGTCCTGCTGATTTGGAAGAACACCCGGCACGTTGAAAAGGCGGTCACGCCCATTTTGCGGGGGATCGAAACGGTTTCCTCCGGCCAGTCGGTTAGCCTCCCGGAGAGAGGCGAATTGGCGGAGATCAACCGGCAGCTCAACAGGGCGGGGGCTTTTATTGCCAAAAAGGACAGCGCCCGCGCCGACTGGATCAGCGGTATCTCCCATGACGTGCGGACACCCCTCTCGGTAATTTTGGGTTTTGCCGGGCAATTGGAGGATGACCAAACCCTCCCGGCCTCCGCCCGTGAACAGGCGTCCCATATCCGCAGGCAGGGGGAGAAGCTGCGGAGCCTGATCTCCGATTTGAACCTCACGTCCAGGCTGGAGTATTCCATGCAGCCCCTTCGGATGGAGAAAGTCTATTTCGTGGAGCTGGCGCGGCAAGTCGTCTGTGAGTTTTTGGACGGCGGGTTAGAGGCGCGGTATCAAATTATGTTTGATTCCAGCCAGGAGAGCGAAACAGCGTCCATCATGGGAGACGAAGCTCTGCTGAAACGTGCGCTGTATAATTTGATTCAGAACAGCGTCATTCATAATCCAAAAGGGTGCGTGATTTCTGTTTCCGTAGTGTGGAACGGAAACAATACGGTCATAACGGTATCGGACAACGGCATCGGCGTGTCCGCTGAGAAGCTGGACAAATTAAGAGCGACAACAAATCATTTAGAAAGCACCGATGAAAGATTAAAGCTAAGACACGGTTTAGGCGTTCTGTTGGTCCGTCAAATTGTTGAGGCGCATCACGGAACCATGGAAATTCTTAGTGAGCCGCAAAATGGGTATCAGACAGTTTTAGTTTTTCCCGGCGGGGAGACATAAGGAAACGGAGAACGCTTGCATACGTTCTCCGTTGCTCTTTATTTGGTTCTAATATATCAGCTCCGCAACTTGATTTTCATTGTAATGCATTTTCTCCCAAAAATTGGATTGGAAACAGCTTGTCCCATCGCAAATTTTAACAGGTTGTCTTTACACCATCGCCGCCGGAAAAGGCTTGTCCTACTAACAATCCAGTGTTTTCAACGGTTTCCAGCCATGTTGTTCTTGTATGGTCGCCCCATCTGCCGCCAAATCCTCCGTCAAATCCGTTATCGCATCGCCTTTTGACTGGAAGACGCAGGCATTAAAAGGAATCCCGCCCGCCGCCTGAGGCCAGAGGGCCAGGGTATGGTCTACATAATATTTATCGAAGCCTGATTTTTCTATTTCTTCCATGGAAAGGTTCTTAGTCAACTGGTATACGATGGCGGAAATCATTTCCATGTGAGCCAATTCTTCTGTGCCCAGAGAAGCAGCAGTAATGTTCCACTTGTTGTATTTGGGAACGGGCATGATATGGTGGGATTCCCGATACATTGCTGTTTCATTTCAAATAACGATCATGATAAAGACGTTCGTTTTTGGCGGTCATATATTGAAGATGGAAAAATAGTTGCGGTTGAAAATAATGAACTCTATCAAAG
>CAJUNN010000080.1 GCA_910587955.1 uncultured Lachnospiraceae bacterium | reverse complement strand
AGGGTCTTGGGGCTGTCGCTGTCGTAAGCCTTCACATTGGGCTTTAGCTGCTCCAGCCAGGGAAGCGTGGCCTCGATAACCGCCTGGTCCCGGGTGTTGGAGTCCTGTCCCTGGGCCTTAAGAGCAATGCCCACAATCTCCCGCACGTCATCTACAATTACAATGTTATTTTCCAGGGCGGGATTTAAGAGGTCGTCAAATTTCTTAATCTCAACTCCCAGCTCCTGACACTTCTTTGTGTTTATGGCAATAACCGTAATGGTGGACATATAGGGGATGCTGTACTCATTTTCCGGGTCAAAGGGCAGTCCCATAACCGTATCCGACATATTTCCCAGGTTTGTCAGATTTTCCTTGTCAATCTTCTGAAGCATTCCCTGCTCCCGCATGGCTTCCACCACATAATTGCTGGCAATCACCATATCGTACTGTTCTGTCCCCCCGGCCGTCAGCTTGGCCAGCATCTCCTCGTTGGAGGAAAAGGTGGATTCCACTACCTGGATGCCTGTCTCCTCCTCAAACGCATCATATACTTCCTGGGGAATATATTCCGTCCAGTTATAAAGGTATAGCTTTTCCTTGCTGTTAGCCTTCCCACAGCCGGACAGGGCTGTAATGCCAAGTACCACTGTAAGCAGCAGCGCAAAATATCTTTTTTTCATCATACATTCCTCCATTTTAGTATCCGCAGTTTTTCTCATTATGTCCTGGCACAAAAAAATAGGACTGGAGAAAGCTTTACTGACTTTCTTTCCCGTCCTATGTGCTTCTAACCAATGAACCTCACCCGTTGCCGGATGAAACCACCATATTAGGCGAGGCTCTTTGTTTTCTGCATCCCGGATGCGCCCCCGCAACTTGCATTATATAAAAAAACGGGGGGCGCGTCAATGGTTTTTTCAGTTATTTCTTTATTTTTTCCAAAACCGCACCTCTTCCATTTTCCACCCCTCCCCGGACTTCCGGAAGCGGATCTCGTACTCCAGCGTCAGCCAGTCCAGAAACCAAGTGTCCTCGTTGATGGTCTTGGTTCCAATCCGGTTGGGTTCCAGCCGGGACATACGCCCCAGAGCCTCGTCCCCCTGGATTTCCACGGAGGTAATCCGGTAGGTATGGTGAAGGCAGGGTTCTTTCTGGTTCAGGGTATGCAGGAAGTCCGTCCAGTTTTTATTTCCCTCTATGACAATTTCGTGCCAGCCGTCCTCCACACGCACATCCTCCAGAGCGATTTCCCGGAAAAGCCCGTAGTCCTCCGTATCGATCACCCAGCCGTAAAGAAACAGCCTTTCCCGGATCTTTTCCTCCTCCGTCTGCTCCTCCTCGTTTCGGGGAAGGGCACGGCAGACCCCGTCCGTTTTCCAGGAAATCACTTGCTTGTACCGCTTGGGCATATGGAAATCAATCAGCTTCCAGTCCTTCACCCAGAAAGTATTTCCGTCCGTCCAGCAAAGATCAAAGCGGACGCTCTCAATCTTCCATCCGTCTTTCTCTTTCCCGTAGCCCAGAACAAAGGTCCCGCCGTACTGAAAATAATGGAATTCCCCGTTTTCTCCGTGCAAGGTGTAAAGCTGGTGGAGATGAAAGCTTTGCCGGGCCTCCGCTCCTAATCTTCGGAAAATCACATTTTCCGCATTCTGTTTCACATGCTCCGGCCCGGGGCCGGGATAAGCCAGAAGCCGGGCAGCGTCTTTGGGACCTGTACCGCTCCCCGTATGGGAGCAGACAATGTCGGCCGTTTCCGAAAAAATATCCGCCTTTGCAAAATCTCCCAGCTTCATTCCCCGCACAAAGCTTTCGAACAGAAACCAAATCTGCCGTTTCTCCTCCGTCATAGCACTTCTCCGTTTGTCTCAATTACTTTATGATACCAAGCAAAGGATTTTTTCTTTAACCGCTCTCCTGTCCCTCTGCCCTGATTGTCCAGATCTACATAGATAAAACCGTACCGTTTCTCCATCTCCCCCGTAGAAGCGCTGACCAGATCAATTAAGCCCCAGGGGGTATAGCCTATCAGATCCACACCGTCTTCGGAAACGGCTTCCCCCATAGCCTCTATGTGGGCTTTAAAATAGGCAATGCGGTCGTCATCCGGAATGCTGCCGTCCGCCTCCCGCTTATCATAAGCGCCGTACCCGTTTTCTACTACCATCAGCGGCAGCCCGTATCTGTCATACAGGCGGTTTAAGGCAATCCGCAATCCCTTGGGATCAATGGCCCAGCCCCAAAGCGTCTCCTTTAGGTAAGGATTCTTCATCGTCTTGATAATGCCGCCGGAGCTGACCGTCATCCGGCTCTCGTCTGCCCCGTACACGTTGGACATATAGTAGCTGAACCCAATATAGTCTACAGTCCCCTCGCGCAGGTCCTCCCAATCCCTCTCTCCTGCCTCCAGCATAATTCCGGCCTTTTCGTACTGCTTCCGTTTATAATAGGGATATACGCCTTTTGTCATCACATCCAGGAAGAAATAGTCCTCCCTGCCCCGCGCTTCCGCAGCGGCCACATCTTCCGGATCACAGGTGGCCGGGTAATAGGGAATATAACCGATCATACACCCGGTCCGGATCTCCTTTCCCAGTATCCGCCCTATGCGGACAGCCCTGGCGCCGGCCACAAACATATTGTGTACCGCCTGGGCACAGACCTGCTCCTCTTCCCCTTTCTCACAGCGCAGGCCGCCGGCCAGCCACATGCCGAGCTGGGAATCCGGCTTGCAGTGATTGATTTCATTGAAGGTCATCCAATATTTTACCTTAGAACCGTAACGCTCCATCACGGTCCTGGCATAGCGTTCAAAGAAATCAATAAGCTTCCTGTTTCTCCAGCCCCATACTCTTTTGCCAGCACATAGGGCGTCTCAAAATGAGACAGGGTCACAATAGGCTCCATTCCATGTTTTCTGCAGGCGTCAAAGAGCCGGTCGTAAAAGCGGAGCCCCTCCTGATTGGGTTCCTCCTCATCCCCTCTGGGGAAAATCCGGGTCCAGGCGATGGAGGTGCGGAAGCATTTTAAGCCCAGCTCCCCCATCAGGGCCAGATCCTTCTCATAGGTATGGTAAAAGTCGATCCCCTCATGGTTGGGATAGCACTCTCCCTTCTCAATCCCGTCTGTAATCCTTCTGGGAGAAAGCCTGGTTCCGGCAGTCATGACATCCGCGATGCTGACGCCTTTGCCCCCCTCCTGCCAGGCGCTGACGGCCCCGCCCCATAAAAAGTTTTCTGGAAATCTCTTCATTCTACCTCCCCCCTATAACTCCAGCGCCAGCTTGGCCGCATCAAAGATGGCATACTTGGCATCCCGGACCGAAGACGCGTCTCCCAGCACATAAACCTCTTTTCCCAGCTTCTCCGCTTTTTCCTTCAAGGGAGCAAAGGGTCTGGATCCAAGGGCCAGAACAATGGAAGAATAGCCAGACAGGGCAATCTGCTCCTCTCCTTGTTGTCCCAGAATTCCGTCTTTCCGGATTTCCAATACCTTCGTTCCGCCGTAAAATTTCGTCCCGTGATCCGCAAGCTTTTTCAGCAGAATTGCTCTGGGGTACTTATTCAGGCCCGGCGCAAACTCCGTGATCATATCCACCAGATCCACCCGGTTTTCGTATTGGAGCAAAAATTCCCCGCACTCGCAGCCCACCAGGCCGCCGCCGATAATCAGCACCTTCTCCCCTGCTATCACATATTTCCCGCCGAGAACTTCGTTTGCCAATTTCGCGCCGGATTCCGCAAGGCCCGGAATGGGCGGAACCAAAGGCTTGGCGCCCGTAGCCAGCAGGCATACGTCAAAGTCAAGGCTCTCCAAAAGTTCTTCCGTCACCTCCGCATGGGTGTGCATCCGGACTCCGTAATGCCTGCCAAGGGCCAGATAGGTATGTACG
>CAJUNN010000079.1 GCA_910587955.1 uncultured Lachnospiraceae bacterium | reverse complement strand
GGGCTGGGAGCGTGTGACGGAGCTGTGGCACAGAACGAAATATAACAGAAAATAATTAAGTACAGGAGGGCGGAGAACCGCCTTCCTTTTTTACCGGCAGAAGGCCGGAGAAAGTGAGGAAAACATATGATCGGAATTAACGCAGGACACACAGCAGGAGGCCCCGGATACGGGGCGGTAGGAATTATCAAAGAATCAGAGCATACCCGGAAAGTAGCGGCGGCTCTGCGTAGATACCTGGAAGCGTGCGGCATCCAGGTCAAAGACTGCACCATTGAAGCAGCCGCGTCTCAGAACGCATATCTGGCCAGAGTGGTAGAGCTTGCCAATGGCCAGGAACTGGAGTGGTTTATCAGTATCCACTTTAACGCCGGCGGAGGCCGTGGCGTGGAGGTGTATACATATCTGGGACGCCAGTACGGAGATGCGGTGGCAGTCTGCCAGGCGATTGCCGCTTTGGGCTTTCAGAACCGGGGCGTAAAGGAAGGGACGGGCCTGTATGTTATCCGCAAAACCAAGGCCAAGGCTATGCTGATCGAAGTATGCTTTGTGGACACAGAGGATGCAAACCGCTATCTGGAGACTGGTGCGGATAAAATCGGACAGGCAATAGCCTCTGCCTTGGTGCCATATGCGGCGCCAGAGCTGGAGCCGCCCAAGGCCCCGGCAGTACCGGAAAAACAGACCTTTGTACGGGTGCTTGTGCCGGAGCTGAATGTCAGGAATGCGCCGTCATGGGCGAATAAAGCGATTGCAGGGACAGTCCGGATCCGGGAAGTGTTTACAGTGGTGGAAACGTTGATAGTAGGCGCGACGCCTATGCACAGGCTGAAAAGCGGGTTGTACATCACGGCGCACCCGGCGTATGTGCAGACTTATAGAGGATAGATAGAAAAAGGCTCCAGGAGTGCTCCCGGGGCCTTTTTAAAATGAAATTTATTTCAGATTATTTTGTGTGCTTCTAGTTCGTATTGAGTTTTGGAGATTTCGATACTGTATATTTCTTTGTTGTTTTCTTTTGCCCATTGGATAACATCTTCTTGATCTTTTTGTATACAATTTTTTCCTAAGTATACAGCCTTTAATGCCTGACGAAGGTAAAAGGGATTTTTTTGTATTTAACAATTCTCCATTCTCTTTCATATTTCCAATCTTCCGATTTTACTAGGTTACAAACAAGTCCAGTATTAGTATTGATACTAATCAGACGAATCCTTTTTGTTTCTTAATTGCTAATTTGTATTAATTATATAACTCCAAATCCAGTAATAAGCTGCAAGTCAATCCCTTCCTCCGCAAAGTACCCCTCTTCAATGGCCACGTACTGGGGCGCGTAGAAAATGGAATGGGCTACCTCGTTGAGGGTGACGGTGGTTAAATCGCCGGAGGCGGGTTCTTTCTTTTCCCCGCAGCCCAGCATTCCCATGGTAATGAGTGCCAGTGCCGTCACAGACAGCAGAATGGCAGGCAGTTTCTTTTTCATATAAAATCCTCCTTTTTTCCGAATACTATATGATATACAAAAGGGAGGAAAAAGTGCCGTGAAAATTTTTCTTTCCACGTCTGTCAGTTTGTGTTATAATAAACCCATGGAAGCATAGCTCAGCTGGGATGAGCGCTCGCCTGACTAGCGGGAGGTCAAGGGTTCGAGCCCCTTTGCTTCCATTTCTTATGTAAAGAACGATAACAGCAGAACCCCAAAAGCCGCGTGCGGAACTGGAATAGAAGGAGATAGAATGATGAGAGACGTTTTAGACACCCACACCCACACCCTGGCCAGCGGCCACGCCTACAGCACCATCCGGGAAAATGTCAGGGCGGCAGCAGAGCGGGGACTTGAGCTTTTGGCCATTACGGAACATGCGCCCTGTCTTCCGGGAACCTGCCACGTGATGTATTTTCAAAATCTGCGGGTGGTGGAGCGGCATGCCTGCGGGGTAGAGCTTTTAATGGGAGTGGAACTTAACATTCTGGATGAGCAGGGACATGTAGATTTGGAAGAAGGGATTTTAAAGCGGCTGGACATTGCCATTGCAAGCCTTCATCTTCCCTGCATCCGGCCGGGCAGCCGGGAATTCCACACGGAAGCCTGTATCAATGCCATGAAAAATCCGTATGTCCATATTCTGGGGCATCCCGACGATGGCAGGTATCCCATTGACATGCGGGCGGTGGTGCAGTGTGCCAAAGAGCAGGGAGTGCTTTTGGAATTAAACAACAGTTCCCTGCGGCCGGGAGCTTCCCGGAAAAATGCCAGGGAGCAGGACGCGGAAATGCTGAAGCTCTGTATGGAATACCGGGCGCCTGTGGTAATAGGAAGCGATGCGCATGTGGATACGGATGTGGGGCGGCATGATTCGGCGCTGGAGCTTCTGGAGGAGCTTAGGTTCCCGGAGGAGCTGGTGGTCAACCGCTCGGCGGAAGAATTGAAGAAATATCTGGTATAAACCAGTGGACTTTAAAATTTTACTGTGCTAAAATATTTCAAAGAACATTTTTTGCTTGGTAAAAGGAGAGGGCCGTGAATAAGAAGATAAAGACAGAGGCAGTAGATTTTCTGTTTGAGGCAATTCTGAGCCTGGAGACGAAAGAAGAGTGTTATACCTTTTTTGAGGATGTGTGCACCATCAATGAGCTGCTTTCCCTGTCCCAGCGTTTTGAGGTTGCAAAGATGCTGCGGGAGCAGAAAACCTATCTGGAGATTGCCGAGAGGACAGGGGCATCTACAGCTACCATCAGCCGGGTGAACCGTTCCCTGAATTACGGGAATGACGGATACGATTTGGTCTTTGGCCGGATTACGAAGAAGTAGCGGTGCCGGACCCGGTCCGAATTTCATAAATAAAAGCCGGAGCATCAGAGCGATGCAACGGCTTTTTTGAATGCCCGGATATAGCTGGGATCCGTCCCGCAGCATCCGCCCAGGATGCGGGCGCCGGCCTGGGCCAGGGTACGCATGTGGAGGCCGAAATCAGAGGCGTTCATGCTATAGACGGCTTCGCCGGTCTCTGTGATTCGCGGCATTCCGGCATTGGGCTTGGCGATCACGGGGATCGATACCCGGTCTTTGATTCCGGCGATCACGGCTTCCAGCTGATCCGGGCCGACGGAGCAGTTGCAGCCTACGGCGTCGGCTCCGGCAGCTTCCAGTATTTCCGCTGCCTCGTAAATAGAGCCTCCGAAGAAAAGGCTGCCGTCCGCTTCTATGGTCAGGCTGCAGAGGACAGGGAGATCGCAGACGGAGGCGGCGGCATCCAGAATAACCATGGTTTCGTCCGCTGCCATCATGGTTTCTGCCACCAGAAGGTCCACACCGGAGCGGGCCAGGCAGGCGATCTGCTCCCGGTAGGCGTCGTAGAGAGCCTCATAGGACATTTCCCCCAAGGGCTCCATGAGCTTTCCGGTGGTGGTCAAATCCCCGGCTACCAGGGCGCGCCCTCTTGCGGCTTCCCTGGAGATGTGTACCAGAGTTTCGTTGAGCCGGCAGGTTTCTGCCTCCAGGCCGTGGCTTTTCAGGCTGATGGGGTTAGCCAGGAAAGTGGGAGCGTAAATCACATCCGATCCGGCTTCCACATAGGCTTTCTGAAGTTCTATCAGGGGCTTTGGGTGCTCTGCAATCCACTGTTCCGTGCAGACGCCCCTGGGCATTCCGGCTTTGAGCAGATTGGAGCCGGTGGCCCCGTCCAGAAGGAGAATGCCTTGTTCCATGCGTTGCTGAAAATCTTGTTTTGTCATAAATAATACCTCGCTTTTGTACAGTATAATACAAGCCAAGGCCTTCGTAAAGCATAAAACAAAAACAGTTGCTCCTCCAAAAAGAACGTGGTAAAATAACTATCTGTAAGTAAGGTAAATGTTCGCGGCTGACAGGCCGAAAGGTGTCAGGTGAGGAAAGTCCGGGCTCCATAGGGCAGGATGCCGGATAACGTCCGGTGGAGGCGACTCCAAGGAAAGTGCAACAG
>CAJUNN010000078.1 GCA_910587955.1 uncultured Lachnospiraceae bacterium | reverse complement strand
GCGGACCGGGAGCTACCAATTTAGTGACAGGGATAGCGACAGCGAATTATGACAGTGTTCCACTGGTATGCTTCACCGGGCAGGTACCTACCGGGCTGATTGGCAATGACGCCTTTCAGGAGGTTGATATTGTGGGTATCACAAGAAGTATCTGCAAATACGCCGTAACGGTCCGCAAACGTGAGGAATTGGCGGCGGTCATCAGGAAAGCCTTTCTTATTTCCCGGACAGGGAAACCGGGCGTTGTTGTTGTCGATTTACCGAAGGATATACAGAGGGAATATGGCAGTGACGACTACCCGGAAGAAATCGAAATCAGAGGATATAAGCCGAAGCTTTCCGTTCATCCGGGACAGTTAAAGAAAGCACTGGAAACATTGAATCACGCAAAGAAGCCCGTCTTTTTGGTCGGCGGCGGCGTGAACATCAGCCATGCACATTCGGAAATGCTAAAGCTAGCAGAAATGACAGGGGTTCCCGTTGTTACTACCATCATGGGAAAAGGGGCAATTCCCACAACCCATGACTTGTATATCGGGAATCTGGGAATCCATGGAAGCTATGCAGCCAATACAGCTATCAGTCATTGTGACGTCCTCTTTTCTATCGGGACAAGGTTTAATGACCGCATAACAGGAAAAACCGGACACTTTGCCACCCATGCGGCAATCATCCATATAGATATAGACCCCGCTTCGATTTCCAGAAATATAGAGGTGGATATTCCCATTGTTGCGGACGCAAAAACGGCTCTTTTGGCATTGCTTGAAAAAGCGCAGAAATTAGACACGCAGGAATGGCTGGAGCAGATCAGGCAGTGGAAAAGCCAGTATCCCCTTTCCATGAAAACAGAAGGGCTGACCCCGGAAAAAGTGATAAGGGCAATCAACCATACGTTTGACAACGCGATCATTGCCACAGATGTGGGGCAGAACCAGTTATGGGCGACACAGTTCCTGGAATTAAGCGAAAAGAAGCAGATGCTGACTTCCGGGGGCTTAGGAACCATGGGCTATGGCTTTCCGGCTGCTATTGGAGCCCAAATCGGAAATCCGTCAAAGGATGTTATCGTTATTTCCGGGGACGGCGGCATGCAGATGAACATTCAGGAAATGGCGACCGCAATCTGCTATGAACTTCCAATCACCATCTGCATACTGAACAACGGTTATTTGGGAAATGTACGGCAATGGCAGGAAATGTTTTTTGACAGGCGTTATTCCAGCACCTGTATGCGGTACAGGAAAAGCTGCCCCGGCAGCTGCAATACCCCGACAGAGCACTGCCCGGAATATACGCCGGATTTTCTTAAATTGGCGGAAAGCTACGGGGCAAACGGTATCCGCGTAACAAAAGAAAATGAGATAGCCGCTGCCCTTGAAACTGCAAAACACACGCTAAAAGTACCTACTGTCATTGAATTTATCATTGAGCCGGAGGAAAATGTTATGCCGATTGTTCCGCCCGGCAATGCTTTGGACGACATGATACTGGAAAGCGGGGATAAGGGAATATGAAAAAGAGATGGATTTGTTTATTTGTTGAAAATGATGTAGGGGTTCTTGCCAGAATATCGGGACTGTTTTCCGGGAAGTCCTATAACCTGGCCAGCCTGACCGTGGGGCCAACCGAGGACAGAACGGTTTCCCGTATGACAATCAGCTTAACCAGTGATGACAGAACATTTGAACAGGTAAAAAAGCAGCTGGGCCGGTGTGTTGAGGTAATTAAGGTAGTTGATTACACAGACATTGCGATCCATATGAAAGAGCTGATGTTTGTAAGAATCAATAACTGCTCGGATCGGGATATTGACGGGATATTCAAGATTTCGCAAGTATTTCAGGTATCGGTTATTGATTATTCCCCGGAGACCGTGCTGATTGAAAGTGTACATACAGAAAACCGTAATAATGATCTGATTGCATTACTGGAGAAATGCTATGCAAACCGAATTGAAATTGTCCGGGGAGGCAGTGTTGCTGTTGAAACATTAAGCATAGCTGAACGATAAAGAGGAATGGGGCTTCTCAAAATTGGTCAATGGGGTGATAATATAGAAAGCGAATCAGAGAGGGCAGGTTATTATCTTATATTTTTACGCCGCAGTGCGCCGGAAAGAGCTTCTGATTTATTTGGAGGCTCTTATTTTTTACATAAAGTCCGGCCCGTAGTGTCATCAGGAGAACTGCTATGGATGCAATATAAGAATGATACCTGTATTTTGTGACCATAATGGTTATATTGACATTAGCAGCATTGCCGTTACCTGGAATAAAATCAGTAAACATATTGAAAGAAACGGAGTTACGAAAGGAGATTTCTAATGCTTCATATTGAACATTATTCGAAAATGTATCCCGGCGGGAAGAAGGCGGTGGATGACCTGACCTTACATGTTGGGCCAGGTGAGATCTATGGATTCATCGGCCACAACGGAGCAGGTAAAACCACTACCCTTCGGGCTGTGGCCGGGGTGATGGACTTTACGGAAGGCACCATCACCATTGACGGCCACGATATTAAGAAGGCTCCTGTGCAGGCGAAACGTGTCACCGCTTTTCTGCCGGACAACCCGGACATCTATGAGTTTATGAAAGGGATTGATTACCTTAATTTCATTGCCGATCTGTATGACATTCCTGCAGATCAGCGTACCGCAGACATTGGCAAATATTCCGATGCTTTTGAACTCACGGACAATCTGGGTTCCCCCATTGGCAGCTACTCCCATGGGATGCGGCAGAAGCTGGCTTTGATTTCTGCTTTTATCCGGCGGCCCAGGCTGCTGATTCTGGATGAACCATTTGTAGGTCTGGACCCTTCGGCTGCACATATAATGAAAGGTTATCTGTCAGAATTATGCCAAAGCGGATCAGCGGTATTTTTTTCTACTCATGTCCTTGAGGTGGCAGAAAAGCTGTGCCATCAGATTGCCATTATCAAAAACGGAAAACTGGTGCAAAGCGGTCCCACGGCAGAGCTGGTGGGGGATTCCTCCCTGGAAAGCGTATTTTTAGAACTGGAGGGAGAGCGATGAAAAAATTTTTTGTCCTGTTGAACGTCAGCCTCCGGTCCATGCTTCTTTCCTCAACCAATTCCAGGGGACGCAGTAAGAGAAAAGCGGCTACCGGGCTGGGCGCAGTCTTTCTCATTGCCTTTCTGGGGCTGTATCTGTCCGGGCTTTACAGTTATATGCTGATGAAGGCGCTGGCGCCATCCAATATGGAAGTGTTGGTATTTGTATTCATGGGCATGGTGGCACTGGTGGGCGGGCTTTTGTTTACCACCTTTGCGGTGAAGGGCGTGGTATTTGGCGGAAAGGACAATGACCTGCTGCTGAGTATGCCGGTGCCCACAACCATGCTGATGGCCAGCCGGGTAACTGCCATTTATCTGGAAAACCTGCTGTTCGCCGTTTTCGTACTGGTTCCCGCCGGGGTAATCTGTACGTTTCTGACACAAAACGGTGTGGGTCTTAGTCTGCTGTTCTGGATGCGGCTGGGGATCGCGGTGCTGGCCCTTCCGCTGCTGGATACGGCGCTGTCCGTATTGTTGGGGGCGCTGGTGGCCTTTCTGTCTGTCCGGGTGTCCCGCAGAGCGTTGGGGCAGAATATTGTGATGGGAATATTCATGGCGGCAGTGTTCTATTTCTCGTTTCACCTAAACGGTATGATTAACAGCCTTGCTGAGAATGCCGCCGGAGTGAAAAACTCCCTTACCTGGGCGGCACCCATGCTGTGGATGGGGGAAGGCATTATGGGAGACTGGAAAATGCTGCTGGCCTTTGTCCTGTGCTGCGTGTTCCCGTTTGCCCTGGTGGTAATGGGCCTTGGCCGGGGATACCGTCAGGCCGTGACTGCTTTTGCCACACGGTCCGTACAGAGCAATTACAAACTCACAGCACAGACTGTCTCCGGACCGAAGAAGGCTTTGCTGAAAAAGGAAATGCAGCGTTTTTTTGGTACGCCCATGTACTTCTGGAATGCCGGTATTGGTTTGATTATGCTGCTGGCCGCAGGGGCAGCCTCCCTGGTTATGAGAGAGAAACTGTTGGCTTATGTGGAAATGGCAGGGTATCCTTTCCCGTTGCTTCCCATGGCGGCAGCCGTGATTGGTTTCTGCCTCTGCACCTGCCCCATCACTGCGCCTTCCATCAGCCTGGAGGGAAAATACCTGTGGATTTTGCGGGAATCCCCCATAGAGGAAAGCTCCCTGCTCTGGGTTAAAGTTGGCTTTCAGCTTCTGCTGACCCTGCCCTGTACGGTAATTGCCGGGCTGTGTATTTCGATTGCTTTTGGTTTTTCTTTGCGGCAGGGGGCGGTGCTGCTCATTGCCACACTGCTTTTCGCCATAGGGCATGCCGCCTTTGGAATGCTTATGGGCCTGTGCTTTCCGAAGCTTGACGCAGTGAATGAAACGGTCGTTATCAAGCAGTCTATGGCCACGGTGCTGGCAATGTTCGCTTCCATGGCGGTACTTGGGGTGGCGGCAGGATTCTATTATCTGGGCAGTAAAACAGCTCCATGGACCGCGCTGGCGCTGCCCATAGGGGTATTCGCTCTGTTTGCAACGGTATGTATCGTAATCCTTACCAGACAGGGACCAGCACTGCTGAAAAAACTATAGACAAAAAACAGATACAGGGGGGTTCGATGAACGGGAAATTTTTTACGCTGCCGGAAGAAAAGCAGAAGCGGATTATAAATGCTGCGTATGTGGTATTTGCCGACAGCAGTTACCAAAAGGCATCCATGTCCCGGATTGCGGCTGCCGGCGGGATATCAAAGTCCCTGCTGTTCCACTATTTCCACAATAAGAAGGAACTGTATTTATACCTCTGGGAGAATATCAACAGGATATCCTGTGAAATAGAATTAAAGTATTACAAGGAAACAACGGATTTCTTTGAGATCATGACCCGGAAGATTCTGGCAAGATGTGAGTTTATGAGAACGGCACCTGACGAATATTTATTTTCCATACGGGCCCTTTTTGCGGAGCCCTTGGAAATCAGGGAGGCAACCGGGAAGTCATATAAAGAAGTATATGAAGATGCAGCGGGTGAGCTGCTGGGGTTCGTGGACCTTTCCGTGTTCCGCCCGGGTATTGACGTGGGAATGCTGCTGGAGGAGATTGACAGCTACCTGTTTCACAGTCTCTGGCAGATGCTATCTGCCGGGAAGCTGGACCCGGACGGCCTGGAAAGGGATTTTTTGAAACGAGTCGGGCAGTGGAGAATTGCTTATTTGAAGTAGGCTGCATTGTGG
>CAJUNN010000077.1 GCA_910587955.1 uncultured Lachnospiraceae bacterium | reverse complement strand
TGCGACCTCCTGGTCCCAAACCAGGCGCTCTAGCCAAGCTGAGCCACACCCCGAAGCTGTTCACCTCTGCGCTCTTTACGTAACGCAAGATATATTTTACTACAAGGGAAGCTGAATGTCAATCAAAAATTTCCCCGTCCTTCCCTCACTGTCCCCGGCTCACGTAATTCACCGTAAAATGCGCCTCCCCGTGCCGATCCAGCTCCATAATCATGTAGCTGGGCTTGCGGCCCTCCTGGCGCGGAAACGAAAGACTTCCCGGATTGAGTACCGTAATGCCTGCTTCTTGCTCCAGAAACGGACGGTGGGTATGGCCGAACATGACAATGTCAAATCCCCGGGCCCTTGCGTCCTCTTTCATCATCTGCGCCCCCATGGTAATATAATAGTAATGCCCATGGGTCAAAAGCACCCGGTATCTCCCAATGCAGAACTCCTCCTCCTTCGGCAGATCACAGAAAAAATCATTATTTCCCGCCACCATATGGACCGGGCACTCTGCCAAAGCCCGGATGTAATCCTCGCTGCCCTCCACATCCCCGCAGTGCACCAGCATATCTATGGGCTTCACAGCCTCCAGGACGCTTTTCAGCACCGCGTCCCTTCCGTGGGTATCACTCACAATCAAGATCTTCATTCTTCCCTCTCCTCTTCCCGCAGTTCCAGAGCCTCCCGCAGCATTTCCTTCATTGCCCGGAGAGCCTTTCCCCGGTGGCTCAGCTCATTTTTCTTCTCCATAGAAAGCTCTGCGGTGGAACAGCCGTACTCCGGCAGATAGAAAATGGGATCGTAGCCGAAGCCCCCCTCTCCCCGCTCCTCATAGCCTATGATTCCCTCCATGGTTCTGCGGGTTGTCAGCACCCTCCCGTCCGGCAGGGCCGCCGCTATGGCGCAGACAAAGCGGGCCGTTCTCTTTTCGTCGGGAACGCCCTCCAGCCGATCGATCAGGCTCCTGTTCTTCACATGGTAAGAAGTATCCTCCCCCAGATAGCGGGCAGAATAAATCCCCGGCTCCTTATTGAGATAATCCACCTCCAGACCCGAATCATCCGCCAGCACGATACTTCCGGACAGCTCCATTACAGCCCTGGCCTTAATCACGGCATTTTCCTCGAAACTAGAGCCGTCTTCCCGGATCTCCGCCTGAATGCCCGCTTCCTTCATAGACAGGATCTCAAGGCCCAAATCCTCCAGAATCAAGCGGATCTCTTTCATTTTTCCTTCGTTTCCCGTTGCAAAAATAATGCGTCTTTCTATCTCTCTCATGGCTGCTCCTTTGCGTAAACCTTCAGGCACAGGTTGCTTTCCTGTCCTTCCTCTACGCGTTCCCAATCTTTCCCATTCGGACTGATGTATCCTTCTCCGTCCTCCAGATCTACCTCCGACTTCAAATCTGCAGCTGCAAATTCCGCCGCAATGGGATAAAGCACCTCCGGCGTGGTAATCCAGACTGCCACCGCAAATTTCTGTCCCGGTCTCACTGTCACAGGTTCGTCAAGCTCTATGGTATAAAAGCCGCTGTACTGTAGATACCCTCCCTGCAGATATGCCAGGCCTTTCAGGGAGTCCGCATCTTGAAAATCGGGAACTACCGCCAGGCGGTACTCCGTATCGCCTCCCGTAGCATAAAAGCCCACTGCCTGGAGCTCCTGCGTTCCCTGCGTCTCATATACGTTGGCAAAATAGCCCGTGTTGGAATTATATCCAATCTGCCCGGACCATCCGCACAGATCTGACTGGTAAACGGTGTCATAATTATCCGTATCGTCCACCCTGGTATAAGCCAGGTTATAGGTTCCGATATTGGTATCGTAGTAGGACACGTAAAAGATTCCGCTGTCTCCAAAATCCTCCCCCCAGCTATTCTGACAGATAAACGCCCCGTCTCCCTCCGGGGGATTCTTGAACTTTTCTGCCGGATACCCGTCATCCCAGCCAATGATCACAATATCATGGTTGGGAACGGCGTCTCCGTTATAGCAATAGCTGGCGTGTTCCCTGCTGTAGTAATCCGACTCCTGATGGGGATTGTCAAAATCCATATACAAAGAACTTTCCACGCCGCTGTAAAGGTACACCGTCTGTTTGATGGCTTCATAATCCTTGTGATCCGGCATCCGCACGCTCTGTACATGCTTCACCGCAGCCAGCCCTTCCGGAGAATAATTATCTCCGTACGGATCATCTTGCTCCAGCACAGGCCCCTGCCAGGCAGCCAGATAAGCCAGTGCCATAATATAGGAGCCCCCCTCCTCTGTAGAAAGGGCATAACTGTTGTTAAAATTCAAATGATCCCTGGAAAAATCCGTTTCTTCCTCCGGCATCAGAGCCGTCTCCAGAGCCGTCAAAGAGGCAAAGGCCCAGCAGGTTCCGTAGAATCCCTGATTCCGCACGGGCACCGCCCGGCCTTCCTCCCGGTAATCATAAAAGGCCGGAAGCTTTGCCTCCTCTTTCTCATGCCTGATAACCAACTCATCCAGCTTCTGCTCCGTCTTTTCTCCCAGCGTCTGGGGAAAGAAAACAGCTTCCATTCCCGCAGCTGCCTCTTTCAGCATCAGATACCGGCGGAATTTTGCCCCGGACAGCACGCAGAACATACCCAGAAGCAGAATCCAGACTGCTCTTTTTATTACTTTTCCCATAACTCCTGCTTTTGTCTCCTGGGAGGCTTAGGCCCCGGAAACTGGTAAAAATAAGTTTTCAGCATTCCATTGTAAATTTTCCGGTTCTTTTCCGCTTTCCTGCCAATATAGCGCTCTGCCTCTTCATAGCCGGAAATCAGATAAAAGGACCAGCTGTCCAGACGCTTCATCGCCTCCCCAATTTCCCGGTAAAGCCCCGGAAGATTCTCTTTCTCCTCCAAGCGTTCCCCATAGGGAGGATTGGTCAGTAAAAACCCGTATTTTTTGGGGTGGTTCAGTTCTCTGACCGGCCTGGCCTGAAAATGGATTAAGTGATCTACCCCAGCCTCCCTGGCATTCTCACGGGCAGAGCGCACCTGAGCCGCGTCGATATCATACCCCTGAATATCCGTTTCAATCTGGTGTTTCTGCAGATCCCCGGCTTCCGTCACCGCCTCGTACCAGCACTTCCGGGCAATGAGGTTTGTCCAGCTTTCCGCCGTAAACGAGCGGTTCATTCCCGGTGCAATATGCGCTGCCATCATTGCGGCTTCAATAGGAAACGTTCCGCAGCCGCAAAAAGGATCTACCAGAATCCGATCGCCCTTCCAGGGCGTAAGCAGAATCAGTGCCGCAGCCAAGGTCTCCGTAATCGGTGCTTTGCTGGACAGCTTCCTATATCCCCGTTTATGTAAGGAAATACCCGATGTATCAATTCCCACCGTCGCCTCGTCCTTGAGAAATGTAATACGAATCGGATATTCCGCTCCTTCTTCCGGAAACCAGTTGAGCTTATAATGTGCCTTCAGCCGCTCTACCACAGCCTTTTTCGCAATAGACTGGATATCCGAAGGACTGAACAGACGGCTTTTCACAGACGCTGCCTTCGTTACCCAGAATCTTCCGTCAGCAGGTATATACCGTTCCCAGGGCAGGGCTTTGATATTTTCAAACAGCTCATCGAAGGTCTCGGCCCGAAATTTTCCTACTTTCAAAAGTATCCGCTCCGCTGTCCTGAGAAAAACATTGGCATCACAAATGGCCTGCACATCGCCGGTAAACGTGACCTTTCCGTCCTCTACCAAGCTGACCTCATACCCCAGATCCTGTATTTCCCGCTTCAAAACCGCTTCCAGCCCAAAGTGGCAGGGCGCTATCAACTCAAATGTTTCCATCCTGTCTCCATTCTGTACCTTATATCCTTATCATTTATCTTAATATGCCTTAGGCTCTGCTGTCAATCCGAAGTTATAACTTTCCAGGTTTCGTCCCGTGTAGGACTGGATTCCGCCGATCAGGCTGATCACATGGTAGCCTTTTTCGCTCAGCTCTTTCGCCGCCATTAAGCTGGCACCGCCCCGCTCGCAATACAAAACCAGAGTCTGGTTTTTCAGGTAATGCACGCGGTTTTCCAGCTCTTCGTAGGGAATACACACGGCGCCTTTGATATGGAGCCTGCGGAAATCCCTGGGTTCCCTCAGATCGATCACCGCATAGCCCTCCCGGAACAAGTAGGCGTCTATTTCACCTGGGGAAATTGTTTCAAAATCCATAGCCTCACCTTTTCTTTTATTATGCTATAAGATATGCCGCCATTCCCCAATCGTGTAAAAAGGAAAATCCCCAAACGGAAAAGCGGACCCCTTCCGGGATCCGCCTCGTCACGCTTAGCTGCTTAGTAATTGCAGTTCTCGCTGCTCTCATTCTTGCTGGAATTCTTCGTGTTCTTGGAAGTAGAGCTCTTGGAACCGGAAGAATTTTTGCTGGAAGAATTGCTGTAGTTTTTACTCTCGCTGCTTGCATTGCTCATGTTGTTTGCATTGTTTGCCATAATGATTTCCTCCTAAACTTGAAATAAGTTTTACACTGTTATTATGGCAGAAAATGCGGGAATTATTTTTCCAGATTTTTCTATTTATCAAAAGCCGGAGACTCACCTACCAGCCTTTGCGTCCTCCTCCGAAAAAGGTACGAATCACCCAGACTATCAGCAGCACCGGAAGCAGGATTGGAAGAACCCAGGAAAGAATTCCCCCTACAATGGTAAATACCAGCACCAGGATCAAGATCAGAATTATCATGGACAAAAGCCGTCCGTACCAGGTATTTAGATTCAGACGGCGGTATTTTAAGTCTACGCCTCCGTTTTCGTTCTCTTCCGCATGAAACCCACGCTCCCGCCTGGGAGGCTCCTGGGTATAGGCTGCCCCGCCGCTTCCGTAATGAGCACCCGTATTTCCCTGCGTATCAATAATGGTTTTCGCAATCAGCCGCGGATCCCCAAGCGCATCCAGAACCTCCCGTTCGCTCTTCCCGCCTGCAATTTCCTGTGAAATATAAGAATCATAATAACGCACATGCTCCTCCACCGCGGAAGGCGGAATTTCTCCGTCAAGCACCGCGCGCAGAGTGCGGATAAATTCAATTCTGTTCATGAAATCTCCTCTGTTTCCTCCCGGTTGGCCCCTTCCGGCATGTTCCGGTATATGGTATTGATTGTACGATCTTTCCACTCCTCTGTCAACCGGAACACAGGCAAAAAACGCAGGATTGCCTGATTCCAAGGCTTCCTGCGTTTTTCCTTCAACGTGGGCGAGAGGATTCGAACCCCCGACCTTTTGGTCCGTAGCCAAACGCTCTATCCAGCTGA
>CAJUNN010000076.1 GCA_910587955.1 uncultured Lachnospiraceae bacterium | reverse complement strand
AGCGCGCTCGGCTGGGGGCCGAGAGGTCGCAGGTTCAAATCCTGTTACTCCGATTTTCAGAAGCCGGAAACCAGAGGATTCTGTCTGAATCAAAGGGTTCCGGCTTTTTTAATGTTTCTTTGATTTCACAGGCGCGGGTATTGACAAAACAAAAACCAACTGCTATATTTTGTATCAGAACAAAGGCGTTCTCCCTAGGTGAAGAGCGTCTTTTTTTACGCAGACAATGCCGGCAGGGGCCGGGATAAGGAGAGATGACATGAGCCATTATTCAAAAAAAGATATTTTGAGACTGGTGGAGGAAGAAGATGTAGAGTTTATCCGCCTGCAGTTTACGGATTTGTTCGGCGGCCTGAAGAATGTGGCCGTAACGGCCAGCCAGCTGGAACGGGTTCTGGAGCGGAAGTATGTATTTGACGGTTCCTGTATGGAAGGGTTTGCGGACAATAACGATACGGATCTGCTCTTGTGTCCGGATCTGGATACGCTGGCAATCTTCCCCTGGCGTCCCCAGCAGGGCAAGGTGGCCCGGCTGATCTGCGACATCCAGCGGCCCGACGGTTCGCCTTATGAGAGCGATCCCCGCTATATTCTGAAAAAAGTCCGGAAAGAGGCCCGGGAGATGGGGTATCAGCTGGATGTGGGGCCGGAGTGCGAATTTTTCCTGTTCCATACAGATGAAGAGGGAAATCCCACCACCTACACCCATGAGAAGGCGGGATATTTTGATATGGGTCCGGTAGATCAAGGAGAGAATGCCAGAAGGGACATGGTGCTTACCCTGGAGGAGATGGGATTTGAGGTAGAGTCCTCTTACCACGAGGTAGCACCCGGTCAGCATGAGATTGATTTCCGGTATGATGAGGCTCTTTTGACAGCGGACCATATCATGACCTTTAAGCTGGCCGTGAAGACGATTGCCAAGCGTTTCGGACTTCATGCAACCTTTATGCCGAAACCCCGGACGGGAGAGAATGGCTCCGGGATGCACACCAATATTTCCCTATCCAGGGAGGGGAGGAATGTGTTCCAGGACCCGTCGGATCCCAACGGCCTGAGCAAAGAGGCCTACTATTTTATTGGGGGGCTTTTAAAGCATGTGCGGGGAATGACAGCCGTTACCAATCCCCTGGTAAACTCCTATAAGCGCTTGTTTCCGGCCAGGCCGTCCGCAGGTTATACGGCGCCCTCCTATGTGGCCTGGTCGGCGGTAAACCGGACCCAGCTCATACGGATTCCGGCCCAGAGGGGAGAAAACGCCCGAATCGAGCTGAGAAGTCCGGATCCCTCCTGCAATCCCTATCTGGCGCTGGCGCTCTGCCTGGGGGCCGGTCTGGAAGGAATCCGGGAAAAAATTCTTCCTCCGGCAGCCGTGGATCAGGAGATCCGCCGTATGACGGAAGCCCAGCGGAGGGAATTGGAAATCGGGATACTCCCGAGGAATCTGGAGGAGGCCCTGCAGGCCATGGAAGAAGACAAACTTGTCCAAAGCATTCTGGGAGAGACTGTAAGCCACAGCTATATCCGGGAAAAATACCGGGAGTGGGAGCAGTATGTCTGTCAGGTGTCTGCGTGGGAGACTGACAGGTACCTCTACCGGATCTGACGCCTCAGGAGGACACACGGGTTATACCGTGAGGGAGGTGTGAGCGTGACCAATGTAATTGTACTATTTCCGAAAATAGAAGAGGCCAAAAGCGTGCGCAACCTCTTGGTGCGTCACGGATTCCGGGTTCCCGCTGTCTGCACCACGGGCGCCCAGGCCCTGGCCCAGGCCGACATTCTGGGGGCCGGAATCTTGGTGTGCGGTTACCGGTATGTAGATATGATGTATTCGGAGCTGCACGACTGCCTTCCGCCCCATTTCGAAATGCTTTTGGTGGCATCCAGGCAGGTGTGGAGCGAGTGCACCGGGAATGATATTGTGTGTGTGTCCATGCCCATCCAGGTGCAGGATCTTTTAAATACCTTGGAAATGATGGTTCTCCAGCTGGAGCGGCAGAGAAAACTTCTGCGGCAGAAGCCAAAAGTGCGGTCCAGGGAGGAGGAAAAGACAGTCCTGGAGGCCAAGCGGCTTTTGATGGAGCGCAATAACATGTCCGAGGAGAAGGCGCACCGCTATCTGCAGAAATGCAGTATGGACGGAGGGAGAAGCCTGGCGGAGACGGCACGGATGGTTCTAAGCATGATGGATTTTTGACGGGAATTGGTTTCCGGTCTATGATAACGGGTGAAACGAAAGGAGAAGATGTGGCATTGAAGTTTACGAAAATGCACGGAATTGGCAATGATTATGTCTATGTGGATTGTACGAGGGAGGAGCTGGAAAACCCGGAAGAGGCGGCCCGGCTGGTAAGTGACCGGCATAAAGGAATCGGATCCGACGGCCTGATTTTGATCAAAAGTTCTTCTGTGGCGGATTTTGAGATGGCTATGTACAATGCAGACGGATCCTACGGGAAAATGTGCGGCAACGGGATACGCTGTGTGGCCAAATATGTTTACGACAACGGACTGACGGACCGGACCGAGATTACGGTAGCCTCCGGCGGAGCAGTGAAGCATCTCCGGCTGACGGTTTCCGAAGGAAAAGTAACCCGGGTGCAGGTTAATATGGGAGAGCCTTTATTAAAACCAAAGGAAATTCCTGTTCTTGGGACCGGGGAATCCCTGGTGGCAGAGCCCGTCTGTGTGGAAGGACAGGAATATGCTATGACGTGTGTGTCCATGGGAAATCCCCATGCGGTTGTATTTCTGGAACGTGTAAACGATTTGAAACTGGAGGAGCTGGGACCGAAATTCGAAAATCATGAGCGGTTCCCGGATCGGATCAATACGGAATTTGTACGGGCAATAGATAGGAAAAATCTGGAAATGCGAGTCTGGGAGCGGGGATCCGGGGAGACCATGGCCTGTGGGACAGGAGCCTGTGCAACAGCCGTCGCCGCCGTTCTGAACGGTTATGCGGACCGGGAAGTGACGGTGCATCTTCTGGGAGGCGATCTGGATATCTGCTGGAGCGAGACGGACAACTGCGTCTATATGACAGGACCTGCGGCTACGGTATTCCGGGGAGAAGCAGACTTAGATGAGCTGCGCCGCGGACTGTAGGGCGGATGCGGAACTGGAATATAAAAACAGCAGAAGCCCGAACAAGGCCGAGAAGGATTTCCGGTCACAGTAGTTAGTGAGCGGAAAAACTTCTAGAAAGCGGCATTGAGAGGGCGGATGCGGAACTGGAATAGGAGACTCACTGATATGTTTAAAATTAATGAAAATTATCTAAAACTCCCGGGAAGCTATCTCTTCTCCACCATCGGAAAGAAAGTGGCGGCCTATTCTGCCGCCCACCCGGACAAGGCTATAATCCGCCTGGGAATCGGAGATGTGACCCAGCCTCTGGCGCCGGCGGTCATTGAAGCCATGCACAAAGCAGTGGATGAAATGGGAGACGCGGCCTCCTTCCGGGGTTATGCACCGGATCTGGGATATGAGTTCCTGCGCACGGCCATTGCCCGGGGAGATTATGCCGGCCGAGGTGCAGATATTCAGGCTGACGAAATTTTTGTCAGCGACGGTGCTAAATGCGATTCCGGAAACATCCAGGAAATTTTCAGCCTGGATAACAAGATTGCGGTCTGCGATCCGGTGTATCCGGTCTATGTGGACACGAACGCCATGGCAGGACGGACAGGGGAGTATGATCCGAAGACGGAGCGGTGGAGCAGGGTTATTTATATGCCCTGCACTGCGGAGAACGGATTTGCCCCGGAATTGCCGGATGAGACACCGGATCTCATTTATCTTTGCTTTCCCAATAATCCTACAGGAGCTGCCATTACCCGGGAGCAGCTGCAGGTGTGGGTAGACTATGCCAACCGCGTAGGAGCCGTGATTATCTACGATGCCGCCTATGAGGCCTACATTTCCGAGGAACGTATCCCCCACACCATCTATGAGTGTGAGGGTGCCAGGAGCTGTGCCATTGAGCTGAAAAGTTTTTCGAAGAATGCGGGCTTTACAGGAGTGCGCCTGGGCTACACGGTGGTTCCGAAAGATTTAAAGTGCAGGGATGTATCCCTTCACGCTCTGTGGGCCAGACGCCACGGAACCAAGTACAACGGGGCTCCCTACATCATTCAGCGGGCCGGGGAGGCCGTATACTCCGAAGCCGGCCGGGAGCAGCTGGCAAAACAGGTGCAAACCTATATGTACAATGCAAAGACCATACGGGAGGGCTTGAAAGCGGCAGGCTACACGGTTTACGGCGGTATCAATGCCCCCTATATCTGGCTGAAGACGCCGGGGAAAATGACCTCCTGGGAGTTCTTTGATTATCTGCTGGAAGAGGCAAATGTAGTAGGAACGCCGGGGGCCGGGTTCGGACCAAGCGGGGAAGGATATTTCCGGCTGACAGCTTTTGGCTCTTATGAGAACAGTGTAGCGGCGCTGGAACGGATACGGAAGCTGTAAATCCCTCCCCGCATTCCCTTGGCACTTGACAGTATTTGCTGTTATGGAATAGAATAACAGTTAGAAAATGCGGGGGTGCAGGCCGTACCGCCGGGCGGGGAGAGGACAGGATGGATATCAAAACCATTGCAAAGATGGCGAACGTTTCGCCGGCTACGGTTTCCAGGGTGCTGAACGGGAAAAACGTATCGCCGGAAATCAGCGAGCGGGTGCAGAAAGTGATTGAGAGCAGCGGCTATGTTCCCAACTATATGGGGCGCAGCCTGCGTATCCAGAGGAGCAATACGCTGCTGCTTTTGCTTCCCACCATCCAGAATTCCTTTTACTCCGAGATTGTAAATGCCTTTGAGATCCAGGCCAGGGCCGACGGGTTCCGTACATTGTTCGGAATTACCAACCGCAACCCGGAAGTGGAGAAGCAGTATCTGGATTTGCTTTTTACCAAGCAGGTGGAGGGGTTGGCCAGCTTTATTCCCACGATTACAGCCCGGGAAATCAATCACATTTCTGCCAATTATCCTTTCGTAGCCCTGTGCTGGCGGGGCGGCGGGGAGATCAAAGCCAACTATGTCTGCATAGACAATGCCAGGGCCTGCTATGAGATCACTCAGTATCTTTTGTCACTGGGGCACAAGAAGATCGCCATCCTGAACGGGGCCTACAAGGAGCGGCTCTACGAGCAGGAGCGCCAGAGCGGTTTCGGCGCGGCCATGCAGGAGGCGGGAATTGAGGTTCCGCCGGAATATGCTGTGATCTGCGATTACGGCCATCAGGACGGATACAAAGCCTGCGGGCAGCTAATGAGCCTGCCGGATCCGCCCACC
>CAJUNN010000075.1 GCA_910587955.1 uncultured Lachnospiraceae bacterium | reverse complement strand
ATCTTGCTAGAGGTGTATGAGGATGAATATATAAAGAAAAGAGAGGAAGAGGTAGATGTCCTTAGAGATTTAGAATCAGGATGGTATGTGTCGGATGATAATACTGTAGCAGAAAAAATAAAAAGAATAATTGAGGCTTTGAATCAGGATAAATATGAGATAAAGGAATATCCAAGAATAATTGGGTTATTTATAGAGTTGGAGTATGCGGGTTTTTCAAATAAGATTGTTAGCGATATGCTTATCGCCATGAAAAATAGTGTTAAAAATTTAAAGAAACGTGTGAATATTGGTGTAGAGTATAGCATGTTAAAAGAAGGTGAAAAAAGGGAGCGGTGTAAAGAGATTTTGGCAGATATCCAAAATGAAATAGATCAACAATTTCAAATACATCTTTCAGATACAATGGAATCTTATCTGGAAAAGGAAGATAGCTGGGCAGAAAGTTTACATGATTATGTAAGGAAGAATAGAATGGAAATCAGTAATACAGACGGTTTTTTGGCACAATTTGAAATATTTCAGTTAGTAGAAAAGATTAGTAAATCTATGTCTTATGATATACATGCTTTTAGAGGATGTATATTGGGATTATATGTCCAGACTTCTATGGGAGATGCATTAAAACTTGAGTATGATAAAGTTGTGGCATTGAAAGAGGAAGTAGAAAAAATAGACCAATCCCACTTTGATAACATAAAGAAAATGCAGATAGGATATTTAATTTTAAATCTTCAAAGTGCTATTGAAGTGTATGATGGACATGAGAGATAAAATAGAATAATAAAATAATGGGGTAAAGAAAAGACGGTATTGCTAGGATTCCTTTCACACAGTTTTGAGGAAAACAATAAATTATGGGAACGCAATGTTAAACATATGTCTTTTAATCAAGAAATGAACCGGGATCGCGCTGCATTTCGTATTCCGGCTGTAACTGCCTGATAGTAAACAATACTTTTACTGTCAGGCTTTTTTTGTTGCCATTTTTTAGCCACGGTATGATGCTGTGGCTTTTTTTGATGGATGGATCAGGAGGGATTCTTATGGAATTTACGGAAATGGAAAAACGGATGCTGTACCAGACAGAGGGAAGTGAGCGGTATGCCGTCCTGCAGGAAATGTCTATGGCCTCACGGTATGCCGGGGATCCGGCCAGACGGAAGGCTGCAAAAAGCCTCCTGGAGAAACTGCGCCCCCTGACGGATGCAGAGTGTATGGAGGCCGTACATGACATTCGGAGGAACTACCGGCTGCCCCAGGAGGGGCGGACCATTGGCGATCTGCTGGCCCAGGCCAGGCAGAGGTCCGGCGCCGAACAGCTTAAGGGGCATGACATCATGGGATTGGAACGCTTCGATCCGGAGGTGCGGCACATGGTTATATTTGATGTGCTTTCAGGTGATTCCACCGTGGGCGATAAAGGGGACCGGATGCGCCTGTTCCTTACGGACACCGGGTATGAGAGATTCAGGGACCGGCAGGAAAAGGGAGAGCTCAGGATACAGAACCATGCGAAGGTTGCGCTGGGCGGCCATCTGCACTATGACCGCAGGGACCGTGTCTTGTAGCCAGGAGGGAAAGAAA
This sequence comes from uncultured Lachnospiraceae bacterium, assembly GCA_910587955.1. Lineage (GTDB taxonomy): Bacteria > Bacillota > Clostridia > Lachnospirales > Lachnospiraceae > Laedolimicola. Next base: position 4,054 of record CAJUNN010000075.1, on the reverse strand, counting down.
GGAGGTTTTTGTTATGGCTGTATTCCGGGTAGAAAAAACAAAAGACTTCACGGTCATGTGCAACCATCACCTGCGCAATGTGAAGCTCTCCCTGAAAGCGAAAGGCCTGCTGTCCCTCATGCTGTCTCTGCCGGAGGATTGGGACTATACCACCAAAGGGCTTGCCTGTATCTGCAGGGACGGGGTGGATTCCATTGCCAGCGCGTTAAAGGAGCTGGAGAAGCACGGGTATCTCACCAGGCAGAGGGTCCGTTTTGACAACGGCCGGCTGGGGGATATTGAGTACACGATACATGAAAAGCCGGTAAGCCAGGAAACAGCGGAAGTCCCGCCTAAACGGGAAAATCCAGGACAGGCAAATCCAAGACAGGCAAAGCCAGGACAGGAAAAACCTGGACAGGGGAAACCTGCACAGGGAAATCCCCCACAATTAAATACTGATCCATTAAACACGGAGAAATCAAACACGGATGGATTAAATACATATCAATCAATCCATCCGGCAGAGCCGGAGGCGGCAGGGCGCCCGGATGGGATGGATAGGACAGAGCTTGTGAACGCATACCGTGAGATTATCCGTGCAAATGTGGAGTACGGCTTTCTGGTACAGCGGTATGGAGCGCAGCGGATGGATGAAACGGTGGAGCTCATGCTTGAAGTGGTCCTTTCAAAACGCCCTTTCATCCGCATAGCAGGAGACGATTTCCCCAGGGAGGTTGTAAAGAGCCGGTTCCTAAAGATCAATTCCGGCCATTTGGAGTATGTCTTTGACTGCATTGACAAGAACACCACGAAGGTAGGGAACATCAAGGCTTACCTGCTTGCGGCCCTGTATAATGCCCCGGCAACGATGGACAGCTATTACCGGGCCGAAGTCAACCATGACCTGTACGGCATGTGAGCATGGGAAGGGATGTCCCTGAAACAATTCAGGAAAGGAGGCGGGGCACAATGAGGAAAGAAGTGCCTGGGCCATGCCGGGCGTAACGAAAGAGCAGATCCAGGAGGCAAGGGAGGCGGATCTGTTCCGTTACCTGCAATTCCATGAGCCGGGAGTTTTAAAGAGGGACGGGCCGAACTACCGGCATAAGGAGCATGACAGCCTGGTCTATGTCACCGGGAAGGGATACTGGTACTGGAACAGCCGGGGACGGAGCATCAACGCTTTGGATTATCTGGTGGAGATCCGGGGCTACGGCCTGGTGGATGCGGTGAACACGCTGACGGACGGAAGGGGCCGGCAGACGGAAAGTCGCCGGAGCACGCCGGCAAAAAGCCCTGTGCAGAGGGAGCCGGAGAAAAGGCCCTTTTCCCTTCCCTGGGCGAAGCGGTGCGCCACCTTTGCGGTATCATACCTGCAGAGACGGGGGATCAGCAGCCGGATAATCAGCCGATGCTTCCGGTTGGGGCTCCTGTATGAGGCAAGGCACAGGGACGAGGCGGTCTGTGTGTTCGTGGGAAAGGATGACGGGTGACGGCGCAGATCATAATGGTACTTTCTCACGACCCCTCACAGACTGGAAGGGGAGTCCCTGCGGTGTTTGCTTGCTCTGGCAAAGCGGCGGCACAGGCGGGGCTATGATGCGGTGAAGCCGGCCGCAGCCTGTAGCAATCCCTTCCTATATAAATGTGTATGGGATCTGCCGGGGAGCGTGGCAAATACGGCGGACAGAATCGAGATCAGATACAATGGGCCGGGTCTGTGACTGTAAGAGCGCAGGCCCGACTTATTCATGTGGCCTTGATAAAGACATTGGGAACGGGAAGGAGGTTTTTCTTTGGAGAATATGAGGACAGACAGGAATCCTGTCATGCGGTTACATATCAACAGCTCGGCGGTCACGATCATGTTCAGCGGGAGCGAGGGTACGGATGTGAAAAATAAGGTCAGGGACATACTCACAGAGGCATATGAGGAACGCTTCCAGAAAGAGTTCATGCCATGCGGCCAGGCACTATGAAAACAGGAGGATTGCGGTGCTTTTCCTCAAAAGACGCGTTGCCGTCAGGGGCATTTCACGGTATAATATATGTACCGGGAGCGGTATTGCACCGGCTGCACATTGACAAGCGAATAAGGAATAGCAGCGTGATTCCGTACAAAAAGAATGTACGGAGGTAGCGTAATGAAACGGGTTTATTGTCTTTATAGAGTATCGACCAAAAAGCAGGTAGACAAGAATGATAAGAATGAGAACGACATCCCCATGCAGAAAACAGCGTGCCGTGATTTTGCCAGCAGCCAGCAGGACTGGACGATCCTGAAAGAGTTTTCCGAAAAAGGGATTTCCGGCTATAAGGTATCGGCGGATGACAGGGACGCCATTCAGGAGCTGAAAGAGGCGGCCTTGAATAACGAGTTTGACATTCTTCTGGTATTTATGTTTGACAGGATTGGGAGGATTGACGACGAGACGCCTTTCGTGGTGGAATGGTTCGCCAAGCACGGCGTTGAGGTATGGAGTACCCAGGAGGGGCAGCAGTGCTTCAACAACCATGTGGACAAGCTGATGAATTATCTCCGGTTCTGGCAGGCGTCCGGCGAGAGTGAAAAGACTTCCATCCGGATCAAGAGCAAGATGCAGCAGATGACCCTTGACGGGTTATATACCGGCGGCCCGGTCAAGTTCGGGTACCGTCTGGTGGACAGCGGCCTTGTGAACCGGAAGGGTGCAAAGGTTAAGAAGTATGAGATTGACCCGGCGGACAGCGAAGTGCTCCACATGATTGACGACATGACGATCCATAAGGGGTACGGCTCTTACAGGATGGCGGACTTCCTTAATAAAAAGGGGTACAAGCCCAGCGGCGGGGGAAAGTTCACAAGCATTAAGGTGATCCGTATCCTTCGGGATTCCTTCTATTGCGGGAGGCTGGAGGACGGTTCGACTTCCCCGCAGTTGGAGGCATTGCGGCTTCGTGACGATGATACATACGACCAGATTCTTTACATTCTGGAGCAGCGGCAGAACAAGAACGAGGAAAAACGCCATATCGCTTTACAGACCAAAGGGCAGGCGATGCTTTCCGGGAATGTGTTCTGCGCCCACTGTGGCGGGAGGCTGACGACCATCCGGTACCGTGACAGATATACAAGGGCTGACGGCACGGAGTATTCCGTGGACCAGATCAAGTATTCCTGTTACCACAAGAGCCGCAAGCTCTGTAAGTGTGATGGGCAGACAACCTATCAGGCGGACAGGGTGGACGAGACCATCCGGCAGATCATCCGAAAAATATTTAGCTGCATGGATGGGGCGCCGGAGGAAGAAAAGCTGCAGGCAATGTTCAAGCGGCAGATGGCCGGGAACAGAGCCACGCAGAAGAAGCTGGATCTGGAGCTTACGAAGAATAGGGAACAGCTCACGAAGCTGCAGCTTGAAATCGCAAAGACGCTGACAGGCGACAGCATTTATTCTCCGGAAGATCTGTCCCAGGCAATCCAGACTGTCAAATCACGGATTACCGAAGCGGAAACTAAGCTGACAGAGCTTCGGGATGAAGAAGCAAAAAAGAAACAGGGGATTGACTTGATTACCCCGACCTACAATCAGTTCAAGTCCTGGGCGGAGGAATTTGACACTGCCACACTGGAGCAGAAGAAAATGATAGCCTGCCACTTGTTCAAGCGTATTGAGGTTGGGAGGGATTACAAGATCTCTGTGGAACTCAACATGTCATACCAGCAGTTCTGCTCCGAGTGGGGCGACGGCAGCGTTTTGGTTACGGCGGCCATCTGATAAGGAGGTGGCCGGCTGATGTACCCTATCATTGAAAGAGACGGATTATGTTTCATTACGGATACTTATGTACTGCGTTATAAAAGAGCAAAAAATTTTCAAAAACATAAAATTCCCTCTTGCCAAATGAGAGAAGTTGTGTTAATATACTTTTTGTTGGGTCACCAGTCAGATGGTAGCCGAACAGAGTGAAAAGTATAGCCTCGATTGTAATTTGGACATAACACTCTATCAAAGAGATTTTACGGTATGTAACCGTATCAATGGTAGAGCACACGGCTGTTAACCGTGGGGTTGTTGGTTCGAGCCCAACT
>CAJUNN010000074.1 GCA_910587955.1 uncultured Lachnospiraceae bacterium | reverse complement strand
AATTAGAGCCATTTTAGAGCCAACAGGCATAAAGCAATCCCGGAAATGCCCATTTTATCAGCATTTCTGGGATTTTATCCGTTACTCGAACTCAATCGTCCCCGGCGGCTTAGAAGTCAAATCATAAACCACCCGGTTAACCCCCTTCACCTCATTGATAATCCGGCTGGTCACCCGAAATAAAACCTCATAAGGAATCTGGGCACACTCCGCCGTCATAAAGTCGCTGGTATTCACGGCCCGCAGAGCCACCGCATAATCGTAAGTCCGGAAATCTCCCATCACGCCCACCGAGCGCATATTCGTCAATCCGGCAAAATACTGTCCAAGCCCTTTGTCAAGCCCGGCCTTGGCAATCTCCTCCCGGTAAATGTAATCCGCCTCTTGGACAATGCGGACCTTCTCCTCCGTCACTTCCCCGATAATCCGGATTCCCAGTCCCGGACCGGGGAAGGGCTGGCGGTAAACCAGATGCTCGGGAATCCCAAGCTCCAGTCCTGCCCGGCGGACCTCGTCCTTAAAAAGCATCCGCAGCGGTTCAATAATTTCCTTAAAGTCCACCACGCCGGGGAGCCCTCCCACATTGTGGTGGGATTTGATCACCGCCGATTTACCAAGCCCCGACTCGATCACATCCGGGTAAATGGTCCCCTGCACCAGGAAATCCACGGCGCCGATTTTCTTCGCTTCCTCCTCAAAGACACGGATAAACTCCTCACCGATAATCTTGCGCTTCGCCTCCGGCTCCGTCACGCCTTTAAGCTTATCGTAATAGCGCTGCTGGGCGTTGACCCGGATAAAATTCAATTCATAAGGACCCTCCGGGCCGAACACCGCCTCAACCTCATCGCCTTCATCCTTGCGGAGAAGACCGTGATCTACAAAGACGCAGGTAAGCTGCTTTCCGATAGCCCGAGAGAGCAGGACTGCGGCCACAGAAGAATCCACGCCGCCGGAGAGCGCGCAAAGAGCCCTGCCGTTTCCAACCTTTTCCCGGATCTGCCGGATGGTTTCTTCCACAAAAGACCCCATCTGCCAGTCGCCGCAGCAGCCGCACACATCATAGACAAAATTGCGCAGCATTTTCTGCCCCTCCCTGGTGTGCATCACCTCCGGGTGAAACTGGGTCGCATAGAGGTTTCTCTCCGGGCATTCCATGGCCGCCACCGGACAGACCGGCGTATGCGCCGTAACGCGGAATCCCTCCGGCGCTTCGGCAATGTAATCCGTGTGGCTCATCCACACGGCAGTGGAGGGCTCCACATCCCGGAACAACACGGAAGACCTGTCCACTTCCGTCATAGTATGGCCGTACTCACTCACAGGAGCCGTCTTCACCTCTCCGCCCAGGGTGTATGCCATTAGCTGGGAGCCGTAGCAAATGCCCAGAATGGGAACTCCCAGCTCAAAAATTTCCTTCTGATAATGAGGAGAAGTCTCGTCATAGACGCTGTTTGGACCTCCCGTAAAAATAATTCCCTTCGGATTCAACTCCCGGATCTTATCCAGGCTTATAGTATAGGGATGCACTTCACAGTAAACATTGCACTCCCTGACTCTGCGCGCTATCAGCTGATTATACTGTCCGCCGAAATCCAATACGATAACCGTCTCTCTGTTCAACGCCGTTCCTCCTCGCAATTTCTTCCTCAGTCGCTGCCCCTTCCCCATGCCTTGCGCACAGAAGGGATACCAATCAAATTATAAAGGATGTCCAAAATCTTGACAAGCCTCAGAAGTGAATTTCCTGCCATTTTCCGCTTCGGTAACGAAGACTGAACAAAATAGCCCGGAACAGCCAGTCGATGGTCATCGCCACCCAGATTCCAAAAACGCCCCACTGCAGGGTTTTTCCCAGGAAAAAGCTGAATCCCACCCGGAAAATCCACATAGACAGCATACTGATCACCAGCGTAACCTTCACATCTCCGGCTGCCCGCAGCGTATGGGGAAGTCCGAAGGCAAGGCTCCAGATCAGCATACAGCAGACCGCATGGTAAATCAAAATCTGCGTAGTCAGCTCGCCCGTTTCCTGAGACAGATGGTAGGCCCGCACAATAAAGGGACAGACAAAAATTACCACAATGTTCACCAGCCACATGCCTGCATACATATATTTCAAAAGGAGGCTCGTGTAATACTTTGCCTCCTCATACTTTTGGGCGCCGATGCACTGTGACGCCACGGTCACAATGGCATAGCCGATGGCCATGCCGGGTATAATCTGGAACAGCCCAATATTATTCGCCACCGCGTTTGCCGTAATGGCTGTAGTGCCAAAGCTGGTTACAAGACTTAGCACCATGATTTTGCCCAGCTGGAAGACACTGTTTTCCAGCCCGTTGGGAATCCCGATATAACAGATTTTCCGTATAATTCTCCTGCGGAAATGAAAATCCATTCTGCGCCGGAGATGGATCTCAAGCTCCTCCTTTCGCAGAAGCACAGCCACAATTACTGCGGCCAGCATCCGGGAAACCAGCGTGGGAATGGCCGCGCCCTCCACGCCCCTGCCCAGTCCGTATATCAAAATGGCATTCCCCGCAATATTGACTCCGTTCATAACCAGTGAAACCTTCATGGACGTTTTGGAATCGCTCATGGCGCGGAAAACTGCCGCGCCTGCATTGTAAACCGCTATAAAAGGAATGGAAAATGCCGTGATCAAAAGATAGATTCTGGCATTCGCCATCACTTCCACCTCAATCCGTCCAAACACGCGGGTCAGAATCCATTGATGGCCCGCCAGAACAAGAACCATAATAAATACAGAAGCCGCCGCAGTAAATAAAAACAGCTGCTCTGCCGCTTCCGATGCCCGCTCTTTCGATCCTTCGCCCAGGCAATGCCCTGCCACCACGGCTCCCCCCGTGGCAAGTGCCGTGAAAATATTAATCAGCAGCACATTCACCGTATCCACCAGCGACACGCCGGACACGGCCGCCTCTCCCACACTGGAAATCATAATCGTATCCGCCATACCCACGGCAACCAGAAGGACCTGCTCCACAATCAGCGGCATTATCAGCTTTTTCAAATCCTGCTTCGAAAACACCTTTTCCACTCCTCATTCGCATCCAAATCCACTTATCTCCTGTCTCAATCCTTTATTCTAGCCGTTTCCTATCAAATGTCAATGCTTTTCTCAGATTGTCTTCTGGTGAAGGTATTTTTCCTTGGTGGCCATTCCGCCGCGGATATGCCGCTCCGATTTATTGATATCCAGCACGATTCTCGCCTGCCGCGCCAGGGAGGGATTGATGTGGGTAAGGCGTTCTGCCACATCCTTATGTACCGTACTCTTGCTAATCCCAAATTTCTTTGCCGTCTGCCGCACCGTCGCATTGTGGTCTATGATGTAATTCGCGATCGCCACCGCCCGCTCTTCGATATAATCCTTCATGGGTTTACCCCTTCAGAACGTTTTTTACATCTTATGCGGGCGGAATTTTGATTATGTGTCTTATCTGTGAGGAGTTTCAAACCTTTCTTTGGCAATCCGGTATGCTCCGTATACCGGCGTATGCTCCGGTTCCGTCACCTCTATCTTCCCATTTAAGTATCCTTTCATCGGTTTCAAAATATAGCCGCCTGCCTTCCAGACACTTCCCGCGTAACTCAACCGGCACTTTCCGTCATAGCAGGAGGACAGGGTGTTGGCCAGTTCCGCAAGATGCTTTGCCGCTTCCTTATAGATGCCAAGGGCAGTCTTCTCCCCTTTCCCGGCCAGTTCATGCACAATCACAGCCAGCGCCGCTACCTCACAGCGGTTATGATGCTCATTCATATAAGAAATCATCTCATACGCATCCGCAAGTCCCAGAGACGCTTTCACCCTCTCATTCAATTCCGTTTCCGGATCCCTGCCGTCATTCTGCCTGCAGAAAGCTTCCAGAAGCTTTTTCCCAATCCAGTATGCGCTTCCCTCATCGCCTAAGCGATAGCCCCAGCCTCCGCAGCGTTTAATCTCCTTTTGCTTTTTCGCAAGCCCCATGGAGCCGGTTCCCGCAATCAGTAAAATGCCGTCCCCGCCTCCCAGCGCTCCCTGCAGGGCGATCTCGCCGTCATTCTGCATACAGTACCGCATGCCCTCAAAGCTTCGGGCGCAGATCCCTTCCATGCGCCGGCGGATTTCAGGATTTTTCCCGTAGCCTGCAAGACCTGCACATACACAAACTTCCTCCGGTCTGGCAGCCTCCGGCAATACCCTGCGTATCCCCATTCTTAAAACGGCCGCGGCCTCCTCTTCGCCGGCCTGCATAAAATGGACGGTGGGAAGGACCGTGCCGCCAATCCGCTCTTCTTTTTTATCATAGCAGACAAATTCCGTTTTTGTTCCTCCGCCGTCAATCCCGATAAAATATTCAACCCTGCAGCGCTCCTTTTTCCTAGCCTTCTTCCTGCTCTTCCGCTTTTAAGCTGTTACCATACATCTTAAAGAACGGATAATAAATAACAACCGATAACGCAATTAATACAAGATTGAGAACCGCGGCTCTCCAGTCGCTGCCGCATGCCAGGAACGCTCCGATAGGTCCGGGAAGCGTCCAGGGCGCGCTTGCCACTACATGATTCACCCAGCCCAGCTGCGTCACAATCCACGCAATCGTCCCCGTCACAAGGGGCGTTACAATAAAAGGAATCACCAGCATAGGGTTCATAACAATGGGCGCCCCGAAAATCATAGGTTCATTGATGTTAAAAACAGCCGGTATGATGGATGTTTTTCCAAGTGCTTTTCCGTAAGCAGATTTGGCAAAAAAAGCAAACAAAATTGCCAGTCCAATGGTGGCGCCGCATCCTCCGATCCGCACAAACCACTGGTAAAACGGCTCTGCTGCCGTATGAATCACTGTCTCTCCCGCCACATAGGCACTGGTATTTCCCTCCAGCAGTACCAGCCAAAGCGGACGCGCCAGAGAACCTACGATTGACACGCCGTGAATGCCAAAGGACCAGAAAAATACCTCCAAAAAGATAATCACCAGCACGGACGGCAGGGTATCTGTAGCCGAAACCAGGGGAGAAACCATTTTCGACACAATCGTATGCACATCAATCCCCAGAAACATGGTGACAGCCGCAACTGCCACGAGAACCACTGCCGTAGGCGTTAAAGCTTCGAAAGATCTGACAACGGAGGACGGCACCTGGGGAGGCATGGAAATCTTAAATCCGCTCTTCTGGGTAAACCGATAAACCTCCACCGCAAAGAAAGAGGCCAGGATTCCGATAAACATGCCGCCGGAACCCAGATTCCCCATAGGAAGAAGAAAACCGCTGGGCAAAGAAGCAATATACGTTTCCAATTCCGGCACTTCTGCGGCCAAACCCGCCACAGCCTCTCCTGCAGCCGGAACCGTAACCGGCAAAATTGTTAGAAGAAACGCCAATTCCGAAAGAATACCGCCGAAAAGGGGATCCAATTCATAAGAGCCTGCCAGGGAATAACCGATTCCAAAACAGCGTATAGCGTCATAATATACATAGACACCCGGTAGGGCAGTAAAATTTTTGCCTGATTCGCCAGCAGAAACTGTGTAATTCCCCAGTCTTTGTTCATGGAATTCGGCAGGAATGCAATTACCATAAACATAGATGACACAATGATCAGGGGCAGCGTGGCAATGATTCCGTCGCGGATGGCCCGCAGGTGGCGCTACTCTGCCAGTTTTGCCATAGGCGTTGACAGTTTCTCATCCAAAAAAGTCGTCAGTTTGCTTAACATTTTTTCTCCTCTCGTTCATTCATGCTATTAGATTTCTCCCAGTTCTTTTTCGACCTGGGCCAGCAGTTTCGCGCCGCCAAGGGGCGTATAGCCCTGGGGCTGAATTAAGATGCAGGGAACCCCGGCAGCATCTGCCTGCTGCTTCAGCACCTCGTAGCGGTGACGGATCTGGGGTGCTACCATCCCCACAGCATATCCGTTTTTGATCTCTTCTGCAAACGCCTGGGTACTGCACTCGGCCACGGCCAGATCTATCCCCTTTTTCCGCGCCGCCTCCTGCAAAGCCTTTGCCGCAATCGCACTTGACATCCCCTGGGAACATACAAGCAATACCTTCATCACTTCTCCTCCTAGTATAATAATGGTGTAGTCAATAAGACAGACTACCTGGTTAATAAGTT
>CAJUNN010000073.1 GCA_910587955.1 uncultured Lachnospiraceae bacterium | reverse complement strand
GGCTCCGGCAAACGGGGTAGAAATTCTGGTGAGCTAACTCTTAAGACGCACTAAGCTCATCAGCAATGGCTTCTTACTCTGTACGCTTTCACACTAGGCTCGAAAGCACCTCGCCAAGTGTTCAAAGGGTCGCTAAGTGCTTTCTAAAGAGTGGATCTCACCTACATTTCTAAGCGCCCCCTGAATTGTTTACCGGGGCCTCTTCCGCTTCTAAGCGCTGTTGATTGTTCTATATGGATCTTATAGTCGCCAGCCGAAAGGGAAGACCATGCCCTCCAAACAATTTGGAGGCGTTTAAGAGGTGGAGGGAAAATCCATCCCTTAGAAAGCACTTAAACTGGGAGGCCTTTGCCGAGCAGTTTTCTAGTGCATCTTAGGGATTAGCTTCCCGGAACCTCTGCCTCCGTTTGGAGGGGCAGGGTCTTCCCTTTCGGCGTCCGGATTATAATACTAATTTGGAAAACAGAGTTTAAAAACCCGTCTTCCAGACGGAGAAAGGAGCTGTATGGCAAGTAAACGGAAACGCGGACGGATTCAAACTTATCTGTTCAGCTACGATATGAATCTGATTGTGGCGGTGTTTTTCCTGATTATATTTGGTTTGATTATGATCTACAGTGCCAGCTACTATACGGCCGGCATGTCAAAAGCATATAATTACGACCCCACATTTCTACTGAAGAGCCAGGCTAAGTACAGTGTGCTGGGACTGGCTGTGATGCTGATTGTAGCCAATATTGACTATCACAACTGGCGGTATTTTGCCATGCTGGGGCTGATTGGCTCTGCCCTGCTGATTCTCCTCTTGCTGGTACCGGGCCTGGGCGTGAAGGTGAAGGGTGCTACCCGGTGGCTGCAGATTGCAGGCATACAGTTTCAGGTGGCCGAGCCGGTGAAAGTGGCTATGATTGTGTTTTCCGCGGCCCTGATCTGCAAATATGCCAACAGCCTATCGGATTTCAAAGTATTCCTGCGGGTGATGGCGCCGGTCGCGGTGATATCCGTGATGATTCTGAAGATCAGCAACAATATGAGTACGGCGGCTATTGTGCTGGGGATCAGCTTTATGATGGTATTTATGGTGCATCCCAGGTACTATCCCTTTGTGATACTGGCCATTTTGGGAATTGTCCTGGCAGCAGGGGTCATTTACTATACCCTTAACTTTGCAGATCCGGATTCGGAGTCCGGTTTCCGTCTGGGCCGGATTCAGGCGTGGCTCATGCCCTATGCGGAACAATTTGAGTCGGATAAGGCGTATCAGTCTCTTCAGGGCATCTATGCCATCGGATCCGGGGGACTCATGGGCAAAGGCTTAGGCAACAGTATCCAGAAGCTGGGCCGAATCCCGGAACCCTTTAACGATATGATTTTCACCATTATCTGCGAAGAACTGGGAATATTCGGGGCCGGACTTGTGATTCTTCTCTTTATCTATCTTTTGTACCGGCTTTACAGCATCGCCCAGACAGCGGAGGATCTGTTCGGGCGTCTGCTGGTGGTAGGGGTTTTCGCTCACGTGGCTCTGCAGGTGGTTTTAAATCTGATGGTAGTAACACGCCTTTGTCCTACTACGGGCGTGACCCTTCCCTTTTTCAGTGCAGGCGGTACAGCCAGTGTGTTTTTGCTGATTGAGATTGGTATGGTCCTCAATGTGGAAAAATGGGGACGTTTTAAGCGGGAGGATATAAAATGAGAGAGCATACGAAGAAAATCCAAATCGGAGACCGGGTCATCGGCGGAGGAAATCCCATCCTGATTCAGTCCATGACCAACACCAGAACGGATGACGTAAAAGCTACAACAGAGCAGATCCGCCGTCTGACGGAGGCAGGTTGCGAGATTATCCGCTGTGCCGTGCCGGATATGGAGGCAGCCAAAGCTCTGGGGGAGATTAAAAAAGAAATTTCTATTCCCCTGGTGGCGGATATTCATTTCGACTACCGGCTTGCCATTGCGGCCATTGAGCATGGAGCGGACAAGATCCGGATCAATCCCGGAAATATCGGAGGTCCGGACCGGGTCCGGGCGGTGGTGGACGCTGCCAGGGAGCGCAGCATTCCCATCCGCGTGGGAGTCAACAGCGGTTCCCTGGAAAAAGATTTGGTGGAGAAATATCACGGGGTGACAGCGGAAGGAATCGTAGAGAGCGCCCTGGATAAAGTACATATGATTGAGGAGTTAAATTACGACCGGATCGTGATCAGCATCAAATCCTCGGATGTGATGATGTGCGCCAAAGCCCACGAGCGGATTGCCGAAAAGACGGATTATCCCCTCCATGTGGGCATTACCGAGGCGGGAACCCTTTATGCGGGAAATATCAAATCGGCAGTGGGTCTGGGGATTATCCTCTACCAGGGCATCGGCGATACCATCCGGGTGTCCTTAACGGGGGATCCTTTGGAAGAGATCCGATCAGCGAAACGGATTTTAAAGACCCTGGGACTTCGCAAAGGGGGCATTGAAGTGGTGTCCTGTCCCACCTGCGGGAGAACCCGCATCGACCTTATCGGCCTGGCAGAGCGGGTGGAGCAGATGGTAGAGGATATTCCCCTGGACTGCAAGGTGGCTGTGATGGGCTGCGTGGTCAACGGCCCGGGAGAGGCCAAAGAGGCGGATATCGGCATTGCCGGAGGCGTGGGCGAGGGGCTTTTGATGAAAAAGGGAGAGATTGTGCGCAAGCTGCCGGAGGGAGAGCTTTTGGAAGCCCTGCGCCGTGAGCTTCTGGAAATGGCGCAGGAACAGATGGAGTAGACAGATGGAGAAAATGTTTGCGGAGGTATTTCCGCCCCTTCCTGTGGAACAGGGACTTGCGGATCTCCTGGAACAGGTGCGGGTGGAAAAGGTCACATCCAACAGGGCGAAAAACAATATCCGGGTTTATCTGGTGAGCAAAAAGCTGATCCATAAGGAGCAGCTTTTTCAGCTTGAGCGGATCCTGAAACGGCAGCTATTCGGGAACAGCCCGGTGGAGCTCAAGATCCTGGAACGCTTTGAGCTTTCCGAGCAGTATACGCCGGGAAAGGTGCTGGAGCTTTACCGGGACAGCCTTCTCTTTGAACTGAGAGCATATAACATTCTGGAGTACAATCTTTTCCGGGGAGCCCGGATCTCGTTTCCGGAAGAGGGACAGATGAAACTGGTTCTGGAGGAGACCACTCTGGGAGAGGAGGCGGCGGACGAGCTGATCCGTATTCTCTACAAAGTGTTTACGGAGCGCTGCGGCATGGACCTCCAGATTCAGACCGAATTTGTGCAAAAGGAGCAAGAGAAGAAAAAGGGCCTGGATAATGTGGAAAAGCAGGCAGAGACACTGAGAGAAACCATGCTGCAGGCTATGCAGGATTCCCAGGCAGAGGAAAGCAAAGAGGAAGAAAAGCCGAAGAAACAGGCGGAGACCGGGAAAACCTCCCGGGATCGCAAAGCGCCCCGTCCGAATTTCGGAAAAGAGGACTATCCTTACCGGAAGGCCTTAAGAAGCGGCGGGCGCTCCCGGGCCAATAATCCCGATGTGATCTACGGGCGGGATTTTGAAGAGGCCGAGATCACAGATCTTAGCCAGATTGTGGGCGAGATGGGCGAGGTAGTTATCCATGGACAGGTGACGTCTGTAGATGAGCGGGAGATCCGGGGAGAGAAGACCATCGTTACCATAACGGTGACGGATTACTCAGATACCATCCGCGTGAAACTTTTTGCCAAAAATGAGGAGATGGACGCATTCCGGGAACAGGTCAAAAAGGGTGTTTTTATAAAAATCAAAGGTATGACTGCCATCGATCGCTTTGACAATGAGCTGACAGTAAGCTCCCTGACGGGAATTAAGAAATCTTCCGACTTCCGTACGCCCCGCATAGACAAAAGCCAGGTGAAACGGGTAGAGCTTCACTGTCATACGAAAATGAGCGATATGGACGGTGTGTCGGAGGTAAAGGATCTGATCAAGCAGGCCAAGGCCTGGGGGCATAAGGCCATTGCCGTGACGGATCACGGAGTGGTGCAGGCCTACCCGGATGCCAGCCACTGCCTGGACAAGGGAGATCCCTTTAAGGTGATTTACGGAGTGGAAGGGTATCTGGTGGATGATTTAAAAGAGATTGTCACGGATTCCAAGGGCCAGAGTCTTCGCGCCCCCTATGTGGTCTTTGACATTGAGACCACCGGTTTCAGTGCGGAACATGACCGGATCATTGAGATTGGGGCAGTCCGGGTGGAGGAAGGACAGATAACGGATCGGTTCAGCGCCTTTGTAAATCCCCAAATTCCCATTCCCTTTGAGATTGAGAAGCTTACAGGAATCAGCGACGATATGGTGCTGGAAGAGCCCCTTGTGGAGGAGGTGCTCCCCCGGTTCCTGGAATTTTGCCGGGGAGCGGTTCTGGTGGCCCACAATGCGGACTTTGATATGAGCTTTATCCGCAAAAATGCAGAGCGCCAGGGCCTTGTCTGCGACTTTACTGTGGCGGATACGGTGGGGCTTGCCCGGATACTCCTGCCCCAGCTGAACCGTTACAAGCTGGATACGGTGGCCAAGGCTCTTAACATCTCCCTGGAAAACCATCACCGGGCGGTGGATGATGCGGGCTGTACGGCAGAGATCTTCCTCAAATTCCTGGAAATGCTGAAAAACAGAGATGTGGCAGATCTGGATGCGGTGAATGCCATGGGAAAGCTGGATGCGGACGCTGTCAAAAAGCTTCCCACTTACCACGTGATTATCCTGGCAAAAAACGAAATTGGCCGGGTAAACCTGTACCGGATGGTGTCTTGGTCCCACTTGGAATATTATTCCAAACGTCCCCGGATTCCCAAGAGCGTGCTGCAAAAATACCGGGAGGGCCTGATTGTGGGATCCGCCTGCGAGGCAGGGGAGCTTTATCAGGCCCTGGTGCGGTCCGCCCAGGAGGAGGAGATTGCAAGGCTGGTGAACTTCTATGATTATCTGGAGATCCAGCCTCTTGGGAATAATGATTTTATGCTGCGGGGAGAGCGGCCGGTCTTTGAGTCTAAAGAAGATTTGATCCGGCTCAATAAGCGGATTGTGGAGCTGGGGGATGCTTTTGGAAAGCCTGTTGTGGCTACCTGTGACGTACATTTCCTAAATCCGGAGGATGAGGTCTACCGCCGGATTATTATGGCGGGGAAAGGATTTAAGGATGCAGATAACCAGGCGCCTCTGTACTTGCGGACTACGGAAGAGATGCTCTCGGAGTTCGAATACCTGGGCAGCGACAAGGCAGAGGAGGTGGTGATTACAAATACCAATAAGATCGCAGATATGATTGAGCACATTTCCCCGGTGCGGCCGGATAAGTGTCCTCCCGTGATTGAAAATTCCGATCAGACCCTCCGGGATATCTGTTACGAGAAGGCGCATTCCATCTATGGGGAAAAGCTGCCGGAAATGGTTACTACCCGTCTGGAGAAGGAGCTGAATTCCATTATTTCCAACGGCTTTGCGGTGATGTATATCATCGCCCAGAAGCTGGTGTGGAAATCCAATGATGACGGATACCTGGTGGGATCCCGGGGATCTGTGGGGTCTTCCTTCGTGGCGACTATGGCGGGCATTACAGAGGTAAATCCTCTGCCCCCCCACTATTACTGTCCCAAATGCCATTACTGCGATTTCGAATCGGAGGAAGTGCGCAAATTTGCCGGGGCCGCAGGCTGCGATATGCCGGATAAGGCCTGCCCTGCGTGCGGGGAGCCGCTGAAAAAGGAAGGCTTTGATATTCCCTTTGAGACCTTCTTAGGTTTTAAGGGGGACAAGGAGCCGGATATTGATCTGAATTTCTCCGGGGAATACCAGTCCAACGCCCACAAGTACACGGAGGTGATCTTCGGCACAGGCCAGACCTTCCGGGCGGGAACCATTGCCACTCTGGCGGATAAGACGGCATTCGGTTATGTGAAGAACTACTTTGAGGAACACGGGCAGCATAAGCGCAACTGTGAGATTGACCGGATCGTTCAGGGCTGCGTGGGCGTGCGCCGATCTACGGGACAGCACCCCGGCGGCATTGTGGTCCTGCCTCACGGGGAGGAGATTTACTCTTTTACCCCGGTGCAGCATCCGGCCAACGATATGACTACCGACATTATCACCACCCATTTTGATTACCATTCCATTGATCACAATCTTTTGAAGCTGGACATTCTGGGACACGATGATCCGACCATGATCCGGATGCTGGAGGATCTGACGGGACTGGATGCAAAGACCATTCCCCTGGATGATCCGGGAGTGATGTCCCTCTTTAAAAGCACAGAAGCCTTGGGGATTACCCCGGAGGATATTGACGGCTGCCCCTTGGGCTGCCTTGGCATCCCGGAATTCGGGACGGATTTTGTCATCCAGATGGTGGTGGACGCCAAGCCCCGGTCTTTCTCGGATCTGGTGCGGATCTCGGGACTGTCCCACGGTACGGATGTGTGGCTGAACAATGCCCAGCGCTTTATCAAGGAGGGGAAGGCCACTATTTCCACAGCGATCTGCACCCGTGACGACATTATGCTTTACCTTATCAATACCGGGGTAGAACCAAGCCTTTCCTTTACCATTATGGAGAGCGTGCGGAAAGGCAAGGGGTTAAAGCCGGAGTGGATTGAGGCCATGAAGGCGGCGGGCGTGGAAGACTGGTACATTGAATCCTGCACCCTGATCAAGTATATGTTTCCCAAAGCCCATGCGGCTGCCTATGTGATGATGGCCTGGCGGATTGCCTACTGCAAGATCAATTATCCCCTGGCTTACTATGCGGCTTATTTCAGTATCCGGGCTTCAGCATTCAGCTATGAGCTTATGTGCCAGGGGAAAGAGCGTCTGGCCTACTATATGGCGGATTACAAGCGGCGCAGCGACCAGTTATCCAAGAAAGAGCAGGATACCATGAAGGATATGCACATTGTCCAGGAAATG
>CAJUNN010000072.1 GCA_910587955.1 uncultured Lachnospiraceae bacterium | reverse complement strand
TATAGTATTGATTTTTCAAGGAGCAAATCCCATTTTTAATGTGGGAAGTTTGAATTATATAATATATACTATTCTATTTTTTCCAATTTTGCAAAGGAGGCAAACATCCGCCGGATACCTGCCGTATCAAAATCTACCTTCACCTCGTAGTCCTTGCCGCCCTCGGTAATCTCCAGAACCGTTCCCTGTCCGAACTTCATATGCCGTACCCGGTCCCCTGCCGCATAGTTCAGACGATCCGCCTTCGTCACGGCAAACTGCTTTGGTTCAAAAGCCTTTGCCCGGAAATTGCTCTGGGCCTGGCTGTAGACCATCCGCCTGGGCGGCTCCGCCGGGCGCTCTTCCTTTGGACTGCTTCCCAGATATTCCTTAGGAATCTCCCTCACAAACCGGGAAAGAGGATTGTACATGGTCTCTCCCCGGATCATCCGCTGCCGGGCCGCCGTTATGGTCAGCTCCTTCTTCGCCCTGGTAATCCCCACATAGCAAAGCCTGCGCTCCTCCTCCAGCTCCTCCGCGGCATTATCCGCGTTGATAGAAAGATAACTGGGGAAAATGCCATCCTCCATCCCCGCCATATATACATAAGGAAACTCCAGGCCTTTCGCACTGTGAAGAGTCATCAGCACCACATAGCTGCTCTCCTCCTCCAGGCTGTCAATGTCTGCCACCAGCGCCACTTCTTCCAGAAAGCCGCTCAGGGTAGGATGCTCCTGGGATTCCTCATAGGCTGCAATTTTATTGATAAACTCATCAATATTTTCCAGCCTTGCCTGGGATTCCTCTGTATCCTCGGCCTCCAGCTCCGCCCGGTAACCCGTTTTTTCCAGCACTTCTTCCATCAGCTCCGTCAGGGAAGCATACTCCAGTTTCGTCCGCATGGTCTGAATCAAAACCGTAAATGGGAGAATTTTGGACGCCCCCCTCCCGATTCCCGGTATCTCGTCCGCCCGCAGAAGGGCGTCATAGTAGCTAATCCCGTAAGCCATGGAATAATCCTGTACCCGGTTCAGGGTAGCCGCACCGATTCCCCGTTTGGGCACATTTACAATCCGCCGGACAGCCAGCTCATCCTGTCCGTTATCAATGGTTTTCAAATAAGCCAGCAGATCTTTAATCTCTTTGCGGGCATAAAAATTTACTCCACCAATAAGCTTATAGGGTACTCCTGCAAAGATCAATTTCTCCTCAAACAAGCGGGACTGGGCATTCGTCCGGTACAAAATGGCGTGATCCCGGTAATCGGCCGCACCGTTTCTCACCCTCTTTACAATATCTCCCACCACATACTCCGCCTCCTCAAAACCGCTCAAAAACTGCCGGAAGCCGATGGGACTTCCCTCCTCGTTCTCGGTCCAGAGACGCTTTGCCTTCCTTCCCACATTGTTGCCAATTACCTCATTGGCCGCATGCAGAATATTCTGGGTGGACCGGTAATTTTGTTCCAGCTTGATCACCCTGGCATCCGGAAACACCTTCTCAAAATTCAGGATATTCCGGATATTCGCCCCCCGGAATTTGTAAATGGACTGATCGTCATCACCCACCACGCAAAGATTCCGGTATTTGTCTGCCAAAAGACGGACCAGCCGGAACTGGGCCGTATTGGTATCCTGGTACTCATCCACCATAATATAACGGAACCGTTCCTGATAATACTCCAAAATTTCCGGGCAGTTCTCAAACAGCTCCACCGTCTTAAAAATCAGATCGTCAAAATCCAGGGCATTGTTCTTTCGAAGCTGAGCCTGGTACTCTTTGTAGACGGCAGCCACCCGCTTCTGCCCGTAATCGTTTCCTGCATTCAGCTCATATTCCAGAGGACCGATCAGCTCATCCTTAGCTTTGGATATCGCCGCCAGCAGGGAGCGCTCTTTGATAATTTTTGTATCGATCTGCAGCCGTTTGCAGACCTCCTTCATCACCGTCTTCTGATCATCTCCGTCATAAATGGAAAAGGAAGTGCCAAATCCCAGATGTTCAATGTGACGGCGGAGAATCCGCACACAGGTAGAATGGAAAGTCGTCACCCACACGCTCTCAGAGCCCATGCCAACCAGCTTGTCCACCCGCTCCCGCATCTCGCCTGCCGCCTTGTTGGTAAAGGTAATGGCCATAATATTCCAGGGATTCACCCCCTGCTCCATCAGCCAGGCCACCCGGTGAATCAGCACTCTCGTCTTTCCGGACCCGGCACCTGCCAAAATCAGAAGCGGCCCTTCCGTATGAAGCACCGCCTCTTTCTGCTCCGGATTTAAAGTATCGTATATACTCATTCCGCTCTCCTGTTTACACAAGTTTTCTGCCGCAGTTGGGACAGAAATTTGCACCGTTGGTCTTCGTCCCGCAGTCCGGGCAGAAATTGGGAGCCGCTCCCCCTGCCGGCTGTCCTGCTGAAACGTTCTGATGGCCGGCAAATCCCTGCTGCACCTGGGCCGCCATCTGCTGGCCCATAGCCATTCCCATGGCAATCCCGGCCATATCCGAGGCCGTTCCGCCTCCATGACCTCTGGCCATGGCTTCTCCCATGGATACCTGCTGGAAACGTCCCACATCTCCAATCATGCTTTGGGCCGCCGCCTTCTCTGCCATCTTCTGCACCTCTTGAGGATAGTTGAAGCTGGAAATAGAAAAGCTGGTGATGCCGATGCCAATCTTGCTCATCTCCATATCCAAATCTTCCTGGATGCCCCGTCCGATTTCCGTGGCATTGACCTGGAGATTGAACATATCCTTACCTTCTCTGGCAATCCATTTCATCAAAAGCTGATCCAGCATGGAAGTAATCCGCTCTTTGACATCTTCCACCGTATACTGCTGCTTGATTCCGGCAACCTTTTCAATCAGGGCGTCGTAATCCGCCACCTTGCAGGCAAAGCTTCCGAAGGAACGTATCGGCATTCCGCCCGGAAGTCCCGGGGCCGGAATCAATACAGGACTTTTTGTCCCCCACTTTACCAATACTTCCTTGGTATTGATAAAAAGTACCTCTGCCCGCAGGCCGCTGTTAAATCCGAATTTAAATCCCTTCAAAGTTGACAGAAACGGAATGATATCCGACTCAATATCATAGCTCCCGTCATCCCGGAAAAGGCCTTCCACTTTTCCGTTATAGATAAAAATAGCATCCTGGCCCGGCCGGATAATCAGCCGGCTCCCCTTCTTAATCTCTTTATTGCTCCATTTCCAGAACAGCATATCGTCCCGGAATTCCTGCCATTCCACTACATTGGCAAATTGTCCGCTAAATAATCCCATAACTGTCTCCTATTTTTAGTTATGATTTGATTCCAGTTCCGCATCCGCCCAAATCTCTTCCCAGACGCCTTCCGCCTCTGTCTCCAGCGTCTGCTCTGTCTCCGAAAGCGGCAGAGTCTCCGCCTGCATTCCGGATCCTTCGCTGAACCAGTACAGAAGCGCCAGAAGGATAACAACTGCCAGAACGATTCCTGCAAGCCGGACGGGACTCTTGGGATAATCTCCCTCAACCTTCCCGCTCTGGCCGTTGATCAGAACGTGATACCGTTTCCCTTTATATGTATATGCCGTAGTATAAACCGGAAGCAGCACATGCTTGTATGTCTCCTCCCGGAAATCGGCGGATACACGCACATCCATCACTTCGTCATACCGCCGCAGCACATCGCTTCGGGCCATACTCTCCAGTTCTGACTCCATATTCCGGAGCGCCTGCCTGTGGGCCTGATTCAAATCCACTGTATAGCACTCTGCTCCATAGCCGGAGAGATACTCCGGCGTATAAGAAGCCATCTGCTGTGTACCGTAGCTTCCCACCCGGCGGAGAAGCCCGGATTCCATTTTATCGGAAGCACAGACTAGTATATCGTCAAAGAAATGATGCAGGTTTCCCGATGTGGGATACCAGTCTGTGACTACCTCCCGCACTTCCTTTCCGTCCGCTCCTCTGCGCGTAACGGTCCGGTGACGGCCGCCCATGGCCGTATACCGGGCAGCCGCTTTCGCGTCAAACGTCCAGTAAGGGATATAGATTCCCTGCAGCCGGTCTTTCTGATACAGATGCTTTAACTCTCCCGGTGCCAGCCAGCGGCCTTTCATCCAGCGCCGGAACAACTCTCCCACCCGGTTCTTATCCACCTGAAAAGGAAGCACTCCGTCGGGAAGAATGGCGTCCTCCTGCTTACCGGCCAGCACATAATCGGAACCGCAGTAGGGGCATTCCGTAGCTGTACTGGTAGCGTCCACCTCTATCTTCGCCCCGCAGCCCCTGCATTCCATGGTGTGAGAGGTCTTCTCTTCTGCCCGGATGCTCTGAAGAGCGCGGCGCGTAAGACTGTGTTCTACGATGCGGCTCTTGTCATTGATAATGGGAACCACGGTGTCACAGTTGGGACACTTCAAACTCTGGCTTTCCACGTCAAATTCCATCACGCCGCCGCAGTTTTCACAGTAGTAGATCTTGTCATCCATGCTTTTACAATCCCATCTTCGCCTTCAGTGCTGCCAGCTCATCGTCCACTGCCGTATCTGCGGTCGTATCATCATATTTCTTGGCCAGATCCTCCACACTGTCATTCTCCGTGTTCAAATCAGCCAGGGCATTGGCCTCATCCAGCATCCGGTCCGCTTTCTCCTCCATCCGGTCAAAAGCCGACATGGCATCCCCGGCGCCTGCAATGCTGGAACCCATCTGATTCATCTTTTCCTGGGTCTTAGCCACTGCTACTTTCGCCTTGATCGCATCCCGTCTTGCCCGCAGGCTATCCATATCTTTCACCAGCTTGTCGTGCATCTCCCGCATTTTAACGGCATTGGCCGCAGCCAGATCGTAAGACTGCTGAAGGCTGGCCTGCTTCTGGGTAAGCTGTGTCTTTTTCTCCAAGAACTGGCGGGCATCTCCCTCATTGCCGGCAAGCAGGGCTTTCTCCGCGTACTTCTGCATCTTGGCTATCTCATCCCCGCACTCCGCAAGCTCCCGCTTTGCTCTGGTTTCCGTAGCCATTACCGCTGCCGTCTCTGCCTTTACCTTGCCCAGGTCGCTCTCAATATCCCTCAGATATTTATCAATCATTTTCTCCGGGTCCTCTGCCTTATCCAGCAGCGCATTGATGTTTGCCGACATGATGTCCCCGAATCTCTTTAAAATATTTGCCATTTCCAAACCCTCCCTATTTTGAGTTCCGCAGTTCCCTCCAGCGCTTTTCCATAGCTAAATTTCCGGCCGTATCCTACGACCGTCAATTTTGCTGGCGCTTCCCGGGAGCCTGCTGTTTTTGAGTTCCTCAGTTCCCTCCAGCACCTTTCCATAGCTAAATTCCCGGCCGTATCCTACGGCCGTCAATTTTGCTGGCGCTTTCTGAAAGTCTGCTGTTTCTGAGTTTCACAGACTCCCTTTTCCGGGATTCTGTTGTTTTCTGGAATTTTGACACAAATTCCGTTTTTATTATAGTACATTTTTCGCGAACTGTCACTCATTTATTGACAATTTAATAAAAAATAAACATTTACTGCTTGTCATGTGGTTTTTAATACTATATAATATGTCATGAGGTGATTACTATGACCATAGACTCCAAAAATCTTCTGGAGAGTATTCTGGACAGCCTGAACCGAATCGACTACATCAAGCCCGCGGACGTGCCGGGCATCGATTTATATATGGATCAGGTAACGACATTTATGGACAGCCAGCTGCAATCCTCCAAGCGCTATGAGGAGGACAAAATCCTGACAAAAACCATGATCAACAACTATGCCAAAAACAATCTGCTCCCTCCGCCGGAAAAAAAGAAATATTCCAGGGAACACCTGCTGCTCCTGATTTTTATTTACTATTTTAAAAATATTCTCTCCATCAGCGATATAAAGAGCCTGCTCTCGCCCCTGACGGAGAACTATTTCCACACCGGCCGCGGCCTGCAGCTGGATGAAATTTATACGGAAGTTTTCAGTCTGGAAAAGAGCCAGATCGAAGTGGTGAAAGAAGATCTCATCCGGAAATACGAGACTTCCGGCCAGACTTTTTGCGATTCCCCGGAGGAGGAGCGGAACTTCCTGCAGCTCTTCTCCTTTATCTGTATGCTCAGTTTTGATGTTTATGTCAAAAAACAGGTCATCGAGAAGCTCATCGACCAGCTTCCGGATCCGGAAAAAAAGAACAAAAAAAAGGAACGGACTGCCGAATAGCAGTCCATTTCTTTTATCGTTCCAATTCCTCCAGATATTTCATATAGCTGGCCACCATCAGTGCTATCTGAAAGGTCAGGGCGTCCTCAAACACCCGGATATCCAGCCCCGTGGTCTTCTGCAGCTTCTCCAGCCGGTAGACCAGAGTATTCCGGTGCACGAAAAGCTGTCTGGCTGTCTCCGAAACATTGAGATTGTTTTCGAAAAACTTCTGGATGGTCACAAGCGTCTCTTCATCGAAAGTATCGGGGAGATTTTCTCCCAGCACTTCCCGCATAAACATCTCGCACAGAGGCAGAGGAAGCTGATAAATCAGGCGCCCAATCCCCAGGGTATGATAGGCTACCACCGTCTTCTCCGGGTAGAAAATCCGCCCCACGTCCAGGGCCATCTTGGCCTCCTTATAGGATTTGGACACATCTTTGAGCTGATCCACAATCCTTCCGTAACCCACCCGGATTTTGGGTTCCATATCCGTATTCAGCATATCCACCAGAAGGTTCCCGATCCGCTCCAGGGATTCGTATGTATCTTCCTGACCGATCTCCTTGACCACTACAATGTTTTTCTCATCCACTGCCGTGATTACATCCTGGGAGCTGGGAGCAAAAATACTGCGGACCGTCTCCAGCGCCATGGCATCCTTCTCATCTTTCGTCTCAATCAAATAAACTACCCGCAGGGCTTCAATGCTCACATGCAGCTTTTTCGCCTGGCTGTAAATATCCACCAGAAGCAGATTATCCAAAAGCAGATTCTGCACAAAATTATTTTTGTCAAAGCGCTCTTTGTAAGCCACGATCAAACTCTGAAGCTGGCTTACCGCCACCTTCCCTATCATATAGGCGTCTTCCCCCGTTCCTCTGGAGAGAAGCACATAGCTCAGCTGATCCTCGTCATAAACTTTAAAAAAATGGCAGCCCTGAAGGCTCTGGCTCTCTGCCTGGGAATTCACAAAGGCGTCCAGCACATCTCTGGAAATATTCTGCATATCAAAAGTGGAAGCTGCCAGACTGCCTTCTGTGTCAAGGACACATAAATCAATCCTGGTAATGGTTCGCAAATCTTCGATGGATGACTGAATAATCTGATTCGAAATCATAAGTTTCCCCCTTTTTCTGCAGTTCTCACTATTCCTCTTGATCTGCTATTATTATAAAGTTTTTTCTCCAAAAAGTAAAGACAATAGCGTCCTCCTTTTCTTTTAAATTTTTAAAATTTTTAAAATTATTTCTTGACAATCCCTGTCCCAAATGCTATTATAATCTAGCGTGTTACGCATAGTTGCTGCTGTGGCTCAGTCGGTAGAGCGTCGCATTGGTAGTGCGGAGGTCACGGGT
>CAJUNN010000071.1 GCA_910587955.1 uncultured Lachnospiraceae bacterium | reverse complement strand
CCCTGTTTGATTTTGTTTAATTTTTCCTTGAAATCGGCCGGAAAACATGGTATACTTACGTCCGTATTGAAAATCACGTACAAATGTCTTCGACATGCGTACAAGCAGCAAGATCCCGGAGGATACCGGAATGGATCTTGCGGAATTGAGACAGGAGGATAATGAGTTATGAAAAAGCGTGTAATAGCGGTTGCACTGGTAACTGCCATGCTCGGCTCCATGCTGGCGGGCTGCAGTAAGAGCGGCGGCAACGGCGGCGGAGGGGATGCAGATGCTCCCGCAGCGGCAGACGGTGAAAAAGTAGTGAAAATCGGCGTATATGAGCCGGCGTCCGGGGACAACGGCGCAGGCGGAAAGCAGGAAGTGCTCGGCATGCAGTATGCCAACAAGGAGACTCCCACCGTGGAGATCGGCGGGGAAGAGTATACGGTACAGCTGGTGATTGAGGACAACGAGTCTTCCAACGACAAGGGGCCGTCCGCAGCCTCCTCTCTGGTGAGTGCAGGCGTGTCCATCGTGCTTGGCTCCTACGGCTCCGGTGTATCCATCGCAGCTTCCGATGTATTTAAAGAGGCGGGCATCCCAGCTATGGGCGTAACCTGTACGAATCCTCAGGTTACGGAAGGAAATAAGCACTATTTCCGCATCTGCTTCCTGGATCCCTTCCAGGGCACCGTGCTGGCAAACTTCGCCAATGAGAATTTCAAAGCAAAGAAAGCCTATATCCTGACGAAGCTGGGCGATGATTATTCCACCGGACTTGGCTACTACTTCAAGGAAGCCTTTACTGCTTTGGGCGGAGAGGTTGTGGAGGAGACCTTCCAGGAGGGAAACAGCGATTTTACTTCTTATATTACTTCAGCTAAGAATGCAGGAGCGGAAGTATTCTTCGCACCTGTCTCCACGGAGGCTGCGGCTCTGATTATCGAGCAGGCCGCTTCCCAGGGCCTTGAAGCTCCCCTGATGGCGGGCGACACCTGGGATTCCAACGTAATCCTGAACGCCGCCAAGGGCAAGAACGTACAGATCTATGTAACCACCTTCTACCAGGAGGGCGGAAACGAGACCTTCGATAAGGGCATCAAAGAGTGGATCAACAGCGATTCCACCGCAAAAGCCAACAACGGCGGAGACGACACCATTTCTGCAGTGACCGCCATGGGTTACGATGCCTATTACGTAGCGCTGGAGGCTTTGAAAGCAGCAGGGTCCACGGATCCGGCGGCAGTGAACGAGGCTCTCTGGGGCGTGACCTACACCGGCGTATCCGGGGACATTGCCTTTGACGATGTAAACGGCGATGCGATCCGGGATACGGCATATGTAAAATGTGCCAATACGGAGACCGGAGCTTGGGACTTCGTGACGGAGCAGGGCGTAAACTAAGACGGAAAAGTTTTATGGCGGGGGAATTTTACTCCCGCCATATACTTGTGTTTTTCGGCAGATGATTTACTCTTTGGTTTTCAAAGCTTTTTCATAGAAAAAATTTTCCTGAATCTGGAGGCGTCTTATGGATTGGATAAGCAGAAACCTGCCCTACCTTATGGCGGGGATTTCAGTGGGCGGCCAATATGCCCTGATTGCCATCGGTTATACCATGGTGTACGGCATTTTAAGGCTGATCAATTTTGCCCACGGTGATATTTTTATGGTGGCGGGCCTGATTGTGGTTTATGCCACCACGGCAATGCCTATTTACATAGCGATTCCGCTGATGATTGCGGCCACCGTTTTTCTGGGATTTATGGTAGAGAGGGTGGCATATAAGCCCCTTCGGGACGCTCCCCGCATGTCCATTATGATCTCGGCCATCGGCGTGTCTTATCTCCTGCAGAATCTGGCCCTGTATGTGACGGGCGGACTGTCCCAGCAGTATCCGGCCATTCCCTGGATCAGCGATACGGTGACGGTATTGGGTGCAACCACCAAGCGCGTGACCTTGATTACTCCGGTCCTGACCTTGGTGCTGGTAGTGGCCTTGGTATTTCTGATCAAGAAAACGAAGATCGGCATGGCTATGCGGGCGGCGTCCAGGGATTTTGAGACCTCCCAGCTGATGGGAATCAAGATCAATTCCGTGGTCAGCATGACCTTTATTATCGGGACATTCCTGGCGGCCATCGGAAGCATTCTGTTCTTTACCAACTATACGGGCGTCACCCCTACGGCGGGAGCCATGCCCGGATTAAAAGCTTTTGTGGCGGCTGTGTTCGGGGGAATCGGTTCCATTCCAGGAGCCGTCATCGGCGCGTTTATCATCGGTATCTGTGAAAATATTATCAAAGGACTGGGCTGGACCACCTTCTCGGATGCGTTCACCTTTGCCCTGCTGATTGTGATCCTGATTGCCAAGCCTACGGGCCTCTTTGGCGAGAAGGTGACGGATAAAGTGTAAGGAGGCCTTCGAGATGAGTATAAAGAAGAAAGCTATGTGGAACGTGGGCCTTATCGCTGCCCTCTTGGGTCTGCTCTTCCTTTTGGAGCAGGTACTGCCCTCCGGATCTATGCTGTTTACCGTGTTGAAAAAAGGAGCCATCTACGCCCTGGTTGCCGTATCCATGAATCTTTTAAATGGCTTTACGGGACTTTTCTCTCTGGGCCAGGCAGGCTTTATGCTGCTGGGGGCTTATACCTATGCCATTTTGACAATTCCTGTGGAATCCAGGCATAGCGTGTACCAGTATTTTGATGGGGGCATCGTCCAGTTTGCCATTCCGGTTCCCCTGGCCCTGATCGCGGGGGGCATTGTGGCGGCTGTGTTCGCCTACCTCATCGGCCTTCCGGTTCTTCGTTTAAAGAGTGACTACCTGGCCATTGCCACCCTGGGCTTTGCGGAGATTATCCGGGCGGTTTTCCAGTGGGATAAGCTGGGGCCTTTGACCAACGGCTCCAACCTGCTGCGGAATTTCCCTTCTTTCCGGTCAGTGCTCTATCCTTTCATCGTGTCGGGAATCTGCATAGCCCTGATTGTGATGCTGATTAATTCCACTTATGGGAGGGCTTTTAAGGCTATTCGGGATGACGAGGTTGCGGCGGAGGCCATGGGCATTAACCTGGCTCACCACAAACGTCTGGCTTTTGTGATCAGCTCCTTCTTTGCCGGGATTTCCGGCGGCCTTCTGGCCATGTACCAGACTACCATCCAGGCGTCTATGTTTAAGTCGGCCATGACCTATGAGATTCTTCTGATCGTAGTTATCGGAGGAATCGGCTCCGTGACCGGAAGCTGTATCAGCTCTTTCCTGTTTATTGCCTGCTCCGAGTGGTGGCTGCGTTTCCTGGACAATGAAAACCTGTATATTGGCAGTTTTCATGTGCCGTTTCTGCGTCCCGGTTTCCGGAAGGTGGTATTTGCCGTTGTCATTATGATGATGGTGCTGTTTTACCGGAAGGGTATTATGGGAACGAAGGAGTTTTCCGTAGAAGGAGTGTCTGGCTTCTTTCAGAAGAAGCTGGGCAGAAAGAAAGCGGCGAAGGGAGGTGCCTCCCATGAGTAGAGAGAATGTATTAAAAGTAGAAAATGTGACCATGCAGTTCGGCGGCGTGGTCGCGGTGGACAATATGAATCTGGAGGTGGACAAGGGAGAGATTGTTTCCCTGATTGGTCCCAACGGGGCAGGGAAGACTACGGCTTTCAACGTGATCACCGGCGTATATGCGCCCACCAACGGGGCAGTCTATTTCAAAGGAAATAAGATCATCCAGAATCATCCCCAGGGCAAGATGAAGAAGCTGTACCAGGGGGAGAATCCGGTGATGTATACGGGGCATCATGCTCTTGTGCCGACACCGGATAAAATTACCGGTATGGGAATTGCCCGGACCTTCCAGAACATCCGGCTTTTTAAGAGCCAGACGGTGTTCGAGAATATCCTGATTGCCAAGCATATGCTGCGCACCAGCAATATCTTTACGGCTACCTTCCGGCTTAATGCTAAGGAAGAGGCAAAGATGCGGGCTGAGTCCGAGGAGCTTTTGAGGCTAATGGAGCTGGAGGATGTGCGGAACGAGCTGGCTTCCTCCCTTCCCTACGGAAAGCAGCGCCATCTGGAGATTGCCCGGGCCCTGGCTACCAAGCCGGAGCTGCTGCTTTTAGACGAACCGGCGGCAGGCATGAATCCCCAGGAAACTCTGGAGCTGACCCAGTTTATCGGGCGGATCCGGGATGAATTCGGCCTGACTATTTTTATGATCGAGCATCATATGGATCTGGTTATGGAGATCTCCGACCGCATTTATGTGCTGGACTTCGGAAAGCCCATTGCAGAGGGGACGCCGGAAGAGATCCGCAGCAATCCGAGGGTAATTGAAGCTTATCTGGGAGGTGCGCAGGATGAGTAATCTGTTGGAAGTAAAGAATTTAAATGTGTCCTATGGGGGAATCAAGGCGGTAAAGGAAATCAGTTTTGAAGTCCCCAAAGGAGAGGTGGTGACGCTGATTGGGGCCAACGGGGCGGGAAAAAGCTCAACCCTGCGTTCCATTGTGGGGCTGGTAAAACCGGAGGGAGGCAGTATCCGGTTCAAGGACGGAGAGCTGGCAGGCCTTCCCACGGATCAGATTGTGTCCAGAGGAATCACCCTGGTTCCCGAGGGTCGCCGGGTATTTCCGGATCTGACGGTGCTGGAGAATCTGAAAATCGGCGCATATATGAGAAAAGATTCCCTGGAGGAGGATTTGAGATGGGTGCATGATCTCTTCCCTCGCTTAAAGGAGCGCTCCTGGCAGCTGGCGGGAACCCTGTCCGGGGGCGAGCAGCAGATGCTGGCCATTGGCCGGGCCCTGATGTCCAAGCCGGAGCTGATTATGATGGATGAGCCGTCTCTGGGCCTGGCGCCCATTATTGTCCAGGGTGTATTTGACATCATCCGGGAGATCAATAAGCAGGGTGTGACCATTCTTCTGGTAGAGCAGAACGCCAATATGGCTTTAAAAGCGGCCAATGTGGGTTACGTGATGGAGACCGGACGGATCACCATGACGGGAACCGGAGCGGAGCTTCTGGAGAATGAGGAAGTCAAAGCGGCCTATCTGGGAAAAGCCAAGGAAAAGTAGATGGAGGAGTATGAACTATGGTAAAAGCAATCGTTGGAGCAAACTGGGGAGATGAGGGCAAGGGAAAGATTACCGATATGCTTGCCCGGGAATCGGATATTATCGTCCGTTTTCAGGGCGGGGCCAATGCGGGCCATACCATTGTGAACAACTATGGAAAGTTTGCCCTGCACAGCCTGCCTTCCGGGGTGTTTTACGATCACACCACCAGCGTCATTGGAAACGGCGTAGCTTTGAATATTCCGGTTCTCTTTCATGAGATTCAGAGTATTGTGGAGCGCGGAGTGCCATCACCCCGGATCTGCGTGTCCGACCGGGCCCAGGTGGTTATGTCCTATCACATTTTGTTTGACCAGTGCGAGGAAGAACGGCTGGGAGGAAAATCCTTCGGCTCCACCAAGTCGGGAATTGCTCCCTTCTATTCGGATAAATTTGCAAAAATCGGTTTTCAGGTCAGTGAGCTGTTTGCACAGGAGAGCTATCTCCGGGAAAAGATTGCCAATGTCTGCATCCAGAAAAATACCGTTCTCAAAAATCTCTATCACCGGGAGGAACTGGATCAGGAGAAGCTTTACCAGGAGCTGATGGAGTATAAGGAGATGGTGGCTCCCTATGTGTGCGACGTTTCCAAGTTCCTCCGGGAGGCTTTAAAAGCGGGAAAGAATATTCTGCTGGAGGGCCAGCTGGGTTCCATGAAGGATCCGGATCACGGCATTTATCCCATGGTGACTTCGTCCTCCACCCTGGCGGCGTACGGCGCCATCGGTGCCGGCATTCCGCCCTATGAGATCAAAGAGATTGTTACGGTGTGCAAGGCTTATTCCAGCGCTGTGGGGGCGGGAGCCTTTGTCAGTGAGATTTTCGGGGAGGAAGCCGATGAGCTGCGCCGAAGAGGCGGCGACGGGGGAGAGTTCGGAGCAACCACCGGGCGCCCCCGGAGAGTGGGCTGGTTTGACTGTGTAGCTTCCAAGTACGGCTGCCGGATTCAGGGGACTACGGATGTGGCTTTTACCGTGCTGGATGTGCTGGGGTATCTTGACGAGATTCCGGTATGCGTAGGCTATGAGATTGACGGGAAGGTGACTACGGATTTCCCGGTTACGTATCTTCTGGAAAAGGCGAAACCCGTGTACGAGACTCTTCCCGGTTGGAAGTGCAATATCCGGGGTATTAAGAACTATGAGGATCTGCCGGAAAACTGCCGGAATTATATTGAGTTTGTGGAAAAACAAATTGAGTGTCCCATTACCATGGTGTCCAATGGGCCGGGGCGGGAAGACATTATTTACCGCAGATAAGATTAGCAGAGGCTGCTGCAAAAGAAGATTCCTTTGCAGCAGTCTTTTCTGCTCCCCGTAAAGGAGGAAATATGTGTATAGATACCATTATTTTTGATATCGGAAGGGTGTTGGCGGGCTACGGATGGGAAGACTATTTGAAGAGCATCACTTCAGAACCGGAGGTTTATTCCATCCTGGAGGAAGCTATTTTTAAAAATCCCGCCTGGGTAGAGCATGACAAGGGACTTCTTGACGAGGAAGAGGAGATCCGGGATTTTGCGGCGGCTGCTCCCGGGTATGAGAAGGAGATCCGGGCTGCCTATGAGAATCTGGGGAAATGTGTCTGGGGTCTTGCTTATGCCGAACCCTGGGTACGGGAGCTGAAAGAGAAGGGATACCGTGTTTACGCCCTGTCCAACTGGCCCAAGCATATTTATGAGCAGAGGGGGGATACTCTGGATTTTCTGGAGCTGATGGACGGATATATCCTTTCTTACCGGGAACACCTTATCAAGCCGGATCCGCGGATCTTCCGGCTTTTGCTGGAGCGGTACGGCATTGATCCGAAGCGGGCTGTGTTTCTGGACGATACCCGGGCGAATATTGAGGCTGCGGCCCGTCTTGGAATCCGCGGCATTCTCTTTACCTCCCAGGAGCAGGCCCGAAGAGAGCTTAAGGACCTGGGAGTGGAATAGAAAAACGGCAGGCTCATTGCCTGACGGTATATGCGGAACTCATTACAGGAGGTATGAACATGAAACTCACAAAGCCTACAAGAAAACAAGTGATCCGGGCGTTTCCCCTGATCATCGGCGTTTTGCTGGTGGCTCTTATCTGCCTGGTGCGCAGAGGGACAGGATATACCCAGATTATTACAGTGAAAACTCTTTACGACGGCCAGGTGGAGAAAGCTTATGAGCTGAATACGCCGGAAGAGAATCTGGCGGACGCCCTTGTGGAGGTTACGGAAGCGGACGGCCAGGATTTTTCTGCAGTTCAGGAAATTTACATCAACGGGGAACAGACGGATCTACCCCTTTCCGGGATTTTGGTGAAGGAGGGCGATATCTATGAGCTGGTGTATAAAGAAACCCAGATTCACGAAATCCCGGTGGATTGATGCTGCCGCTCGCAGCGTGAACTTGGATTTTAGGGATTTTGCCCAGCATGGGCGAATTCTAACGGGGATTTATCGCCTTGCGTCCGTTCTGAAACGTGATGTTCGCTATCCGCTTTTTCCGACAGCGGAGCCATACATCCGCGGATACCAGCCGTTTGTCCCCGCGAAGTCTGCCGCCTCGTTGCTCACCAACGTCCCCTGGCTTTTGAAAAAATCCTACAGCTCCAGGTCGGCCTGGGCGTATATTTCAATCTGCTTAAATCAATGCTGCTGTATTTGCCACGCCCCCGGCGGGGAATATCCAAGGCCGCTGCTGGCACAGCTGTCATAGTTCCATAATAACGCCGCCACAGGAGCAGACAGGAAAAGATGATTTTCGCAGTCGGCTGGGGGACATCCCCTCAAAGGGACTAAACTTTTTTAACAAGTTAGGGGGACGAATAAAAAGGAAAAACACGGTATTATCTCCTTAAACGGTTGCTATATCTTTGATCGCGCGTTTTACTACCGCAAATAGGGAAATAAATCCATTCGCCTTTTTGTTATGCAATAGATTTCCCAAGTTTATAAGCGGCAGATATTTCGGGTTTTCCCTCAATATCTCCTATGTCCCCGTTTCCTCCGGCAAGAACATGACCGAGATTGTTCCACTTCAAATGCTCCATCAAGTGGTTGTAGTAAGTAAGCACATCTTCAAAACCGTGGCCCTCTGCGGCCATTAACAGGGCAGATGCCCTGCCGTGTCCTCTCAAAAGGTTGCCATCCCCCTCTTCCAACGCAAACAGGCGGTCAATAGCGGTTCTGATTTGACCGCTCATGTTCCAGTA
>CAJUNN010000070.1 GCA_910587955.1 uncultured Lachnospiraceae bacterium | reverse complement strand
GATTCCAGTTCCGCAGGAGCCCTCCCTGCGCACCTTATCAAGAAGGATTCACGGCCGCTTTGCATCCGTTCTTCCTTCTGTGCGCCGTCCGGGCTCCTGCTGATAATAGATGCTGTTTATATATCCAGCTCTGCGTCGCAGGCATGTTCGTAGATAAAGGCCCGGCGGGGCGGAACCTCCGTCCCCATGAGCATTCCCGTGACCCGGGAAGCCATACGGGCGTCCTCGATCTCCACCCGCTTCAGAATCCGGGTGGCCGGATTCAATGTGGTCTCCCAAAGCTGATCTGCGTCCATCTCTCCCAGGCCCTTATACCTCTGCAGGGTAAAAGTGCCTTTGTGCCGCTTCCGGTAGCGCTCCAAAGCCTTGTCGTCGTAAAGGTATTCCTCCTCTCCCCGGGCCGGCTGCGCTTTGTAAAGGGGCGGCATGGCAATGTACACATGCCCTTCGTAAATCAAATCCGGCATAAACCGGTAAAACAGCGTCAATAGCAGGGTGGAAATATGGGCGCCGTCCACATCCGCATCCGCCATAATGATAATCTTGTCGTAGCGCAGCTTGGTAATATCAAAATCATTTCCGTAGCCTTCGGAGAAACCGCAGCCGAAGGCATTGATCATGGTCTTAATCTCTGCATTGGCCAGGACTTTATCAATGCTGGCCTTCTCCACATTCAGGATCTTCCCCCGGATGGGAAGGATGGCCTGGTAATTCCGATCCCGGGCCGTCTTGGCGGAACCGCCTGCGGAGTCTCCCTCCACAATAAATATCTCGCATTTGGAAGCGTCCCGGCTCTCACAGTTGGCCAGTTTGCCGTTGGAATCAAAGGAGTATTTCTGCTTCGTCAAAAGATTGGTCTTGGCCCGCTCTTCAGTCTTGCGGATCTTGGCCGCCTTCTCCGCGCAGCCGATGACCCCCTTCAGAGTTTCCAGGTTCCGGTCAAAATAGCGTACAATCTCCTCTCCCGCCACTTTGGAAGCGGCTTTGGAGGCGTCCTGGTTATCAAGCTTGGTCTTGGTCTGTCCTTCAAACCGGGGAGCCGGATGCTTGATGGAAATCACCGCCGTCATACCGTTGCGCACGTCTGCTCCGGTAAAATTGGAATCCTTTTCCTTCAGCATTCCCAATTCCCGGGCGTAATTGTTGATCACAGTGGTAAAAACCGTCTTAAATCCGGTCAGGTGCGTACCGCCCTCGGCGTTGTAAATGTTGTTGCAAAATCCCAGAACATTTTCGTGGAACTCATTCACATACTGGAAAGCCCCTTCCACTACAATGCCCTCGGACTCTCCCTTGAAGTATATCACATCGTGGACCGTTTCTTTGTCCTTATTCAAGTCCTCCACAAAGCCGATGATGCCGTTTTCTTCGTGAAATTCTTCCCGCAGCACCGTTTCCCCCCGGCGGTCCTCAAAAACAATGGTCAGCTCCGGATTCAGATAAGCAGTCTCGTGCAGGCGGCTCTTGACCTCCTCCGCCTGAAACCTGGTTTTCTCAAAAATCTCCGGATCCGGAAGGAAATTGATCTTGGTTCCCGTCTCCTTCGTCTTCCCCAGGGTGGGAAGCAGGCCTCCCTTTAATTCTATGGTAGGAATGCCGCGCTCATAGTGATCGTGATGGATAAAGCCGTCCCGGCTGATCTCGATATCCAGATAGGTAGACAGGGCATTGACCACCGAAGAACCTACGCCGTGCAGGCCGCCGCTGGTCTTGTAGGCGGAATCATCAAACTTCCCGCCCGCATGAAGAGTGGTAAAGACAAGACGCTCTGCAGACATGCCTTTGGCATGAAGGTCTACCGGAATCCCGCGGCCGTTGTCCAGGACCGTACAAGAACCGTCCCGCTCCAGAAATACCCAGATCCGTGAACAATGCCCTGCCAGATGTTCGTCCACGGAATTGTCTACAATCTCATAAATCAAATGGTTCAGCCCTTTTCTGGACACGCTTCCGATATACATGCCGGGGCGTTTGCGTACCGCCTCCAGCCCTTCCAGGACTGCAATGCTGGCCGCATCGTAAGTTTGATTACTCGCCATGTTCTTCTTCCTCATTTTTATTCAAAGCACGCTGTTCGTACAGATGTTCTAATCCCAACTAGGTTAGTATAACACAAGATATAGTTGTTTGCAAAAGGTTTCTTCATCAATTTACATCTATTTCCCTGCCCAGCACACGAAGGTACAAGCAGACTCCAAGGGTAATAAAAACTTCCAGAAGGCTGGACACAATGCCAATGCGGAAAAGCAGGAATACCGCCCCTGCTGCCAGAGTTCCCAGAATACACCAGGAAGCGCCAAACAGCTTCCCACGTTCCCGCCGCAGAACGGCCAGAAAGCGAAGCTGTGCAAGTCCCAAAGACACCGGAGCCAGAAATGAGAGCATGACATGCAGGCGGGAAAGCCCGGGAACCTGCTCAGGAAGATAAGGCAGACCTACGGCCGTCACAAGCAGAAGAAGCGCCCCGTACAGAAAAAAACGAGCTGCCGGATCCCGGCAGCCCGCCCGCTCCATCAGCGCGTCCGTATACAGATAAAAATAATTTCCGGTCAAGGCTCCCCATAAGAGAAAAGCCGGACGGCGTCCGCCCTGATTTCCGATCACCGAAAAATTGGCGGTTGTCAGGCCGTAGCCGGACGCCAGATAAAATGTGAGGGCCAGCAAAAGCCCCAGAAAAATAAGTTCCCATTGCCTCCGCATACAATCGTCTCCTTTTACCGGATTGTTTCTTTCTTCTTAGTATGCGGAGGTTTTCATTTTTTTGATGGTGGAAGTTTTGGAAGTTTTGCTGCAGGCGCAGCTTTTTTTGCCGTAATTATATGTAAATCAATCTACGTAAACTCCTGCTCCAATGGTTCCGGGTCCCACATGGCAGCAGATATTCAAAGGAAGCACAGACATCTCAATCTCTTTCCCGGGAAACAGTTTCTGCATCTCCTCTTTCCACTCCAAAGCCTCTTGCCCTGCCCGCGCATGGGCAATGCCGATATGAACGGCCTCAGCCGGATATTTGGCGGAAAAATATTTCCAGTCTTCCACCAGAAGCTCCTCCATTGCCTTCTTTGCCTTTTTCCTGCCCCGGACTTTTTCGTGCAGCTCCAAAAGACCGCCTTTCAGCTGGATAATAGGCTTAATGTTCAAAATATCCCCTGCCAGGGCTTCCGCCCCGCTGATGCGGCCTCCCTTTTTCAAATATTTTAAGGATTCTACGGTTAGATAGATGGAGGCATCCAGGGATTCTTCTTCCAGCTTTTCCCGGATCTGCTCTGCTTCCATTCCCGCTTCCGCCAATTTTCTTGCATGCCGCACCATGGAGATCTGCGTTAGGGAAATCCTTCTGCCATCTACCACCTGTACCCGGCCGCCGTACTCCTCACTGACAGCCAGGGCGGTAGAATATCCGCCGCTTAATACTTTTGACATGGGGATGTGCAGCACCTGGTCATAGGATTCCAAGAGCTCTTCCCACAGCTCAATCATTTCTGCCGTGGAGGGCTGGGAAGTACTGACCTGGGCTCCGCGGTTTAAAGCCTCAAAAAATTCATTCTCCGTCAGGGAAATTCCCTCTCGGCACTCCTGACCGTCCACATAAAAAATCATGGGAAGAACGTGTATCTCATACTTTTTGGCATCCTCTGCGGAAATTCCGCTGTTGCTGTCGGTTACGATTGCGATCTTTTTCATTTATTGGATTCTCCTTGTCTTTTCTCAAATATTGCGGTAAAATTTAACTGTGACACATTGTAACATCTACATTGCTTGAATGCAACTCCCAGAAAGCCAACTGTTACAAACAGAGGAGGTTTGTTCATGAAAAAAAGAAATCCGTCCAATTTTCTGGCCCGGGAATGTATCGCAACGGCCTTGATCCAGCTTGCCAGCCAGAAGCCTTTCTCCGCAATCACCGTCTCGGAGCTGACCCAGCGGGCCGGCGTCTCCCGCATGACCTTTTACCGGAACTATGCCTCCAAGGAGGACGTGTTCAAAAATTATCTGGAAGATCTGACTGCCGCCTATCGGGAGGAAATCCACCGGAACGGCCCTCCGGAAACCTTTGGGGAATATGAAATCCTCTGCCACTGTTTCCGGTATTTCGAAGCCTATCAAAATTTTATCAGGTGCCTGCTCCACATCGGTATGGGGGAACTGCTCTTAAACGCCTTAAGCTCCCATCTGATGGAAAGCTATTATATCGGGAAAAAGGCTGATCCCCGCCTGTACTATGCGCTTCAGGCGTATGCGGGCGCCCTCTACAATATTTATATCACGTGGCTGAAAAACGGCATGAAAGAACCTGCGGAAACCATGGCTGGAATTGTCTACCGGCTGGTGGATTCCCAGAAAAAACAAGTTTCACTCCTTTCTTTGCAGACATAAAATACCGCCGAAAATAAAAAAGGGCTTGACTGTAAACTTTGTTGATACCTCATACTATAAAGCAAACAAACGGAAAGACAGGGAGGCCCGTATTATGACTATAAAAGAAGCTGAAGAAAAAACCGGATTAACCCGTTCCAATATCCGCTTTTACGAAAAAGAGAAGCTGATAGAACCCGCGCGGAACAGCAAAAACGGATACCGGGATTACTCGGAGCAGGACGTGGCAAATATTAAAAAAATTGCCTTTCTGCGCACGCTGGAATTTTCCATCGAAGATATCCGCTGCATCTTATCTCACAAGGTGTCCTTGGAAGAAATGATAAAAAAGCAAGCCGTGGTCCTTCAAAAACAAATCGAAAATCTGCATGGTGCAAAAACCATTTGTGAAAAAATGCTTGCATCCGGAAATACCAGCTATGATGAATTACAGGTGGAAACATGCGTGACAGATTTGCACACGTACTGGAAAGACAACAAGAAGGTTTTCAAGCCGGATTCCGTCAGCTTTCTGTATCTGTGGGGAAACCTGATTACCTGGACCATAATCACCGCCCTCTGTCTTATTATTGGAATCTTATCCTATACAAAGCTGCCGGCTCAAATCCCCGTCCAGTGGAGCGGCAAAGCTGCCGTTTCCTTTGTAAAGAAAGAGTTTATTTTCGCATACCCCTTAGCCTGCATACTCTTCCGAATCCGTTTACGTCCTGTTATCTACGTGAGATTGTTTATGCACTATCCTTTCGGAGAGCTTATAACAGAATATTTGTCAAACTATGTTTGCTTTGCAGCACTTTCTATCGAAGTATTTTCCATCTTATTTTTGCATGGACTTGCAAAAAATGTAACGGTGGTTTTGCTGCTAGATACGGCCGTTCTGATGGGCCTGTTAATTGTAGGAATTGCAAAAATGGGCCTGCTCTCAAATCCGGCCAAATTGTGGAAATATAGAAAAAGCTGAAACTTCTTAAAAGAAATTTCAGCTTCTTAAAACAGTCCCTAGGGGAATCGAACCCCTGTTTCCGCCGTGAGAGGGCGGCGTCTTAACCGCTTGACCAAGGAACCTTATTTGTCTGTCGTACCTGCCGACTTGCTTAGTATATACTAGAATGTTTCATTTTGCAAGCATTTTTTTCAAAAAATCAAAAAAATTTTTGTGCCGGAGCTCACGGGGACTTTTATGGAATTTTTTTCCTTTCAATCCACGCAGCTCCGGCTCTTATCTGGCTTTTACAGATCTTCTATACCTCTGTGGTTTCAAAACCCAGATCGTCCATCAGCTCTTTTGCCTTGGCCACACATTTCTCACAGCCGTCGATGGTCACAGTCTTATCTTCCAGACTTACCTTAAAGTCCAGCTGTGCGCCGGAAAGGGCTTTGGTAATACGCTCCACACATTTTTCACAGTGCATATCTTCTGCTTTCAATACGGTCATCTTTCTTGATTCCTCCTATTCCAGTTCCGCAGATTCCCTACCTATGCCCCCCCCCCTTACTGGAAGGACTTCCGGCCGCAGAGATATGCGTCCGTATTTCCTTCCGGGCATTCTACAGGAATCTGCTGTTTTTAAGTTCCAATTTTTATTTCATCAATCTGCGTATGGTATCGCAGAGCTCATCTACCACGGCCTCGTCGCCGCTGCGGATGTCCTCTACCACGCAGGTTTTGATATGGTTGGACAGCAATTCCTTGTTAAAGGCATTGAGGGCCGACTGGATGGCAGAAACCTGGGTGAGAATGTCCACGCAGTAGCGCTCCTCCTCCACCATGGTGCGGATGCCCCGCACCTGCCCCTCAATGCGGTTCAGCCGGTTGATCAGGCTTTTGTACTCTTTGCTGTCCCGGTGTTTGGTTTTTACACAGCTGTCTCTTCGCTTTTCCTCTTCCATAGGCTGCTCCTCCATTCTGCGGTTCAAAAATCTTCTGCCACGCCTCCTTTCCCGGATTCTGCCCGCTCTCCCGCCTTTACAGTTTCAAACGTTTTAGGCGCAGGGCGTTGCTCACCACAGACACGGAGCTTAAGGACATGGCCAGACCTCCCAGAATGGGATTCAAAAGAGGCCCACCTAAAGCATACAACAAACCAGCCGCAATGGGAATACCCAATGTGTTGTAAAAGAATGCCCAGAAAAGGTTCTGCTTGATATTGCGGATGGTGGCTTTGCTCAGATGAATGGCTTTGTATACATCCTTTAAGTCAGATTTCATCAGCACAATATCACTGGACTCCAGGGCTATATCGCTGCCGCTTCCAATGGCTGCCCCGATATCCGCCTGGACCAGGGCCGGAGCGTCGTTGATACCATCGCCCACCATCATCACCATCCTGCCTTCCTTCTGATAACGCTCCACCACCGCTGATTTATCCCCAGGCAGTACCTCTGCAATCACCTCGTCCACCTCCACCTGCCGGCCGATGTAATCGGCGGTCAGGCGATTGTCCCCGGTGAGCATAACCACCTTGATTCCCATGCTGCGGATCTGGGCTATGGCCTCTTTGCTGGTCTCCTTGATAG
This sequence comes from uncultured Lachnospiraceae bacterium, assembly GCA_910587955.1. Classification (GTDB taxonomy): domain Bacteria; phylum Bacillota; class Clostridia; order Lachnospirales; family Lachnospiraceae; genus Laedolimicola. The sequence goes on along the minus strand of CAJUNN010000070.1, from coordinate 3,655 downwards.
TATCCGCCACGCAGATCACCCCTGCAAGCTCTCCGTCCATCACCACGAACATAGGCGTCTGGCCTTTCCCGGCAGCCTGGGCAGCCGCCTCCTCATAGGCTCCCATCTCCATGCCCAGCTCCTCCAGCATCTTCCGGTTTCCAATGGAAAAATGCCTTCCTCCAAGAACCGCCTGGATGCCCTTTCCGGTGAGGCTCTGGAATTCCTCCGCTGTCTGAAGCTCCATGCCTTTCTCCAGGGCTCCCTCCACAATGGCCGCTCCCAGAGGATGCTCCGAGGACCTCTCACAGCTTGCAGCTAAAAGAAGCAGTTCCTCCGGCGGCAGGGAGCGGGATATGAGATCCACCACCTTCGGCTTTCCCTCCGTCACCGTGCCCGTCTTATCCAGAATCACCACCTGGATTTTATGGGTGGTTTCCAGGGCCTCGCCGCTCTTAATCAGGATTCCGTGGTTGGCCCCCAGCCCGGTTCCCACCATAATGGCAGTAGGCGTAGCCAGCCCCAAGGCGCAGGGACAGGCAATCACCAGAACAGACACAAAGATGGTCAGTACAAAGGCCGCGTCATGGCCCAAAAACGCCCAGACAAGGGCCGCCGCAACTGCAATCCCCATAACCGCAGGGACAAAATACCCGGACACCGTATCTGCCAGCTTGGAGATGGGTGCCTTCTTTCCCTGGGCGTCCTCCATCATCTGGATAATGCGGGATAACGTAGTGTCCTCTCCCACGTGGGTCACCTGAATCTGCAAAGCTCCGTTGAAATTGATGCTTCCGCCGATGACTGTATCTCCGGCCTCTTTCTCCACCGGAATGCTCTCTCCGGTGAGCATGGATTCGTCCACGCTGCTGGCCCCGCCTGTCACCGTACCGTCTAAGGGAACCTTTCCCCCCGGCTTTACCAGGAGAATATCCCCGGGAACAACTTCCTCTACCCGGACTTCTACTTCCTGTCCGTCCCGAAGCATCAGAGCCGTATCCGGCGCAAGCTCCATCAGCTTTTTGATGGCCTCCGAAGTCTTTCCCTTACTTCTGGCCTCCAGATATTTTCCAAGCATAATCAGCGTCACCACCACGGCCGCCGACTCATAGTAAAGATTCTCCACGCTTGTATGCTCCGCCGGAATGCGGACGGTCATCACCAGGCTGTAGAGAAAGGCGCTGCCCGTACCGATGGCCACCAGGGAATCCATATTGGGATGCCCCCGGAAGAGGGTTTTAAAACCTACTAGGTAAAATTTCCTCCCGTTCCAGAGAATCAGCACCGTCAAAACCAACTGGGCCAGGGCAAAATTCAGCGGATTGGTGTGCATATGCAGAAATTCCGGCAAAGGCAGAGTGATGGGAATCATATGCCCCATGGAAATGTAAAGCAGCGGAACAGCCAGGCAGATAGTCGCGATGAGGCGCCTTTTCTGCAGCCGCAGTTTCTCCTGCTGCTCATTCAGCTCTGCACTCCGGTCCACCTTGTCAATATCTTTGGGCGTAAAACCAGCCTTCTCAATCTTGCTCTTAATATCCGCCAGCTTTACCTGGGAGGGATCGTAAACAATATGCGCTTTGTTGGTAGTCAGATTTACCTCGCTGCTGATCACGCCGGGCATCTTTCTTGTCACCCGCTCCACCGCCGCGCTGCAAGAAGCGCAGGTCATTCCCTCAATGTTTAACGTCACTTCCTGATTTTTTGCTGCAGCGTGTATCTCTTCCTTAGCACCGAACCCGGCCTTCTCAATCTTGGCGCAGATTGCCTGTGCATCCACCTGCTCCGGATCGTAGACGATCCGCGCCCGGTTGGTAGCCAAATTCACCTGACTGCTCTTAACGCCGGGCAGTTTCCTGGTTACCCGCTCCACCGCCGCACTGCAGGAAGCGCAGGTCATTCCTTCTATGATAAAAGTTTTTTCTTCTGTCATGCTTTTCACCTCTCTTATACCCCCTATGGGTATTTTGCGATTATACTATACTGCATGGGGAGAGAATTGTCAAGGCCTATTTTTTCCCGTGAAAAGCGAAATATTCTATGCAGGGGTAGCCTGCTCCATACATTTCCGCTTCTGCTCCATGGAGGAATGGACATACCGGTTCAGGGTAATATTCACACTGGAATGTCCCAGGATTTCACTTAAAGATTTTGCGTCAAATCCGCTCTCCACACAGCGGGTGGCAAAGGTGTGGCGGAGGGCATGGTAATTGATCCCTTCAATCCTGCACTCCCGCAGATAGCGGCTTAAAATATTCTCCATAGTCCGGGGTTCAATAAATACCTCCGTGCTTCCCGTAAGGAGATAGGCATCCTCCGGCAGATGCCGCAGGGTCTCCAGCCTTTTCATCAGAAAATTGGGAATGGGAATATCCCTCACGGAAGAAAGGCTTTTGGGCTCTGTGACCACCACCTTGGTTTTGCTCTTTCCCTCCCCGGCCATATCCTGAATCCGCTGCATAGTTGCACGCACACAGAGGATTTTTTCCGTATATAAAATATTCTGCCTTTTTAAAGCACAAACCTCACCCACCCGGAGCCCCATATAAAGACTTAGAAGTACTCCCGTCTTCTTAGGACACTCATCACTCAAAAGAAACTGCTCCAGCTCCTTTTGTTTCTGCAGGTTCAGAACTTCGGTTTCCAGCTTGCCGTTCCGTATCTTGATCCGCTCAAAACGGCAGGGAATTTCCACATCGCAGCCCATGGCATAGAGGCAGATTTCTTTCACAACCGCCAGAATGTCACGGACGGACTTTTCCGAAAGTCCTCCCATCCCATCAAGCTTCCCCCTCTGGAGTTTCTTCTGTACAAATTCTTCTATTACTTCTGTGGTCAGCCGGACGGCAGGCCAGCCGCCTAATTCCGGAAGGATATGGTTTTGCACCAGATTTCTATATTTCACATAGGAGGACTCTTTTACATTCCATTTCACGTTCTCCAGCCAGCGAAGAGCCATTACCTCCATACTGGCATTTTTCTTCCGGAACAATTTCAAGTTCCGTTTCTCTTTTGTTTCCATAGCGATACAATCTCCTTTTTTCTTTTGATTATATCGGGATGAGGGAAACGGGTGGAGAAGTTTTACTCCTTTTTCAGAAAAGTGTTCCTAGCGAATAAATTTCGCGCATAAATTTTGAAAATAAAGTAAATTTCTACACAAATCATCCAATTTGCGGGCACTTGACAGTTCTATAAATTGGAGGTTGTGGTTGAGGGCAGACGCGGTTAAGGAACCTTATCCCATCCGGAACGCGCTTTCGCTCTGATGTTGTATTATTTTAGTTGACACCCTATTCTCAAGGATTTGAGATATAATCAAGAGAATGAGGAGTGAACAAAAATGGCAAAAAACAGATAATACGACCACGAATACAAAGTACAGGCCGTAAAACTTGCAAGAGAAATTGGACCGGCTAAGGCCGCTAAAGAACTAGGAGTTCCCAAGAATACCATGTATGGCTGGATGAGAGCCAACCGTCTTGGTAATCTTGACCTTGGAACTGGCTCACAGACACTACAAAGCGCTATGATGCTTAACGAGGAACTCATCCAGCTCCGCCAACAGGTGAAGGAACAGGAAAAAGAAATTAGGCGTTTGAAGAAAGAAAACAACTTTTGGGAGGAAGATGAATGCAATGATACCTATGGTCGGAGCCGCATGTATCAGGCATTG
>CAJUNN010000069.1 GCA_910587955.1 uncultured Lachnospiraceae bacterium | reverse complement strand
TGGAGTTCAGACGTGTGCTCTTCCGATCTCAGACGGTCCCCGGTTTGCCTTTGGACGCCGGATTAGAAAAGGAAAAGGAGAGAGAAAGCAATGATGGATTACACCAAGTATAAGAGACAATATTTTATGCCCCCCTATCCCTGCATGAAATGGGTTCAGAAAGATTATGTGGAGAAGGCCCCTGTGTGGTGTAGCGTGGATCTCAGGGACGGCAACCAGGCCCTGGTAGTACCTATGACCCTGGAGCAGAAGGTGGGCTTTTTCAAGCTCCTCTGCCAGGTGGGCTTTAAGGAGATTGAGGTGGGATTCCCGGCAGCTTCCGAGACAGAGTATGTGTTTTTGCGGACTTTGATTGAACAGGATCTCATCCCGGAGGATGTGACCATCCAGGTGCTGACCCAGGCCAGGGAGCACATTATCCGCAAAACCTTTGAAGCCTTGAAGGGAGCCAGGAAGGCAGTGGTTCATGTGTACAACTCCACTTCCGTGTCCCAGCGGGAACAGGTTTTCCACAAGTCGAAAGAAGAGATTTTGAAAATTGCCGTGGACGGAGCGGCCCTTTTAAAGAAGCTGGCGGATGAGACAGAGGGAAATTTCCTCTTTGAGTACAGCCCGGAAAGCTTTACGGGGACGGAACCGGAGTATGCCCTGGAGGTGTGCAATGCCGTTCTGGATGTGTGGAAGCCTACCCCGGATAAAAAGGCCATTATCAACCTGCCTGTGACGGTACAGCATTCTATGCCCCACGTCTATGCAAGCCAGATCGAGTACATGTGTGAAAATATGAAATACCGGGAGAACGTAGTAGTCTCCCTCCATCCCCACAACGACCGGGGCTGCGGCGTGGCTGATACGGAGATGGGACTTCTGGCCGGAGCGGACCGGGTGGAGGGAACTCTCTTTGGAAACGGGGAGCGCACCGGAAATGTGGACGTAGTGACCCTGGCTATGAATCTTTATTCCCAGGGTGTAGATCCGGGACTTGACTTCAGTGATATGCCGGCAGTTTGCGAAGCCTATGAGAAATTTACGGGTATGAAAGTAGATGAGAGAAGCCCCTATGCGGGAGCCCTGGTGTTTGCGGCCTTCTCCGGATCCCACCAGGATGCCATTGCCAAGGGTATGCACTACCGGGAGGATAAGGGCTGCGATCAGTGGACGGTTCCCTATCTGCCCATTGATCCCAGGGATGTGAACCGCAATTATGATGCGGATGTCATCCGGATCAACAGCCAGTCCGGCAAGGGCGGCGTAGGCTATATCCTGGAGCAGAATTTCGGCCTGAATCTGCCGCCTAAAATGCGCGAAGCCATGGGCTATGCGGCCAAGGAGGAGTCGGATCACAAGAACAAGGAGCTGATGCCGGAGGAGATCTTTGCCCTGTTCAAGAAGAAATTCGAGAACATTACTTCTCCTTACAATATCACCGAAGTTCATTTCAAACAGGTGGACGGCATTACGGCGGAGGTGCATACGGAGTACCAGGGAAAGAAGGAGGTTACTTATGCAGCCGGAAACGGCCGCCTGAATGCAGTGAGCAATGCCCTGAAGAAATGTTTCGGCCTTACATATAACCTGGTGACCTATCAGGAGCACGCCTTGGAGCAGAGCTCCAGTTCCCGGGCCATTGCCTATGTGGGTATCCAGAAGCCGGACGGAAAGCTTTTCTGGGGCGCGGCCGTGGATCCGGACATTATCCGGGCTTCCATTGACGCACTTCTGACAGCCATTAATAATTCAGCGGAGTAGAAGCGCATGAGACTGGGACTGGCGCAGACGGAACCCCTGTGGGAGGATAAGCGGGGAAATTTTGAAAAAGCGGAATATTTTCTGCAGGAGGCCCGGGAGAAAGAAGTGGATCTTCTGCTGTTTCCGGAAATGAGCATGACGGGATTTTCCATGCACCCGGAGAAGATCGGGGAGGAGCGGGGAAACTTTGCCACTCTTGAGCATTTCCGGGAGCGGGCGAAGGCCTATGGCATGTATGTGGGCGTGGGCTACGTGGAGTACCGGCAGCCCAAATCCTACAACTGCTATGCCATTCTGGGACCGGAAGGAGAGCTTCTGGCCGATTACCGGAAGATCCATCCCTTTACTTTCGGCACGGAATCCGTACATTATACAGGGGGAGAGGAGATTGTCAGCTGCAGGGTGAAGGAATTTACCGTAGCCCCTTTTATCTGCTATGATCTGCGCTTCCCGGAGATTTTCCAGATAGCCTCCCGGGAAGCCGGGCTGATAGTGGTGCCGGCAAACTGGCCTTCGGAACGGAGGGAACAGTTTATGACTCTTTTGAAGGCACGGGCGATAGAAAACCAGTGCTATGTGGCCGGGATCAACCGGGTGGGCCGGGCCAGGACGTTAAGTTACCGGGGGGATTCCGTGGTGGCGGACCCCTTCGGGCAGGTGATTGCGAAGGGAGGCAGCGGGGAAATGCTTGTAACGGCGGATCTGGACGGAAAGCTTGTGGAGGATTACCGGCGGGAATTTCCGGCGAAAAAGGATAGACGGGACGACCTCTATATGTTACACTATATGCGTTAACGTCAAGGGCAGGGGCGTATAACCCCCTGCCTGATCATTTTTTGTAATGAAAGCAAAGGGGACAGCTGAGATGGATTTATTTTATACAAGTACCCGGGACGACTCAGTCCGTGTAAAAGCCTCCCAGGCGGTTCTTCAGGGATTATCTGCGGAGGGAGGGCTATTTGTACCGGAGGAAATCCCGGCCTTGGATAGAGGTTTGGAGGAACTGGCGGGCATGACTTACCAAGAGATTGCCTTTGAGGTTATGAAACTGTTTTTGACGGATTTTACCAGGGAGGAGCTTCTTCACTGTATTGAAAAAGCTTATGACAGCAAATTCGACACGCCGGAGATTGTGCCTGTCCGGGAGGCAGACGGAGTTTCCTATCTGGAGCTTTTTCACGGTCCTACCATTGCCTTTAAGGATATGGCCCTCTCCATTCTGCCCCATCTGATGACCACTGCGGCCGGGAAAAACCAGGTGCAGGATGAGATTGTCATTTTGACCGCTACCTCCGGGGATACCGGAAAGGCGGCGCTGGCCGGGTTTGCGAAGGTGCCGGGCACCCGGATCGTGGTGTTTTATCCCAAGGACGGTGTCAGCCCCATTCAGGAGAAGCAGATGGTAACCCAGAAGGGGAAAAATACCTTCGTGGTGGGAATCCGGGGCAATTTCGACGACGCCCAGAGCGGCGTGAAGGAGATTTTCGGGGATGCGGTCCTGAAGGCGGAGATGAAGGCGGCAGGATTCCGGTTTTCTTCCGCTAATTCCATCAACATCGGCCGTCTGGTTCCCCAGATTGTCTATTATGTGTATGCCTGCGCCCGGCTTTACAAAAAGGGAGCGCTGAAAGAGGGCGGTACCGTAAATGCGGTGGTTCCCACCGGAAATTTCGGCAATATTCTGGCGGCTTATTATGCGAAGCGCATGGGGCTTCCCCTGGGACGCCTGATCTGCGCCTCCAACGAGAACCGGGTGCTGTACGATTTCTTCCGCACCGGGTGTTATGACAGGAACCGGGAATTTATCCTGACCAGTTCCCCTTCTATGGATATTCTTATTTCCAGCAATCTGGAGCGCCTGATCTATGAGATTGGAGGCCGGGATTCCGGGAAGGCGGCGGCCCTGATGAAGCGTTTATCGGAAGAGGGGAGCTATGAGATTACTCCGGATATGCAGGAAAAACTGGGGGATTTCTACGGAAATTATGCCTCCGAGGAAGAGACGGCTGCCGCTATCCGCCGGATTTACGAAAAGACCGGTTATGTGCTGGATCCTCACACGGCAGTAGCGGAAGGCGTGTATGAGAAGTACCGGGCCGAGACCGGGGATGAGAAAGTGACTGTGATTGCCTCCACGGCAAGTCCCTTTAAGTTTACCGGGAGCGTGATGAAGGGGCTGGGACAGGAATGCGGCGCGGCAGACGATTTTGAGCTTGCGGATCGGCTTTCCGGCCTTTCCGGGACAGAGATTCCGGGAGCAGTCCGGGAGATACGAAACGCCGAAGTGCTTCACCATAGGGTAGTGGAAGTGAAAGATATGAAAACGGCGGTGAAAGAGTTTCTGGGGCTTGCCTAGGGAACGGGAAGGAAACGTGTGATTATGGACAATATCTGGAGTATGATGGATATTATCTTTGCAGGTGCCGGGGCCTATATGCTTTATGCCTGGATTCTCATGAAGAAGACGGGGGAGATTAAAACTTCCTTGCTGCTAAGCAAAGAGGTGGATATCCGCAAGTGCAAAGATCTGGAAGGGTACAAGAACTTTATGGCGCCCAAGATGCTGGTGTTTGGAATTACCGCCCTGGTATACGGCGGATACGGACTGGTCAATTCCTATGTGTTTTCCATGCCTATGCCGGTCTACTGGGCGGTGATGGCAGGCTTTTTCGCGGTGCTGGTGTGGTTTTCCGTCCAGTCCCGGAAGAGTGTGGAGATGTTTTGGTAGAAAAAGGATAGCCCGGTTTTGTAAACCTTCTTGGATGTTAGTAATCCCAAAGCTATCCCTTAACAGACAGTCCGAAGGACTTGTCATGCGGGGTACCCGTAAGATATGCAAAGCCGGACGCCAGAGAGAAGGATCTGTCCTCCAAACGGAGGCAGAGGTTCCGGGAAGCTAATCCCTAAGGCGCACTAAAAAACTGCTCGGCAGAGGCCTCGCAGTTTAAGTGCTTTCTAAGGGATGGATCTTCCCTACACCTCTTAGACGCCTCTTAATTGTTTGGAGGGACCGATCCTTCTTTCCGGCTGGCGGCTGTAATAATTTCATATGACAATCATCAGCGCTCGGAATCGGAAAAGGCCCTGGAAAACAATGCGAGGGTAGCCAGAAACGGAGGTGAGATCCGCTCTTTAGAAAGCACTTAAACTGTGAGGCCTCTGCCGAGCAGTTTTTTTAGTGCGTCTTAAGAGCTAGCTCACCGGAGTTTCTACCCCGTTTTCCAGAGCCTTTTCTGATTATGAACGCGTACGGCTTTGTATACCTTAACAGACAGTACGGAGGACTTGTCATACGGGGTACCCGTAGGGTATACTTCTTCAACTATTACGAAATCCACAAGACATTCCTTAGCGGTCGCTTAATTTGGTGTACTTCTGCTTTTTTGCCACACTCTTATAAGCCGGACGGATGATTTTTCCGTTGTTGGCCAGCTCTTCGATGCGGTGGGCGCTCCATCCCACGATACGGGCCATGGCGAAGATAGGAGTGTAGAGCTCCAGGGGCAGATCCAGCATGCTGTACACAAAGCCGCTGTAGAAGTCTACATTGGCGCTTACACCCTTATAAATCTGGCGTTCTTGTGCAATGACCTGGGGAGCCAGGCGCTCTACCATGGAGTAGAGGCGGAATTCATCCATACGTCCTTTTTCCTTGGACAGGCTTTCCACAAAGGATTTAAAGATATTGGCCCTGGGGTCGGATAGGGAATAAACAGCATGTCCCATTCCGTAGATTAGGCCGGCGTGATCGAAGGCATCCCGGTTTAAGAGAGCCTTTAAATAGGCAGTGACCTGTTCCTCACTGCTCCAGTCCTTGATCTCTTTTTTCATATCCTCAAACATGCGCACCACTTTGATATTGGCTCCGCCGTGTTTGGGTCCTTTAAGAGAACCTAAGGATGCGGCCACGGAGGAATAGCTGTCCGTGCCGGAGGAGGATACGACATGGGTGGTGAAGGTGGAGTTATTTCCTCCTCCGTGCTCCATGTGCAGTACCAAAGCGATGTCCAGAATCTTTGCTTCCAGCTCGGTGTAAGAACTGTCCGGACGGAGGATATGGAGAATGTTTTCCGCTGTGGAAAGCTCCGGCTGCGGAGAGTGGATGTAAAGACTCTTCCCGTCATGGTAATGGCTGTAGGCCTGGTAGGCGTACACGGACAGCATGGGGAAGAGGGCGATGAGCTGCAGGGACTGGCGCAGTACGTTGGGCAGGGTAATGTCGTCCGCCCGGTCATCATAGGAGTAGAGCGTCAGGACGCTGCGGGCCAGAGTATTCATCATATCTTTGCTGGGCGCTTTCATAATAATATCCCGCACGAAATGGGTGGGAAGAGAGCGGTAGGAGGCCAGGAGAGCGGAAAATGTTTCCAACTCTTTTTTGTCAGGCAGATCGCCGAATAGAAGGAGATATGTAATCTCCTCGAAGCCGAAACGCCGCTCAGATACAAAGCCTTTGACCAGCTCTTCAATATCCATGCCCCGGTAGAAAAGTTTTCCTTCGCAGGGAATCATCTCATTATCCACGATGGTATAAGAGCGGATCTCTCCGATTTCCGTCAGTCCGGCCAGCACTCCCTTGCCGCTGATGTCGCGCAGGCCCCGTTTTACCTCATATTTACTGTAAAGCTCGGAATTAATCTGGCTTGCCTGTTCGCTTAATTTTGCCAGGTTCAGAATTTCGGGAGTGATTTCTGAAAATGTGTTGGTTTGCATAAGCATCGTCTCCTCTCGTTAATTTTTCTATGTTATAGGGTATCTTCTTATTGATATACAGGCAGATTTGTTTTGCCCGAAGAATATTTCATAAGAAAAAATTGAAATTTCAATTATCATAACATAAATCCGGGACAAAAAGAAAGTAAAATTGAAAAGTTAATATTAATTTCACAAATTATTCACAGGACAGTTTTGTATCCTGTGCAGGTTTGGAAGAGGCGGCGCACAGATTTTTGTTAAAAATTTTAGAGGATTTTTATTGATTTTATCTTTTTATTATGTATAATAGGATATTGGAAGCCTAGCAGAAGAGATGCCCAAAAAGCATTTGTTTATGCAGGCAAATATTGTAGAAGAGAGGTTAAATTAAAATGGCAGAGATGAATCTGAGCAAGTATGGTATTACCGGAACTACAGAAATTGTTCACAACCCCTCCTATGAGCTTTTGTTTGAAGAGGAGACAAAGCCGGGTCTGGAAGGCTTTGAAAAAGGCCAGGTAAGTGAGCTTGGAGCCGTAAACGTTATGACTGGTATCTATACCGGACGTTCTCCCAAAGACAAGTTTATTGTAATGGATGAGAATTCCAAGGACACGGTATGGTGGACTTCGGATGAATATAAGAATGACAATCATCCGGCTACCGAAGAAGCCTGGGCTGAGGTTAAGAAGCTTGCACTTGACGAGCTTTCCGGTAAGAGGCTTTTTGTCGTAGACGCATTCTGCGGAACAAATAAAGATACCCGTATGGCAATCCGCTTCATTATGGAGGTGGCATGGCAGGCTCATTTCGTAAAGAATATGTTCATCCAGCCCACCGAGGAAGAGCTTGCGGAGTTTGAGCCGGATTTCGTTGTTTACAATGCTTCCAAGGCAAAAGTAGAGAACTATAAGGAACTGGGCCTCAATTCCGAGACGGTAGCGATGTTCAACATTACCAGCCGTGAGCAGGTGATCCTGAATACCTGGTACGGCGGCGAGATGAAGAAGGGTATGTTCTCCATGATGAACTACTATCTGCCGCTGAAGGGTATTGCTTCCATGCACTGCTCTGCCAATACAGATATGAACGGCGAGAATACCGCCATCTTCTTCGGCCTTTCCGGAACGGGCAAGACCACCCTTTCTACCGATCCCAAGCGTCTTCTCATCGGTGATGACGAGCATGGCTGGGATGACAACGGCGTGTTCAACTTTGAGGGCGGCTGCTATGCAAAGGTTATCAATTTGGACAAAGAGTCTGAGCCGGATATCTACAATGCCATCAAGCGCAACGCTCTTCTGGAGAATGTAACGCTGGATGCGGAAGGCAAGATTGATTTCAACGATAAGAGTGTAACCGAGAATACCCGTGTATCTTATCCGATCAATCATATCAACAATATTGTACGTCCGGTATCCGCGGCTCCGGCAGCCAATCAGGTGATTTTCCTGTCTGCAGATGCCTTTGGCGTGCTTCCTCCGGTATCCATTCTGACCCCGGAGCAGACACAGTACTACTTCCTGTCCGGATTCACCGCAAAGCTTGCAGGAACAGAGCGCGGCATCACAGAGCCTACGCCGACCTTCTCCGCATGCTTCGGCCAGGCATTCCTGGAGCTGCATCCCACCAAGTACGGCGAGGAGCTGGTGAAGAGAATGGAAGCCAACGGTGCAAAGGCATACCTGGTAAATACCGGATGGAATGGAACGGGCAAGCGTATTACCATTAAGGATACCCGCGGAATCATCGATGCGATCTTGAATGGGGATATCCTAAAAGCACCCACCAAGAAGATTCCGTTCTTCAACCTTGAAGTTCCCACAGAGCTTCCGGGTGTAGATACCAATATCCTGGATCCCCGCAACACCTACGGTGATGCTTCCGAGTGGGAGACCAAGGCAAAGGATCTGGCCGGCAGATTTATCAAGAACTTCGTAAAATACGAGGGCAACGAGGCAGGAAAGGCTTTGGTTTCCGCAGGTCCTCAGTTATAAGTGAAAATGTAAGGGTTATAGAAGGGAGTGCCTTCCGGTCATCGGGTTGATGGCTGGGAGGCACTCTTGCTTTGTATACTTACCGGATTGCTTTTATGCCAAGGAGGTATTATAATCCGAACGCCAGAAGAAGCGCTCTCCTGCATTTAGAGATAATTTAAAGATTGGAGGTCTATGATGAAGAAAAAAGAATGAAAACACCAGGGAACTGGTACAGGAGGTTAACATGAAAAACAAAAGAACCCATGTGTTACTGACTCTCGGCGCAGCCTTCGTTTTGTGCCTGACACTGACTGCCTGCAGCAAAAAAGCCGGCCGGAAGCTTCTGGATCCGGAGATCGCTGAGATGGTTGAGGCAGACTATGTGGGGAAAGTGCGGAAAATAGAAGAAGATTCCTTTTCTGTGGCAGAAGTCTCTTTTAAAATTCTTGAGGACGGCTCTCTGTCCAGCAGCAGTCCTTCTTCTAAGAAAAAGCTGGAGGATTCGGAGCTGGTCCGGGTTGTCTATCATGAGGATACGCATTTCTATATACGGACCTCGCCGGATGAGGGAAACAGCTATGAAGATACAAAGGCCGGACCGGAAAGCCTGGAGGAACATATGCAGGTATATATGCGGGGGGATTTTGAAGGTGATACGTTCCGTGCCACGGAGGTGCGGATGATGCAGTTTGGGGATTGATGTTTTCATAGATACAAGTTTGATACAAACCGCCTTTAAGCTGAAAAGCAGGAGGCGGTTTGTATGCAGAAGAGAAAGATTGAGACTGGAAAAAGAAGAAAATTGAGGGCGGGGGGGTAAAACGGAGATTTCAAAGGAAGCTGTTCCTTATGTGCATAGGTACGTTTCTTATGGGGATGCTGTGCGGAAAGCTGGCCTTTGCCAGGGATTTAAAAGTCATACTTGTAAAATACCAGGAAAAAAGGGAGAATTCCCATGTTCTGCCGGAGTTTCTGGAAGAGAAGGGCGGTTCCTTTGCACTGGGAGACTTTGAGATCATATACCAAATGCCGGAGCTTCCTACAGGCTGCGAGATTACGGCTTTGACCATGGTGCTAAATTATTATGGATGGAATGCAGATAAAATGGATATGGCCATGAAATACCTTCCCAGGCTCTCCGCCGATTTTTGGAAAGGGGAAGACGGAAAGCAGTACGGAAACGATATGGAGCATTTTTTTATCGGGGATCCGTCTACGAAAGGAGGATATATCTGCGGGGTGTCGGCCATTGCGGCGGCCGCAGACGCTTTCCTTGAGGACAGAGGCAGCCCTTTGCGGGCCGTGGACTTGACAGGGGCCTCTCCTGAACAGCTCTATCATTTGGTAAGCCAGGGAACGCCGGTGGTGGTGTGGGTGACCATTGGAATGAAGGATTTGAAAGAATCGGCCGGATGGTACACAGAGGACGGGAGATTTATGGAATGGCATAGAAATGATCATGGGGCGGTCCTCATTGGATATGGGAAGAATACGGTAACTATAGCAGATCCCATATCGGGATATGTGGAATACAGCCGGGAACAGTTTGAGAAAATCTTTGAGCTTCAGGGGAACCGCTGCCTGGTGCTGCAGTAAAAAAACGGAATTATTTTCTGATTGCCAAACAGCATAATTTGCAGTATAATAACAAAAGATAAAGGAGTAAATCCTGGGGTGTTCGTTACACCGCTATTTTGAACCTACATTTACGTTTATGGGATTCCAATATTTCAGTCTGGATGTCAGGCCTCCGTTTGCAGTGGAAGGCAGAAGGGCTGTTGAGGTTACCCACCTAGCTCTGCTAGGCGTCAAAATTGCGGAGACGGCATTTTGGGTATACTACAGATAAAAAGCAGCCGCTTGCCGGCTGCTTTTTTCCATGCGCGGGGAATCTTCTGGTAAAGGATATTTGCAGTTCTGAAAGACAAATTTGTGGAATAGAGTAGAGGGAGAACAGATTTTAAGGACAAAGGCTGGATAAAGAGGGGACAGGTTATGGGGAAACCTATGAATCAGGAAGTGAAAATTAAGCTGTATCTGCTGGCGGTGGGCCTGCTGATCCTGGCATTTTTGCTGGTGCGGGACGCAGGAAAGGAGAAAAAGGAAGAGCCGGTAAAGGAGGAGGGGCCTTTCACAGCAGAAGAAGATTTAGAGCCGGAACCGGAAGAGGAGGAGCCTCAGGTAAAGCTTCCTGTGTACAACGGGAAGATCCGGGTGCTTTTAAAAACAGACGAGTTTGCGGAAGAAGTCCATGCGTCTGTGCAGCTTGCTTCAGATCAGGAACTGGCGGTCCTTGAGCGGGCGGCAGGGGAAGAGACCGGGGAGGAAGCTTCCTTTGAAGGCCGGGATTACGGCAGCGGAACGGCTTTTTCTTTCGCCTGGGAGGACGGGCAGATCCTTTTTAACGGGGAAGTGCTGGCAGATGCGCCGGGTTGTTTTACAGTGGGCTCTTCCGAAGGAACTGCGGGTATCCGGCTGGAGAGCGTGCAGCGGAATACGGGAGTTCCGGTCTATGAGGGGAGTATAGAGGTCTGGCCGGTGGAAGGGGGATTTGTGCTGGTGAATGAAGTTCCCCTGGAGACCTATCTCAAGTACGTCACGCCCAGTGAGATGCCTTCCCGCTATGAGGCGGAGGCTTTGAAAGCTCAGGCGGTCTGCGCCAGGACCTATGCCTACCGCCATATGCAGGCCTACGGCTATCCGGAGTATGAAGCTCATGTGGATGACAGCGTGCGTTACCAGGTTTACAACAATACGGGACAGGCAGAAAGCACCAGCCAGGCAGTGGCGGAGACGGCGGATCAGATTCTTACCTACGAGGGACAGCCGATTACGGCCTATTATTTCTCTACTTCCTGCGGATACACGGGAAATGAAGAGATCTGGTGGAACGGTTCCGCAGAGCTTACACCTTACCTCAAGGGAAAAACCATCAACGAGGCAGGAGAAACCCTGGACTTAACTGATGAGGAGGCTTTTGCAGCCTTTATCGGGCAGGTCAATGAAGACGATTTTGACTCGGAGATCAGCTGGTACCGTTGGGAGACGGAAGTGGATGTGGAAACTCTTTCCGAACATTTGAATGAGGCTCTGGAAGGACGCTGCCAGGCCAATCCGGAGGCAATCCGGGTGAAGCGGGGACGTAATTTTGTCAGCCGTTCCATTACCTCCATCGGGAAGATTCAGGGCATTGATGTGCTGGAACGCAATGAAGGAGGAGCCGTACAGAGGATGCTTATCCGGGGAAGCAAACGGACCATTGAAGTGGAGACGGAGTACAATGTGCGGGCTCTTTTGAATGCCCAGGGCTGTGAGATCCGGCGCCATGACGGGAGCACGGCGGAGGGCGGAACCCTTCTTCCCAGTGCCTGCATGGTGGTGGAGCCGGTTTTTGGGGAGGATGAATCCCTGACAGGTTTCCGGTTCCGGGGCGGCGGATACGGACACGGAGTAGGAATGAGCCAGAACGGGGCCAACGGCATGGCGAAGCGGGGAAAGACCTGGGAAGAAATTCTTTGCTTTTTTTATACGGGTGTAGAATTGACGGAGATCGGCAGTCTGTGATAAGATAAAATTTACCTGAAATGCCGACGGGTTTCTGGCTTTTCGGAATGATTGAAAGAAAAAGGGAATAAGATCAACAATGATAGTTGCGGTTCAAAAAATTATTAAATTAGTCAGGGGCTTCCTCCATGCCATGCAGGAAGATCACGTGGGAGCTTACGCGGCGCAGAGCGCCTATTTCATCATGCTTTCCTTTATTCCCTTTATCATTCTGCTGATTACCCTTTTGCAGTACACAACCTTGACGCAGTCGGATCTGTACGGGGCCGCCCAGGTGATTTTTCCCGACAGCATGGACGGCTTTGTCATTGATATTATCCACGAAGTATACAGCAAGACGGCAGTGACCGTGTCCCTGTCTGCCATTGCGGCGGCCTGGTCTGCGGGAAAGGGATTTCTGGCCCTGATGCGGGGAATGAATTCTATCTATGATGTGGAGGAGCACCGGAATTATATCATTCTGCGGTTCCGTTCCGCCCTCTACACGATTGTGTTTGTAATCTCCGTGATTTTGTCCCTGGTAGTGCTGGTCTTCGGAAATTCCATCCACCATGCAGCCAAGGAGCATATGCCTATTTTGGCCGTGATAACGGGGATGATTCTGCGGCTGAAGGATATTGCCGCCATCGCCTTTCTGACGCTGGTGTTTATGCTGCTTTACAAGTTTGTCCCCAACCGGAAGGCCAGGCTGTACAGCCAGGCGCCGGGGGCATTGTTTTCTTCGGTCTGCTGGTATCTTTTTTCCATTGCCTTCTCCCTGTATGTGGATCTGTCCCCAGGGCTGAGCAATATGTACGGGAGCCTGACGACGATTGTGCTGGTGATGCTGTGGCTTTATTTCTGTATGTATATCATTCTTCTGGGGGCGGAGATCAATTCCTATTTTGAAGATCAGTTCCGCAGAGTCAGCCATTACCGGAAAATGCTGTGGGGAGAACGGCGGGATACACACGGCCAAGGGGGGTGAGTTTCTCTGCGGCAGGTTCCGGAGAATTCGTTATCCGTAGCAGCGTAAATTATGATGGAACATTTATTTATGCCTGCGCAGTTGATAATGAGTAGAAAAATGGCCATAATAAATTTGACATATAGTGTCAGGATTTTGATGGAATTCTATTATCAAAGGAGGAACTGGCAATACAGGGAAGCAGATTATTTAAAATTGTGTATCATTTACTTGATAAAGGACAGGCTACGGCTCCGGAATTAGCAGAAAAATTTGAAGT
>CAJUNN010000068.1 GCA_910587955.1 uncultured Lachnospiraceae bacterium | reverse complement strand
GTTAAGGTATACCCTACGGGTACCCCGTATGACAAGTCCTTCGGACTGTCCGTTAAGGTATGCAGAAGGAGACAGTATGAACTTTTGGCAGGTTACACTTGGAAATTGCGGCACCATAACCCTGAATCTGATATTTTTTATCTGGATGTCCCGGATTCTTTTGGGAGAAATTCCCGGCCGCGGAAGCAGACGCATAGCCTTGTGCCTGCTGTATGTCCTGATTCTGGTGCCTGTCCAGTCTTCTCTGGGAGCTTTTTGTTATCTGAATGGTGTGTGGAGCTGGAAATACGGCATTGGCAGGGTTCTGTGGCAGTATTTCGTATTGGCGGGGGGAGTACTGTTCCTGAAACTTTTGTATCAGATATCTTTCCGGAGCTGTGTCCTTGCCGCGGTGATGGCTGAAATTTTGTGCTCTTACGGGGATCTGCTTTCCAGGCTTTTTGTATATGGGAAATATTATAATCTGGGGATTTTGGAGGAACGCCTGCAATATTTTTTCTGGCTGTTTGTCATACAGCCCGCCTGTCTTCTGTTCTGCGGACTGGTGATACGCAAATCGGGCATGGGGAAAATTTACCGAAGCTGGATGGAACAAAAAAAGCTGCACAAAGGGATCACGGCCTTTATCGTTTTCTGTCCTTTGATTTATATCGCCCTGGAGACGGCGGGAAAGGAGCCGGAGGGAGCCTCTCTGCTGCTGCCCCTGGCCCTGCTTATGATGACTCATATGATTTTGGTTCATGTGGTGCGGGACCGGGACCAGAAACGGTATATTGCGGCCCAGCAGGCCAGTCTTGCCCAGCAGACCATATATATTGAAAAAATGGAACAGATCCAGTCGGAAATCCGAAGGTTCCGCCATGATTTTAAAAATATGACGGCCGGCATGTATCTTAAGGCGCAAGAGGCGGACACAGAGTCACTCCAGTCTTTTATCCGGGAAGTGACGGAAGACTTCGACCGTCAGGTAGGAGGCCAGGTAAGGCTTTTGAATCAGCTTGCCAATGTACATATGGCGGAGGTGAAGGGGCTTCTTTTGGAGAAGCTGGCACGGATGCAGAAGGAGGAGATCTGCTGCGAGCTGGAGGTCCTGAGGCCCTTTGAGGCCACCCGCATGCGCAGCACGGATCTGTGCCGCTGCCTGGGCATACTGGTGGACAATGCCATGGACGAAGTGCGCGGCAAAAAAGACGCCCGGATTCACCTGATGATCAGCAGCCAGAACGGCTGCACCACCTTCCGGGTGAAAAATACTTTGTCCGGGAGTGTAGATTTCCGGTGTCTGGAAACGGACGGTTACACGACCAAGGGGAAAGGCCGCGGGATCGGGCTGGGCAGCTACCGGAGAATTGTGGGAAAATATGATTTTGTCTTTCCCTTTATGGCCATACAGGACGGGTGCTTTGTGCAGGAGCTTAAGATTCAGGAGGTGTAATTCATGCTGCCGATCTACCTTTGCGAGGATGACGGACATATCCGGGATGCAGAGCGTCTTTGGCTGGAAAAACAAATAGTTATAGAAAATTACGATATGGAGATTGTGCTGTGTACCGGAAGCCCGGAAGAGCTTTTGGAGGCGCTGAAAGGAGAGCGCAGACAGGGCATTTATTTTCTGGACGTGGAACTAAAAGGGGCTTCCATGGATGGTTTTTGCTTGGGACAGGAGATTCGGAAACTGGATCCCAGAGGATTTCTCGTCTATGTGACGGCTTTCCGGGATCTGGCTTTTGAGACCTTCCGCTATCATCTGGAGGCCTTGGACTATATCTGCAAGCAGGATATAAAGGGAATGTATGAGGGAATATCCCGCTGTCTTAGAATCATTGCGGCCCGGGTAGAGGCGGAGCAGGGAGAGCAGCAGGAATATTTTACGGTAAAAACTCTGGATATTGTCCGGCATATTCCCCTTTCTGACATTTTGTATTTTGCCACTTCCGGGCGTACCCATCGGATTGAGCTCCATGCCAGCCGGGAGCGCCTGGACTTTCTGGGAAGCATAAAGGAACTGGAGGAGCAGTTGGGAGAGAGCTTTCTCCGTGTGCACAGGGCTTATCTGGTGCAGGTTTCCCAGATAGGAGAAGCGGATTTTAAAAACAGGGAACTAGTGCTGAAGAATGGGGAGCGCTGTCCTTTTTCCAGGGACGCACGGCAGAAGCTGCGGGCGCTCTTTGCAAGGGAGGCTTCCGTTTAGGCAGAAAGATGAACCGTTTAGGCATTTTATACGTTTTCGGATGCAGAACATGATATAATTCGGAAAAAATACGGATACAAATCCAAACAGAAAGAAGTGGTATAAAATGACAGAAACAGAAAAGACAAAAAAGCAACTGCTGATTTTTATCCTGATTGCCTATGGGGTTACTTACCTTATGGGGATTCTGACCTGGTACGGCAGCACCATTCCCATAGAGATGGGCGTGTTTCCCAATGCCCAGATGTTTTATCCGGCGGCGGGGGTCATGCTGGCTTATCTGGTGACCCAGTGGAAGGATCCGCTGCTGCCCAGATGGTTTTTCCTCTTTTTCCTGCTGGTGACTTTTGTGATGATAGGTATCTGCGTCCTGTCCGTTGTAATGCCGGAAAAGACCACCATGCTCTATGGACAGAGTGTGTCCTTGTGGACTGTGATCATCCAATATGCCAGTATAGGCGGAAGCATTCTCTTGTGGATTTTCCTTCTGGTATCGGGAAAGAAGAAAAGAGGGGCTTACGGACTGGGGTGGAGGCGCTGGAAGGCATCTCTCTTCTGTATTCTTGTCTTTGGGGTCCTCTATTTTGGGAGAGGCGCCATGGCGTATGTCATGGGAGGAGAGCCGGGGGCTATCCTGGACATTCTGGGAAGTTCCGACGCCCTCATCTATCTGCTTATTCAGCCGGTGAATTTTCTCCTTGCTTTTGCGCCTTTCCTGGGAGAGGAATACGGGTGGCGCTACTATCTCCAGCCTCTGCTTCAGAAACGCTTCGGATTGAAAGGCGGCGTGCTGGTACTGGGCGTTGCCTGGGGACTGTGGCATGTGTTCCTTGACTTTTTCTACTACACCACACCGGACCGGGGGCTGATTATGACCCTGTCCCAGATCATCACCTGCGTTACCCTGGGCATCTTCTTTGCCTGGGCTTATAAGAAGACAGGAAATATCTGGGTTCCCGTGATCCTGCATTTTATGAACAACAACTTAACGCTGGTGATTGCCGGCAACTATTCGGCGGAAGTACTGGAAAACCAGCAAGTCACCTGGTCTATGATTCCTGCTTCCCTGATTTTGAACGGGCTCTTTTACGGGGTATTTCTGCTGTCGAAGGAGTTCCGGGAGGAGAAAGGATAAAAAACAGTTGCAAAACCTCCCCGGATCTTATATACTATGAGTACAGACGTACCCATTTCGGGCTTGTACTGGTTTCGACGGGGGTTTCGCAGCTGGGGAAGCTATCCGCAGGCGATGCGTCAAATCGCAAATCTAAATATAAACGCTGAAGACAATTTAGCATACGCTGCCTAATGGCAGCTGTCGGCCTTAGGGCACCCGTACCTTAAGAATCCGGCATCGACGATACGGGAAACGACATGCGTTAAGCTTTGCGCGCATGGGCGTATGATGAAGCTACTGAAACCGCCAGGGTGTTAGTTCCCGGACGGCAGAGGGAATGACAAAGAACTGACTATGATAGTAGAAGAACAGGGAACAGACTTTCGGACAGGGGTTCGATTCCCCTCAGGTCCACTCAAAAGAGATAGAAGGATAAAGAAAGGAACAGGCTTTTAAGGCTGTTCCTTTCTTTCAGTATAAATTCACAAAACAAACATATTTCCCTGCTATACTATACCTTAACGGACGGTCCGAAGGACCTGTCATACGGGGTACCCGCAGGGTATACCTTAACGGACGGTCCGAAGGACCTGTCATACGGGGTGCCCGCAGGGCATGACATAGAGGCTCCCGGGAGAACGAGAAGCGGACTTATGGCTGTCTTTCCCCGCGGAAATAAAAGAGAAAGGTTGCAGGACGTATGGACAAATTGAAGATCCTGGTTGTGGACGACGAGAGCCGCATGCGCAAGCTGGTGAAGGATTTCTTGGTGAAACAGAATTATGAGGTTCTGGAAGCGGGAGACGGGTCCCAGGCCCTGGATATTTTCTTTGAGACGGAAGGCATTGCCATGGTGATTCTGGATGTGATGATGCCGAAGATGGACGGCTGGCAGACCTGCCGGGAAATCCGCGCGTATTCGAAAGTACCCATTATCATGCTGACGGCCAAGTCTGACGAGCGGGACGAGCTCCAGGGTTTTGATCTGGGTGTGGATGAGTATATATCCAAGCCTTTCAGCCCCAAAATTCTGGTGGCACGGGTAGAGGCTATTTTGCGCAGGACCAGTACCCGCAGCGCGGACGACGTGATCCGGGCCGGCGGCATCGAGCTGGATAAGGCAGCCCATATTGTCACCCTGGAAGGGGAAGCACTGGATCTGAGCTTTAAAGAGTTTGAGCTTCTGTCTTACTTTATGGAGAACCAGGGGATTGCCCTGTCCAGAGAGAAGATTCTCAATAACGTGTGGAATTACGATTATTTCGGGGATGCCCGGACCATCGACACCCACGTGAAAAAGCTGCGGAGCAAGCTGGGGGAAAAGGGCGAGATGATCAAGACCATATGGGGAATGGGTTACAAATTTGAGGCGGAACATTAAACGGATACAAGACTGAGGTGCGGCATGAAACACTCGATCCGGCGGCAGATGGCGGGCGTTTTTATCGGGATTATGGCAGTGACCTTCTTCCTGTGCTGGCTGGCCAATCATTTTTTTCTGGAGGACTACTATTTCAAAGATAAGAAGAAAGCCCTGGTGAGTGCTTTTGAGGTGCTCAATAAAGGGGTGAGCCAGGGACAGTTAAGCGACGAGAATTTTACTACCAGGATGCAGCTTATCTGTTCCACGGATAATATTTCTATCTTTGTCATGGATAACGGAGGCGATCCGAAGCTGTGGACCAACCGGGACTATAAAACCCTGCAGAGAAGGCTGTACAGCTACATTTTCGATTTGGAGACCAAAGA
Organism: uncultured Lachnospiraceae bacterium; assembly: GCA_910587955.1. Classification (GTDB taxonomy): domain Bacteria; phylum Bacillota; class Clostridia; order Lachnospirales; family Lachnospiraceae; genus Laedolimicola. The sequence goes on along the minus strand of CAJUNN010000068.1, from coordinate 8,194 downwards.
GGAGCCGAAAATCCTGGAAACCGGGGAAAACTACGTGGTGCGGGAGAGCCGGGACTCTATAATCCAGGCGGAATACATTGAGATTCTGGGCACTCTGGATTCGGGGGATCCCTTCATTATGTGGACAGCTATTGAGAGTATCCGGGACAGTGCCCGGATCTCCAACCGTTTTTTCCTGAATACGGCTTTGATAGGCATTGTGGCCAGCTCCCTGGTGATCTGGTGGCTGTCCAAGCGGATATCCGGGCCCATCCTGGAGCTGGCGGATATTTCCAGGAGGATGACGGAGCTGGACTTCAATGCAAAATTCTTTTCGTCCAATGAAAATGAGATCGGCTATCTGGGGCGTCATATGAACCAGCTGTCCGAGACACTGGAGGAAACCATCTCCGAGCTGAAAACGGCCAACAATGAACTTCAGAAAGATATTGAGCAGAAGATCCAGATTGACGAGATGCGCAAGGAATTTCTTTCCAATGTGTCCCACGAGCTGAAGACACCCATCGCTCTGATTCAGGGGTATGCGGAAGGCCTAAAGGAGTGCATCAACGACGATCCGGAGAGCCGGGATTTCTACTGTGAAGTGATTATGGACGAAGCGGGGAAAATGAATACCCTGGTGAAAAATCTCCTCTCCCTGAACCAGCTGGAATGGGGACACGACAAAATTTCCATGGAGCGCTTTGACATTGTGTCCTTGATCCGGAATATTTTAAATTCCTCCGGCATTCTTATGGAGCAGAAAGGGATCCGCCTGATTTTTAAGGAGGAAGATCCGGTCTATGTGTGGGCGGATGAATTTAAAGTGGAGCAGGTGGTGACTAACTATATCAGCAATGCCATCAACCACTGTGAGAACGAGAAGATTATCGAGGTAAAGCTGGGAAGAAATACGGACACGGTCCGGGTTTACGTATTCAATACGGGACAGCCTATTCCGGAGAGTGATCTAACAAAAATCTGGATTAAATTTTATAAGGTGGATAAGGCGCGTACCCATGAATACGGGGGAAACGGCATCGGCCTTTCCATTGTGAAGGCTGTGATGGATGCCATGAACCAGGAGTGCGGCGTGCGCAACTATGACAACGGCGTGGAATTCTGGTTTGATGTGGACGGAGGGAAGACGTAATGGTAAGAAAGCATATTTATTTCTCGGGCAGGGTCCAGGGAGTGGGTTTCCGCTACCAGTCCGCGTGGATGGCCCGCAGGCTGGGCCTTACGGGCTGGGTGCGGAATTGCTCCGACGGCAGGGTGGAAATGGAAGTCCAGGGAGAGCCTTCCGTTATAGAAGATATGCTGGCAGAATTGAAAGGAGATTCCTACATCCGGATTCACGCAATGGATGTGCAGGAGATTCCGCTTGCGGAAGGGGAGAAGAAGTTCTCCACGCGGTTTACTTATGTAAATTAAATGGGATTGGAATGAGAGAGGACGCCGAAAGAGGCGTCCTTTTTTCGCTCCGGAATGCTGCGCGGCAGATTTCAAGAACAGCCCGTTTGGGTCAGGGATTGGCGCAGTGCTGCGTTACCCGGTCCACCACCAGCTGGGTAAAAGCAAACTGGGGGACGAAATTATTCATCATCATTGGATAGGAGCCGGAGATCCAGCTGGTCCAGCAGGGCAGCGAGATCACCTGGGAGACCTTGTGCCGCAGAGGATGTTTGGGGATTCCGGTAATCAGGATGGTATAGGGGCGCTTCTCTTGGGGCAGCTCCGTCACCAGGGAGAGGAAGTCCCGGTGGGAAGGGTTGGAAACAGAGAAGAGAAACACCGTATCTGAATTTTTGATGATGTGGAGTGCTTCCATTTCCTGGGAGGCCAGCAAAAGATGTCCTGGAATGCTGGAAATGGTAAGCAGAAAAGCCAGAGATTGGGCAGCGCAGAGGCTGGCGCCGTATCCCGAGGCATAAATATTGGTGGAGTGCAGGATGCGCTGTGCCAGATCGTCTAACAATTTGTCCGGCAGCGCCTGGCTGACAGTTGTAATAATACTGCACATGGCCTGTGTACAGTCCATTTCATTTGACTTGCTTATGGAATTGAATGGAACATCCAATTTTTGAGAATCGGAAGAGAGCCCCAGAGTCATGGAAAGCCGAAAATCCGCAAAACCGGAAAAGCCGGCTTTCTGACAGAAACGGCTGATGGCGCTCTGGGCCACCCCATAGCGGGCAGCAATCTCCATGGCGGATCCGGCGCTGAAAGAATACGGATCCTTTTGCAAAAGTTCATAGATTTCCAGTTCTTTCGGGGTCAAATTGGGTTTGCAGGATTCAATTTTATCCCAAATATTCAAAATCATTCACCTCACATTTCCTATTGAAAAATATTATAGCATGAGGTTTTGTTTCGTGCAAGTGTGTGGATACGCTCCTTGTCTTGGCAATTTGCACAAAAAAATTGGATGATTTTTGTTGAATATACCATTCAAAAAGTTGTTGAATGTTTCATCCAATCATGTTAAAATTTGAAGCAGAAGCAAGGAAGAAGAAAAGGAGGAGGTATCTTTGATTCATTTTGAGAGTGAGAAAATCTCACCTGCCATTACCCGTATCCGGGACGGGAGCGATGTCTGCGAATACCTGATAGAGGGAAACGAGCGTGCGGCACTGATTGACACCGGCTACGGGATTGGGGATTTGAAAACTTATGTGGAGACGCTGACAGAGAAGCCTTATGAAGTGTTTGTCACCCACGGACATGTGGATCACGCGGCGGGGTCATACCAGTTTCCGGCTGTGCGGATGAATCCGGCGGATATAGAAGTGGCAGACAGGCATTGTACGCTGCTGTTTCGAAAGGAAATTGTAGCTTCCAATACGAAGCTTAAGCTTTCCGAAGAGGATTTTCTGCCTCAGCGCCGGGAGCCTTTCACAGCACTGGAAGACGGGGAAGTCTTTGATCTGGGCGGAGTGACCCTGCGCTGGATTCATGCACCGGGGCATACAAAAGGAACCATGGTTCCCCTGGTGGAGGAAGAGCGGACCATTCTTTTCGGAGATGCCTGCGGCGTGGGTGTATTGCTGGCACTTCCGGAATCCTCTTCCGTGGAAGAGTATCTGGAAAGCCTGAAAAAAATTCAGGAATTTGAACCTATGTACGACACGGTTCTGCGCCAGCACGGGACCTGCTGCTCCACCAAGAAAGTTCTGGAAGATAATATTGAGAACTGCAAGGCTATCCTGGCCGGTACGGACGATAAGGTTTTGGCTATCCTGATGGGAAAACCCTGCCGCAGGGCCCGGGCCGTCGATCCGGCCACAGGGGGAAGGCTGGACGGGCGGGAGGGCAATATCCTCTACGATCCGGAGCGCGTCCGCAGGTAAGGAAGCAGCAGAACTTAAAATAAAAACTAAAAGTAGGAGGATAAGAATTATGGCAGCAGGTATTGTACATTTCCGTGTAGACGATCGGATGCTTCACGGCATTGTGGCCACAGACTGGGTTCCCGCATACAATGCTACCCGGGCGATGGTAATCGACGGTCCGGCATCCACCAATGATCTGATCCGTTCCGGGCTTAAAATGGCTTGTCCGGGGGGCGTGGCCCTGTCGGTGCTGGCCCCGGAGAAAGCGGCGGAAAATATGAAGGCCGGAAAATACGCGTCCCAAAGGGTATTTGTAGTTTTCCGCTACATCAAGTCTGCGTATGCCCTGTTTCAGGCAGGCATTGAGATGCCTCAGCTGAACCTGGGCAATGTCACCCAGAATAAGGGCGAAACCATTACCTTGGATAAGACGGTCCGGGTTTCCCCGGAAGAAGAGAAGATGCTGAAAGAAATGGCTGCAGCCGGCGTCAAGATTACCGCCCGTTTCCGTTTCTCGGATCCGGAGACGGATCTGGGAACCCATTTGAATTAAGGCCGTAAGGCTTTGATAAAACGAAAAAGGAGAAAGAGAGTTATGTTTAATGCGTTACAAATTGTTTTGCTGGCAGTGCTGGTAGGTGCCTGGACATGGCAGAAATACAATCTGCAGATGTTCTACTACGCATCTGTGGTTTATCTGGGCTTTTTTACAGGTTTGATTATGGGGGACATCACCACCGGCATGGTAGTAGGCGGCTCCATGTGTCTGATGAGCCTGGGACTTTTCGGAGCAGGCGGATCCAGTGTGCCGGAGTACCAGGTGGGATGTATTGCCGGAACCGCCTTTGCCATCGCCCTGGGAAAGAGCGGGCAGGAGGCCGTGACCACGGCTCTTACCGTAGGCGTTCCCGTAGCCGCTTTGGGAACCCAGCTGGATGTGCTGGGCAAGACCACCGGTTCCATTTTTGTCCACAAGATGATGGACTGTTCCGATAAGAAAGACTGGAAGGGCATGGGAGTTTGGATGTGGGCTTCCCAGATTCCTTTTATCGGCGTATGGGTGCTGCCGATTATCCTGCTGACTACCGTTGGCGCCAATTATGTGGAGATTGTGATCAATGCCATTCCGGCCTGGCTGAATGCAGGCCTCAATGTTGCCAGCGGAATGCTGCCGGCCTTGGGTTTTGCGATTCTGCTGCGGCAGATGCCTTTGAAAAAATACGGATATTTTCTTCTGGCCGGTTTTGTAATGGCTGCATATTTGGGAATGGGAATGCTGGCAATCGCTATGGTTGGCGTAGTAATCTGCATGTTCATTTTCCAGATGAAAGAGGAGAGCAATAAGCAGGCGGCTTCCGGCGCAGCCGTCCAGGGAGGAGATTTTGAAGATGAGTGAGAAGAATCAGATTTTGACCAAAAAGGATGTAAACCAGGTACTGACCCGCTATTGCCTGTCCCGCCAGACCTGTTTTAATTATGAAACGATGCAGTCCGGCCCCTGGGTATGGTCCATGCACCCGGCTATGAAGAAGATTTACCAGGATGATGAGATCCTGGCGGAAAAGTATAAAAGCTATTTCAAATTTTTTAACTGCCATCCCTGGTTCGGACAGCTGATAATGATGGCGAATCTGGCGGTAGAATCTACCAAGGAAGAGGGCTGTACCGAGACTGCTTTGGATATCCGTACTTCCCTCATGGGACCGTTGGCAGGCCTTGGAGACGCCATCGTGTGGGTGCTGCTTCCCACCGTGCTTGGTGCTATCGCAGGTTATCAGGCTCAGAACGGAAGCATGTTCGGAACCGTGCTGGCAGTGGCCGTAAACATTGTTCTGTGGCTGGTGTTCTGGAAACTGGCCTGGCCGGTATACCAGAAAGGCGTATCTTTTATTACGGACAGGAACGCTTCTCTTCGGAATCTGACGGAAGTTTGTTCCATTCTCGGTATTATTGTGCTGGGAGCCATGGTTGCCTCTACGGTAAATGTAAACATTGCCTATTCCTGGACGGTAGGAGATCTGACCCAGAACCTGGGAGAGCTTTTAAATACCATTATTCCCTGCTTTGGAAGCGTGGTGACGACGGCAATTCTTTATTGGGCTTTAGGGCGCAAGAAAATGAATTCCGGGAAACTTATCTGGATCGTAATTGCAGCCGCTATTCTGCTGGGAGCTCTGGGGATCTGCGCTTAATACATAACCCATGGTTTGTACAGGATGCGGGAAACTGCCGCGCCGGAGATGGATGCGGCGGTTTCTTGGGAGAAGGATAGGAGGAATCTATTGATGAAAGCAGCTACATCCCAAAGAGAGATTACGCCCAAGGGCCGGTTTTTCCCCTGTCATCTGATGGGACACGCTATTCGTACCCAGGAAGCCGATGGGATCTTAGATCCTTTGTGGGCCACAGCGCTGCTGCTGGAGACGGAAGGCATCCGGCTTCTCTTTATCAGCGTGGAGCTGATTGGGCTTGAGCGGGAGTATACGGACAGGCTGCGGCAGATTCTGGCCGGGCGGTACGGACTGCCGGAGAAACACATCCAGATCAGCTTTATCCACACCCATTCCGCACCGGAATATGAGGAAGAATCTACATTTGGAGGCGTAGGAGCAGTTCCCGGGTATATGGATTTTGTGGCGGAGGAGATTCTGGCTGCGGCAGACGGATGCTTTGCAGGGGAGCAAAGGGAAGTCCGCCTCTGGGCCGGAACGGTAGAAATCAAAGGCTGCTACGGAAACCGGAACGGAAAAGAGAAGCCTTCGGATAAATCCTTTACCACCCTGGCTTTCAAAGCCGGGGAACAGGTGGTGGCTGGGGCGGCCTGCTTTTCCTGCCATTCCACGGTGCTGGGGCCGCAAAACCGCAAGGTCAGCAGTGATTTGGCAGGGTTTGCTGCCAGAAAGCTTCAGGAAAAATGGGGCGTGTATCCGCTGATTATGATTGGGGCAGCGGGGGATGTGAGCAACCGCCTGTACCGCAGGGGAAATGACTATGCGGAACTGGAACGGATGGGAAATGAGATGATGGATCAGGTACTTTTTGCACCGGAACGGCAACTTGCTTTAGGGAAACCTGAAATCAGGACCTTCCGCTTCCGGGAAATCTATCAGCCGGATAAGGAAAGAAAGCAGAAGCAGTATCAGGAGATTCAAAAGAAAATAGAGCAGGCGGAGACTTTTGACGAAAAGAAAGTATATTCCTCTGCCCTGGCCATTGCAGAAAGGGGACTGGAGTGCAGGCCTTTCTGCCTGGATTTGAACTGTACTTATATAAATTTGGGAGATTTAAAATTAATAACGGTTCCGGCAGAGCTTTTTTCAAAGTTTGGACTGGAGATCAAAGAGGCTATGAACGCGGCCTGCCCCATCTGCTGGTGTTACAGCAATTATAATTGCGGGTATCTGGGCAGCCGGGAGGATTACGGAGCATCCTTTGAGACGGCGGCTTCGGACATTCCTGCGGGGACCGGGGAGAAAATCGTAGAACAAATGATTGCATTTATCCGAAAGGAGGGGTAAAATCTAATATGAAACTTTTGGTAATTAGCCACGGAGACTTTGCCGCAGGCATTTGCAGCACCCTGCGGAAATTTTTTGGCATTGACAATGTATATCCGGCCTGTGTAACCCAGGAAGGCGGAACGTCCGATCTACGAAAGAAGGCAAACGCGTATCTGGAAGAGTGGGGAGAGGAGCAGGTAGTGATCTGTTCGGATTTAAAGGGCGGAAGTGCCAATCAGGCGGCTTTGGCATTTCTGGAACGGCCGGGCACGTTCTTGATTTCCGGCATGAATCTTTCCCTGCTTCTGCAGATCGCCATGGAGGCCGAGATAACGGAAGAGGGAATCCGGGAGATGATAGAAGCGGCCCGGGAGGATCTGGTATTTGTCAATGACCTGGCTATGGGCAGTATGGATGAGGATGACGAGTAGATGAAATATGAGGAAACACAGATCCGGGAGGCGGCCCGCCGTATCCGCTTGATTGCAATCGATATGGACGGAACCTGCTTAAGCACCCAAAAAGAGTTTACCCCCCGTACACGGCGGGCGGTGCAGGCATTGATTGACCGGGGATATATAGTGGTGCCTTCCACGGGAAGAAGCTTCCGGGGGTTAGTGGAGCAGGTGCTGGGACTTCAGGGTGTGCGGTATGTAATTTCGGCCGACGGAGCATTTGTCACGGACTGTGTGAGCGGGGATCCGCTGTGGAAGCAGACGATCCCCTGTTCCCTGGCAGCAGAAATTGTGGACGAACTGCTGTCGGAAGGGAACTGTACGTATTTCAACCGGGATGATTGGGAGTGCACCCATATTATGGCCTGCACCAGCCGGGAATTTTACCGCAGGCACTTCTGGAGGCCCGGATTTACGAAACCGGAAGAGGTAATCACGGAGTCCTTAGGAAAACATATTCTTATGGAGGGCCGGGATGTGCCCAAACTGGGTGTGTTTTTTACCAGGCCGGACGGTTTTGAATTTTACGAGCCCCTGCTTGCCGGCAAATATCCGGAGGTCAGCTATTTCCGGGCGGATAAAAATCTTCTGGAGGTGACGGCAGGCAATACCAGCAAGGGAAAGGCCCTCCGGCATCTGGCCGAAAGCCTGGGAATTTCCAGGGAGGAAATCTGTGCCTTCGGGGACAACGGCAATGATATTGAGATGCTGGAGTATGCCGGCCTGGGCATTGCCATGGGAAACGCCATACCTTCTCTTCTGGAGCGGGCGGATTTTGTGACCGGAACGAATGATGAAGAGGGCGTTGCCTGCTTTTTGGAGCGATTTTTGGGGGACGCATAACAAATTTCGAAAAAAATCGACAAAAAAGTTAAAAAAGGTGTTGACAGAAGCAAAAAGGCGTGATATATTATAAAAGCTGTCGCGG
>CAJUNN010000067.1 GCA_910587955.1 uncultured Lachnospiraceae bacterium | reverse complement strand
TTTCGGACAAACGGTTTTCAAGACCGCCTCGTTATGACCACTTCGATACCTCTCCACACTCTGACATACTTACCGCCTTTGCGTGGCGACGATCTGTATTTTAACACCTTTATTTTTCCATGTCAACAACTTTTCAAACATTTTTTAGCAAAATTCCTGCCGACGCTTCCGCCGCCGGAATTTCCCCTTTTAGATGAGCTCCCGGCGCTTCAAAAAGGCCTGTGCAATCTCCAAATCCTCCGGCGTAGTAATCTTGATATTTTCATAGGATCCTTCCACCAGCTTCACCTTCACATCCGTAAAAGCTTCTACGATCATGGCATCATCGGTCATGTCTGTCCGGCCGCTTTCCAAAGCTGTCCGATAAGCCCCGTATGCCAGTTCAAAATCAAAGACCTGAGGCGTCTGGATTCCCCACACGCGTTTCCGGGCAGGCGTATCCGCCACAAACCCTTCCGCATCCGCGATTTTAATGGTCTCCTTTACAGGCATGGCAATCACGCAGGCTCCATAGGCTTCCACCGCCCGGACAGCCCTGGAAAACATGGCTTCATCTATAAAAGGGCGCACGCCGTCATGGATAAATACAATTCCTTCCCGTTCCGCCTGCGGCATTTCTTCCGCTATCACCCGGAGTCCGTTCCAGACAGAGTGGTAACGCTCCCGGCCGCCGGCTGCAATGGTATGTACCTTAGTAAATCCGTATTTCTCCACAATCTCTTCCCGGCAGTAGGAAATTTCATCCTTCCCCGTCACCAGGACAATATGATCAATCAAAGGCGAAGACTGAAATGCCGACAACGCGTAATAAACGATTGGCTTTCCCATGAGCTCCAGAAACTGCTTCTGTACTTTGCCGCCCATCCGCTTCCCCTGTCCTGCCGCCAGCACAATGGCTGTACAGCGCTTCTTCTGCCCGCCCCTGTGCTCCGGGCCGAAAGCTCTCTCTTCCATAAATCTACCGCTCCCCCAGCTTCAGATTGGGAACTGCATTCAAATCCAGTCCATGCCGCACGCCGGCTCTATACTCATAATATGCGGCCGCGCCGATCATAGCCGCATTATCCGTACACAAAACAGGAGACGGATGATAAAACTTCACCCCGTTTTTCTCACAGGCCGCCTCAAACGCTGCCCGCAGAGCCGTGTTGGACGCCACTCCTCCGGCAATAGCAAATTTTTTTATTTTATAATCTCCAACCGCCTGCATGGCATGATCCACCAGCACATCACAGACCGCCTTCTGAAAAGAAGCCGCCACATCCGCCCGGTTGACAGTCTCCCCCTTCATCTGGCAGCCGTTCAGAAAATTCAGCACGGCCGATTTCACCCCGCTGAAGCTGAAATCATAGGGGGCATCCTCTATTTTCGCCCTGGGAAAGTGAATGGCATCTCCGTTTCCCTCTTTGGAAAGTGCATCAATCTTGGGGCCTCCCGGATACCCCAGCCCGATCGCCCTGGCAACTTTGTCAAAGGCTTCCCCGGCTGCATCGTCTCTGGTCCGTCCGATGATCTCATACATTCCGTAATCGCGCACCACCACCAGGTGTGTATGTCCCCCGGAAACTACCAGGCAGAGAAACGGCGGTTCCAAATCGGGATTTTCTATATAATTTGCGGAAATATGTCCTTCTATGTGATGTACGCCCACCAGGGGAATTTTCTTGGCGTAGCTGATGGCTTTAGCCTCCGCCACTCCCACCAGCAGCGCTCCCACCAGGCCCGGACCGTAGGTAACGCCGATGGCATCCACATCGTCCAGCGTCTTCCCCGCTGTATCCAGAGCCTCCCAAATGACCTGATTGATTTTTTCGATATGCTTGCGGGAAGCAATCTCCGGCACCACGCCGCCGTACAGCTTGTGCAGATCAATCTGGGATGATATTACGTTGGAAAGCACTTCGCGCCCGTTCCGTACGACAGCCGCCGCCGTCTCGTCACAAGAGCTTTCAATCGCCAGAATATCAATGTCTTTTTCCGTACTCATTCTTCCTCATCCTCAAAATCCAGTTCTACGGATTTCCGATCCTTTCCGGCCGCAGCCCGCGGAAAAATCCTGCGCACTTCTTCCATATATTCTTCCGGCCGGGTCAGGGAAGGACTGTAATGGGTCAGCCAGAGCTCCCGGACATCCGCTTCCCTGGCAAGCTTTGCAGCCTCGTAAAATGTCATATGTTTGTAAGCCGCCGCTTTGTCCTCCTTGCCCTTCTCTCCGTACATGCCCTCGCAGATGAACAAATCGGCATTCCGGGCATTGGCAGCTATGGACGCCGTGGGACGGGTATCCGTACAGTACACCACCTTGATTCCCTTCCTCCGCTCTCCCATAACCATATCCGGCGTGTAAATCCGCCCTCCGTCCTCCACGGTCTCTCCCTTCTGGAGCTTGTTCCAAAAAGGCTTGGGAATGCCCAGCTCCAGTGCCCTGTCAAGACGGAATTTTCCGGCCCGCTCAATTTCCAGGGAATAGCCGTAGCAGGTAATGTTGTGGTTCACCCGGAACGCGCGGATCACGTACCCGCCCAGACGCAGCTCCTCTTCCGCTCCCGACAATTCTATAAACCGGATGGGAAAGGGCAGCTCCGGGGCAATCACCCGCAGAGCGCTTACCACCCGCTCCAGCCCTTTGGGCCCTACCAGGGTCAGGGGCTCCGTCCGCTCCGCATTTCCCATAGTCAGAAGGAGACCAGGCAGGCCGCTAATGTGATCCCCGTGAAAGTGGGTAAAGCAGATAATGTCAATAGGCTTAAAGCTCCATCCCTTTTCCTTGATGGCAATCTGCGTGCCCTCTCCGCAGTCAATCAAAAGGCTGCTTCCGTTGTATCTGGTCATCAGCGCCGTGAGCCAGCGATAGGGAAGCGGCATCATTCCGCCGCTTCCCAGCAAACATACATCTAACATCTTTCCTCCAAACTATACCATTTCGATCTGGCCTGTCCTGGTAAGAGGAATCCGGAATTGTTCCGTCATCCGATCATAGCATTCCTCGCACAGATCGAAATCGTCGATCTCTCCGTCCTTATCTGACATATACTCCCATACCTGCCGCACCTGGAAAACGCCTTCCATAGGCATCCCCCCTTGGACTGGAATCACCCTGCCGCAGCCGTTGCAGATAATCCGGTTCAAAATTCTTGTCTCTCGATTCTTATATTCGCGCATAAGCATTTCCCTCCCAATCGTTTCTGCCTGCATGGACATTATATCGAACTTTTTCCTACACAGATAGTGGGAATTGCTGACAGGGAACAATCGCTTATTTCTGCCAGTGCCGCCACATAATCATGGCATCTTCTCTGGGTTTATCATAAAAATTTTTTCGTATGCCGACGCTTTGGAAATCCAGGCTTTCGTACAAACGGATGGCCGCTTTGTTGCTGACCCGCACCTCCAGTGTATACGCAAATGCTCCCTGGGCCGTTCCTGCCCGGATAAACTCCTCCAAAAGCGCTCTGGCGATCCCTCTGCGGCGCAGATCCTTTTGCACCGCCACATTGGTAATCTCCGCCTCCTCCAGGCTTTGATAGCCTCCGCAGTAGCCGGCGATTTTCCCGTCAAGCTCCGCCACCAGAAAAATCGTATGATAGAGGGACAGGCTGTCCCGAAACGCTTTCCTGGACCAGGGAAGGGAAAAGGTTTCCTCCTCAATCCGGCATACTGCATCCAGATCCCTGTTCTCCATACGCCGGATTTTAAGACCGTCCATCTGTTCCGTTCTCCTGTTTTGCACGTTCTTTTTCGGCACGCTCCCGCTCTGCCTGGGGAAGGCGCAGATATTCCGGCCGGTGTTCAAAAGCTTTTTCCGTCTTTCCCTCCCGCAGATACCGGAGGGCCAGTACCGCCACGGCTCCCGCCCTCTGCTTATTTAAATGCGCCGGGGCAAAGGAAAACCGCTGTCCCGCCATCAAGCGCTCCGTCAAGGGCTCCCGGTAGACGGGTACTCCGTCTCCCAGAAAGATTACCTCCCGGTTTAGTTTGCATAATTTTTCTGCAATTTCCCGGATATCCGTCACTGTCTGGGGAAGCAGCACCTCCAGGCGGTTCTCCCGGAACTCGTAAATACCTGTATATACTTGATTTCTCCTGGCATCCATCAGAGGACAGATCAGGCGCTCTGTGCCGTAGAGGTTGCAGGCCAGGGCATCTACTGTGGGGACATGCACCAGGGGTTTGTCCAAAGCCAGCCCCAGGCCCTTGGCCGTAGCTGAGCCAATCCGCAGACCCGTAAAGGAGCCCGGACCTCCGGCTACCCCAATGGCGTCCAAGGTATTCAAATCCAGCTCAATCATCCCCGCAATCTCATCCAGCATGGGAAGCAGGGTCTGGGAATGGGTTTTCTTATAGTTGACCGTATATTCCGCAAGCAGGTTGCCGTTTACCCCGTCGTCCTCCACCACAGCCACCGAGGCCACCAGCCCCGAGCTGTCCAGCGCCAAAACCTTCATGCCATCTCCTCCACCGTAATCCTCCGGTAGTCAAAACCTTTTTCCAAATCCTTCTCAATCACAATCCGGCATCTCTGCCCGGGCAGCAGCTCTTCAATCAAATCCGCCCACTCAATGAGGCATACTCCTTCCCCGTAGATATAATCTTCGTAACCGATCTCTTCCATTTCCTCAACATCCGAAATACGGTACACGTCAAAATGGTAAAAAGGAAGCCTTCCGCTGTCGTACTCCTGCAAAATTGTAAACGTAGGGCTGCTGACAGGCTCCGAAATCCCCAGCCCTTCTGCAAAGCCCTGGGTGAACACGGTTTTGCCGGTTCCCAGTTCCCCGGTGAGCGTATAAACCGTTCCCGGAACCGCCTGCTCTCCCATTTTCTTACCAAGCTCCAGGGTCTCCCGGGCACTGTTTGAATCTATGGTCACTCTTTTTGTTCCTGCCTTTTCTTTTTGCACCGATCCGAAAAGACCTGTGTTGTTAAGTATAACACAGGTCTTAGGGACTGACAACTAAGAAACGAACTACAGATTTTTATTCTTTAAAATCGGACTGATATGTTTATAAAGAAGCACCGTCACCACAGACACCGCCGCCCCTTTCAGAATATTAAAGGGTGCCACGGCAAAGCACACCAGCGTCCAGACACTTTTGATTTTGGGATTGATAGCCGTTCCCATGCCGATAATGGCGTCCATAGGCATTCCAAAAAGCTGGGAAAACTTCGGAAGCAGATAGAAGCCGTTAAAAGCGCTTCCGAAGATGGTCATAACAACCGTTCCCACAGCCAGCCCTGCAATGGCCATCTTCTTGGTCTTCTTCATATAGTAGAGAATGGATGCGGGGAGAACCAGGGTACAGCCTACTACAAAATTGGCGAAGTCGCCCACAAAGGCCGTACTCGTCCCCTTGAGAACCAGTTTGAGCAGCACCTTGCACAGTTCTGCAGTCACCCCGGCCACCGGTCCTAAGGAAAACGCGCAGATCATCACAGGGATTTCGCTGAAATCCAGCTCGTAAAAGCTGGGTGCAAAGGGAAGGGCCACTTCAAAAAGCATCAGCACCGCAGAGATGGCGGAAAAGACGCCCACTATGGCTACGCGGCGGGCGGGAGATACACTGCGCGGCATTTGGTTCTTTTTGCGGATCCATTTTTCTATCACCGCTGCCGCCGTAAAAATAGCAACGATAATGACCAGGCTGATGCCCAGGAACTGAAGGTTTTCTTTGGCGCTTTGAATCAGGTTTGACATGTCTCATTTCTCCTTTTTGAAATTTTTTCAAATTTTTAAAGGATAATTCTTCCTGTAAAATAAAAAAAACCGGACACGCAGACGTATCCGGGGTAAAGTATCATGATCCATGATGCTTTTTTTCTTCTCTCATCCAGACTATACTGTCGGTATCGGAATTCTTACCTGCGGAACCGCCAAGGTTCCGGGAAGTCACCGATTCAACCGCCGAAGCGGGTCGCGGACTATACCGCCGGTAGGGAATTCCGCCCTCCGGACGCCAGGCGTCCGGCTGCAGTCACCCTGCCCCGAAGAATTATCGCTTTTGTATATTATAATCCTTTCCCATTCCCGATACAAGTATTTTTTACTCCTCTCCAGAAATCCGAAGCGCCTCCAAAAGCTCCAGCGCCGTGCGGTTATACACCGGATGGCGCACATATGGCGCAATCTGGCACAGAGGTTTTAACACAAATTCCCGCTTGTACATCTCAATGTGGGGAATATGCAGTCTTTCGTCGTCCAAAATCAAATCGTCATAGAGCAAAATATCCAAATCCAGTGTCCGAGGTCCCCAGTGAACGATCCGCTCACGCTTTGCCTCCCGCTCAATCTCATTTAAACGGTCAAGCAGCTCATAGGGCGTCAGAAGCGTGCGGATCTTTATAGCTCCGTTGAGAAATTCATCCTGATCTACCATACCGTAAGGTTCTGTGGCCAGGAAATCCGACACTGCCAGCACCTCACACCCCCTGGTATTTTGAAGGCCTTCCACTCCCTGGTTCAAATATCCTTCTTTATCGCCCATGTTGGAGCCCAGGGCAATATAAGCCGTGTGCCACCCCCGCTCAATTTCCACGGAAACGGTTTTCAAAGGCAGCCCCACAGGAGCCCAGGGCTTCTTAATCTCCAGCCGGATTTTCTCAAGCCCTGCCGTCTCAAGAAGCAGTTCCCCGGCCAGTCTCTCTGCGGCAGTTTCCAGAAGCTGATACGTGTGATCTTCCAGAAACGTTTTGATAAAATGGCTCACCTCCCCATAATGAATGGACTTGGTGAGATCATCCGTCTTTCCTGCCTCCCGGGTGGACGCATAGAGAACAGCCGACACCAGGAATTTCTGCCCCAGTACATTTTCCTCCGGAAACACCCCGTGCTTTGCAAAAATCTCCAGATCTTTAATATGTATCTTATCCATGGTATATTACTCCTTAATCCCCCCTGCATCCAGAATCGCTTTCGCCATGCGGACGGCCCGCAAATTTGCCTTCACGTCATGAACCCGCACAAAGGCGTATCCTTTCATCACCGCCATCACCGTAGTCACCAGGGTTCCTTCCTCCCTCTGATCCGCCGGAAGATCCAAGGTCAGCCCGATGACGGATTTCCGAGAGGTTCCCAGAAGCAATGGATAGCCCAGACTGTGAAAACGTTCCATAAAATGAAGGGTTTCCAGATTCATCTCATAAGTTTTCCCAAAGCCGATACCCGGGTCCAGGATAATCTTATCGTCCCGAATTCCGGCTTCCTTCGCAATCTTTACACAGCCGGCCGTCTCCCGCAGCATATCCTCATAGAAATTCCCGTACTCTGCTTTCTCTTTGTTGTGCATCAGACAGCAGGCCGTCCCGGTCCGGGCAATGAGGCCTGCCATCCGGGGATCGTATTTGAGCCCCCAGATATCGTTCACCAGATCCGCTCCCGCTTGGATGGCGGCTTCTGCCACCTTCGCTTTGTAAGTATCCACCGACACCGGAAGGCCTGTCTCCCGTTTCACCGCCTCAATCACGGGCGCCGTCCGGGCAATCTCTTCCTCCTCGGAAATCTTCTGATGCCCGGGCCTGGTAGACTCCCCGCCGATATCGAGAACCGCAGCCCCCTCCCTGGTCATCTCCAGGGCATGCTTCAAAGCTTTGTCCCTGTCATTCCATCTGCCGCCGTCCGAAAAGGAATCCGGCGTCACATTGAGAATGCCCATAATATAAGTCTCATGTTCCACGTCAAAAACGCGGTCTCCTATTTTCATATCCGTTTCCTCTCTGCTTAAAAAGAAATCTCCCGGTTTTTCTTCTCCTTCGGCCAGTCGCATTCCCCTTCCGCCGGGCAGGAAAAACAGTTCCGCGACAATTTGTCCGCCCGGTAGAAAAGCCCTGCCAGATCCGTTTCCGCCTCTTTCTCTCTGTGGCTGCGGATGAGATTCAGGATTTCCTCCTGCTCTTCCTTTGAAAATCCGCAGTCCGGCAGAATCTCTCCGGCAATGGCGGCGCCTGCCTGTTCGTGGGGAGTGCCCCTTCGGTACTGCTCCGCCCGTCCAATGTCGTGGAGCAGCCCCGCCGCATAGACCGTCTCCCGGTTAACTTCCATTCCCCGCTCCCATGCCAGCAGACAGGTAATCCTGGCTACGTCCAGAAAATGCTCCGGCGTATGACGGCAGAACTTCCGCCCTTCCTCCAGGAGGCCAATCTCCTTTAAGCACTCCTGGTAGCGGGGATGCTGAAAAATTTCATTTACCCGTTTCATTTTCACTGCCGCACCATAGCCAGAAAGCGGTCCTGCAGTTCTTTGTGTTCCCGGAAAAGGCCCAGGGACGTCATGGTCACCGTTGTGCTTCCAGGCTTCTTAATTCCCCGCATGGTCATGCAGGTATGCTCCGCCTCCAGCATCACAATCACACCCTTAGGCTTTAAATTTTCTTCCAGGGCCCGTGCAATCTGCACCGTCATTTTCTCTTGAATCTGAGGCCTTCTGGCAAACACATCCACCGTCCGGGCCAGCTTGCTAAGGCCTGCCACACGGCCGTCCGGAAGGTAGCCGATATGGGCTTTCCCATAGAAAGGGAGCAGATGATGCTCACAGGTGGAATAAAACGTTATGTCCCTCTCGATCACCATATCATCGCTCTCCACCGAAAACTGCTTCTGAAGATGCACCGAAGCGTCCTCATACAGTCCCCCGTAAATCTCCGCACACATCCGGGCAATCCGATCCGGGGTTTCCAGCAGTCCCTCTCTTGTCACATCTTCACCGATACCTTCCAGCATCAGCTTTACGCCGGCTTTTATCTTATCGTAATCCATCATGATAAAGCAGACTCCTTTCCATAAAAAATACACCTCCACACTGTGACAGAACATATGACGAAATATCCCCACAATACGAGATGCAATCTTATATTGCTGCAACGGGTGCGGTAATCATATCGTAAGACTAAGCTTTTCGTTTCGGAGGCAACTCCCCATCCGCCGAACACTTGACGCATGAAAACCTATTTTGCATATTATTCTATTTTAGGAAGTAATGCTATTATAGCATAGAAAAGTGCCCATTGACAATAAATTTCTTCCTATTTCCATAAGGTCAGGGGAATGTTATAATAGAAAAAAACAAAAAGGGGGATACACAAATGAAGAAGTACTGTTTCGGCGTTGACGTGGGAGGAACCACCATTAAGCTGGGCCTGTTTACCGTGGAGGGAGAGCTTCTGGAAAAATGGGAGATTCCCACCCGGACTGAGAACCAGTCGGAAGCAGTTCTGCCGGATGTAGCCGCAGCCGTTTTGGGGAAAATGAAAGAGAAGGGGATCGAAAAAGAAGAGGTAGAAGGCGTGGGCTTCGGCGTTCCGGGACCTGTGACGGCAGAAGGCGTCATTGTCATGAATGCCAATCTGGGCTGGAGAAACAAACATGCGGCAAAAGAGCTGGAAGAATTGCTGGGGCTTCCCTGCAAAGGCGGCAATGATGTGAGGACGGCCGGCCTGGGCGAGCTCTGGAAAGGCGGGGCCAGCGGCTACAAGAACGCGGTCTTTATCACCCTGGGAACGGGTGTGGGCGCCGCAATCATTGTGGACGGCAAGGTGATCTTAGGTTCCCAGGGCGCCGCCGGGGAGGTAGGCCATATCAAAGTGGACGGTGAAATCGAGGAAGCCTGCGGCTGCGGCGGTGTGGGCTGCATGGAACAATTTGCCTCTGCCCCCGGTATCGTAAAAATGACAAAGAAGCTTTTAGAAGAAAGTGAAAAACCCTCCCTTCTCCGGGAAGAAGAGGTAACAGCTAAGACAGTCTTTGACGCCGTAAAAGCCGGAGACGAGCTGGCTATAGAGGTAGCCGAAAAATTCGGCCATTACCTGGGGTACTCCCTGGCTGCTGCAGCGGCTCTTCTGGATCCGGAAGTATTTATCATTGGCGGCGGCGTGTCAAAGGCCGGAGAGATTCTCATCACCTATGTCCAGAAATATTATAAGAAATACGTGTGGCCGGGATGCCGGGATAAAAAATTTGTCCTGGCAAAGCTTGGAAACGATGCCGGCATCTACGGGGCGGCAAGCTATGTGAAAATGTAAAAGTCCCTATTGACAATAAATTTTTATTCCGCTACCATTTTTCATAGCAGAGCAGCCGGCAGCTCTCACTTTATCAAAAAGGAGAGTGCAGCTATGTATCATGAAAAATTCAAAGGGAGCCCTTACGAAATGGGATTTCGCTGGGGCTCCCGTCTGGCAGCAAACGGAAATTATATTTTGGAAAATATTGGTTTTCCCATGTCTATGGAGCGCCTGCGTTTCGCTGCAGAATGCCTTCCCGTCTATCAAAATTATTTCCCTGAAATTTTAGAAGAGATCCACGGTATCGCAGACGGACAGAACTGTCCACCTGAAATGCTTCATGCCTTTCTATTCAGCATGTACGCCATGCCCCCCGCCTGCTGTTGTTCCTGCTTTGCCGTTTCGACTCAGTCCCAGATTCTCTTCGGCAGAAACAGCGACTTTCTTACATCCCTGAAAAAAACCAATCAGAACGTAATCTACCGCTTTTCCGCCGGAACAAGCTTTTCTTTCACTGGAAACACCACCGCCTTTGTCCAGATGGAGGACGGGGTCAACGAACACGGCCTGGCCGCAGGCCTGACTTCCGTTTATCCCCATACCATCCGCCCCGGTATAAACGCCGGTCTTCTACTGCGGTTCTTTTTGGAAAAATGCCGCACCACGGAGGAGGTTCTTGCAAGCGTCCAAAAACTCCCCCTCAGTTCCGCACAAACTTTCACCATTGCAGACGCCTCCGGCAGCATTGCCCTAGTAGAATGCTGCGGGGAAAAGGTAACGGTGAGCCGTCCCGGCCCTCTTCCTTTCGTATGCGCCACAAATCTCTTCCATACACCGGAAATGATGGCCTATAACAACCTCCGGACAGACAACTGGGAAGCAAAACGCCGTTTTCAGACTATGGACCGGTTCCTGACTGCCCACTCGCCGCAGATGGATTTTACAGACGCCGTCCGTCTCCTCTCCGGCCGGGAGGGATTTCTCTGCCAGTACGATACCCGTACAGGAAAGGATACGGTCTGGTCCGTGATTTATGATCTGAAAAAGAGGGAGATTTTCCGGGCCGAGGGGAACCCGGGACGGAAGCAGTTTCGGATAGATAAGCGCTTTTCTTTCTCCTAATCATTTATCTGTTATTGCTTGGAATATAAATGGAATGTGATACTATAAGCAAAGAAGTTTCCCTCTTGCCCCACTTCTGGTCACGGTGGATTTGTTGACAAAGTGCCATTTTACTGTTCTGCGAAGGAGAGCGTCAACTTATGTATCTTATCATTCTTTTGAGATTCAAAGCCGTGGCAGACAGGAGGCAGTGATCCTCCGCTGCCCCTAAACCTCGTCGTAAGACACCTGTTAAATTATGGCACCTTTTCTGAATGGCGAAGGTACCCTCACACCAGACCTGCCGCTGTTTCAGTGCCTCCCGGTACTCCGGCTCCCAGCGTCTGGAGAAATGCCGCTGAACAGAGGGCTTGAAGTAGCTGTCCAGCCGCTCCCAATATGTTCCAGGGCTTTCCGGCATTTCGACCTGCTCCTCTGACGCCCGGGATGCGTTGGCTTTCACATGGGTGGAGTCGTCACCGCCAGCCTCCCGCTCACCAGCAGATATTTTACAATTACCACTGAATCTATAGGCGGGCGGCCATATCTCCGGCTGTATAGATGGGAGGTCTCCGCATATACAAACGACAGATCCAGTGACCTTTCTACCTTCCGCAGAAAATGATTTTCCGGTACCAAATCCTCTATCGTTACCATGTGATATTTCGGCAGCTTCAGGGGATACTTTGTCAACAGACCCACGGTGGCCAGAACTCCAGCGAAGATAAATGATTGCGCCGTATTTGCCACGCGCCCCGGCACAGGGCGTATTCCAAGCCGCCGAAACAACGTTTTTTTATTATGCCGTTGTTCTGGCAGAAGCGCTGAACATTATTATGATGCCTTTGTTGAAGCAATCGAGACACTGCCCTTTACATTTCCCAAAGCACCATCCGGCTGACGCAGGCTATTTACTGACCAATAGGCCACATCTTCCTGATTGTCCTTTGCAAAAAAGATCTTCATTCTGTTTCCCGTTTTCGCCGAAATGTCGCACAAAATTTCGTCCCCATTGGACAATGTGTACTCACCCAAGAAGATAGTTTCTCCCGCCGCTACGGCCTTGAAATCAACAGGGATTATTTCTGCATCGGTTTTATTTATCCGGGTCATCCATATCCCCCAACAACTCAATCACTTCCGCCTCGGTCATATAGGAAACGCCTGTGATTTTATTTTCCACATCACGGACAACTTTGATATTGACAGTTCCTTTTGGGTTCATATTCAGCGTGTAAACGGATTTGTTGGTCCGGATGTCTAAAAAGATGTTGACAAGCTGGTCCTGATAGTAGTAGTCCTTTCCATCCATCGCAACACCCACAGCCCGGTATTCCGCCATCTGCGCTTCAGCCCATTCTTTCTCCTGCTTTTCTTCCAGCTCGTCAAATTCTTTACCCCGGTTCAGTTTATCAAAGAGCATGGATTGAAATGCCCAGTTCCCATCTTCCAGCGCCCTGTCCAGCCAAAGTTCCAGCTCCGCTTCGCCCATGCGGTCCGTCAAAGTAGAGAAAAACGCCATTTCTTCATCGGCGTACGCTTTTTCGGTGAAGCCGGTCAGCAAAGCGGAATTTGTGTCAAGCCAGCGCACAGCGACAGAGAAGAAAGAAATGTCACCGTCCGCATAGAGCTTTTCAAGCCACATCTTTTGCGTATTTTCATCCAGATGGGGAAAAGTGATTTCAAACAGCGGCAGACTGTCAGCCTCATAGTACCGCTCCGCCTGGGCCGCATAGTCCCTGCTGCTTGTGTCCGTATTCCCTTGTGCGGAAGTTTTATCCACAGGAACCTGGGGCTTGCCTGTTGTGCGATCACTTGCCGCGGCAGCAGGATAAACACCGATAAAAGCCGCTCCGAACATCACACACAGCGTCAGCGCACCCGTCAAAAGGCGTATCGCCATTGACTTTTTCTTAAAGTTCATAATTGCACTTATCCTCTCTTTCAATAGCTTTTTATTTCCGTTCAAAGTGACTGTTCCGAAGTTTTCTTTGTATCTCCCAACCGCCGCCATCGCGTCAAGAAGGGTTTGTCCATAGTCCTGAGCGCTGCCGCCCCCCATTTTTGCGAGGACGGCTTCATCACAGGAAAATTCACAAGCCCTGGTAATCTCCCGGCACATAAGATGAACCAGCGGATTAAACCAATGCAGGCAGACGGTAACTTGAACCAGC
>CAJUNN010000066.1 GCA_910587955.1 uncultured Lachnospiraceae bacterium | reverse complement strand
ACTGGAGTTCAGACGTGTGCTCTTCCGATCTGGGGCGTATCAGGAAGGGAGAAAGGAAGCCGGAAGCAGCAAAGAGGAGAAAGAGAAGAAAGAGGAAAAAAGTGAAAGAGGGAAGGGAAAAGTCCGGGAACTTGGGGAGAAAGGGCCTGGGTTTTTGGGACTGGGTGCTGATAGGAGGTTTTCTTGCCGGAGCCGGAATCCTTTTGTATCCAACCATCAGCGATCAGTGGAACCGCTACCGGAACAGCCGTCTGATTGCGGAATATGGGAGAGCGGTGGAAACGCTTTCCCAGGAAAGCTACGAGGAGATTTGGGAAGAAGCCCGGGCGTATAACCGGGAGCACAGGGTGAACAGCCCGGCAGAAGCCTTTGGAGAAGCGTATGAGTTGAGCCATCCGTATGATAAGATCTTGGATCCCTTCGGGGACGGGGTGATGGGAAGCATCGAGATTCCCAAGATTCATGTGAGCCTTGGAATCTACCACGGGATCGGGACGGATGTGCTGGAGGAAGGCTGCGGCCATGTGGAAGGGACGAGCCTGCCCATTGGAGGAGAGGGAAGCCATGCGGCGCTGGCCGCGCACCGGGGCCTGCCCAGTGCGCGGCTGTTTACGGACTTGGACCAGCTGGAAGAGGGGGATCGTTTTTACCTGCGGATCCTGGATGAAGTGCTGTGTTATGAGGTAGATCAGATCAAAGTGGTGCTGCCCCGGGAGACTGGGGAGCTGTCCATAGAGGAGGGGGAGGATTACGTAACGCTGGTAACGTGTACGCCATACGGAGTAAACAGTCATCGGCTGCTAGTGAGGGGAAAGCGCAGGGAGTACCGGGAAGAGGAGGCAGAGGAGCTTCAAAGGGCCAGGGAGGAAGAGGAAAGCCGCGCAGTGCAAGCGGCGGCGGCCGGGATTGGAGCGGTTGTCTTGCTGCTGGGAGGGATGGTTTTTGTATGGAGGAAACGGGAATAAGGGCTGGAATAAGACCGGGGGCTGCCAGAAAATGGGCAGCCCCCGATTTTAAAAGGAAGTATTCCGCTTTAAAATTCTTTCGTACAGCAGTCCGGTTAGAAACCACACCGGCGCATAGTCCAGGCGGACAACGCCGCCGATGTTAAAACGGGCCCGGCTGTAATCCCAGGGGCACATATCTTTTCTTTTGAGCAGGCTTCCGGCTGCAAATTCCGTAAGGAAGATAGCACCTGTGTAGATGAAGCCCCGGAGCCATATGTTTTTGCTGTGGATCCAGCGGGAGACAGGGGCCAGGAAAGCCGCCATTCCATAGATGGGAAACATCCAGATGGAGGAGCGTCCCTCCAGCTTCATCTGCCGCCTCCGGAAAGAGTTGAGGCCGGTCCAGAATACCTCCAGACACCAGCCGGTCAGTCCGCATAAAATAAATTTGTTCTTCATGGGGATAGTATGCGCCGGGGCAGGAGAATTAATTCTATTGAAATACAAAGATATGTATATTATAATGAGAAAGGGGCTGGCGGGAAAGCCAACCCCTTTCTAGTGGAATGATTTGTTTTAAGTGAGGATATTATGACATACAAAGAGGCAAGGGCATTTATTGCGGATACGGCAAAATACGGTTCGGTGCTGGGACTTCAGGCGGTGACGGAGCTTTTGAGACGGCTTGGGGATCCCCAGGACAGCCTGAAATTCGTCCACATTGCAGGAACCAACGGCAAGGGTTCCATTTTGGCTTATGTGTCTACGGTTTTAAAAGAGGCGGGTTACCGGGTGGGGCGGTATATTTCCCCCACGATTTTTGATTACCGGGAGCGCATTCAGGTCAATGAGGAGTACATTTCCAGAGAGGCCCTGGCAAGGCTGACGGAGCGGATTTGGCGGGTATGCCGGGAGATGCTCTCGGAGGGGCTTCCCCATCCCACTTGCTTCGAGGTGGAGACAGCTCTGGCGTTTCTTTATTTCCGGGAGACAGGCTGCGATCTGGTGGTTCTGGAAACGGGAATGGGAGGCCTTACGGATGCCACCAACGTGGTGAAGACGACAATTCTGTCGGTGTTTGCGTCCGTCAGCATGGATCATATGGGATTTCTGGGAGATACCCTGGAGGAGATTGCGGCGGTAAAGGCCGGGATTATCAAGCCGGGGGCCGGGGTGGTAAGCGCGCCCCAGAGGCCGGAAGTGCGCAGGATTCTGGAAGAGACCGCCAA
Organism: uncultured Lachnospiraceae bacterium; assembly: GCA_910587955.1. Lineage (GTDB taxonomy): Bacteria > Bacillota > Clostridia > Lachnospirales > Lachnospiraceae > Laedolimicola. Next base: position 11,344 of record CAJUNN010000066.1, on the reverse strand, counting down.
AAGGCAGGGAGCCGCATACTGTGAGGTGAAGCCGGAGGAGATAAAAGATATCCAATATGGTTTTTGGGAACAGAGCTTTTCTTACAGCGGATACCGGCGGCTGATGATTGGACTGGCAGGATGCTGCCAGATTGGAAATGCGGCCACAGCCGTGGAAACTGTCCGCTGCCTTGGGGAGCTGGGATATCCGGTGGGAGAGAAGGAACTGCGGAAGGGATTGAAGAAAACCGTATGGCAGGGAAGGCTTACGGTGGTCAGCCGCCATCCCCTGTTCGTGGTGGACGGCGCCCACAACCGGGACGCGGCTGACCGGCTGCGGGAGAGCCTGGAGCTGTATTTCCCTCATAAGAGAAAAATTTTTATTATGGGTGTGCTGGCGGATAAGGAGTACGGGTATCTGGCAGAACGGCTTGCGCCGATGGCGGAGCGGGTCATTACCCTGAGGACGCCGGACAATCCCAGGGCCCTGGCGGCAGAGGACCTGGCAGAAGCGGTGCGGCCTTTTAACCGGCAGACAGAGGCGGCCGGGAGCATCCGGGATGCCGTCTTGCAGGCCAGGCGGTATGCAGGGGAGGAGGATTTGATCCTTGCCTTCGGTTCTCTGTCCTACTTAGGAGAGCTGATCCGGGAGGTGCGCATGGGAGGAGACGCAGGATGAGAGATTTATCGGAACTGAGAGCGGAGATTGACGCTATCGATACGGAGATGGTGAAGCTTTTTGAGCGTCGGATGGAAATCTCCGGGGAAGTGGCAGAGTATAAGGTAGCTGTCGGAAAGAAGATTCTGGACAAAGAGCGGGAGAAGGACAAGATTAGGGCTGTGAAGGCCATGACCCACAGTGATTTTAATGCTCATGGAGCAGAGGAATTGTACCAGCAGATTATGGCTATGAGCCGGAAGCTTCAGTATCAGAGAATGGAGGAGAAGGCTGTCGGGCGGCTGCCTTTTGTGATGGTGGAAGAGCTGGAGAAGGAACATGTCCGGGTGGTCTACCAGGGGGTGGAAGGTGCCTACAGCCAGCAGGCCATGTTTGAGTTTTTCGGAGAAGAGGCGGACCATTTTCATGTGGAGCGGTGGCGGGATGCCATGGAAGCCATAGCCGAAGGAATGGCGGATTATGCAGTACTTCCCATTGAAAATTCCACTGCCGGGATTGTGAACGACAATTATGACTTGCTGCAGGAATTCGACAATTATATTGTGGGAGAGCAGATCCTATCCATCCGGCATGCCTTGCTGGGAACACCGGATGCAGAAATATCGGAGATCCGTACCGTGTATTCCCATCCCCAAGGATTGATGCAGTGTGCGAAATACCTGGACGAACACCGGGACTGGCAGCAGATTAGCCTCCAGAACACGGCGCTGGCTGCCCAGAAGGTAGCAGAGGAAGGAGATAAAACCCAGGCGGCTATTGCAAGCGTCCTGGCCGGGAAGCAGCGGGGCCTGAAGGTACTGAAAGAGGGAATCAACCACAGCGGGCAGAATTCCACCCGCTTCCTGATTGTGACCAACCAGCGGATATTCCGGAAAGATGCAGAAAAGGTGAGCATCTGCTTTGAGGTGAACCATGAGAGCGGCTGTCTCTACAATGTGCTTTCCCACTTTATTTACAACAATCTCAACATGTGCCGGATTGAATCCAGGCCTATTGCCGATCGGAACTGGGAATACCGCTTTTTCGTAGACTTTGACGGAAACTTAAACGACAGCGCGGTGAAGAACGCCCTCCGGGGCATCCGGGAGGAAGCGCTGAATATGAAGATACTGGGGAATTATTAGCCGAAATCAGAGCAGACGGAATAGGAGGAATAGAAATGAGCTCATATGTGATTATGACGGACAATATGGCAGATTTGCCGGAGAGCTATATTCAGGAACACGAACTTCCCATTTTATCACTGAGTTATGTAATTGACGGAGAGACTTACGACAGGGAACACCCGCAGGATGTAAAGGAGTTTTACAGCCGGATGCGCAGCGGCTCCATGCCCACCACTTCCCAGGCCAATCCCGAACAGGCGAAAGAGATATTTCTTGCTTGTCTGTCAAAGGGACAAGACGTTTTGTATCTGGCCTTTTCTTCCGGTTTAAGCGGGACCTGCAACAGCGGCCGGATTGCGGCGGCGGAGATTGAGGAGGAACAGTTATACCCGGATCGGAAAATCACAGTGATAGATACCTTAAGCGCTTCCCTGGGGGAAGGGCTTCTGGTCCACAAGGCTGTTCAGATGAAGGAGGCCGGGAAGTCCATGGAGGAAGTGGCAGCCTGGGTGGAGGAACATAAGCTGCATCTCTGCCACAATTTTACGGTGGACGATCTCTTTCATCTCCACCGGGGCGGCCGGGTGTCCAAGGCTACGGCTATTTTGGGGACTATGATCAATATCAAACCCCTGCTGCATGTAGACGATGAAGGACATCTCATCGCGATCGGAAAAGTCCGGGGACGCAAGAAATCCCTCTCTGCTCTGGTGGACCGCATGGGAGAACAGATGAAGGGATTTGAGAATACGGAAGTCTTTATCAGCCACGGAGACTGTCTGGAAGATGCAAAGTATGTGGAGAAACTGGTGCGGGAGCGCTTTGGAATCGAGCAGTTTGTGATCCATGAAGTTGGTCCCACCATCGGAGCCCATTCCGGCCCCGGGACCATGGCGCTGTTTTTTATGGGAAATCCCCGGTAAACCGCTTTATGCGCGCAGATTCTCCAGGATCTCATAGGGAATCCTGAGATTGCCCTTGCCGGTTCCCAGATCGATGAGGGGCTTGTTTTTTCCGTGGAAATCCGAACCGCCGGAAATTTTCAGATTCAGCTTCCGGGCCAGGCTTCGCATGCGGCTTTCATCTGCTCCGGTGTTGGCGGAATAGACAGCTTCCAGGCCCTGGAGGCCGGCTTCTTTCAGGTCCGCGACGCAGGCGGCCAGTTTTTCGCCGGAGAAGCGGTACAGCAGGGGATGGGCCAGTACGGCAGTGCCTCCGGCGTTTCGGATAAGGCGGATGGCATTCTTGGGCTCCGTGTACTGTTTGGGTACGAAACAGGGGCAGCCGTCCCCGATGTAACGGGCGAAAACTTCCTTGATGGAGGAGACATAGCCCTTATCCACCAGCCAGCGGCCGAAGTGGGCGCGGGTAATCAGGGAATCTTTGTTAGCCTCCTGGATCTCTTCCAGGTAAATATCAAAACCTGCTTTTTGCCGGAGCAGCCGGGCCATCTCCTCATTGCGGTTCTCCCGGCTTTTCTGGAAAAAGTCCAGATGGCGGGCGAAGTCTTCCTGCTCCGGGCGGATATCAAGTCCCAGGATGTGGACTTCCCGTCCTTCATATTCCGTGGAAAATTCAATGCCCGGAACCAGCTCTATCTGATTGAGGGCCGCAGCCTTTGCCGCTTCGGAAATGCCTTCTGCCGTGTCGTGGTCTGTGAGGGCGAAAGCAGCCAGACCTTTTTCGGCAGCGTAAGCGGCCAGTTCTGCAGGTGAGAGGGTTCCGTCAGAGCAGTTGGAGTGTACATGTAAGTCGATATATTCCATAAATTTTTGGATCCTTTCGTGATTTTCTTTTATTATACCCCCGATTGTGATAAAATGAAAGGAAAAGACATGAGGAGGGCTTATGAAGCGGTTTATCTTTGGAACTCTGCTCCTGACGGGGCTTTTTGTTTTGTCCGGCTGCGGGAAGAAGACGGCTTCCCCGGAAGAGCTTTTCCTGGAATATGCGTCGCTTCTGACTCAGGGAAGGTACGAAGAGATGTATCCCTACCTGACGGCCCAGGCGCAGGAACATATAGATCCGGAGACATTTGCGGCCCGCTACCGGAACATTTATGAGGGCATGGGGGCTTCGGATATCCGGGTCAATTTCCGGGAGCAGGGAAAAGAGGGGGATAAAAAGGCCCAGACGCGTCTGGTTCCCTACACCCTTACGATGGATACGGTGGCAGGCGAGCTGACCTTTGAAATGTCGGCCTTATTTAAAAAGGACGAAGAGGGCGGATATAAAATGGAGTGGGAGAGCCAGGATATCCTTCCGGGACTCGCTCATACGGACCGGGTCCGGGTAGTGACCACACCGGCCGTCCGGGGACAGATTTTGGATCGGAACCAGGTGATGCTGGCAGGAGAAGGGACTGCTTCTTCCGTGGGACTGGTACCGGGAAAGCAGGGTTTTGATCGTTATTGCGGAGGAAATTAAGTGATGAAAGATGATTCATTTCGGAAATATTTGTATATCAGTCTGGCAGGAGCCCTTGGAATTATCCTTTGTATCGTTTTTTTCTTTTTGATGTTCCGGTTTGACCAGGTGATGAGCGGCCTGCGCAATGTCCAGGATATTCTGATGCCGTTTATCTACGGGGCAGTCATAGCTTACCTGCTTACGCCCACCTGCAATTTTGTCGAAACCCATCTGAACAGCTGGGGAGAGGGAAAGGTGAAAAACCAGGAAAAATTCCGGCGCTTTTCCTCAGGAGCAGGGATTATAGCCAGCCTGATTTTCGGTATCTGCATCATCTATCTGCTGCTTGCCATGGTGCTGCCCCAGGTTTTCACCAGCATCCGGGGAATTGTGGAGGTGCTTCCGGGCAATGTGCGGCAATGGTCTCTCTGGATTGAACAGCTTCTGGCGGATAATGAGATTCTCAGCAATTACGTGGAGCAGTTTACCAGCACGGCTTACAAAAATATCGAGACCTGGCTTGAGACGAAGCTTCTGCCCAATATGCAGACCATTGTGACCGGCGTGTCGGCCGGGCTGATCAGCGCGGTGGTGGTAGTAAAGAATCTTTTAATCGGCCTGATTGCCGCAGCTTATATGATGGGGAACCGGAGAAAATTTGCAGCCCAGGCTAAGAAACTGGTGTACAGCTTTTTCCGGGTTCCGGTGGCCAACGATATTCTGGACGAAGTGCAGTTCATCAACCGCCTGTTCGGAGGATTTATCAACGGCAAGCTTCTGGATTCCCTGATTATGGGAGTGCTCTGCTTTGTGATTATGAACCTTTTGAATATGCCCTACTCCATGCTGATCAGCGTGATCGTAGGGGTGACAAATGTAATTCCTTTTTTCGGGCCCTTTATCGGGGCAGCCCCCAGCGCCCTGATTGTGCTGACTGTCAGCCCTGTCAAATGTATTTATTTCCTGATTCTGATTCTGGTACTGCAGCAGTTTGACGGCAACATACTGGGACCGAAGATTTTGGGAAATACCACAGGGCTTTCCAGCTTCTGGGTTTTGTTTTCCATTCTGCTTTTCGGAGGCATGTTCGGTTTTGTGGGCATGATCATCGGAGTGCCCACCTTTGCGGTGATTTACGATTTGATTAAGAAGCTGTCCAATACGCTGCTGAAAAAGAAAAATCTTTCTACGGATACGGGGCAGTACGAGGAGCTGGTGTCCGTGGTCCCCCAGGGAGAGAGCTTCCAGTATATACGGAACAGCGGACAGGAAGAACAAGAAAAAGAGCAGGCGGAGGAAGGCAGCTTATGATTCTGGCAGTGGATATCGGCAATACCCATATTGTGATTGGATGTATTGAGGGAGAGCGGATTTTATTTGTGGAGCGTCTGTACACGGATACGACCAAATCGGAGCTGGAATATGCCATCAGCTTTAAGAATGTTCTGGAGATCTACGGCATTGACAGAAGCGGGCTGAAGGGAGGGATTGTCTCTTCGGTGGTTCCGCCTGTGACGGCCACCCTGCGGAATGCGGCAGAGAAAGTGACCGGGCGGGAAATCCTGGTGGTGGGTCCCGGTGTGAAAACAGGGCTGGATATCCGCATTGACAATCCGGCTCAGCTGGGATCCGATCTGGCCGTGGGGGCCGTGGCGGCCATTGAGGAGTATCCCTGTCCCCTGGTGATCATTGATATGGGAACGGCTACGTCTTTTACGGTGGTGAATGAGAAGCGGCAGGTGATTGGCGGGATGATTATGCCGGGCGTGGGCGCTGCCCTGGAATCCCTTACCGGAAAAACCTCCCAGCTTCCCAAGATCAGCCTGGAGCCTCCCAAGCGGTTTATCGGAAGCAATACGGTGGACTGTATGAAGAGCGGTGTCCTCTATGGAAATGCGGCCTGCGTGGACGGCATGATCAGCCGGATCCGGGAGGAGCTGGGAAGAGAGGTCCAAGTGGTGGCTACCGGGGGCATGGCCAAAAGCATCATTCCCTGCTGCCGTGAGAAGATTGCCATTGACGACGCCCTGCTTCTTAAGGGCCTCCGCTTGATTTATGAGAGAAACCGGGGATAAGAGGTTTGGCGGCGGCAGGACAGGCTTACAGAAAGCGTCCCCGCCGCACGGCGTCTGCTCCGTATTTCCTGCGGATGGAATCCATGGCGGCGTCCAGCTTTTTCAGCTTTTCCGGGGAGGGATCCATTGAGGCTCCCTCTTTTTTGGTCTGCCGAGGAGACAGATCGAAGATGGAAAGCTGTACAGGTTCTTCCGTGGAGGTGAGGCGTGTGGTACGGATTCCCAGAAGGCGGATGGGCCGTCCGTCCCACAGTTTTTCAAAGAGCGTGCAGGCGAGACGGTAGATCTCATCTGTGGTGCTGCAGGGGGAGAGGGTCTGTGCCTGACGGGAGGCTTTTGTAAAGTCGAAATATTTGATTTCTACCGTCACGGTTCCCGCCAGACGGCCGGCTTTGCGGAGACGCCCGGAGACACTCTCCGCCAGGGCCAGGAGAACCGTCTTGGCCTTTTCCGGGTCGGATACGTCTTCCTGCAGGGTGGTGGAGTTGCCGATGCCTTTGGCAGCCTGTTTTTTGACAATCACAGGGGAGGGATCGATCCCGTTGGCGTATTCCCACATCTGCCGTCCGTGGCTTTTGAAATGGGCGGTGAGAAAGCCGGGATCGGCCAGGGCCAGCTCACCGATGGTTCGTATACCGAGAGCCGTCAGGCGCTCGGCGCTGCGTCCGCCCACCATAAACAGATCGGAGACAGGGAGAGGCCACATTTTTGCGGCAATTTGGTGGGAATAGAGAGTGTGTATCTTTCCCGGTTTTTCAAAATCGCTTGCCATCTTGGCCAGGACCTTGACATTGGAGATTCCCACATTGACCGTAAAGGACAGCTCCTCAAAAATCCGATCCCGGATCTCTTTGGCTGCCGCCTCCGGGGAGGCATACCGATGGGCGATGGGGGCGAAATCCAGATAGCATTCGTCTATGGAAACCTGTTCCAAATCCGGTGTAAATTCCAGGAGCAGTTCCATCATGGCCTGGCTGCAGCGGCGGTACAGGGCATGATCGGGGGGCTCTATCACCAGAGCGGGGCATTTGCGCAGGGCGGCGGCCACAGGCTCCCCGGTCTGGACTTTATATTTTTTGGCAGGCAAGGATTTTGCCAGTACTATCCCGCGGCGGTTCTTCTCGTCCCCGCCGATGATGGAGGGAATAGTCCTCAGATCTACCGTACTTCCGTTTTTCAGTTTTTCCAGGGCGCTCCAGCTTAAGTAGGCGGAGTTAACGTCAATGTGAAAGATTATGGGTTTCACGGGATCACCTCCTAGTACAGCATACCACAAAAGAACACTTGTTTGCAATACGGATTTGCTGTTTGACCGCTTTTGCGGAGCGTGGTAAAATAGCAGAAAAGAAAGAAGGCGGTTGTTATGTATCATGCAGCGTCCGGGCGGGCGGAGGAATTTATCAGTCATGCGGAAATTTTGGAGACCTTAGAGTATGCGCAGGAGCATAAAGAAGATAAGGCTTATGTGAAAGCGCTTCTGAAGCGCGCCGGGGACTTTAAAGGCCTTGATCACCGGGAAGCTTTGACACTTTTGGAGTGCAAAGATCCGGAACTGACAGAGGAAATGTTCCGCCTGGCAAAAGAGATCAAGCAGAAATTTTACGGAAACCGGATTGTAATGTTTGCTCCTTTGTATCTGTCCAATTACTGCGTCAACGGATGTGTTTACTGTCCCTATCACGCGAAAAATAAGCATATTGCCAGAAAGAAGCTGAGCCAGGAGGAGATCCGCCGGGAAGTGACTGCCCTGCAGGATATGGGGCACAAGCGTCTGGCCCTGGAGACGGGGGAGGATCCGGTCCGCAATCCTCTGGAATACGTGCTGGAGAGCATAGAAACCATTTACAGCATACGGCACAAAAACGGTTCCATCCGGCGGGTAAATGTAAATATTGCGGCCACAGAGAAAGAAAATTACCGGAAACTGAAAGAGGCAGGGATTGGAACCTATATCCTCTTTCAGGAGACGTATCATCGGGAAAATTACGAAAAGCTTCATCCCGCCGGGCCTAAGCATGATTACGCCTACCACACGGAGGCAATGGACCGGGCCATGGAGGGAGGAATCGACGATGTGGGAATCGGAGTTCTGTTCGGCCTGAACGGCTACCGGTATGATTTCACGGGCCTTCTGATGCACGCGGAGCATCTGGAGGCAGCTTTCGGCGTGGGTCCCCATACCATCAGCGTGCCGCGGATACGCAATGCGGACGACATTGATGCCTCCGGCTTTCAGGACGGAGTACCCGACGATCTGTTCGCCAAAATCGTCGCCGTGCTGCGGATTGCCGTTCCTTATACCGGGATGATTATTTCCACACGGGAATCCAAGAATGTGAGGGAAAAGGTTCTGGAGCTTGGAATTTCCCAGATTAGCGGAGGTTCCCGCACCAGCGTGGGCGGCTACGCCGAAGAAGAGCCAAAGGAGGAAAATTCAGCCCAGTTTGAAGTGAGCGATAGGAGAACCTTGGACCAGGTGGTAAACTGGCTTTTGGACTTGCATTACATCCCCAGCTTCTGTACGGCCTGCTACCGGGAGGGGCGCACAGGGGACCGGTTTATGAAGCTGGTGAAATCGGGGCAGATTGCCAACTGCTGTCAGCCCAACGCTCTTATGACGTTAAAGGAGTATCTGGAGGATTATGCTTCGGAAGATACCAGGAGAAAAGGGGAAGCTCTGATTGCCCGGGAACTGGGGCGTGTGGAGAGCGGGAAAATAAGGGCCATTGCCGCCCGGAATCTGGAGGAAATAGCGCATGGAAAAAGAGATTTCCGCTTCTAAGGAAGCCTGGGGGGCCTCCCGCAAATACCGCTGGAAGGAAGGGGAGGAAGACTCCGGCAGGGAATACACGCAGAAATTTGAGACTGTCTGTCCGGTGGATTCCTCCAAGGTAGTCCACACGGTGCGTTTTATTAAGAGTACCTGTACCCGGGTGGATGATATAGTAGATGATTTCCGGTGCAGCCGCAACGGCAGCTGCGTGAAATGTACAGAGAACTACAGATAAGAATTGAAATTGCAGTATGGTAACTTAAAAATGCGGAACAGGGCGCTTGCCTGTGGTTCCGCGTTTATTTTTTATGAGGAGGTAATATTTCAGCCGGAATGTGTGTCTAATAAGTGAAACACCTTTCGGGTGTACCAGCAGGAAGGAGGTCAAAATGCCGGCAGAACAATTATTAGAGAGACTCATGAATGACTACGGTGATGCGCTTCTGCGCATGTGCTGCTTGTATCTGAAAGACTATCAGCTTGCGGAGGACGCTGTCCAGGAAACGTTTATCAAAGCCATGAAGTCTTACGGTACATTCAAGCATCAGTCCAGTGAAAAGACATGGCTGATACGGATTGCAGTCAACTGCTGCAAAAATGTAATGAGAAGCCGTTGGTTTGGCATTACCCGGAACAATTTAAAGGACAGCGCGGAGGCAGCCGGAGAAGATCCGGTGAATGCGCTGCTGGAGCGGGACAGCGTTTCGGCGGCTGTTATGAGGCTGAAGGAGGGCGACAGGAAGGTGCTGGTACTGTATTACTATCAGGAGCTTTCGGTCCGGGAGATTTCCGCAGTTATAGGAAAAACGGAAAATGCCGTTATGCAGCGGCTGAACAGGGCAAGAGGCAATATGAAAAAAATGTTGGAGGAGATTGGATATGAGAGAGGCTGAATTAAAGGAAGCTTTGCAGCAGGAGCTAGGAGGGGTAGCGATGGGAGAAGGATTAAAGAATAAGATCCGCCAAGGAGCTGCTGAAAGGAAACCAAGGCAGCTGCGGACCTGTATTGCGGTTTCGGCGGCAGCCGTTATTTTAGGGGGGACCACGGCCTTTGCCGGATACCGTATGCTGAATCAGGTCCAGATAAATGGGGAAGTACTGCCGGAACTGGATTCCATGGAGATTGTGAAGATGAATGAGCCGGAGGCTGCGGCCGATGAGAACGGGCTTATTGACAAGGACTACAGGGATTATTCCCGGCTGAAAGAAGAATTGGGTACGAAGCTTCTAGACAGTGAGCTGTCACAAGATAATCCTTATATGCTGTGCCGTCTTTACACGGACCCGGACAGTTTTGCAATCATCACTGTGGACAATTTCATCCTGGGGGATACGGACGGCTATCGGTTTCTGGAAGAGGAAAACCGCTATGCCTACGAGCAGGGGGAGGTATACAGTTCCCCGGTTTCCCTGAAAGCCGATCTCATTTTAAGCGAATTGCAGATGGCTGTGGGGTGGGATACGGAGTACCTGGGCATGTCCCGGTTTGTGGAGAGCTATACATCGGAACAGGGCTATAAGGTAAATATTCTGGAAGATATGGCGGAAGGAGTAAATCCTCAGGATTACGTATCGAAAAAAACGGCTATCTTTGTGGCGGGCGGAATCCGGTATACCCTGTCAGGGAGGGTTCCCATGGATGTCATGAAGGAGATTGTGGATACCATGCAGTAGAGGGATATGCAAAAAGGTATACCCTAACGGACGGTCCGAAGGACTTGTCATACGGGGTACCCGTAGGGTATACCCTAACGGACGGTCCGAAGGACCTGTCATGCGGGGTACCCGTAGGGTATACAAAAGCGGACACAGCTAAAACCAGGCAAGGTCCCCGGCAAACGGGGTAGAAACTCCGGCGAGCTAACTCTTAAGACGCACTAAACTCATCAGCAATGGCTTCTTACTCTGTACGCTTTCACACTAGGCTCGAAAACACCTCGCCAAGTGTTCAAAGTGTCGCTAAGTGCTTTCTAAAGAGTGGATCTCACCTGCGTTTCTAAGCCCCCCTAAATTGTTTGCCGGGGACCTTGCCTGGTTTTAGCTGTTGTTGGCTGTTATCCCCGAAAGCTATCATAGCCGCCAGTTGAAAGGGAGAACCCTTCCCCTCCAAACCATTTGGAGGCGTTCAAGAGGTGGCGGGAAGATTTTGTCGATACGGTATGTGCTTCATGGCGGCTACCTCCTTTAGCCGCCGCTTTTAACAGTGAAACCGCGTCATTCCTTGAGAAGATAAAAAAGAAACGGCGGCTTTGATTTTTCAAAACCACCGATTATGTTGATTCTTGAAAATGAACGCAAAAATCCTACCTGTCAGCGGTTTTTT
>CAJUNN010000065.1 GCA_910587955.1 uncultured Lachnospiraceae bacterium | reverse complement strand
CTTTCCTTAGAAGGATTTGCCGCCGCTTTTGCGTCTGCAAATTCTTCTGGGGCTTCTTTCGGGAATCTGCTGATTTTAGTTCCGCAGCCTCCCTTTGAAGCCCTTTCCTTAGAAGGATTTGCCGCCGCTTTTGCGTCTGCAAATTCTTCTGGGGCTTTCTTCGGGATTCTGCTGATTTCAGTTCCGCAGCCTCCCTTTGAAGCTGCTGCTCATTCACTCTCAAAGTATCGTAATACAAAGCACTCCAGGGCAGCCTCCGCCTCTTCTTCTCCCGATCCGTCAAAGCAGAGCTCCACGCGTTCTCCGGGCTCCATGCCTGCCTCCAATAACTGAAGGCCGGACTTTGCATCAAACCTTCCCCGCCTTGTCTTTACCGTAATCCTGCATGGATGACGCTTTGCCTGCCTGGACAATTCATAGCAGGGACCCACATGCAGCCCTTCTACCGCTTTGACCCTCAATAGCTGTCCGCGCATTACGAAAATCTCACCACAATGCGGAAGGTATCCGGGCGGATAGCCGCTTCAAAGGCTTCTGTTCCGTCGCGGTAATCAAATACGCCGGATACCAGTTTGCCGGTGTCAATCAGCCCTTTGGAAATCAGATTTACGGCCCGGTCAAAAGAGCGGATGCTGGGACTTACGGCCCCGGTGATTACGGTCTCTGTCTTGTGCAGCCAGTTGGGGCTTATCTCTACCGGATGATCCGGATGCTGGGAGGAGTACATGACCACCCGCCCCATGGGAGCGGCCATGCTGACTGCCTGGGCCGCCACTGCCGAAATAGGAGTTGTATTGAAAACCGCTTCTGCCCCAAGCCCCTTTGTTATACTCTTAAGAAAAACAGCCGGATCCGTTTCCAAGGGATTTACGGTAAAATCACAGCCCAGCTCCTCTGCAAGCCTGCGGCGTTCCGGGTCCGGCTCCGAAAGCGTAACCCGCGCCCCGGAAAGCTTTGCACACATCACATGCAGCATTCCCATAATGCCTCCGCCAATCACTACCGCATCATCCCCCAGCTGTATCTGCCCTTTCTCAATGCTGTTCAGCACACATGCCAGGGGTTCTGCAAATACCGCCTGTTCCACCGGAAGATCCTGCGGAATTTCCCATACCTTCCCCACGGGAACTGCCACATATTGTCCCAGCCCGCCGGATCCGGGAATTTCCGACTGCCTGCTCTTTCCTGCGCTGATAGCCGCACAGAGATTTTCTTCCCCGCGCCGGCAGAAATAACATTTTCCGCAGCTGCTGATCAGGCGCACCGCCACCTTTTTCCCCACCGGATATTCTTCCGGGCTGACGCCGCTTCCGGTTCCTGCAATTTCACCCGCAATTTCGTGGCCCCCTACTACAGGAAGAGGCGTAGGCGCCTGCCGGGTGAACATCCTCTGCTCGTAAGTACACAATGCACAGCCGTCTATTTTAATCAAAACCTCCCCCGCTCCCGGCTGGGGCCGCGTCACCGTGCGCACCTCACACCGATGGCTGTCCGTAATCGCCAGCACTTCCATTTTCTCGCTCATGGCTATCCATCCTTTCTCTCATACATGCCTGTGTAAAATGCCTCATATAGCCGCTCCAGCTCTTCCCGGGCCGGATCTTTGGGACAATTTTTTATATTTGCATCCGGCAGCGCCCGCTCAACATAGGAGGAAATTCTGCCCAGATACCCTTCCTTTGGAACATCCGCCTCTTTTAATGTCACCGGCATACCTATTGCTTTGTACATGTCAAATATTTCCCCAATCAGGCGCTTCTGTTTTTCCTCGTCCGTTCCCTTATAGCCCAGCTGCTCCGCTACTTCCGTATAAACCGGCTGCGGCATCAGATACTGCATGGTATACGGCAGCGCCAGCCCGGTCATCAGCCCGTGGGGCAGATGAAAATCTCCCCCTGCCTGATCCATGCCGTGAGCCATGCCGGTTCCGGCATTTCCAATTCCCATTCCCGCCATGGAGGCCGCAATATGTACTTTCTCGCGGGCTTTCAAATCCCCTTCATAGGAAAGGCGCAGATTTTTGAGAATCACAACCGCCGCCTGGATGCAGATCTCCCTCACCAGGGAATTACTGCGCAGGGAAACGGCAGCTTCCAGTGCATGGGCCAGAGCGTCCGTCCCGGAATAAGCAATATTCTTCAGCGGCAGGCTGCGCAGCAGCGTAAAATCCAGAATTGCTTCCGATGGAATGATTTCCTTGGAAAGAATCATGCGCTTCCGATTGTCTTTGTCCTTCAAAACCGAGCATCCGGTAGTCTCCGAGCCGGTCCCGCTGGTAGTAGGCACTACCGTAAGCTTGATCCGCCCGTCCGTTTTGGGCACCTGGTATGGTTTCAAAGCCTGATCCCAGGTCAAGTCCGGGCACTCTGCAAATACCCAGAGGGCTTTTGCCGTGTCCATCACGGCACCGCCGCCAATTCCTATAATCCGGTCCGGGTCAAATTTCCGGGTCTCCCGGATGGGTTCCTCCAGCATGGCAATGGTCGGTTCTGCAGGTACATTGCAAAGCACCCGGTATTCGGTATCTGCAAAAATATCCCGGTAAAGCACCTGATCGAGGCCAAGGGCTTTCACAATATTTTCATCCACCACCAGTCCCACACGCTCATTTTGATACTCCCGCAGCTTTTCTATACTGCCGTCGCCGATCGTATAGAAAGCAGCGCCGAAATTTGAGACCGTCATTTTCATATTCCTCCTCATAAGTTTTTTCCTAGATAATTCCAAGCAGCCCCAGCACAGTGCCCGCCGCCACCATAACCAGCATAATGTACATGGGCTTCTTTCCCTTGTCCAGCAGCTTCATCACTCCCATGGTAAGTGCCAGGGGCAGCATTTTCGGAAGCAGCACGTCAAAGAGCTGTGTCTGGATACTGAATACCTCTTCCCCGTAGGGAATTCCTATTTTGCAGGAAAGCCCCACATACTTTGCCACCAGGGCTCCAAGCACCACGCAGCCCATGATTCCGGCTCCGGAAATCACTTTATTGATGACGCCGCTTTCCAGCATATCCATCAGGGCATCCGATCCTTTCCTATATCCCATCATGAATCCGAAATAGGAAATCACCAGAATAATCCCCGTAATTACAAGGCAGTACAGCACCGGGCCTGCAATATTCCCGTCTGCGGAAAAGTCAATGCACATCGCCAGCAAGAGCGGTACAATTACTCCCTGGATCAAGGTATCGCCGATTCCGCTGGCAGGACCCATAAGTCCTGTTTTGATGGAGGTAATGGCATCCTCATCCAGTGCCTCTCCGGAGGCTTTCTGCTCTTCCATGGCTACCGTCAGGCCCACAATGGGAGATGCCAGGCAGGGTTCGCAGTTAAAAAATCCCGAATGGCGTTTCATTACCTCTTTCCGTCCTTCTGCATCGTCTTTGTAAAGTTCTTTTACCACCGGATTCATGGCATGTAAAAAGCCGGTTCCCATATAACGTTCATAGCTATAGTTGGACTGATTCAAAAACAGCCAGCGGATATAAGCGCCGAATACGGCTTTTTTCGAGAGTTTCTTTTTTTCCATGGTTATTCCGCCTCCTTTTGTTTCGAAGTGATCTGCATGTAAATAACTGCCATGACCAAGCCAAGCAATCCAATGGCGATCATGCTGAGCTCAAAGTATACCAGAAGCATAAATCCTACGAAGAAGAAAATCTTGGCGTCGCCTTTGTAAATGGCCTTCAGGTTCAGTGCAATTCCGAGGGCCGGCATCATGGAACCGATGCTTGTAAGTACGCTGAGTATTTTTCCTCCCAGCACGGCAATGATTCCTTCCACTGCCTGAGAGCCAAAGTAAGCTGCCAGGAAACAGGGAACCGCCGTGAGCAGGAACAAGAACAGCTGGGGAAGCAGTACGTCGCCAATCCATACGGCTCCCGGATCTCCTTTCTCCGCAGCTTTGTCTGCCACATGGGCGAAAAGAGAATTTACCGTCATTTTTCCCTGCCAGATGATCGTTCCGATGAGACCGATGGGAACAGCCAGGGCAAGGGCGGCCTCTGTTGTAATTCCGCCGGAAACCGCAAGGGCAGTACCTAGAATCCCGGCCAGGCACATATCCCCGGGCAGCGCCCCTCCTGCGGAAATAAAACCGATATACATCAAATTAATGGTTGCGCCTACCGCCATTCCTGTCAGCGGATCTCCCAAAATAATTCCGACCACCCAGCCTCCGATAACAGGCCGGTATATGGTATAATATCCCACCGGTCCGGCCAGGAAGGGGCTTCTCCCCAGATAATAGACAAGTGCAATCAAAATTGCCTGAACAATAGACATATAATACCCTCCTTTTCAATCTTTTCAAACTCATACCAGCTTCGCAACATCCACAGGCGTTTCATCCGGAACCAGCTGGAAAACCATCCTTGTTCCCTTCTCCATAATGCGCCTCATACAGGCCACTTCCTCTTCGCTTGCAGAAACATTCTTATTAAATTTTTTTCTTCCCGCTTTTGCCGCCATTCCGCCCAGAATCACCTCATCAAACACAAGTCCCGCTTTCTGCAAGTCCTCCACCGTCTCCGGCACCTTCACCAGAATCAGAATGCGTTCCCCCGCCTCTTCCTCCTCAAGCAGCCACTTTGAGGCATCCGCCGTACTCTTGGCTTCTACAAGCATCTTCGGCGGCGCTGCCGCTTTTAAAAGCCTCTGCATAAAAGGATCCTTGGCCACCTGGTCATCCACCACCAGGATGCGGCTGCATTCCGTTTTTTTGACCCAGCCCGTTACCACCTGCCCGTGAATCAGCCGGTCATCAATGCGGGTCAGCACCACGTTTTTCATTCACTCAACCTCCTCAAAATATTTTTTTGCATCTTTTATAGTTTCACCGCCCACGTTCAAGCTCATTTCCACCAGTCCGCGGGCCGAAAGCTCATCCCTGTTTGATAAAATTTCCAAAAAGAGCGGGAAATTGATCCCGGTCAGATGTTCAAAAGAATACCGCTCCAGAAGCGAACAGGCGATGTTAAAAGGACTGCCCGATATCATATCCGTAATCACAAGCACCTCTCCTGCCTCGCACGCCCTCCCGATTGCTTCTGCTGCTTGATCCCTCAATTCCTCTATGCTTTCTCCCAGCTGCAGTCCGAAAACAGCTATGTGCTCTTGTTCCCCCAGCAACATTTCACTGGTTTCCTTCAGGGCAAAAGCCAGATTCCCATGAGTAATAACTACAAGTTCTACCATTTATATTTCCTCCTCATTGTCCCGCAAAGAACGGGTTAATAGTTCCAATGCCTTTTCTCCGCTCTCCGCATGGAATAGCCTCTCCCGCTTCCCGGAAGAATCCAGAGCTTTGCCGATAATTGAAAGAGCCTTGAAATAGTCGCTGTTCCGGCTGGAGACATCTTTGGAACGGACAGCAAACAGAACCACAATCCGCACCCGGATTACCTCGCCTTCATAAACACCCCAGGAAACGGGAGACGGCAGAACCGCCATGGCCAAAGACATTGCCCCGGCCTGTCCGTGAGGCATGGCTACATCTTCCTCAATCGCTGTAATTCCTTCCATTTCCCTGGTAAACACATCCCTGCAGAACGCTTCCGCATCCGGTATTGCTCCCTGCCGGAACAGAAGCTCCGACAGGCTTTTTATCACTTCATCCTTTGTTTCAAAATGCCGTCCGGTGATAATATGGCTGTCCGGGAGAACAGAACGCAGAAACTCATGCTCCTGGTAATAGTCATCCAGCCGGTAGAAATCAAATCCCGCAGACGCCATTTGGTAACAGCCTGCCAGCAGAGGCAGCATGTCCTTCGGATACCGTCCCTCAATCACAGCCTTTTCTCCCCGGCCGTCCTTCCCCGGAAACAGATACATCTTTGTCCTTGCAGCCTTTCCAATCAGTATTACATCCAAGAAGCCGCCGGATATATGCCGGCACTCCTCCGGGCTCCCTTGGGAAACCCTCTCCTCCCAGCCGGACCAGCATTCCGGTTCCCGGAGCACTTCCAATTTCCCTTCAAAAAACCACTCCCGGATTCTTTTCCCGCCGTCTTCTTCCCTCCCGCTCTCCGCAAGAAGCCCGGAGGCCTGTATTTTCCTGATATCCGCTTCCGACAGCAGGGGAGAAATCACAATATGCGGAATCGGAAGCGCCTGCAGGCGTACCGTAGAAATCAAAAAACTGTACTCCGACAAATCTGTCTCCCGAAGCAGGCGCACGGATGTTACGCCGGCCGCTTCCAGACTAGGAAAAGCCTGGGCAAGCCGCGTCATCAGCACCTGGGATGTCCCATAGCCGCTTTGACAGACAATCAGCGCCTTGGGACGCTTTTGGGATGCGGCGGCAGCGGCCTGGCAATACATAGAAATATAAGCTGTCTCATCCCGGCTCACGCTTCCCAAACCATAAGCACCGCCCAGGCACCAGATAACGCCTTCCAAATATGCAAGAAGCTCCGGATAAAGATTTTGTATCCCGGGCAGGAGATTATTTTTTATCGGTATGTTATACCGGATACGGTTTATCATGGAGCGGACATAAAGCTTTAGTTCGCTTTTAAGGTTGCCGTCCGTGACAAAATCGGCCGCCATGGCCTCCCCGGTCCACCGCATAATTTCTTCAGCCAGCCTGTCGCCCGTCTGCCGGCAGCCGGCAGCCAGATTCTCATTTGTTCCGATTCCAAAGGAAATGAAATACCGGTAAATATAGCAGATTTCCTCTTCTCCCATCTCTATATTAAAATAGGCTTCCATTTCTCCCGCCATCTTTTCCGCATACTTATACGCGGGCGTATTGCGCCATTCCCCCCTCTCCTCCCCGGAAAGCCGTTCTGTCCTGTACCCCAGAGACACACGCTTTACAACAATCAGCAAATGTGTAAGCAGGTTTAAATAGTAAGGCTCGCCTATGACATAGCCGCACTGCTTTTCCAAAGAATTCAGCAGCCCTTCCAAAAAACGGATTTCCTGATCCGGAAAAAGATTCCGAAGGTTTTCCACCGTCATGCGATCGATTTTCTGCGGTTCAAAGGCCTGCAGCTGGGCTGCGTTTTCAAATCCGTTTTCTTCGATAAAAGCAGCCATGGCCCTGCGTATCCCTACCTCACTGCCTTGGAGCCTGGTCCCCGCGGAATCCCGCAAAAGTGCCGGCCCGTGCGGAAACAGCCATTTCTCCACGTATTTCAGATCGTTTACAATACTGGCCGGACTCACAAAATACTGCTCTGAAAGTTTTTGAACCGAAAGATGATTTGCCCCGTCCCACAGCAGCATCCGCAGAATTTCCAGACGGCGTCCGCCCGGAGTCATATAGGGACTGCGTCTGCCGTCCGCCTGTAAAATCTGAGTAAGCGCCGCCTTTTCCCCGGCACTGCCGCCCAGATAAATTCCCAGTCCGCTTTTCCGTTCCAGTTTGATATTCAGACTCTTTAAATATTGCTCCAGATTCTTAAGATCTGTCCGCAGGGTCCTAACCGTAACCTTCATCTTCTGCGCGTAATAGCTTAAGGGTCTGTACTGGGTCTCTTCTGAGAGATACTGAAGAAAAACAATTTCCCTTGGATTTAAATCCATTCTTTAATCACCTTTCTCTTTATGGTTTTATTATAGCAACGCTCCTTTTATGCAGGAATACCAAAAGGCGTCACAACCAATGCGGAAAAATTTTAAAATTGCACATACTTTTATATTCTTTCCCGTTTTCCTTTTTATATTTCAACCAAAACTTTTTTTGCCTTTTCCTATTTTTAGCTGTATTTTTGCAGAGAGAAAAGCAGGCCCAAAAGACCTGCTTTTCTCTCTGCTGTCCCATTATTCAATTTCTATATCCAGCGGCTTATCCAGCTCTTCGGATACATATTTCCCATTCTTCTTCCTCTGGCGCACGCACTCTGAGAGAAGATATTCAATCTGTCCGTTGACCGAGCGGAAATCATCTTCCGCCCAGGCGGCAATTTCCCCGTACAGCTTGGCGGAAAGACGCAGGGGAATCTGTTTCTTCTGCCCGTCTGCCATACTTAATACAGGCTGCCGGAATTGACTACCGGCTGTGCATCATGGTTTCCGCAGAGAACTACCAGAAGATTCGATACCATAGCCGCCTTCCGCTCTTCGTCCAGTTCCACTGTATTCTTCTCGCTTAAGCGCTCCAGTGCCATCTCTACCATTCCTACAGCGCCGTCCACAATCATTTTCCGGGCGTCTATAATTGCTGACGCCTGCTGTCTCTGGAGCATCACGGCTGCAATCTCCGGCGCATATGCCAGATAGGTGATCCGGGCTTCCAGAACTTCCAGTCCGGCTTCCGCCACTTTTTTCTGAATCTCATTGCGGATCCGGGAAGCCACAATCTCGCTGGAGCCCCTAAGGCTCCCCTCGTCGGCCACACCGTCCCCCGTGGTATCCACATTAGGCGCCACATCATAGGGATAAATCCGCACAATGTCCCGCAAAGCACTGTCGCATTGAAGAGAAAGGTACTCTTTGTAATTGTCTACCTGGAAAACGGCCTTGGCCGTATCCACCACCCGCCAGGTCACGGCAATTCCGATTTCCACGGGATTTCCCAGACAGTCATTGATTTTCTGCCTGCTGTTATTAAGAGTCATAATTTTCATGGAAATTTTCTTTCCTATGGACTCCGTGTTCAGCGTGCCGGCTCCCCCGGAAATCACCAGGGTCTTCCCGGAGCCTCCGTCTACATCTCCGCTCTGGCCGAGCCTGGTCCGGGCTGCCGGATTGACACCGGTACAAAAAGGATTCACATAATAAAACCCTTCCTTCTTTAACGTACCTACGTATTTTCCGAAAAGCGTCAGTACCAGAGCCTCCTGCGGTTTCAGGACTTTCAGGCCCATAAGGGGAATCCAGCCTGCCCCTATCCAGAACCCTCCTACAATGGACATGGCCAATGAAAGCGCCGTTGTATTCTTTTCCGATTGAACCACACCGCATACAAAGCATGCGATACCTGCCGCATAAACCAAAATGATAAGCAACAGCATTGCCAGTCCGTTTCTTTTCTTATCTAATATCTTTTCCTGCATCCTTATTCCCTCCATTCAATTTGATATTAAAATCATATCATTTTAATATTCTTTTGTCAACCTTTTTATTCCATATTGCATAGATGCAGAAAAACTGCGGAAATCTTCTCCTGTACGTTCAGCGGAAGTTGAGAACCCAGCAGTTTTCTGACTGATAATAAATCAGCCATGCCCTTATGCTTTGTCCATGGAGCACCAGCGTACAGTCATATTCTATAGAGGGCACTCCCGCATACCGTTTCTTTTCCTGGGAATGCACCGTAATCTCCCGGATTGTCTGAATCTCCCCATTTTCATCCTGTATTTTCAGCATCAGCGGAAGCACTTTTCCTGTGCTGGTAAACCAGCACTCACAGGCAATTTTCTCCTGTATTCCCCTGACACTGCCCGCGTCCGCTTCCGGCCGGTTTGTACCAATTCCAAATGCCATCTCCTCTTCCTCCGTTCCTATCATCCGCGGGCTGCTCAAGGAATACCGCCCGCCTCACCGCATCCTCTCCAAAGCGCTTCCTAATCCCGTCTACTGTCTGATCCATCCTGCCAAGCTTCTCATAATCAATTTCATCAAAAATGCTTAACTGTCTCCCTGTATCTGAACCGCTTACCCCGCTTGTATGCACTCCTAAGTGACGGACAGGTCTTTGGTTCCACAATTCACGGAACAGCCGGCGGGCTGCCCCATAGAGCTCCAGCGTCAGGTTTGTGGGACTCTGCAGCTTCTTCTGGTGGGAGACATAAACAAAATCCGTATACCGGACTCCCACAGACACCACGCATACCTGCACCCGGTCCGCCCGCAGACGGCCCCCCACCAGCTCGCAAAGTGCCAAAAGCACCCGATCCGCCGTCTCCTCATCCGCCACATCAAAAGGCGTGGTCGTGCTGTTTCCATAGCCCTTATTTCCTGCCGGATTTTCCAGCACCGGAGAAAGATCGATCCCGTTGGCAAAACCCCAGATCAGCTCTCCCTGCTTCTTAAGCATACTTTTCAGCCAGGCCGGATCCGCCTTTGCCAGCTCTCCGATGGTCCTGATTCCTACAGAGAAAAGCCGGCCGGCCGCTGCCCGTCCCACAAAGAACAAATCCGATACGGGAAGGGGCCACATTTTCTTTTGGATCTCTTCGGGATACAGGGTATGCACCCGGTCCGGTTTCTGAAAATCCGAAGCCATTTTTGCAAGCAGCTTATTGCTGGACACCCCTACATTAACCGTAAACCCAAGTTCTTTTCGGATATGGTCCTTGATCTGCTCCGCCGTCTCCTCCGGCGTGCCGAAGAGACGGCAGCTTGTGCTCATATCTACAAAGGCCTCGTCGATGCTGTAGGGTTCTACTGCATCTGAGTACTTCTGCAAAATTTCCATAAAAGCCCCGGAGCATTTCTCATACAGGCGATAATTGGGCGGAACCAATACCAGTTCCCGGCATTTTCTCTGCGCTTCCAAAATGGTTTCTCCGGTCTTGATCCCATAGCTCTTCGCCGGAATAGACTTTGCCAGTATAATTCCGCGGCGCAAAGCAGCATCCCCTCCTACCGCAGATACCACTTCCCTTAAATCTTGTTTTTCTCCTTTGTGTGCCAGACGATAAACGGCCTCCCAGGAAAGGAAGGCCGAGTTTACATCAATATGAAAAATGATATTTTTCAAACGTACGTTCACCTCCACGAGAAAATACTAGCAAACAAACGTTTGGATTTCAAGCGGTAATTTATGCTAATTATCTGCCGCACATATTATTTCTCCTGCATGCTTTTTCTTTTCTTCTCTCTGATAGACCCTATAACCGCAACGGCCCGGATCCTTCAGAAAATCGTTCAGCGTATGCCTTAAATCAATGATTCCCGTCTGAATTTGATTGTCTGTTCTTAAGTAAATCACTTTTCACACCCCTTTATCCACTAAGATTTTATCAAATTTCTTCTCCGACAGGATTTCATGTGTCACAAGCTGCCCGTCATAGAAAAGGGAAAAGGTTGTAAAGGGCGAAGGGCATCCCTGCGCATCTTTTCTGGTCTGGATATGGACAGTTTGAAATACCGCGTTCTTGGCCTTTGCCATCTCCTCCAGTATCGGTACATACTTGGCCGTAAAAGGGCATTGGTTTGTGTAATACAGCACAAATCCTTCCGGCATATCTTTCTGCCTGCCGACACTATCCCGGAATCGGGGAATGGAGACGTCCTCCTCAAAAGGCAAGTACATCAGCTCAAAATAAGGCTCTGCCGTATCCGCTGTCTGAAATCCCTTATAGCCCATATACTTTGGGTCAGAGAGGAATCCCATTTTCTTTTTGGAGGACAGGATCACAAGCCCCTTTTTCCCTTTCGTTTTACTGTCGCGGGTACAAGCATCCAGCAGGAGGTTCGAGTATCCATGCCCCTTGAACTGCCCGGATACCCACAGACAGTCAATGTACATGTAGCCCTCCGCCTCGATGGGCGCCCATGCGTATTCCGCAGGGATATACTCAATGAAGCATTTCCCCCGGACATTGCCTTTTAAGAATACAAGCCCTTCGTCCAGCCTGTCTTTCAGCCAGTTCTTTTTGGACATAACCTGAATATCCTTGTTATTGGAGATGGCGCAGCAGATGTGTTCTTTATCAATATTTTCGTGTGTCAGTTTTACAAGTTCCATATTTATTGCCTCCTTATCCTTCAATCTGCGTTTCGATATAATAAAAGAATCAACCCAATCAGCACCAATGTAATAGCCGCCGCTATGGTGGAACTGACACGCATGACGGGAAACTGCTCATATTTCAGTATGTAGGTAACAAAAGCATTCGGCAGGTTCACAAAGAAGGATATAATCAGGTTATTATCAGATAACTTGTATGCAGCCGCAAATCCGATCCCTACTACAAACAACAGAAGAAGATCCTCCCATGTGCGGAATCCCGGATAACCCAAATGGTAAAGGGAGAACATTGCACCTGAAACCAGAATTGCCGGTATCCGCCCAAATTGCCGGTCAATCCGGCTCTGCACAAATCCCCGGAATAAAAATTCCTCAAAAAACGTAGTCATAATCAGAGGCACAATTCCCATAGGCAGCAAGTGCCAGGGTACCTGCTCACCGGCTGCCATCTTCGGAATAAGCTGCCCACCGATTGAAAATGCTACAAAGACAGACAAAACAGCCCATTGCTGTATGCCCGGCTTTTTCAAACCAGCTTCTGCCAGCATTCCACCGGAAACCGATGCTCCATTTCCCTTATTATTGCCGGATACCCTCGCTTGCGCTGGGGCAGACCCTGGCATAAAGGGATGCCCGCAGGATGTTTCCTTATACAAACAGTACAGCGGGATGAAAAGGCTGAACACCAGCCCATACAAAAGATTGTAAAAAATAAAATATAGTATGGGAATTGGATTGAGATTGGCTGCCGTGATACAGATAATCAGCATGATTTCTATGCCGGCTGAAATTAAGAGCGTTTTTTTTCCCATATTTGCTGCTTCCTTCATCCTAACCACCCCTGATAAAACGCGGCCGCCCCCAAAATTGCGCCTACAGCCATCGCTGCCAATGTTACAACAATAATGACAGGGTACTCTTTCATCAGTTTCCCTAATTCTTTTAAATCGTTCATTGAACCTCTCCTCCTTTGTCCCACCGTTTATGCTTGAAAAGCAATAAGGCAAAGCGCAAACATTGACTGGTTTAGAACGCCAAATATATGTCCAACTCCAAAAAACACGGCTGATAGCACAACCGCAATGTTCAAAGTCAAAACTGCTATATAAATAAACTCTCGCTTTTTCAAAGCACTCCCTCCGGACTTCTATCTATTTTCTTTTCTCTTCTTGTAATAATACCTTATCGAACCTTAGCAGTTCGATAAGTATGAATTGCCAACACAATAGCAAAGGAAATAATTTGTGCAGCCATAATCCTGACAATTTGTAATTCGTCTGCGCTCTTTAGAGAAACGACATGCAGCATGTTTGTAGCAATGGTATTATTGAATAAATGGTCGCCAAGCCCTGCCCATAGATTTCCTGTTATGCGGTAAAGAAGCCCCCATTTGATTCCCATAATCCCGGCAAGGATCATATAACCGATACCCATTAGAACCATTACCGCAAATGACATTTCGCCATTTATATAGCTTCTGATGGGCATTACAATGTGCCAAACACCAAACAAAAATGCGGAAATATAATTTGCTTTCATAAATGGCTTTGTTTCAGAGAACATTTTCATAAACAGACCGCGAAAAACGCCCTCCTCCATCCATACATTCATAACATTGAATAGTACGCATAACAGAAAGAAAATGAAATCCGTATTTTTTATTTGAGAGCCGGTTAACGAAAAACTGCTGATATACATTTCTAAATGTGCAGGATTTCCTTGCAGAATAAAGATCGCCAATTCCAGGCCATATGAAATGGCAAAGCAACCGCTTCCCAATAACAAACCTTTCAAAATACTGCTTACAAAACCGTTTCTATGAAATCCAATATCGCTCCATGAAAGATTTACCCTTTTCAATACCAAAGCCAATAGAATAATTCCAACTGCTTTATGAAGCACATTTTCTCCAATAGCCGTTTTATCTGTTTCAATCAGAAAATATTCTACAAACCTCACGGACAAACAAAGCGTGAATATTGCAATGCACAAATGATCTGGTTT
>CAJUNN010000064.1:2404-14083 GCA_910587955.1 uncultured Lachnospiraceae bacterium | reverse complement strand
AAATGATCTTTCATATTAATTTTTTTCCTGTTTCGGCCGATAAATAGTATAAGAAGCAGGACGGAGCTATCTCTGAAAGGAGTTTATTTTATGAAGATAATGCGAAACAATATGAGTCTCTTCCGCATGGAGGGAGCCAGCCATACCAGGTCTGATTCCAGGGTCCAGAGCGGCGCGAAGGGCAATGGCAACTATGATGCCATTACCATCCAGTCCAGCTCCAGGCAGATTCAGGAAAAAACCTTCTCGGAGGCTCTGTCCAGACAGGTCGTGTCGGAGGCCGGACAGGGGGCATCCCCGGAGAAGGTGGCAGCAGTAAAGCGGCAGGTAGAAGAGGGAACTTATCATGTGGACCCCTATCTGATTGCATCCAGGATGCTGCTGTCTGGGGAGGCATATGCCCATGGCTGATATGACAAAATTTGCGGATCTGATCCGGCAGTTTGCAGAACTGTTTGATCGGCTGATTCCTCTGGAGCAGGAGAAGCTGGACATTGTGAAACAGAACCAGGTTTCGGCTCTGGAGGATATTATAAAGAGGGAACAGGCAGAGATTATGACTCTGCGCGGACTGGATCAGAAGCGGGAGCGGCTTCAGAAGGAGCTGGGATTTCCGGATATGACCTTTTCGGAGATTCTGGAGCGGGTGTCCGGAGATGAGAAGACGGAGCTTCAGAAGCTTTTTGAGGAATTGGGAAGCCGGGTGAGGCAGTTCCGGTCCATAACGGAAAGCTCCAAGACCATGATGGAAGTCAATCTCCATGCCATCAACAAGATGGTAGCCCAGAAGACCTACGGAAGTGCAAATGTCCGGACCTATGAGGGGGACGGTTCCATGCGCCCGGATACGCCCCACTTTACCGACAGACGGATATAGAGGAGGAGTCAAGTTATGATGCGTTCAACTTTTGCCGGTTTCAGCACGGCTACCCTGGCTTTGTGTGCCAGCCAGCGTGCCTTGGAAGTGACCGGTCAGAATATTTCCAACGTAAATACCCCGGGATATACCAGACAGCGTCTGGACATTCAGAGCCTGTATTTGAGAGGCGGTGAGTTCTACAATTCCAATCCGAACTCCCGTATTGGTTTTGGTGTAGAGATTACAGGTGTTTCCCAGCTTCGGGATCCGTTCCTGGATAACCAGTACCGCACTCAGATGGCGAAGCTGGGCACCACGGACGCCCAGGTGAGCGGTTTTGAGAAGCTGGCGCAGTTTCTGGATGAGACCAATTCCACGGGAATCAAAGATGCTTTGGCTAATCTGAACAGCCAGCTGCAGAATTTGTCTGTGAATCCCAACAGCAAGGAATTTGATTCCATGGTAAAGTCTGCATGCCAGCAGCTTTTGAATCTCTTTCATCAGAATGCGGAAGATTTGAAGGGAGTCAGGGATGATCTCAGCAGCGAGTTTACTGATACTACCGTAAAGGATGCAAACGAGATTCTCAAGAACCTGGCAGAGTTAAACGAGACCATCCGCAACAGCCAGATTCTGGGAAATCCGGCTCTGGAGCTGAAGGATCAGCGGAACGAGCTCATCGACGAACTGGCCAGCTACCTTCCCATTACGGTGAAATACCGGGATGAGAAGCTGGTGTCTGTAGTAAACGCAAAAGATCCCACCGATGAGATGGTCAGCAGGACCATTGAAGAACTGGATATCTACTTTATAGACAATACCGGAACGAAGCATCTTTTGGTTTCCGATAATAAATACGGTTCCTTTTCTGCTTCCGGCTTAAGCGGCGCCAATGAGAAGATGAGCCAGATTGCGGCGCTGAATGAGAAGATTAGCAATCTGAAAGCCCAGACGCCTCCGGATACGGCGGCGATAGCGGAAGCCGAGACCCAGAGACAGGAGATTTTTGATGAGGTAAAGGAGTTCCTGAATGTAAACGATCCCTCCGGTGCGAAGGGAAAAGTAGAACTGGGAGCTGACGGTGAGGTTACTTACACTGCTACCGATGCAAACGGCAAGGATACGGTTCACAATATTGTGCAGGGAAGTAATTTTTCCCCGTTGGAAGCCAAAAACCTGGTGGGAGACGCCATGCGTCTTTCCGTTACCACAACGGACCGGGCAGGAAATTTAACGGGTCCTAAGGAAATTACGGATAACATCACCGAAGGCGTTATGAAGGGAACCCTGGATGTTCTCAACAAATCCGGCGGTTTTGACACCCCTCCCACAGACGTCAACGGCATCGGCTACTACGAGCAGACCCTGGATTCCCTGGTAGCTAAGTTTGCAGAGGTTTTCAATGAACTGAATGCGGATCCGGACGGAAAGGAAGATACGCCGCTCTTTGAGAAGATCGATCCCAACAAGCCGTTCTCCGTCTCCAATATCAAGATTGCGGACGGCTGGGCCAATAACAAATACGGCGTCCGCACTTCCAAGGATAAGGTGCCGGGGGAGGGCGACGACGTAGTAGGCTCTACGGCGGACGATAATGTGCTGAAAATGATTGAAGCCTTAAGTGCCAGCCAGAAGTTCGAAAGAGGAGACGGCTCAACTTTCTACAACGGAACATTCTATAACTGCTTCACCAATATGGAGAATGTACTGAATATCGATTTGAAGGCTGCCAAGAATACTTTGGATAACAAGATTACCGTCATCAACCAGACGGCGGATTTGAAGGATGCCATTTCTGGCGTATCCCTGGATGAAGAAGGAATCAACCTGCTGCATTATCAGCAGTCTTACTCTGCGGCGGCCAGGCTGATGACGACCCTGGATGAAGCCTTGGATAAACTAATCAACGGAACCGGCGTAGTCGGAAGGTAATGGGAGGGAATTGGTATGAGAATCACGACAAGAGCATTAATCCGGAATTATAAATCCAATTTGGGCATTTCCGTTTCCAATCTGGATGCCGCCCGGACCAAGGTAATGAGCAACCGCAAGTTCAGCAAAGGATTCGAGGATCCCACCGGTGCGGTGCGGGAATCTACCCTGTATCAGAAATATCAGAAGAACCAGGATTATCTGGGGATGCTTGACGATGTGCAGTCCTTCCAGAATTCCCAGGAGGACGCTATCAACCAGCTCAATGTCCAGGCCAAGCAGCTGAGCAAGCAGTACGGCCTGGAGGCCCTGAACGGCACCAACAAGAGCCTGTCCACCCGTCAGGCATATGCCTCGGCCTTCCGCCAGGCCCAGGAAGCTATGACCATGAGCATGAACGCTTCCTACGGCGACAAGTTTGTCTTCGGCGGAGCGGACGGAGGAAAGCCGCCCTTTGAGCTGAAGAAGGAGACGGATGCCAACGGCAAGACTACCACGACCCTTTTGTACCGGGGCGTAAATGTGGATGTGGAAATTCCGGATCCGCCTGTGGCAGGCAGCGATGCAGAAAAGCTGGAGCGCATGGCCGCAGAACAGGTATACGTTGATCTGGGCTTCGGTCTGACCACCGGTACGGATGCCAACGGCAAGACGACCATTGCCAATTCCAGCGCGTTCAACACTGCCCTGCCGGGCCTGAATGTAGTAGGCTACGGCAAGGACGATGAGGGTGTGAGCAACAACATGATCGTCCTGGCGGGCCAGATTGCGGATGTTCTGGAGCGGGAAGACTTTACGGATGAAGATTATGATGAGCTGCAGCAGCTTTTGGAGAAATTTGACGGCGGCCGGGACGGTCTTTTGGATAATCTGACCACCATCGGAACCAAGACAAATTTCCTGCAAACCACCAAGACACGTCTGGAGGATCAGGAGCTTGCCCTGACGGAGCAGATTCATAATGTGGTGGATGTGGATATGGCGGAAGCCATTACGGAATTCTCCTGGGCGCAGTACGCGTATAACGCTGCGCTGAAGATAGGTACGAGTATTCTTACACCGTCCTTTATTGACTTTATGGGATAAGGAACGGCAGGATATAATTTTTACATGGTTTGGAGGGGAAGCATGGTATGAAACAGTTAATCAATATTACGACGATACCGATTCAGTATGAGCTGAAGGTACAGAATGCCCGGCTGCAGTACAAATCGTCGACTGCAGAGGTGGAGATCAGCCGGAATAAGGGCGGTATGACAATCAAGAGCCGTCCGGTCAAATTGAATATTGACTCCTTTGAGGCACGTAATTCCGTGGTTCCCACGACGGCGCGCAGCATCGGGCAGAGTGCCCAGAAGGGACATCAGGCTGCCTATGAGGCGACTGCTTCCTTTGCCCAGGAAGGACAGCTGATGGTGAAGGCTACGCTGGGGCAGGATGTTTTGGGACAGATTTTTTCCAGCAGGATGCAGCAGCCTACGGGGGAATTTGGACTGGGGTTTACGCCTTCAGCTCCGGTAGAGATTGATTATGAGGCAGGGGATCTCATCATCAATTATCAGATGGATAAGCTGAACTTTGATTTGAAGGCAGCAAACGGAAATTTTGAGTTTATTCCGGGAGATATTGAACTTTCCATTACCCAGCACCCGGAAGTGCGCATTGAGTATGTGGGAGGTCCCATTTATGTTCCGCCCAGTGCGGATCCCAATTACGAACCGCTGGATGTAAGGGCTTAGCAATAAGCCCTTTTTCGTTTTTGCGGGATACTCCCTTGGGATATAAGGAGGTTTAGGAAAAATGAAAATTAAGAACCGCTATTTTGGAGAGGTGGAGTACCAGGCCGGAGATAAGATTTGCTTTCCCGAGGGGCTCTTTGGTTTTGAAGAACAGAAGGAATTTCTTCCCATTTCTTTTGAGGAAGATACGGATACCATGCTCTGCCTGCAGTCCCTGGAGAATGAAGAACTTTGTTTTGTGCTTTTGAATCCGTTCCGCTTTTTTGCGGATTATAATCCGCAGATTTCCGAGGCGGACCGCATTGCCATCGGTACTTCCAGGGATGAGGATATTTCATACTATGTGATTGGTGTAATCCGGGAACCCTTGGCAGACAGCACGGTGAATCTCAAGGCTCCCATTGCAGTGAATTACCGGACCAGGGATGCCCGCCAGATTATTCTGGAGGATCCGGCCTACACCTTCCGCCATGGGCTGGGAGAAGCGATAAGGGGGGATGAGTGAGATGCTGGTACTGCAGCGGAAAAAGAATCAATCCATTATGATAGGCAGCGATATTGAGCTCTCTGTCCTGGAGGTTGGATCGGATTGGGTAAAAATCGCAATTTCGGCTCCCAAAGATATTTCTATTTTGCGCAAAGAGCTGGCGGAAGCCGCGCAGGCCAACCGGGAATCGGCCGGAATTTCCTCTTTGGACAGCCTGAAAAAAATGATAAAAAAAGACGAGAAAGAAAGCCGGAATTAACGGAGAGGTTCAAATCGTCGAAATCCCCTTTTGCCGGATGGAAACTGCTGGAGAAAGGGGGATTTTTTTGCAGAATCGTATGTTTTTCCATCAAATTCCCAGAAATGTTTGTATGGGGTTTTCTTCTGTATTACTTGACAGAGAAAAGAGATTCATATATCATAGGAATCAGTTATGCAAACCTAAGAGGACTTCTGAAAAGGTCTTCAGGGCGTGCAGATTTTGCTTGTAAAGGAATATGCACAAGGGTTGGTTCATAATTATAGAAGAGGAAGTGGAAGCGATGGAAAACAATTTGTCTACGCAGTGGGATCCGGCCCTTTCCGGAGTCCGCAGCCAGCAGAAAGAACGTACATACAGCCCGGCAGGGAAGGCGGAAGCTGAGACCGGATTCCGGGAGACTTTTCAGAGTGCACTTAAGACCACGGAGAGCATGGAGAGTATTTTCCGGGAGGCTTCCCAGCTCTACGGTGTGGAGCTGAATCTTTTGAAAGCCATTGGGAAAGCAGAATCCAATTTCAATCCCTCTGCAGTGTCCTCCGCGGGAGCCCAAGGCGTCATGCAGCTGATGCCGGCTACGGCCCGCTCGCTGGGGGTGGCGGATTCTTTGGATGCCCGCAGCAACATTATGGGAGGGGCAAAATACTTTGCCGGCCTTATGGAGCGCTACAACGGAGATGCGGTCCTGGCTTTGAGCGCTTACAATGCGGGAAGCGGAAACGTGGAGAAGTACGGCGGCGTTCCGCCTTTTCAAGAGACGCAGAACTATATAAAGAAGGTTCTCGCTTATGCGGGAGAAGACATTGATTTGAGCGGTGTATTCGGCGGCGCCGTTACAGGAGGCGGAGTTTCCGGGATTCAGTCATGGATTGCCGAGCTGGAAGAGCTGGCGGCCGGGGGCAGCGCCTTTGATTCCGCAGGAACGCTGTTCAGCCAGGAAGACGCCCAGTATATGGTGGAAATGATGCGCCTCCAGATGCAGAATATTTTCCAAAAAGAAGTTTTTTCGGATGAAGAAGAGGAAGGCACAAGCGCCGTGGGTTCTCTTCTGTAAATAGAATGGCAATATTATAAATTTTTTAAAAAATGTGTCTTTTTTTGTTGAAAAAAAGCGATAAAGGGTTTAAAATTAAACTGGTATAATCAGATTATGTAAAACTGATGATTTGCTTTTCAGAAGAATTTAAGTGCGCATAAGAAGGGAAGACGGATCATGAATTATATGTTTGGAAACTCCATTTCCATGTCGCAGAAATCATTGGAGTTTTTATGGGCAAAGCAGGTGGTGATTTCCCAAAATCTGACAAACGTGGACACGCCGGGCTACAAGGCCAAATATGTCACGTTTGAAGATGTTTATCAAAATCGTCTGAAACTGGCGAGGGCTGCAAAAACTCCTGCGCAGACCCGCAGTATCATAGAAAATTCCTACTATTCGATAAATGAAAAGGACAGCTCCGCGCGTCTGGACGAGAACAATGTAAATGCGGATGCGGAGGAAGTGGAGATGGCAAGGGCGCAGCTTCAATATCAGTATGTGCTGAATGCCGTCAACAGCGATTTTTCCAGGCTCCGTTCTGTGATCAAGGGCCAGTAGGAGCAGAAAAAATGAGGAGACGGCCTCTAAGGGGCCGGAAAACAGAGAAGGAGTTTGAGGGATATGGAAGATTTATTTATTACTCCCATGACTGGGATACAGGGCATGGCCGGTATCGGCGGTGTGGGGGAGAATGCACAGAAGATTTCAGGAGAAAATGGCGTTTCTCTTTTCCAGGGGATTTTTCAGGATATGATTGGTGATGTCCGGGAATTGGAGGACAATTACGAGAAGCAGAAATATTTGCTGGCAACGGGACAGATTGACGATCCTCACACGGTTCCCATTGCAGGGGCAGAGCTGCAGCTTTCCGTTGATATGCTGATTCAGCTTCGGAACAAGGCGTTGGAAGCATACAATTCTTTGATTACAATGTCCATGTAAGGGCATCTGCCGGGAGGACAGAAGTTCCTGTTCTCCTGCGGATCTGCGTATTTCTACGCAAAAGTTTTGAGAAAGAATTTTTACATAGAAGGGAAAAGAAACGGCCATGAAGGAAAGAATTGCGCAGTTAAAGGCGGTTGTTTCTAAACTGGACAGCAAAATGAAAAAAATCATCCTGGCGGGCGTGGCGGGGTTGATTGTTTTTTCCATTGCTGTCGCGCTGCTGCTGAACAGAGACCGGGGTTATGAGGTTCTCTTTTCCAACCTGGGGACAGAAGAGGCGCAGCAGATTATAGGAAAATTGCAGGAATCACAGATTGATTACCAATATACAAAGAACGGGGAAATCCTGGTTCCCTCCAACGTGCTGGATCAGACCAGGGCGAACCTGGCTTTTGAGGGGTATCCCAAAAACGGTTTCGGCTATCAGGTGTTTACGGAAAATGCGGGGCTTATGACCACAGACTCCGATAAGAACCGCTATGCAATTTATGATCTGCAGAACCGGATTGCAGCTACGATTATGCTTTTTGACGGAGTGCGGGACGCCCATGTAACCATTGCCATGGGAGAGGAGCGGAAATACGTCTTAAGCGACGAGAATGTCCAGCAGACCACGGCCAACGCGGTTGTGACCATGGCAGACGGAGGCTCTCCCAGTGTGGAACAAGCATTGGCGGTACAGCGTCTGGTGGCTTCCGGCGTGCCGGGACTGGATCCGGAAAATGTAGCCGTCTTTGACGGAAACGGAAACGACGTATCCACCAGCGAGGAGGACAACAAGAGCCTGACCAGCCAGGATACGGAGGAAATTGCAAGACTGATTGAAGGGCAGATTACCGCCAAGGTGCTGCATGTCCTCGCGCCTTTCTATGGGGAGGGCAATGTCCGGGTTTCCACCAAAGCCCAGATTAACATGGAAACCCTTCTGCGGGAAACCATTACATATAATACGCCGGAAAAGATCGATCCCAATGACAAGACAGGAATTATTTCCCATGAGCAGGGGACTGTGGAGATCTCGGGAGAGAAGGATGCGGTGGCCGGCGGAGTGGCCGGAGCTGAGTCAAACGCAGATACAAGTGTTCCGGAATATAATACAGGGGGAGACGATGAGGACGCGCAAGGCTACGGAGCCCGTACCTGGGACCGGGACTTCCTGGTAAACCAGATTAAGGAACAGGGGCAGGTGACACCGGGTGCCCTGGAGGATTTGTCCGTGTCCGTGGCCATCAACGGCGAGAGCTACGGAAGCCTGACCATTGATGACCTGCGCTCTCTGGTGGGAAATGCGGCCGGAATCGCGGAGGCCGACTGGGTGAGCAAGATTTCCGTGGTGAGCGGAGTCTTCTATGAATCCTATGACAATACGGAGCCGGAGGAGGAAAAGGGAGCCTTTGCCAAGATGGTTTCCAGTCCTGTATTCTTTATTGTACTGGCGGTGGTACTGGTATTGCTCATCGTTGCGGTGGTGCTTTTGGTACTTTCCTCCAAAAAGAAGAAGAAAAAGAAGAAGGAAGAGGAGGACGCCCTGGCGGCAGAAGCGGCGGCCCTGGCAGAACAGCTGCCCTCCTTCAATCCTGAAATTATCAACCTGCAGAATGACAAAGGCATGGAGCTGAAGCAGAATATCCGTGAGTTTACGGAGGAGAATCCTGAGATTGCTGCACAGCTTCTGAAGAATTGGCTGAATGGAGGTGTCGGTGAGAAATGAGTGTTGATTTAGATGCAATTTCCCCGGAACAAAAAGCGGCGGCAGTCATTGTCTCCCTGGGAGCAGATAAAGCCTCTACACTCTACAAGCATCTTGGGGAGGAGGATATTGAGAAGCTGACCATTGAGGTGGCGAAGCTGCGTCACTTTGAAGCAGATGAGACTCTGGGAATTTTGGATGAGTTTTATAAGACCTGTCTTACCCAGAAGGTGGTTACGGACGGAGGCATAGAATATGCGAGAACCGTCCTGGAGAAGGCATTTGGGGAGTCCACGGCCAGCCAGCTTCTGGAGCGGGTTACCAAGTCCCTGAAGGTGCGTCCCTTCGAGTTTATCCGCAAGTCCAGTCCCAAGAATCTCTATTCCTTCTTGGCCCATGAGAGGCCCCAGATCATTGCGCTGGTGCTGTCTTATGCAGATGCGGAGCAGGCGGCGGGAGTCATTGGAGACCTGCCCCAGGATATCGGCCTTCAGGTAGTGGAGTGTATCGCACGCCTGGACAGTGTTTCCCCGGAGGCAGTGAAGCTTGTGGAGACCCAGCTGCGCAAACGCTTTGAGAATGTGGTTACGGCCGATTACACGACCATCGGCGGTATTGATTACATTGCGGACGTTATGAACCATATGGATCGCAGCAACGAGAAGTTTATCTTCGACGAGCTGGGCAAGAAAGACGCAGAGCTTACCGAGACCATCCGCAAGAAAATGTTTGTATTCGAAGATATCCTTACCCTTGACAATCGTTCCATCCAGAGATTTATCCGGGAATGCGATGTCAAAGATTTGGTATATGCCCTCAAAGGCAGCGACGAAAACGTCAGACAGCTTGTGTTTGCCAATATGTCCGGACGTATGGCGGAGAGCGTCCAGTCCGACCTGGAGATTACGGTCAATGTGCGCCGGAAGGATGTGGAGGAAGCCCAGCAGAGAATTGTTGGCGTTATCCGCAGGTTAGAGGCAGCCGGCGAACTGTTTATCGTCAAGGGCGGAAAGGATGAGATCATTGTCTAAGGTTGTAAAAGACAAAAAGGCCATTGACGCAGTACAGCTCTACCAGTTTTTTTCGGACTTTGCCATAGAAGAAGAGACCGGGGAGGAGACAGACACTGCCGAGGAGGAGGCTGCGGCAGCCGAAGCAGCAGCTGCGGAGGAAGCGGCCAGACAGGCAGAAGAGGAGAGGCGCCTCCGGGAAGAGCAGGAGCGGGCCAGTGAGATTTTGGCCCAGGCACGCCGGGAAGCGGAAGAGGTTCTTGCGAAAGCCCGGGAGGAGGCGGAAGTGCTCCGGCAGGAAGCCCGGGAAAAGGGCCGGGAGGAAGGCTACGAAGCCGGTATGGAGCAGGGCAGGGCAGATTCAGAAGCCCTCTATGAGCAGGAAGTAGAAACGTTTCAGAAAAATGCCGCTGATTTCATGGATACCATCCGCCGGGAAAAAGATGAGGTGATGGAGAAATATCTGGACGATTTGAAAAGAGTTGTCCTGGCCATCGCAGAGAAAGTCATTCACACCAGCTTAAAATCCAGTGAGAATATCATACACCGGATGATTATAGCGGCTACTGATAAATTGAAAAAGACAGAGTGGGCGAAGATTTACATCAACAAATGCGACGCAAAGATTACCATGAATACCGATGTGGAATTTTTAAACGCCCTGTCCCATCTGTCGGACAATGTCAAAATCGTCGCCATGGATAATGAAGAGGAGGGCATTTGTATCATTGAGCTTCCGGAGGAGATCATAGATGCCAGCGTGAGTACACAGCTGGAGAATATCAAAGACATCCTGAACAATGCCCGTGTCTGACGAAAGGTGGAAGGCATGTTTGCAGAATTACCGGCGCGGATCATGAATACGGAGACCGTCAGCTACATCGGAAAAATTGAAAATATTGTAGGCATGTCCATGGAAGCTTCCGGCAACCGGGCCAGTATCGGCGACATTGCCATGATCTACAACGAAGACAAGAAGAAACAGATTCCGGTGGAAGTTGTAGGATTCCGGGACGGGCGCAGCCAGCTGATGGCTTACGAGAACATGAGCGGCATCTCCGCAGGCAGCTTTGTACGCAATACCCGGAAGCGCCTGAAAATTCCGGTAGGGGAGTTCCTGCGGGGACGTATCATTGATGCTCTGGGAAATCCCATGGATGAATTGGGACCCTTCCAGTCCCAGCAGCACTATTATGTAGAGAATCCGTATATCAATCCTCTGACCCGTCCGCCTATTACGGACACGCTGGAGTTCGGCATCAAAGCCATCGACGGGCTGAATACCGTGGGAAAGGGACAGAGAATCGGGATTTTCGCAGGCAGCGGCGTCGGAAAGAGTACCCTGCTGGGCATGATTGCCCGAAATGTCAAGGCGGATATCAATGTGATTGCCCTGGTAGGGGAGCGGGGACGTGAGGTCCGGGAGTTTATTGAAAAAGATTTAGGTCCGGAGGGGTTAAAGCGTTCCATCCTGGTGGTGGCAACTTCCGACCAGCCGGCCATGCTTCGTATGAAATGTCCTTTGGTGGCCACCACCATTGCCGAATATTTTAAGGACCAGGGGAAGGATGTACTTCTGATGATGGATTCCCTCACCCGTTTTGCCATGGCCCAGAGGGAGATTGGGCTTGCTACCGGAGAGCCGCCGGTGGCAAGAGGCTATACCCCATCCATTTACGCAGAGTTTCCCAAGCTTTTGGAGCGCAGCGGAAAGTTTGA
>CAJUNN010000064.1:0-2394 GCA_910587955.1 uncultured Lachnospiraceae bacterium | reverse complement strand
AAGTTTGAGAGAGGTTCCATTACGGGAATCTACACGGTTCTGGTGGAGGGCGACGACACCAACGAGCCCATTGCCGACACGGTGCGCGGTATCCTGGACGGCCACATTGTACTGTCCAGGAAGCTGGCCAACGAGAATCATTTTCCGGCCATTGACGTAAACGCCAGCATTTCCCGTCTGATGACGGAGATTGCGGAAAAGAATCATCAGAATCTGGCAGCCCAGATGCGGAATATTTTGAGTGTTTACAGCAAGAATGAGGACTTGATATCCATCGGCGCCTACAAGGCCGGGACCAATCCCAGGCTGGACGACGCGGTTTCCAAGATTGATGCGGTCAATGCCTTTCTGATGCAGCGCATCGAGGACAGCTTTTCCCTGGAGGATGATATCAAGACCATGCGCAATATCCTGAGATAAGGCAGGAACAAGAGGATTATGAAGAAATTTTATTTTGCATTGGATACGGTTTTGAGCTACAAAGAGCAGGTGCTGGAAAACCTGCAGGCACAGCACGCTAAAATTATGGCGGAGATTGTGGAATGTGAGAGAGGGATTGCGCTTCTGGAGGAAGAACAGCAGTCCTGTATGACAGAATTGGATGAAAAAAGGGCCCGCGGAATCAGCATCAACGATATGCAGACCTATGACCGCTTTCTCACAAGTCTGAGAAAGAAGATAGAAAGAGAAAAAGTTCGTCTGGCGGAAATCCGCGTCCGGGAGGAAAAGAAGCGGGAAGAAGTCATTGAGGCCAGGAAGGAGACGGCCTCCATTACCAAGCTCCGGGAAAAGAAGCTGGCGCAGTATGACAAGGAAGTGCAGAAAGAAGAAGAGCATTTCATCGATGAGTTTGTGTCCAACAAGAGCGCGGTAGAGAAAGCGCGTAATACTGCTTAACCAAGGCAGATTACGATACATATCTTAAGAAAGAAAGGAGGGAAATGACAATGGCAAATGCAGCAGCCGTAAAAGGCATGGATTTGTCCGCTATGGCCGCTTCGGCGAAGGCGTCCGGGACCCGGCAGGCCGGGAAGACGGAAGACGGATTCCAGAAGCTTTTGGACAGCAAGTCCGGGGAAGAGTCCGGCAGGAAAGAGACTTCGGATACCAAGAAGACGGATGACACCAAGGATACACAGAAAAAGCCGGAGAATGACAAGGTTCAGGAGAAACCGGAAAAACCGGAAGAAACACTGTCGCCGGAAGACAACGCCGCTTTGGAACAGGCCCAGGCAGCGCTTCTGTTCCAGATTGTTCCCCAGGAGACAGAGGTTTTGGGGACAGAGGAAAACCAGGAGCAGCTTTTGGAGATCGGGGCTCTTCCTGCAGAGGAGACGGCAGAGCCGGAGGCGGTTTTCGGGGAAGTTCCGGATCCGGATGCAAAGGTGTCAAAGCCTGTGGAAGAGCTTCCAAAAGAAGATGCCGGAGAAATCACCCAGGCGTCCAAGAAAGAGACGGAAAAAGCAGTGCTTCCCACGGATACCAAGGAAGAAAAGCCGGAGGCGAAGACATCCCTGGAGAAGCCGGTGAAGCAGGCCTCTAAGAATGAAGCTGCCGGGGAGAAGAAGCCGGGGCAAAGCCTGGAGCAGGCGGCCGTGAATCAGCAGCCGGAGACGGGGACCGTGGAAAAGACGTCTGTGAGGACCGAAATTCCCAAAGAGTATATCCGCGTGCAGCAGCCGGAAGAAATCCCGGAGAAAATCCTGGACCAGCTTCTTGTGAAAACAGCAGATGGCCAGAAAGAGTTCGAAGTACAGCTGGAGCCCTATGACCTGGGAAAAATCATGATCCGGGTTACCTTCGGAAAGGAAGCCGCTACGGTTTCTATCGTCTGTACGGAGCCGAAAACCATGGAAATGATGGCGAAAAACGCCAGGGAGATCGGCGCCATTATGGAGGAGAATCTGGGAAGTCCCACTACCATCGTGGTGGAAGACAAAGAAGCCGGATACTTGGAGCAGCAAAAACAAGGAAACGGCGGAAACCAGGGACAGCAATCCGAACAGGAGTCTGAAAGACAAAGCAAGAAAGACCGGGAGAGCGAAGGAAATGATTTTCTGCAGCAGCTCCGCCTGGGACTGATTTAAATTTTAGAAAGGAGTGAAAGTGAATGCCCGTATCAGAAGTAAATGCTGCGCAGAAAAGCAGCCCTACCCAATATGTGAGAAAAGACGTCCAGCCCAATAACGGTATGCTTTCCATGGATGATTTCTGGAAGCTTCTGGCAGCCCAGCTCCGCTATCAGGATATGAGCAATCCCATGAGCAACAGCGAGATGATGGGCCAGTTAACCCAGATGGCTACCATGAGTGCTATGGACGGTATGTCAACCATCGTCAACACCGAGATCGGAAGAGCACACGTCTGAACTCCAGTCACAGCAGACAATCTCGT
>CAJUNN010000063.1 GCA_910587955.1 uncultured Lachnospiraceae bacterium | reverse complement strand
AGCAGCAGCCAGGGAATCCGGTTCTTTGCCAGCTCCAGCACGCTCATTTTCAAGTACGGCTTCTCGGAAGGAAGCATAGCCGCCATTTTTTCAAAGTCCTCGGTAGCTTCCTGCTCCATAACCTCCACCACGTCATCTACGGTGACGATGCCCACCAGACGTTCCTCGTGATCCACCACCGGGAGACAGAGCAGATCGTACTTGTTGAAGGTCTCTACCACATCTTCCTGATCTTCGGTAGTCACCGCACAGATGACATTTTCGTCCATAATATCCCGGATCACTGTGGAATACGGGTTCATCAGCAAGTCTTTTACCGTCACAACCCCCTGCAGGCGGCGCTTGCTGTCCGTGACAAAGCAAGTATAGATGGTTTCCTTATCCACCCCGTTTGCCCGGATATAGGCAAAAGCCTGTTCCACTGTCATATTCCGCTTCAGGCCGATGTACTCGGCTGTCATAATACTGCCCGCACTGTTCTCCGGGTACTGGAGAAACTGGTTGATGAGCGCCCTGGTCTCCGGAGCCGCATTCTGCAGCACACGCCTGACCACAATAGCCGGCAGCTCCTCCAGCATATCCACCGCGTCGTCCACATACAGATCTTCTACGATCTTTCCCAGCTCATAGTCCGTAATACTGTTGATAATGTGCTCCTGGTCCTCCACTTCCAGAAAGGAGAATACATCTGCTGCCAGCTCTTTGGGCAGCATCCGGTACACCAGCACCTTCTTCTCCATATCCAGGTCCTCGATAAACTCGGCAATATCTACCTCGTTCATCTCAGCCATGGTCTCCCGGAGCTTCCGGAACTGCCTGGAATTTAAAAGTTCTTCCAGGAGCTCCTGATCAAAATTTCCCATTGCCATATTGTCTGCCTCCCAATCTCTGCGAACAGACATGGCAAATGAATCTTCTTTATCAGCCAGAAGAGTCCACGTCCGCACGCATCCTGCTTTTTCTCAAGTTACAACTTCGACTTCGCCCGTCCACGGACTCTTCACATCCTTCTTGTGCATAAATTTGGTTATAAACCTGCGCATCTTATCTTATCACTTTTGAATAGTTATCGTCAACCAAAACATAAAAAAGACTGTTTGGGTCTTTTTGTGAGGGAAAATTTGTGATAAACTTTTCGGTAAGAACTGTTTAGAACAATGATAAAAAAAGAAAGGAATTTTTTATGGAAAAGATTACCAGTTTCACCATCGACCATATCAAACTGCAGCCGGGCGTGTACGTATCCCGCAAAGACCCGGTAGGCGGCACGGTGATTACTACCTTTGACCTGCGCCTCACCAGTCCCAACGAGGAGCCGGTTATGAATACGGCGGAAATGCACGTCATCGAGCACCTGGGCGCTACCTTCTTAAGAAACCACCGGGAATTCGGACCAAAAACCATCTATTTCGGTCCCATGGGCTGCCGCACCGGCTTCTACCTTCTGCTGGCCGGAGATTACGAATCCCGGGACATCGTTCCCCTGATGGAGGAAATGTGGGAGTTTATCCGGGATTTCAAAGGAGATGTGCCGGGAGCCTGCGCCAAAGACTGCGGCAACTATCTGGATATGAACCTGCCTATGGCCAACTGGCTGGCGAAGCGGTATCTCGATCAGGTACTGTACGGCATCCAGGAAGACCGGCTGGTATACCCGGAATAAAAAAAACGGGCGGTATCTCTCTGCTTTTCAGAGGATACCGCCTGTTTTCATTTTACAGGAACAAAATCACCGACAGAATAAACATCAGCACGGTTCCCGCAATCATGGGCACCGAAGTTCTCTTTACAATCGCCAGAGGCTCCCGTTTCACGCTTCCGGCCACAATCATAACTACCGCAGATACCGGCGAAACGGCACGCAGAAGATTTCCTGCCAGTCCCATGGGAACGGACACTGCGAATACGGATATACCCGCCGCAGACGCAAGGGGCACCATCAAAGGAACCATGGCAAAGAACAGAGCCGTTCCGCTTCCGCTTAAAAGCACAATCAGCGCAGTCAGTCCTACCAGCAAGAGCGGGAGTACAAATCCCATGCCGCTTCCCTGCATGCCTGTCATAGCGCTCTGAAGGGCTGCAATCAGGCCGATGGACTTTAAGCCGGTTACAAAGATGGTTCCGGCTACCAGAAGGGCCACGATAGGCATGGAGCCGCCCATTCCTTTAAAGAAAGATTCCGTGGCATTCAGTGTGGCCTTAGCATTCCGGTTGCGGATAAGCTCGCACAGAATAGCGATGACAAAGGAAAATAAGGTTGCAACCTCCACACTGATATCAATCTTAAGTCCGGTCATTTTCTGCAGGGCAAACACCAGTATCAAGAGCAGAATGGGGAGCAGGGGAAGGATGGCATACACCGTGCGGAAAAGGGCGCCTCCCTGTACTTCCTCTACTTTCTCGATTTTCTCCAAATCCGCCACCGTATCCTTGGATTTCTTATCACAGTATTTCTGCCAGAAATAGTGTACTACCGCCATAAACAGCAGGGTGGGGATAGACACCATAGCATGATAGCGGAACACATAGTCCGTGGCCGTCATGCCTGCATATTCGGCAGTCTGGGCCAGTTCCGCGGCAATCGCTACATTGTCGCTGCCAAGAGGGGTGGGAACGATGGTTGCTGTGGTTGCAATGATACCGGCTGCCGTCAAGGTGCTCATGCCCGCCTGAATTAGTATGGGATACAGGGTTGCCAGCAGGATAATGGCCAGGTTGGACGCACTGGGAACCACCAGGGATAAAAGATTTCCCAGAAGGAATACCAGAGGCACCAATATGTAGACGGATTTAATCCGGGCAATGGGCTTCGTCAGGACACTTACCGTTACGTTGTTTGCTTTGATGGCACTCATATAAGCGGAATAACCGCCCAGGATCAGAATAATAAAGCCTGCGGAGGAAATGGTGCTTTTAAACTGATCCGCAATGACTTTCAAAGGATCCAGCCAGACGGCTCCTGTAGAGGCAAATTCCTCCCCTCCGATCGGTGTTCCAAGCCCAAGCCCCACAAACATCAGAATAATTCCCATAAGGAGCAGGGTAATCTTAATATCCATTTTTTTAATCAGCATCGCGATTACGACTGCAACAGCCAAAATCGCCGAGCCGTACATAATGACATTTGACATGTTTTTATTCTCCTATTTTAGTTCCGCAGATTTCCTCTGCTGTTTTTTATTCCAGTTCCGCAGATTTCCTCTCAGGCCCCTCTTTAGAAGGTTTTCCGCACGCTTAAATCATGCGTCCGTAATCCCTTCTGGGCCCGTTCTGAAATCTGCTGTTTTAGATGCACTTTGCCAGTGCTTCTTTAAACCAGACGCGGAATCTCTCCCCGTCAACATCCAGGCAGACCCTGGCATTGGGCTCCCGCTTCAGATAGCCCTTCAAATCTACCACCGTGCACCCGGCAGTCATGGACCCCCGCAGTTCCACGCCTACATACGTCTCCGCCGTCTCAAAGAGATCCGGGCAGAGGAGATACGCAATGGCGCAGCTGTCGTACATCTTAAGCCCGGTCTGAAAACTTCCCCCCCGGTAACGTTTGAAGAGATGATAGGCCATATCGCCCACTTTTCCCATTTTACGTATTTCTTCGCTGTCCTCCGGGTAGACCAGGGCCTTCAGTCCCACATCCAGGCCGGCCATCACGATGGGAAGCCCGCTCTGAAATACCATCTGGGCCGCTTCCGGATCCGTGCCGATATTAAATTCCGACATGACGCCTTTGTTTCCCCGGGAGGCGGAACCGCCCATCATCACGATTTCCCGGATGTTTTCTTTTACCTCCGGATACATAGCAAACAGCAGGGCAAGGTTGGTGAGGGCCGCAATGGGCACCAAGGTAACAGGCTCCGGGCTTTCCAGTATCACCCGGCGCATGGCGTTGACGGCATGTTCGGAAAGCAGCAGTTCCCGCTTGGGCTCCGGAAAGTCATAGCCTTCCATCCCTGTTTTTCCATGGACATTGGACGCGTCCACAAACGCTTCCAGAAGTGGTTCTCCCGCTCCTTTCGCCACCGGTACGTCCTTGCCGAAAAAGCCCAGCAGGCGCAGGGTATTGTCGGTTACGTGCTCCAGGGAGACATTGCCTGCTACGGTGGTGATCAGGCGCACATCCAGCTCGTCGGAAAACAGAGCGATGGCCAGCGCCAGTGCGTCATCAATCCCCGGATCCGTGTCAATAATTACAGGTCTCTTGCTCATAGTCTCTCTCCTTCTTTTATAATCAGTGAAACCTTTTTTCTGGCTCTGGTTTCAATTAAGCCCCGATTCGTAAGTTTCAGCTCCGGTGAAACCGGAAGTCCCAGACAGGCGAAGGACATAATGGGATTCTCATGTTCGTATCCCAGCTCCCTCATAACAGAGCGCACATGCTTCAATGCGGCTCCCGTCTCTTCCGCCGGCCGTTCGCTTAAGATCCCGCAGACCGGCAGTGCCAGCTCTGCCAAAACCGCTTTCTTTCTCACAGCCAGATATCCTCCCTGCTGGCGGCGGATCCGGCCCACGGCCCAGGCCATGTCCTCCGGGCTGTCCCCCGCCACCAGCAAATTGTGGTGATCGTGGAGGTACGTGGTGGCTATAGTCCCCTTCTTATGGCAGTCCCCGGTCAGAAATCCGAAGGCCCGGGAACCGTCTATTCCATGCCGCTCCAGCACGGCAGCCAAAAGACATCCGCTCCCCTGCCAGTCCACAAAGCCGTTTTGTACCGGCATCTTTACCACCTTTTCATGCGTATGGGTTCCGCCCCTTGCTACCTCCATGACCCGGACCCAGACAAAGGACGCTCCTTTCGGTGCAGGCACCCGGAAAAATTCCGGGGAAACTTCCGGAACCCGGACGCTTGTATAAAAATCTTCCGGGAAAGCATATCCATGAATCATGGGCTTTCTGCCCGGGCGCCAGATTTCTTCCCCGTTTTTAAATACACTGATAGGACGGAAGGTCTCCGGCCTCTCTACAAGCTGGAAATCGGCAATTTTTCCCGGAGCAACCGTTCCCCGGTCAAAAAACCTCATTCTCCGGGCCGGGGTATACGTGGCACAGTAAACGGCCTCTTCCAGAGGGAATCCCATCTCAACCGCCTTCGCGGCTACATGGTTCAGCTGTCCCTGCTCCATAAGGGTATCTGCCATGGTGTCATCCGTGACAAAGGCGCAATGCTCATATAATTTATGGGATATCAGATAATCCAGTATTTCCTGCCGGAGCATCTTTTCCTGAATCTCCAGGAACATCCCGTTCTCTATGCGCTGGCGCACTTCTTCCAAGCTGTGCTCCGTGTGATCCGAATCAATTCCCAAGCCAAGGTATGCAGCCAGCTCCCGGCCTACAAGCTCCGGGCAGTGTCCCTCTATGGGCAATCCCGGACGCTCTTTCCTCACATAGGAAAGAAATCTGCATATATCCAGTTCCGGCTCTTCCAAAACTCCCCGGTAATTCATGACCTCGCCCACGCAGGCTACCTCCGGGTACTCCAATAGGGCCTTCATTTCGGCAAAACCGATTTTTCCCCCGGCCGTTTCCAGTTCGTCGCTCGTGGAGGGAACACAGCTGGGAATTCCGTAGAAAATATCCACAGGCACATGCTTTCCCGCCTGTATCATTTCCAGAATTCCCCGCATTCCTTTCACATTTGCCATTTCATGGGGCTCCGAAACGATCGTGGTCACACCGTTCCCCGCAAGGGCCCAGGCCAGATTCTCCGGGGTCATCATGGTGCTTTCAATGTGCATGTGAATGTCAATCAGTCCCGGAAGG
The DNA here is from genome assembly GCA_910587955.1 of uncultured Lachnospiraceae bacterium. GTDB lineage: Bacteria > Bacillota > Clostridia > Lachnospirales > Lachnospiraceae > Laedolimicola. The sequence goes on along the minus strand of CAJUNN010000063.1, from coordinate 8,880 downwards.
AGATACAACCCGGTGGCGTCCAGGATACGTTCCGCATCCAAAAAGGTCCTGCGTTCCCGGTCAATATAGCAGAAACGTCCTTTCTCCACAGCTACATCCGCTTCCTCAAACTTCTTTTCGTAGGCATTCCAGACCTTAGCCCCGCGAATCCAAAGTGAAACTTTTTCCATAACTCCTCCTATATTAGCGTACTGAAATATAAGAGACAGACTGCTGTGAGTATGTAGAGAACCGGCGACAGCTCTTTTCCTTTTCCCGTTGTCAGTTTCAAAATTACGTAGACGGGAATGGCTGTGCAGATTCCGTTTGCAATGTTATTTGCAAAGATGGTAAAAGTGATGCAGAGAAAAGCGGGAAAGCACTCCGTAAAATCCTCATAGTTGATTTTCCGCATTCCCCCCAGCATATTGACGCCGATAAAAATCAGCACCGGTGAGGTGGCCGCAGAAGGAATGATCAGAGCCAGAGGGGCTGCAAACAGCGCCAGGGCAAAGCAGATGCTGGTAAAGACTGCTGTAAGTCCCGTCTTCCCGCCGGCCTCCACGCCTGCGGAGGATTCCAGATAAGTTGTCATGCTGGGAATCCCAAAGAGCGCCCCCACGCTGGTAGCCACAGCGTCCACCTGGAAACACTTATCAATGCCAGGCAGGTTGCCGTTCTCATCCAGATAACCCGCTTTGGCGCCCACGCCCAGCACGGTTCCGAAGGTGGAAAAAAAGTCCGGGATAAACAGCGCAATCAAAAAGGGAATGTAGGCAAAATTCAGAGCCCCCGCAAAGTCAATGTTTAAGAACCGTTCTCCTAAGGTTGCAGGCATGGAAAAAAGCTGCTCCGGCATAGACGTAACTCCAAAGGGGATTCCCACAAGAGTAGTCAGCACAATGGCAATAATCATATCCCCCGGCACCTTCCGTATTTTCAGCACCAGCAGAATCACAAAACCGATAAGGCATACACAGACTTTCGGGGAGGAAAGGCTGCCGAACGTTAAGCAGTTCTTTGCCTCGGAAGCCACAATAAGGCCGCAGCTTTTCGCTCCCAGAAGTGCAATAAACAGGCCGATTCCGGCGCTGACTGCCTGTTTCAGGCTGACGGGGATCACCCGCACTACAGCCTCCCTAAGTCCCAGAAAGGAAATCACCATAAAGAGAACGCCGCTCCAGAAGATAACGCCTGCTGCAATGGGCTGGCTGACGCCTTCGTTGGAAATCATAGAAGCCACAATCCCCACGCTTCCAAGCCCCGGAGCCAAGGCAAAGGGCCGGTTGGTGTAAAGTGCCATGGCGCAGGTGGTGCCAATAATCAAAAGAACCATAGCTGTCATGACGCCGTGCTTCTCCATCCCGGCATTTCCCAGTAGATTGGGCACCGTAGCCAGAACATATGCCATCGTTACAAAGGTTGTCACACCTGCCAGCAGTTCCGTCTTTACTGTGGTCTTATAGGCGGACAGCTGAAATTGTTTCTCAAGCCAGCTTTTCATGGTCATCTCTCCCTCATTTTAATTTTTTCAAAGACTTTTTCTTGTGCTTTTCTGGATATTATTGTAATATGAAATCAAGTATATGTCTAATTCATGTTTTTTATAAAAACCATTCCTATTCGGAATAACAGAAACTTTAGGGAGGCTATCTATGGATTTTCAAAAATTTGAATATTTTCTGGCCATTGCCAGGCATCAGAACCTGACCAAAGCCGCACAGGAGCTCTACATTTCACAGCCCACCCTGACCAAATTCCTGCAGAAACTGGAAGCCGAACTGGGCGGAAGGCTGTTCCGGCGCAACGGCCACACCTACAATCTGACCTTCCTGGGCCGAAGATATCTGGAATATGCCCAGAAAGCCCTGGCCCTGAACCAGGACTGGGAAAAGGAGCTGCAGGATATGCGCTCCTCCTACAAAGGAGAATTAAACATTGCATTTCCGCCTCTTCGAAGTGCTTCCATCATTCCGCAGATTCTGCCGGAATTTCACCGGATTCACCCCGGCGTCCACATCAACCTCTATGAACAGAGCCATCTCATTCAGGACAACCTGCTGGCCGACACAAAGCTGGACTTCGCCATTTTAAGCAACTGGCAGCCTTTGGCCGGCCTAAGCTACGAAATGCTTATGCTGGAAGAAATTCTGCTGATCCTGCACCCGGAACATCCCCTGTCCGGCAAAGGCGTCCCAAAAGAAGGCTGTAAATATCCCTGGATGGATCTGGAACTGCTGGCGGAAAATCCTTTTATCCTGCACTTTCCCGATCAAAATACCGGCAGGGCCGCCAAACAGCTGTTTGACCAGTACCGCATCCAGCCTCCAGTCTATTTCCGCAGCAGAAACAGCCAGCTCTGCATCCAGCTTGCCTCCCAGGGCCTGGGCGCCTGCCTGGCTCCCGAAACCTATGTACAGCACTGCGGAGATTTCTGGCCTATCCGTGTATTTTCCGTGGGAAACCCGCCCCTGGTCAATCAGCTGGTCCTGGCATACCGGCAGAACTCCTATCTCTCCACCTATGCGCAGGATTTTATCTCCATTGTAAGAAAACATCTCGGCTAAGCGCTCTTCCCGGGGCCTTTTACATTAAGTTTTTCCTCTGTCCGGCCGATAAATAACATATAGAAAATGCTGTGAAATGCCGGGCAGACCGGCCGTATCCATAGAGGGGGTGCTGATTTTGAACTTTTTTGCGGTTCAGTCTTTGAACAGTCATACAAAGAATATGGAAATGCAGATGAAATGGCAGAAGAAAAAGTCTTCCGGCGACTTTACAGCCGACGGCAGCAAGACCATTGCCGACTCCGTAAGGCGCCAGGCTGAAGAAATCCGCCAGGCCCAGCAGGACGGCTCTGCCAAGATGTCCAGCCAAATCCGGCTGAAACTAAACAGCGGCCAGAAGCTCACCGCCGAAGAGATGGAATATCTCCAGAAGACAGATCCCCAGACCTACCAGCATGTGAAAAACCTGGAGGCCGAGCAGAAGAATTACGAGCAGGAACTGAAGCGGTGCAAGACCAAAGAGGAAGTACAGCGGGTCCGCATGACTCACACGGCCACTGCCCTAAGTACGGTAAACGACATCAAAAACAATCCCAATATTCCGGAAGGCAAAAAACTGGAGCTTATCTGGCGGGTGCATCAGAAAAACATGGCCCTCCAGGAAAGCACCCAGGAGTTTGTGGAAAGCGGAAAATACGCCCAGCTTCCCACAGAGGCGGAGAAGCAGAAAGCAGAAAAGGAACTGGAAGAAGCCAAGAAGGACGAGATGGGCATAACGGATCCCAAGGACACAGAAGTAACCGAAGAAAAGGAATCCGAAGACATCTCCGCTGAGGATGCGGACAAAAAAACCGCTGAGGAATGTCCCACCCAGGAAGCCGTGGAATCAGAAAAAGCAAGGGCTGCCTTAGAAAAAAGGGAATTGACCCGTATGGAGGCGGAGACCTCGCCGGAAGCCCGGAAGGTAAAACGCGCCAAAGCAAGGGCTGCATACACGGCTGCCGCCCGGACAGAAACCGTGCAGATCCGGCAGCTGGATGTGAAAGCAGAATAGAATTTCCAAAAAAGCAGTTCCGCCTGCCGTATAACAACGGCTGACGGAACTGCTTTTTCACCTTACAGTTTTAGGACAGCTGCTCCAGAACCCACTGTGCATCATCCGTAGTCTTCAGAGTCTCCAGCCTGGCCTCATCTTCCAGCAGAGTACACAGGTTTCCCAAAAGGTCCAAGTGTTCATCTCCCACCCCGGCTATGCCGAACACCAACTGTGCCTTCTCGTCCCCAAACTCCACGCCGTCCGGGTACTGGAAAAAAACAATGCCGCTTTTCTTCACCGTCCCTTTCGCCTGGGTGGTTCCGTGGGGAATGGCCACACCCATTCCCATATAAGTGGAAACCAGTTTCTCCCGCTCCTGCATGGCACTCACGTAACTGCCGTCCACATAGCCCAGCTTTTCCAATAGCTCGCCTGCCGCCTGGATTGCCTCCTCCTTCGTTACCGACTTCCGGCCCAGTTTTATGCCCTCCGCCGTCAGAACCTTTTTCTTCATAGGCACATCAGGAATCACAATATCCGTATTCTCCCCTGCCGGCGCCGCCGGTGTGTCTCCGGTAGTAAGCTGCACATACAAAGCATCCAGGGCCGGATCCGCCAGGAAATTTCCGATGGTAATAAGCTGTGCCTGGGGTGCCGACTTCCTTGCCCGGTCTGCCAGAGTCGTTTGCACCACTGCAATGTCACAGTCTCCGGGAATATTGTCCACGGAAGTGTTCATTACCGCAATATCCGGCCGGTTTCCCTTGATGCGGTTGCGGAACTTCGTGGCCCCCATAGCGGAAGATCCCATCCCCGCGTCACAGGCAAACACAATTTTTCCAACTGCAGAAGGTTTCTCAACGGTTCCCGGAACCACTGCCCGGCCCTTGGCCTCGGCCTTCCTTTCAGCCATCTCTCTCTGAGCCTCCTCCAAGCTTTTCTCTCCTGCCATTTTCACCAGGGGCGATGCAGCCAGGAATGAAACTCCTGTTGCAATCACCACGCCCGCAGCCACTTTCAGCATATCCGTTCCCGGCGTCATCATCAGATACGCGATGATAGAGCCCGGAGATGCCGGGCCTACCAGGCCGCATCCGGTGACACTGTACCAGAGAATCGCTGCCATATTGCCGAGAATGGGAGCGAGGATAACCAGAGGATTCATAAGAATATACGGAAAATAAATCTCATGGATACCTCCAAGCAAATGAATGAGCACTGCACCCGGGGCGGAATCCTTTGTAGTCTTATCCTTGCAGAAAAACATGTATGCCAGGAGCACGCCAAGTCCCGGCCCCGGATTGGTCTCCAGCATATACATGATTGACTTTCCCGTCTCGGCTGCCTGAACCGTGGCAATGGGTGTAAATACCCCATGGTTGATGGCATTGTTTAAAAAAAGCACTTTTGCCGGCTCAATAAATACCGCCGCAGCCGGCAAAAGGCTGTGTTCCACCAGAAATCCCACACCTGCGGCAAGAACAGAAAGAATTCCGCTCATCATCGGGCCGATAATAAGATAACTCAGCATGGCCAGCACCATTCCCAGAATCCCGGCGGAAAAATTGTTGATGAGCATCTCAAATCCTGCCGGCATGCGGCCCTCCGCCAGCTCATCAAACTTCTTCACGCAGAAGCCGGACAAGGGCCCTATTACCATAGCTGCCATCAGCATCGTGATATCCAGATTGCTTAAAATAGCACCGATAACGGCGATAGCCGCCACCACACGGCCCCGATCCCCGCCAATCATTCGGCCTCCAGTGGACGCAATCAGGATGGGAATCAGATAGGTCAGCATAGGACCTACCATACTGTTAAAGCCTTTGTGGGGGATCCAGCCCGTATCAATAAACAGTGCGGCCAGAAAACCGAAGGCAATCAGTGCGCCGATATTGGGCATTACCATGGCTGACAAAAATTTACCAAAACGCTGTACTTTATTTTTCACGATAATCCTCCTAATTTTAATTCCGCAAATTCTCGGATTATCAATGGAAACTTACAATCACAGTACTGTCACATGCAGTCTTTCGCATTCTGCCAGAAATTCCTTGGGCAGCTGTCCGTCTGAAACCACAATATCAATGTCTTCTAATCTGCACACGTGAAAGCTGCTCTTCACTCCGATTTTAGAAGAATCCATCAGGGCTATCACCTGATCTGACTGCCGGACTGCCGTTTGCTTGAGGACCGCCTCCTCATAAATGCCGCAGGTAAAACCTGCATCCGTCTGAAAGCCGGTCACCCCCAGAAAGGCTTGGTGAAAATTCACGCGCTCCAATTCCCGGATTGCCGAATATCCGAACACACTCTGGCTGTAACGGTTTAATTTCCCTCCGGGAAGCATTACTGCGGGATGCGACAGCTCTGCAAGCTCTGTGGCACAGCTTAAGCCCGTGGTATATATCAGATTGGACTGATCGGGAAACTGCCGTGCAAACAGGGTTGCAGTGCTGCCGGAATCAAGAAAAACCGTGGTATCCGGGCGGAGAAGGGTCAAGGCCTTATCTGCAATCTTCTGCTTCTGAGGAATATTGCGGACAGACTTGCGGTTTAGGAAATCATCCGTGCCGATGATGACCTGAACCGAACGCGCTCCGCCGTGTATCCTCAAAATCCGTCTGGCTTCATCCAGAAGCTTCAAATCCGTCCGCAGGGTCATCTCCGACACATGGGGAAAGGCTTCTTTGAGCTGGGCAAAACTGACAGTCCCGTTTTCATTAATCATCTCTACGATGGCATTTCTACGTGTTTCCATTGAATCCATAAGTTTCCTCCAATCTGCGCGGCTGCTCCGTCCGATTGGAGTTTTCCGCACCTCTTATTCCTTGATAAAATTTGCCAGCAGATATTCTTCCGCCTCCGGACACCACAGTCCCTGATGTGCGTCCACAATGTCCGCCAGGGCTGTAAAGCGCGGATCTTCTTCTGCCTCTCCTTTTGCACGCAGCCCGGACAACTCTGTCAAAGGCATTGTCAGATGGGTATATATCAGCTTTTTGCCTCCCGGAATCTTGGGAAGGTTTAACGTAGTCTCTATCACGGCATCCAATCCGCCGATGTGCGTCACCATCACGGCCGGGTTCATGCGTCCGGCTACTGTAAGCCTTAAGGATTCCAGCATATCGTCTGTATTTCCGCCGGTAGTTCCCATCACATGGGTGGAATTGTAATGAACATCGTAAAAATTCATGGAAGCGCTGAATTTATTGTCCGTAGGTCCCGCAAAGAAATTCAGGCAGCCGTCACGACCCAGGATTTCGCTGGACTGCTGAATCACAACTGCTACAGGGGCGTAGCAGAATACATCATCGTAACCCGTTCCGCCGGATATTCTGCGAAGTTCCGCCACCGGATCCTCGTAATCGTTCATATTCACAAAATGAAGCTCCACTCCTTCCCTGGCTGCCTCTGCTTCTGGGAAGAGCTCCTTGGCCCGGGCAAGACGGTCCGGATTCACATCTGTCACCACCACCATAGAAGGACGTACATCCCTGTGAATAGCATATGTCAAAGCTCCCAGCCCCATAGGTCCTGCTCCTGCCATAATTGCCAGTTTTCCGCCCTTCTTAATACCCATCTCATGGGTATAAACGCCCATCTGCGTGTGATAGGCCGCGTTAAAAGCACCGATACTGCAGGACATGGGCTCCGCAAGCGAGGCCTCGTAATAAGCCTGCCCCTTATATTCAAACAGGCAGTTAAGCTCCATCACCTCCGCGGGAAGAATGCAGTATGTACAGTCCCCGCCGAAAAATTCATAGGAATATCCGGGGCTCCACATGGTCCCCTTGTAATTCAGGGCCGGCTGCAGGGTAAATTTCATGCCGGGCTTAAATTTCTCCTGGTGGTTTTTTCCCACTTTCACAATGTCGCCCGCAAACTCATGGCCCATAATGGCCGGATGCTCCGCCACATCGCTGTGAACCCGCTTGTGATCAGCTCCCAGAATGGCGCATTTGTAGGTAGACATACAAATACTGTCCGATACCACCTTCACCAGAATTTCATCATCTGTGATCTCCGGAAGTTCAAACTCATCCAGTCTCAAATCATTGGCTCCGTGCAGTCTTACCGCTTTTGCTTTCATAATAAAAGCTCCTTTCTCCATCATATTGGATTTTTTCTTTATTTGCAACAACAAGTTCCCTTTTCTATCAACAGTTTCCCAGGCGTAAAAACTCCACCTTGGGAATCAGCTTCGTTACGGTTTCATATTCCGCTGCCTGTGTTCCGCTGCACATGACATTGGCTGCCCCGGAAGCCATGGACAGCCGTACTGTATCCTCCAGCCCCTTTCCGGCCTCTTCTGCCACGGCAAGCGCCCCTACCACACTGTCCCCGGCTCCCACCGTACTTCCCACAGTTACTTTAAGTCCCTTGGCATAGATCGTCCCTTCTCCGGTCACATACAGTGCTCCCTTGCTGCCCATGGAAATTACCACTTTCTCAATCCCATACTGTTCCATCAAGCTGTGCGCCGCTGCTTCCAGCTCTTCTACCGTTTCCAGGTTTTTCCCAAGCAGTGCGCAAAGCTCGTGATCGTTGGGTTTAATCAGATATGGGGCGGCTTCCATGCCTGCTTGCAGCAGCTCTCCGTCCGCGTCCAGGAATACTTTTGCACCGGCTTTTTTGCAGGCTCTTACCCATACACCATAGGTGTCCTTCGGCGCTCCCTTAGGCAGGCTCCCGGAGAGAACCACAATGTCTCCCTCATGAATCTTCAGAATCAGCTCCTGCAAAAGCCCGTCCAGAATTTCTTCCGATACCATAAGACCCGGCTCATTCAGGTCGGTGTTGGTATGATTGACCGGATCGATAATTTTCAAGTTGGTCCGCGTCTCTCCTTCCGCAAACCAAAAGCCGGTCCGGATTCCCATTGCTTTCAATGCCCTGGAAATAGCACGGCCCGTATCTCCGCCCAAAATTCCTGCGGCTGTGCTTTCACTGCCGAGCTTTTGGATTACTTTGGAGACATTAATCCCCTTCCCTCCCGGATCTGTCCGCACGGAAGTAATCCGGTTGACGCGGTCCGCAGTCAGGGACGGAATCTCCACTGTTTTATCCAAAGCCGGATTCAGTGTGACTGTGTAAATCATCGTAAATCCCCTCCTTGTTTTTTGAAACAACAATCATATTTTGTTGTTTCAAAAATTTTAATTTAATAATATCATAGTTTCAAAAATTGTCAACTGTTATTTCAAAAATTTTTCCAATATAATTTTGTTGTACCGAAACATTCCACAGTTGGTATAGGGTGCCCCGCAGACAGGCTCTTTCCTTCTGGCGTCCGGATTATAATATAAAACCGGACGCGTTCAGAAGCGGAAGAGGCTCCGGCAAACGGGGTAGAAA
>CAJUNN010000062.1:11530-14690 GCA_910587955.1 uncultured Lachnospiraceae bacterium | reverse complement strand
ATTGTAACCGTTTGCCAAGGCCTTGCAGAAGCAGATAAGATCCGCCTCAAATCCGAAATAGTGATCCGATCCGGCCAGATCCATACGGAATCCCGCCCGCACATCATCAATCACCAGCACCGCATCCTGGTCCGTACAGAGTTTGCGCACCTTCGCCCAGAACCCCTCCGCCGGGAATTCGTTGTCTTTAAAATTGCCGTGCATATAGGGCTGGCTGATTACGGCTGCAATGTCGCCTTTGTTTTCCTCAAACACACGCTCCAGGGCCTCATAATCGTTCCAATCCACATAGATATTGTTGCAGACGTCCTCCTCCAGGATGCCCGCATAGTCGATTTTCTGGGTCCAGGGAGAAACACCGTGATAATATCCTTTAAAAAATACAATTTTCTTTTTGTGGGTGTATGCCCTGGCTGTCATCACCGCAAGAGTGGTCACATCATTGCCGTTTTTGGCAAAAAACGCCCAGTCCGCCGAATGTACCGTATCTACCAGAAGCTCTGCGAAATCGATCATTTTCGTGGAGGGCGAAGTCATACAGTTGCCCAGCTCCATCTGGGCCCTGGCCGCCGCATCCACATCGGGATCGCAGTATCCCAGCACATTGGGGCCGTAGGCGCACATATAGTCAATAAAGCGGTTGCCGTCCACATCCCAGAAATAGCTGCCCTTGGCCCGTTCCCCAAACAGTGGGAAGGCCTCAATGGGAATGAAGCACCCTTCCGCCGGGCCAAGATGCCCGTAAACCCCGGAAGGGATTACCTTTGCAGCCCTTGAAAAGGCTTCTCTGCTCTTTGTATAGGTATTCAATGTTCTCATCATACGTCCTCCTTTAAGCAAGATACAGGCCAACCCGGTCCAGAATCCGGTTCATATTATCCAGCATGGAGATCATGCCGCCCATGCGGATATCTCCCGTTCCGATACATGCCAGGGAATTGACTTTTCCGTCAAACAAATCCCGGGCAATGGAAATACTTCCGAATTCCATCCGGGCATCCGGGGCCTTCGGCTCTTTCTTCACGGTCCGCAGACGGTGATCTTTCACACAGATAGAAGCCGTAGGACCGTCTTTTACGGACAGCCGGATAATCCCGTCATTCATATAGGAAGCACTTGTCCTGCTTACCTTGTCATGATTTCCAATCTGGCTGATGGCCGAGGCAATGGTATAAAACATCAATGTGGTGCTCTTCTCAAAAAATGCCGGATCCTGCAAATCTTCCGGGGAAGCTTTCAGATAGCGGGTGAGAATATCTGTCAGTCTGGTAAAGCGTTTCAGCAAAAAGGGAATCTTCGTAAACCCTTTGGAGGGAACAGGCGTCACCGTTCCGTCAATCATGCCGTTAAACTTCTCCGCACTGGAAAAGGGAATGCGGATATCGCAGCGCTCCGCTCCGCTTTTTAATGTGCAGGTCCCGTGATCAAAGTACAGGGTAGCCGCCGGACCGCCTTGGACTGCAAAGCCAACGCTGACTTTCCGGTCCGCAATCAAGGCCTTCGCCTCCTCATCCAGCCGGCAGAGATTTTCCAGGGTTCCCAGAACCGCATAGAGATTGATATAAGCCAGCGTCACCGCATCTGTGTTGTGTTGTCCAATCATACTTTCTTCATTCCTTTCCCGTTTTCCGGCCCTCGTCTGTCTTCTTGTCCGGCTTTTGCCTTCTAGTATACGTTTTCGCTGGGCAAAAGTCAATTCCGGTGCTATACTAAAATGCAGAGAAACCGGCAAAAGCCCGGACAAAGCCCGGAAAGATAAAATCATCATAAGGAGAACTAAAATTTTGAAACTCACAGAGAAACTTTACGATACAGACAGCCATGTAAAGGAGTTTACGGCCGCCGTAACAGCTTGTGAAGCTGCGCCAAAAGGATGGCGCATTGCCCTTGACCGGACTGCTTTCTTCCCGGAGGGCGGCGGACAAGCCGGGGACAGCGGCTTCCTAAATGACACAGAAGTTTTTGATACCCAGGAAAAGGAGGGCGTTATCTGGCATTACACTGGACAAGCCCTTTCTCCCGGTACTGCCGTCACCGGAAAGCTTGACTGGGAAACCCGCTTCTCCCGCATGCAGCAGCATTCCGGGGAACACATTGTTTCCGGCCTGATCCATCGGCGCTTCGGTTATGACAACGTGGGCTTTCATCTGGGTGAAAAGGAAGCGACCCTAGACTTTAACGGCAGTATTTCCAGGGAAGAACTGGCTGAAATTGAAAGGGAAGCCAACCGGGCAGTCTTCGCCAACCTGCCCGTCCGGATTTCCTTCCCGGACCGGGAGACGCTGAAAACCCTGGAATACCGCAGCAAGATTGAGATCCGGGGGCAGGTGCGCATTGTAACCGTTCCCGGTATAGATACCTGCGCCTGCTGCGCCCCCCATGTAGCTCTCACCGGGGAAATCGGCCTTATCAAACTCACAAACGTCCAGGCACACCGGGGAGGTGTCCGGGTCAGCCTGCTGGCCGGGGACCGGGCCCTTTTAGACTACCAAGAAAAGGAGGCTTGCGTCAAAGCTGTCTCCGTGCTGCTCTCCGCCAAGGAAACCCGCATTGGGGAGGCAGTGGAACATTTGAAAGAAGAAAATTACGCGCTCACGGGGCGTATCATGGCGCTTCAAAACAGAATGATTCGGGAAAAGGCTTTAGCTGTACCGGAAGGCGCCGGGAACATAGCCTTTTTCGAGGAAGACCTGGATGCCGCCGCCATGCGGGAGTTTGTCAATCTCCTGACCCGGCGCTTAAAAGGCATCGCCTGTGTTTTCACCGGAAACGACAGGGAAGGCTACCGCTACGTCCTGGGAAGCTCCTCCGCCGATGTGCGTCCTCTGTGCCAAAAGCTGAACACTGCCTTTTCCGGCAAGGGCGGAGGAAAACCGGAGATGGTACAGGGTTCTCTCTCCGGATCAGAAGAAGCCATCCGAAGCCTGTTGTTCTGACAGGCCCGGATGGCTTCCGGCTTTTCGGTTTATTCCTCGGAAAAATCCTCTTTCCCTACGCCGCAGATGGGACATACCCAGTCTTCCGGCAGATCCTCAAATGCCGTGCCGGGTGCGATTCCGCTGTCCGGATCGCCTACTTCCGGATCGTACACATAGCCGCAGGGATCACATACATATTTTTTCATTTCTTTTCCTCCTATTCCAGTTCCGCTTTATCCCTC
>CAJUNN010000062.1:0-11430 GCA_910587955.1 uncultured Lachnospiraceae bacterium | reverse complement strand
CCAATGCCCTCCATAAGAAGTATTTTCAGCCGCTCTGCGCCTGCAAATCCTTCTGACATTGTACGGGATTCCGCTGTTTCCAGTTCCGCTTTATCCCTCCCAATGCCCTCCATAAGAAGTATTTTCAGCCGCTCTGCGCCTGCAAATCCTTCTGGCATTGTACGGGATTCCGCTGTTTCCAGTTCCGCTTTGATTCCAGTTCCGCATACGCCTTGCCTGCGCACCTTTCTTAGAAAGACTTCCGGCCGCTAAAAACTGCGTCCGTAATTCTTTCTGTGCGCCGGCCTGGCTCCTGCTGTTTCCGGCTCCGCAGTCTTACGGTTTATATTGTATCACTTTTTCTCAAAATATTCCACTGTATTTAAAATTTCTTTGGCCTTTTCCCTGCGCTTCTTTATCAGCTTGGCAATCTCCCCGCTGTCTGTTATCACATCGTACGTCTTATCTCCGTCCGTGACAAAGCGTTCCGTGATGAGCCCGGGACTCCTCTCGCAAAGCTCCCGAATCATTTCCTCACAGACATCTCTGGTGGAAAGGGAGTCCGTACGAGCTATGTCGTCCTCCTTGGCAAGAAATACCAAACCCGCTCTGCAGCCTCCCATGCCCGGGATCTCCTCCGAATACACAGCCAGAACCATATCGGAAAGCCTGCGGATATAGCTCACTCCCCTGCTGGTGGGCATAAAGAAATAATGTCTCGTTATCATGCAGGCAATCTGGGGGTTCTTTTCGCTGAATCCTAAATTTGATCCCTTAACATCCGGCACATTGCCTATCATAACCATATCCGGCTCCATCAGCTCCTGCTCCAGTTTCTTTAGCTCTTCCGGATCAAAGCCTGTCTCCTTTTGATAGTAATCCAGATAATGTTTCATTTTCCACCCTTGAAGAATCAGTCCTAAAAGAACCAGCAGGGCTCCGGGAGCCCCAAAGAACAGTCCGAACACCAGAACGCCCTTGGCCAAATCCGCTGCCGTCATAAGAGCGGAAATAACTGCCGCAAAAACCAGAAGCACAATGCCGGTGGCGATTAGGCCGTTGGCTCCGCCGCCTCCGTTTCTCACTCTCCAAAGAATATTGCCCTTTTTTAAATATTTTTCTCGTCTTGGATCTCCCTTAGGTAAAATCATGGTCCGTTCCTCCTATTTCCAGTTCCGTAATTCTCTTCCCGGCGCATTCCCTAGAAGGACTTATAGACGCCCAGCGTCTCTAATTCCTTCTGCGCCGTCCCGAGAATTACTGTTTAAGGTTTCGCATACACCCGCCTTAGGCTTGATTTCCCATACATTCCAAAAACCGCTTTCCATATTTCTTCGCTTTAAAAGCGCCGATTCCCGATATTTCCAGAAGCTCCTCCTGGGAGGCCGGCTTCTGAATGCAGAGATGAACAAGCGTCTTATCGGAAAATACTACATAAGGCGGTACATGTTCTTCCTTTGCTATCTTCATGCGCAGGGCGCGCAGCTCCTCAAACAGCTTTTCTTCTTTCTCCGTAAATGCCTCTGCATGAAGCTCCGCGGCCAGGCTCTGACGGCGGCGTCTGGCCTTGCCGCCCTTCTCCGGCTTTTTCTTATCCTCCGGCTCCTCCCGGGGCAGCTTCATCAGCACCTGGACCTCCCCCCGGATCAGTTCTTCCGAAAGCTCCGTCAGCTTTACAACGGCATAGGCATCTGCCGTTACATTCAGATACCCCTGCAGCTGCAGATGATTCAACACCTGCCGCAGACGGTATATGGGAACCTTGGAAAGACACCCGTAAAAGGGGTTCTGCTCCAGCCGATAGCTGCGTATCTTTGCCGTATTCGCACCATGGATCGTATCCAGAATCACCGTCACCCCGTACCGCTGCCCGCTGGTCTTTACACAGCCTGCAATGCCTTTCGCTGTCTCCGTCACATCCGCCGTCTCGAACTGGCTTAAGCAGTTCCCGCAGTTCTTGCAGCAGCTGGCCGGATACTCGCCGAAGTACCGGAGAATATAATCCCGCAGGCATTCCCTGGTAAAACAGTAAAAAGTCATCTTCTTCAAACGCTCCCGGTCTCTTTGCTGCACCAGAGCCAGTTCCTGTCCGCCAAGCTCCTCATTGTCCCGGTTGTTTTCAATAAACAGCTGATTGGTCACCACATCCTGTCCGCCGTAGAGAAGAATGCAGTCGGAAGGTTCTCCGTCCCGGCCCGCCCGCCCTGCCTCCTGGTAATAGCTCTCCATGTTTTTGGGCATATTATAATGGATCACATAGCGCACATTGGATTTGTCAATCCCCATTCCGAAAGCATTGGTAGCCACCATAACCGAAACCCGGTCATAGATAAAGTCCTCCTGGTTTCTCCTGCGCTCTTCATCGGACAGCCCCGCATGATAGCGGGCAGCGGAAATCCCGTCGGACCGCAGCCGTACACAAACCTCCTCCTCCAGCTTCCGGGTCAGGCAGTAAATGATGCCGCTCTCCCCCGGATGCAGATTCAGATACTGTTTCAAGGTTCCGTATTTGTCCTTGGGAGACTGGACCGCAAAATAGAGGTTGGGACGGTCAAAGCCCGTTATCCGTATCAGCGGATCCCTTAGGGTGAGAATCGCCGCCACATCCTCCCGCACCTCCTTTGTGGCCGTAGCCGTAAAGGCTGCCAGCACCGGGCGCCTGGGAAGCCTTTTCACAAACTCCACAATCTTCAGATAACTGGGCCGGAAATCCTGCCCCCACTGGGACACGCAGTGAGCCTCGTCCACAGCCACCATGGCAATGGAAGCATGCAGGGCAAAATCAAGAAATGCCTCTGTCACCAGCCGTTCCGGAGCCACATAGATCAGCTTGTAACGGCCGGCTGCCGCCAGTCCCAGAGCTTTCCGGTACTGGCCCGGGGTCAGGGAGCTGTTCAAATACGCTGCATGGACCCCTGCCTGGTTGAGAGCTTCCACCTGATCTTTCATTAAAGAGATCAGCGGCGAAATCACCAGAGTAATTCCCTCCATCAAAAGAGCCGGAATCTGAAAGCAAAGGGACTTTCCTGCCCCTGTAGGCATAATTCCCAATACATCCCGGCTGGAAAGGACAGCGTCCATCAGCTCCTCCTGCCCCTCCCGGAACCCATCGTATCCAAAATATTCTTTCAAAACCTGTTGCTTATCCACGGCCTTCCTCCTGCTGCCGTCTGTTTCCAGACACTTCTTAATTATATCTCATTTTTCTGTTTCCGCCAACTTCTAAAAGCCAGCATATGGAATAAAAAATTTATTTTAACAATATATTGTAAATCACATTGACAATACCACTATATCTTGTTACAATAGTCCCTGTCAGCACCATTTAACTGATAGGACGATTAAAGGAGATTACATGAAAATTATTAAGCGAAGCGGCGCGGAAGTCGCTTTTGACCCGGAAAAAATCATCTTGGCTGTAGCCAAGGCCAATGAAAGCGTAGTTCCAAGCGCACGCATGAACGCTGTCCAGATCAAACGGATTGCCGAGGACGTGGAGAGTGCCGCGCTGAATATGAACCGCTCTTTAAGCGTGGAGGAGATCCAGGATCTGGTAGAGGATCAGATTATGAATCTGCGCGCCTTCGACGTAGCCAGACGATATATTACCTACCGCTACACCCGTGCGCTGATCCGCAAGTCGAATACCACAGATGAACAGATTTTAAGCCTTATCGAGTGCAACAATGAGGAAGTCAAGCAGGAAAATTCCAACAAAAATCCTACGGTCAACAGTGTACAGCGGGACTACATGGCCGGGGAGGTCAGCAAAGACATTACCAAACGGATTCTGCTTCCTGCGGATATTGTGGCCGCCCACGAGCAGGGCATTATCCATTTCCACGATGCAGATTATTTTGCACAGCATATGCACAACTGTGATCTGGTCAACTTAGAGGACATGCTGCAGAACGGAACCGTTATCAGCGGAACCCTGATCGAAAAGCCCCACAGCTTTTCCACCGCCTGCAACATTGCCACTCAGATTATCGCCCAGGTAGCCTCCTGCCAGTACGGCGGACAGAGCATTTCCCTCACCCACCTGGCTCCCTTCGTGGATATCAGCCGTCAGAAAATCCGCAAGCAGGTTGCAGAAGAACTGCACTCCATCCATGAAGCTGTCACCGAGGACGAGATTACAGAGATCACGGAAAAACGCCTGCGGGAAGAGGTCCGAAACGGGGTCCAGATGATTCAGTACCAGGTCGTGACTCTGATGACCACCAACGGACAGGCTCCTTTTGTGACCGTGTTCATGTACTTAAACGAGGCCAAGAGCGAGCAGGAGAAACTGGACCTGGCTCTTATTATAGAAGAAACTCTGCGCCAGCGCTACCAGGGCGTCAAAAACGAAAAGGGAATCTGGATCACTCCCGCCTTCCCCAAGCTGATTTATGTGCTGGAGGAAGACAATATCCATGAGGACAGCCGTTTCTGGTATCTGACCCAGCTTGCAGCCAAATGCACGGCCAAGCGCCTGGTGCCCGATTACATTTCCGAGAAGATCATGCTGCAAAACAAGGTCGATAAAAACGGGGAAGGGCACTGCTACACCTGTATGGGCTGCCGGAGCTTCCTTACCCCCTTTGTGGATGAAGAGGGCAAACCCAAATATTACGGGCGCTTCAACCAGGGCGTTGTCACCGTCAATTTGGTGGATATCGGCCTCTCCGCAAACGGTGACCTGGAGAAATTCTGGGAAATCTTTGACGAGCGCATGGATCTCTGCCACCGGGCCCTTCAGTGCCGCCACGAGCGCCTGACCGGGACCGTGTCCGACGCAGCTCCCATTCTCTGGCAGCACGGAGCCCTGCTCCGCCTGAAAAAGGGTGAAACCATCGACAAGTACCTGCACGGCGGCTACTCCACCCTCTCCCTGGGCTATGCGGGACTGTGGGAGTGCGTCTACAGCCTGAACGGCAAGAAGCTCACGGAACCGGAAGGGGAAGAGCTGGGCCTTCAGATTATGCGCAAGCTCAACGAATACACGGCAAAATGGAAGGCTGCGGAACAGATTGACTACTCTCTCTACGGCACACCCCTGGAAAGCACCACCTACAAGTTTGCCAAATGCCTGCAGCAGCGGTTCGGAGTGGTGAAAAATGTCACGGACCGGAACTATATCACCAACAGCTATCACATTCATGTAACGGAAGAGATTGATGCCTTTGATAAATTGGCTCTGGAAGCCAAATTCCAGGCCCTTTCGCCCGGCGGAGCCATCTCCTATGTGGAAGTCCCCAACATGCAGAACAACCTGGAGGCCGTCCTCTCCGTGATGAAGTTCATCTACGACAACATTATGTATGCCGAGCTGAATACCAAGAGCGACTACTGCCAGATCTGCGGTTTTGACGGGGAAATCGATATCCAGGAAGACGAGCACGGAAAACTGATCTGGAAATGTCCCAGCTGCGGCAACACCGACCAGAACAAAATGAACGTAGCAAGGCGTACCTGCGGCTACATCGGAACCCAGTTCTGGAACCAGGGAAGAACCCAGGAAATTAAGGAACGGGTGCTGCACTTATGAATTATGCCGTCATCAAAAAAAATGATATTGCAAACGGGCCGGGGGTGCGCGTCTCCCTCTTTGTGAGCGGCTGCCGCCACCACTGCCGGAACTGTTTTAACCAGGAAGCCTGGGATTTTGATTACGGCACCCCTTTCACAGAAGAAACCATGGAAGAAATTCTCCATGCGCTGGAACCCGGCTACACAGCCGGGCTTTCCCTTCTGGGCGGGGAGCCTATGGAACCGGAAAACCAGAAAGCCCTGCTGCCCCTGGTTCAAAAGTTTCAGAAACAATTTCCGGAAAAAACCCTCTGGTGCTACACGGGCTTCTCCTTTGAGCGGGATTTGCTGAGCGGACGAATCGGTGATCCCGGTACGCTGCGGGATCTTCTTTCCTGTATAGACGTGATTGTAGACGGGAAATTTGTGGAAAATTTAAAGGATCCCTCTCTCATATTCCGGGGATCCTCCAATCAGAATATCATAGACGTTCCCAGATCCCTGGCAGAAAACCGAATGGTGCTTCTTCCCGGAACCTGGAAACGGACCATGGGAAGCGGGGACATCCATGAGATGTAGCCCCGCTTTTTTTCTGCTGCCGGACACCTCATTCCGTATCCAGCCGATAGTATTGTGCCCTTCCGGCCGCTTCTCCTGACTCCATCCGGACCCTAAGCCCCTCCATAGAATCATAAATCCGGGTGGTAAAGGCTTCCTCCCCGTCATTCACAAAGATCTCCAAACTGGAAGTATCGGAGAAAATCCAAAGATTCCGGATCCTGGAAACTTCCAGGCACCGCTTCTCTCTCCCGCTCCCGCAGCCTGTCATATCCAGTGTCAGGGTCCCGTCCCCGTATTCCAGCAGAGCAGATTCCCGCAGAAAGAGCCGGAAATCCGCCGTCTCCCGTTCCATCTCAAGCTTCAGCTCAAAACAAGGGGATGTCTCCCAGGAAAAGGAACCCTCAAAGGTTTCCTCCCTGCCGTCTCTCCGCAGCCCTCTTAGTTCCTCCGCCGGCCTCTGGCAAAGCCTTCCTCCACCGTTCACATACAGCTCCCTGGGAATGGTCAGGGCATAAATCCAGCCGTTTTCCAGAGTAGGTTCCCCGTAACCGGAATCGGGTACTGCCATCCAGCCAAACAGCAGCCACCTTCCTCTCTCGTCGCAGAAGACCTGGGGGGCATAGAAATCAAAGCCCCGATCCAGCTGTTGAAAAGTCCCAAGCTTATAATCCGTCCCCTCAAAATCATAATCCAGGGAAAACCAGCCGCATTGATATACATTGGCAAAATCATATCCGTGGCAGGGCACTCCCTGCGGACAAGCAATGAGAAAACGCTTTCCCTCTATTTTAAGATAATTGGGACATTCCCACATATAGCCGAAGGCCTTCTCCGGCTGAAAACGGAGCCTGTAAGTCCAGTCCGTCAGATTACCGCTCTCAAAGAGCAGTATCGATCCCCGGTTTTTCCGATCCCTGGCTCCCTGAATCATAAAATAGCGTCCCTTCTCCCGGAAGACCTGCGGATCCCGCACATGCTTCGTCAAATCTGCCGGGTAATCCTCATTTTTCATCAAAAGCCGTTTTTCCGAAAAACAGAATCCATCCCGGGATACGGTGAGAATGGTATTCTGCTCTCTCCCGCTATTTACATAGTCATAGTCCCCATCTTCATAGCGCACGTTTCCCGTATAAAACACGTAAAGTGTTCCGTCTTCCTGATAGGCGCTGCCGCTGTAGGGACCGTTTGCATCCCAGGGACTGTCCGGGTAAAGCACCGGCTCCTGCTCCTCGTAGCGGATAAAATCCCGGGTAGTCATATGTCCCCAGAAAATACTTCCCCGCACGGGATAGAAGGGGCAATACTGAAAGTAAATGTGATAGATCCCGTCCTTCTGGCAAAGGCCGTTGGGATCGTTGAGCCACCCCATGGGAAATCACATAGTTTACATAACCGTTATTTGCCGGATCTGCCAGCGCAATTCCCGGAATTACCGTAGTTCCGAAGCCCAGAGCAGCCAGATTGGTAAAATAAACCATGGCCCCGCCGATGGCGCCTCCGATGCAGCCGCCTATAAGAGGATACTTAAAACGCACATTCACGCCGAAAAGAGCCGGCTCCGTAATTCCGAAAAGAACAGAGATAAAGCTGGGAATGCAAAGCTCCTGGGTCTTGGCATCTCTCCTGTTCTTCATCAGATATCCCAGAACGGCACCGCCCTGGGCCGTCATGGCTACGGACATAAGAGGGTTCAAAATATTCCGCCCCGTATCCGCCAGAAGCTGTGCCTCAATGGCGCCGAAAATATGGTGAAGCCCCGTGATAACAACCAGCTGCTGCAGACCGGAGAAAAGGGCATAGCCGAATACGCCCAGATTCTGGGTCATCCACACCAGTCCCCCGGTAATGACCGATGCCAGCCCCCGGCCCAGAGGCCCGACGGCCGTAAAGAGCAGAAGAGCTCCCACCAAGGTTGTGAGAAGGGGGGATACCAGCAGGCGAATGACCTCGGGAACCTTTTTCTCAAAGAAGAGGTCCAGCTTTGCCGTTACCACGCCCATCAGGAGGGCTACGATAATGCCGCCCTGAAATCCCACCAGATCCACGCCCAGGCCAAACAGGTGCAGGGTAGTCACCTCCACGGTTCCCTGGGCCGCCGCATAGGCGTCTGCCAGACTGGGCGACAGCATAATACATCCCATGACAATACCCAGAATGGGCCTTCCGCCGAAGCGTTTACAGGCGCTGTAGGAAACGGCCAGGGGAAGGAAACCGAAGATCGCCCCGGAAGAAATATTGATAAGCTTTGTGATTCCGAACAGAGTCTCGCTGCTCTGCACCGCATCCAAATTGGCCAGCACCCCGGAAAGCCCCGTCAAAAGCGCCGCCGCCAGGATGCCCGGCATAATGTCGATAAACACGTCCGACAGAGCCTTGATCACCCGTTGAACAGGATTCATCTTCTTATTTGCCTCCGTCTTCAAGTCGCTTAAACTCATATTCTGCTTTCCGGTATACTCCGTAAATACCTCATAGACATCATTAACCAGGCCTGCTCCAAAGATAATCTGAAGCTGATCCCCGGCCACAAACACGCCCTTTGCCAGGTCCAAATCCTCAATGGCCTTCAAATCCGCCTTGTCGTTGTTTTCCAGTACAATCCGAAGCCTGGTAGCGCAGTGGGCTACGCCCTGGATATTGGCCTCTCCGCCTACCAGTTCCGTAAGCTTTTTCGAAATTGCAAGATACCTCTGTCTCTTTTTCCCGTCCACTTCTTAACTCCCCTTTCTTAAACTTTGTCCGCATCTTCTGTTTTATACTCTCCAAAGGCGGAAGCATCTGCTCCGGAAATCTCCTTCTTCCGGCAGAATGCTGAGCCCGCTGTACATCAATTCGTCTCCTCCGTAAATCTCCCCTGTTTCCGCATTTCGGTACCGGGCTCCCTCTTCCAGCCCTATAAGCTTCAGGATCCTTACCGGGGCATTGGGCCTGCACAATATTTCAAACCGGAAGGCCAGTACTTCCCTGCCGTCCTCCGACACAAACTCCCAGGCAGCCGTATTTCCCTCAAAAGGATTTTCCAGCCGGTAAAAGCTTCCTCTCTGCACCGTATTCCGGATCTCTTTGTAAAAGCGCACCTGCTCCGCAATCTCTGCCAATTCCTCCTCCGTACATTTCGTCAGGTCCAGCTCACAGCCGAAATTGGCGCTCATGGCTGCATGGCCCCGCGTGGAGAGAGGAGAAATCCGCCCCGTCTGGTGATTGGGGGAAGCGCTCACATGAGCTCCCATGGTCACAGGCGGATATAGGAGCGAGGTGGCGTACTGAATCCGTGTCCGGCAGACAGGATCCGTGTTGTCACTGCACCAGGTCTGAGGCATGTAATACAGCATTCCTGCATCGAACCGTCCTCCTCCGCTGGAACAGCTCTCAAACAATACCTCCGAGTGGTTCGCCGTCAGCCGCTCCAGAATCCAGTACAGTCCCAGCACATACCGATGGAAGACCTCTCCCTGCCGCTCCGGGGGCAGAAAGGCGCTTCCCACATCTGTGAGATGGCGGTTCATATCCCATTTTATGTAGTCAATTTCCGCCAGGGAAAGCACCCTCTCCATGGCATCCAGCACATAGCTGCAGACCTCCTGTCTGGACAGATCCAACACCAGCTGCCTGCGCCCGTAAGTATAAGGGCGCCCCTCCGTGTGCAGCACATAGTCCGGATGCGTCCGGTACAGCTCACTGTCCTCGGAAATCATCTCTGGTTCCACCCAGAGACCGAATTTCATACCCATACCATGAATCCTCTTCTCCAGGGCGCAGAGCCCCTGGGGAAGCTTTTCCCGGTTCTCATACCAGTCTCCCAGGGAGCAGTCCTCATCATTGCGCTTCCCGAACCATCCGTCGTCCAGGACAAAAAGCTCGATTCCCGCCTCTTTCGCCCTTCGGGCAAGCTCCAATAGCTTCTCCTGCGTAAAATCAAAGTAAGCCGCCTCCCAGCTGTTGATCAGAATGGGCCGCTCCTTCCCTGCAAAGGGACTGCGCACTAGATGGTTCTGAATAAACCGGTGAAAGGTATGGGACATTCCGTTCATTCCTTTGTCCGAATAGACAAGAAGCACCTCCGGCGTCTGGAAACTTTCCCCCGGCTCCAACAGCCACTCTCCGTTCCAGGGATTCATACCCATCTGGAATCTTGTATTTCCGAAGACATCTGCCTGGGCCTGAGCCAGGAAATTTCCGCTGTAGACAAAATTGGCTGCAAATACCTCCCCCTGGTTTTCGTCCGTGCCTTTCCGCAAAAGTGCCATAAAGGGAGACTGCTGGGGAGAACTGACGCCCCGCAGGCTTTCTATCTGTACAGCCCCGCTTTTCAAATGTCTGCGATCCGGATTCCGCTCGTTGTTGTGAGCTCCATACAAAGTCAAAACGTCAAAATCGTCCTCCCGGATATCCAGGGACACGCTCATCATCTTCTCCAGGATCAGTCTCCTTTGGGAATGATTTTCAAAACAGACGCTCCGGGCAATGACATTTTCTTTTTCAAACACACTGTAGAGCAGATAGACATCCAGCCCGGCTGCTTCGTCCCGCATATGGATCCGAAGAGTCTCTGCCTCCGTCTCCCCTCCGAAGGAAGCCGGAAGTCCGGGAAGCCCCGGCTTTCCCTGTTCTATCGCATAGCCCTGATAGGAAAGGCTGCTCACCCTGCTGCCCGCCTCGTCTCTCACACAAAAAGCACAGCTACGGAAATCGCCGTTTCCGTACTGGGGATATTCCTGGGGCAGGGTCCCCAGAGAAAAGGTTTTGTCCCCCGGCTCCGGATTTACCTCCAGCACCCGCTCCTTCTGTATCAGGAAACGGCTCCCATCATAGGCGCGAAGCCCCCTTCCCCAGTACAGATGTGCCAAGTACCTTCCCCGCACCACCTGCATGGCATAGCTCATCCCTCCGGCCTTCAGATGGAAAATTTTCTGCTGTTTCTCATATTGAATACTCACTTTTTGCCTCCTTTCTGCAATTTCCGTATTTTGTCCTTGCACCCTTAACTATACTACGGTAAAATATGAATTACATGGACAAATGTTGCAAAATCATGTATCTTTGTGACCAATCCGGAAGTTCCGCCGGAAAAGGAGGCTTTATGAAAGAATTTACATTTTCCAATGATTTTTTTAAAAATCTGGACGCATTCGTCTACACCTGCGGTTACGAAACCTGTAAGCCCGGACACAGCTACGGTCCTGCCCTGCGGAGCGGATACTTGATCCACTATATTTTAAGCGGCAGGGGGTATTACCGTCTGAACGGAAAGACTTACTGCCTGGGAGAGGACGACGCCTTTCTCATCCGGCCTGACGAACTCACCTACTATGAGGCAGACAAAAAAAATCCCTGGACCTACAAGATCGGAAGAGCGTCGTGTAGGGAAAGAGTGTA
>CAJUNN010000061.1 GCA_910587955.1 uncultured Lachnospiraceae bacterium | reverse complement strand
TCACATCCTCCGGGTTTCCCCATACGATTTTCATAATTTCAAGTTCGGCGTCGGATAATTGCTGCAACATGATTTAGCCCTCCTTGTTGTATAACATGATGTTGACATCAAAAATATAACACGACGTCATCCTTCTGTCAAGTCTATAAAAAAGCGTTAGTAACGGACTTAGTAAACTATATGTTGGGCAGGCACCAAAAATAAAGCATCATTTTTTAATAAGTTTTAAAAATATAACACCAGTGCTGGATATAACGTAAATATGGATTGGCTTGATAATAATGGATACTGGGCTGTACAAGGGCAGTATCCAACACATTTTTTAAGAAACCTCTTGACATTCTTCCTCATATGTGTTTAAATCATCATATGAACAGTTAATCATATATTGATAGATAAAACATGCAGGCAAGAGAGGTTTCAAATATGAGTGATTTAAAAAAAGAAGAATTTTCGGCCGAAGAACATCACCACGATCACTGCAGCTGCGGGCATGACCATTCCCACGAAGAACACGGACACCATCACGAAGAATGTGCCTGCGGTCACGAGCACTCCCACGGGGACCACAAGCACCATCATGAGGAATGTGCCTGTGGACACGAGCATTCCCATGAGGAACACGAACACCGTCAAGAGAACCGCTGCAATACCTGCGGCCAGCCCCTGGACGCCTGTACCTGTCCGGCTGCAAAAGGCATGAAGCGGAAGATCTATCTGCTGGAAAACTTGGGCTGTGCCCACTGCGCTTCCAAGATGGAGGAGCAGATCAGCCGTCTGGAAGGCGTCGCTGAGGCAACTATTACCTTTGCCACCAGACAGCTCCGAGTCACTGCCAAAGACCCGGACCAGTATCTTCCCGAAATCCGCCGGATCTGCACTTCCATTGAATCCGAGGTAAAGGTTCTGGAGCGCAGCGCCGCTCCGGCGGCTCCCGGCAAGACTTCCCCCCATGCACGCGCCGCCGCAGACGATCACACTTCCGGAGAACGGAAGGAACTGATCGGCATTCTGCTGGGCGCCGGCTTCTTTGCAGCGGCCGTGCTGCTGGAATATACGGAGCAAGGCTCCTTTTTCACTCTGGCCGTTTTTCTTGCCGCTTATCTGATTCTCGGCGGCAAGGTACTGCTGGAAGCAGGCAGGAATATTCTTCACGGACAGATTTTCGACGAAAATTTCCTCATGAGCCTGGCCACCCTTGGGGCTTTTGCCATTCAGGAGTACCCGGAGGCCGTAGGCGTCATGCTGTTCTACCGGGTAGGAGAATACTTTGAGCACAGGGCTGTAGAACGCAGCCGGGGACAGATTATGGAAGCGGTGGATATGCGCCCGGAGGTAGTCAGCCTTTATACCGAAAACGAAATCCGGATCATTCCTGCAGGCGAAGCCCTGCCGGGCGATTTGCTTCTCATCCGCCCCGGCGACCGGATTCCTCTGGACGGTGTGGTCGTAGAAGGCAGCAGCCGGCTTGATACCTCTCCTATCACCGGGGAGCCCGTTCCCGTATCCGTAAGCTCCGGCGACCGCATCACCTCCGGCTGCGTAAACACCTCCGGGGAACTGAAAATGCAGGTAGAACGCCCGCTGGAAGAATCCATGGTCACACGAATCCTGGACTCCGTGGAAAATGCCGCCGCCAGCAAACCGAAAATTGACCGCTTTATCACACGGTTTTCAAAAATCTACACGCCTTTTGTAGTCCTTATGGCCCTGGCAACGGCAGTCATCCCTTCCCTTATAAGCGGAAACTGGAATTACTGGATCTACACGGCTCTGACTTTCCTAGTTATGAGCTGCCCCTGCGCCCTGGTTTTAAGTGTACCCCTGGCATTTTTCTCCGGCATCGGAGCCGGTTCCAAAAAGAAAATCCTCTTTAAAGGCGGCGTGGCCATGGAATCTTTAAGCCATCTGGGTGCTGTGGTATTGGATAAAACGGGAACCATTACGGAAGGAAATTTCCGTCTGCAGAAAATTGTTTCTATCGGCACCCGCACAGAAGAAGAGCTTCTGCGCATCTGTGCAGGCTGTGAACAGCACTCCACCCATCCCATCGGGATCAGCATTGTAAACGCTGCCCGGGAACAGGGCCTAAAGCTGGACACTCCCTCTTCTCTGGAAGAAATTGCAGGACACGGCATTTTTGCCGGTATGCCGGACGGGAATGTACTCTGCGGAAACCGGAAACTCATGGAAAAATACCGGATCCCTCTCCCTGAGGAAGCCGAAGCTTCCTACGGAGCCGAGGTATTCTTAGCCGTAAACGGAAAAGCGGAAGGATATTTCTTAATCTCCGACACCGTGAAAGAAGACGCGAAAGCGGCCATCCGGCGCTTAAAGTCCATGGGACTTTATACGGTTATGCTGACAGGGGACTCCCAGGCAGGCGCTGAGGCAGCGGCGAAAGCTACGGGAATCGATGAGGTTCACGCCAAACTGCTACCCCAGGATAAACTGGAGATTCTGGGCCGGATCCGGGAGAAGCATGGGCTTGTAATGTTTGTGGGCGACGGAATCAACGACGCTCCCGTTCTGGCGGGTGCCGATGTAGGAGCCGCCATGGGCAGCGGCGCAGATGCAGCTATCGAGGCCGCAGACGCAGTCTTTATGACTTCCTGCGTAGAGGCCGTGCCCCAGTCCATTTCCATCGCCCGCAGCGCCGGCCGCATTGCCCTGCAGAACGTCGTTTTTGCCCTGGTTATCAAAGCCGCAGTAATGATTCTCGGCCTTTTGGGTTTTGCAAATATGTGGATGGCCGTATTCGCAGACACGGGGGTGGCTATGCTCTGCGTACTCAATTCCATCCGCATTTTGTACCGGAAATAGCTTTCTATTTGACCAATTCCGTTTTTTCGGATAAAATGAAAAAAACAGCTTATCTTTTTTCAGCCTGGAGGTCTCAAAATGGATGTTACCAAGAACCGTCTTCCCATGGAAGACGAAACCCTCTACCGACTTGCGGAATTGTTTAAGGTATTTGGCGATCCTACCCGGATCCGCATTTTATATACACTCTTCGGACAGGAGCTCTGTGTCCAGGACATTGCCAATAAGCTGTCCATGACACAGAGCGCCATTTCCCACCAGCTCCGCATTCTGAAGCAGATGTCCCTGGTAAAATTCCGCCGGGACGGAAAGACCATCTACTACTCCCTGGCTGACAATCATGTGGCCACCATTATGGATCAGGGGCTGGAGCATGTGTGTGAGTAAGCTGCATACATTTGCTCTACAAATTTTTCATGGTCAGCCCAATCCTCTTTTTCTGCAAATCCACACTCAGCACTTTTACGTCTACCACATCCCCTACGCTGACCGCTTCCAGGGGATGTTTGATAAATTTCTTGTCCGTAATCTGGGAAATGTGAACCAGTCCGTCCTGATGCACCCCGATATCCACGAAAGCGCCGAAATCAATCACGTTGCGCACCGTCCCTTTCAAGACCATGCCCGGAGTCAGATCCTTCATCTCCAGCACATCCGTGCGCAGGATAGGCTTGGGCATCTCATCCCTGGGATCCCGGGCTGGCTTCTCCAGCTCCTTCACAATATCCCGCAGGGTAATCTCTCCAATCTCCAGCTCTTTGGAAAGCCTCTGATAATCCTTCACCTTTTTGGAAAGACCGTTCAATGCTCCGCTTAAAATATCTTCCTTCTCATACCCCATAGAGGCCAGCAGTTTCCCGGCCGCCTCGTAGGATTCGGGGTGCACGCTGGTGGTGTCTAAGGGATTCTTTCCCCCTGCAATCCGCATAAAGCCTGCACACTGCTCATACGCTTTGGGTCCCAGCTTGGCCACCTTCAGAAGCTCCTTCCGATCGGAGAACCGGCCGTTGGCCTCCCGGTAAGCCACGATATTCTTCGCCAAGGTTTTGCTGATGCCGGAAATGTATTCCAGCAAGGAGGCCGACGCTGTATTCAGATCCACCCCCACCCGGTTTACGCAGTCCTCCACCACGCCGGAGAGGGCTTCGCTTAATTTCTTCTGGTTCATGTCGTGCTGGTACTGGCCCACGCCGATGGACTTGGGATCAATTTTTACCAATTCTGCCAGGGGATCCTGCAGGCGCCTGGCAATGGACGCAGCGCTTCTCTGCCCCACGTCGAAATTAGGGAACTCCTCCGTAGCCAGTTTGCTGGCCGAATATACGGAGGCCCCGGCCTCATTGACAATCACATACTGTACTTTCACAGGCAGCTCTTTTAAGAGCTCTACAATCACCATCTCCGACTCCCGGGAAGCCGTTCCGTTTCCCACGGAGATCAGGGTAATATGGTACTTCTGAATCAGCTTTTTCAGAACCGCCTTTGCCTCCGCCACCTTGTTCTGAGGCGCCGTGGGGTAGATCACCACCGTATCCAGCACCTTTCCCGTGGCATCCACCACAGCCAGCTTGCAGCCCGTGCGGAAGGCCGGATCCCAGCCCAGCACCACCTGTCCCACAATGGGTGGCTGCATCAAAAGCTGTTCCAGGTTCTTCCCGAAAACCCGGATAGCTCCGTCTTCGGCCTTCTCCGTAAGTTCATTCCGGATCTCCCGCTCAATGGCCGGAGCGATTAGGCGCTTGTAGCTGTCCTCAATGACCGCCTTCAGTGCCGGTTCTGTATAAGGATTTTGCCGGACAATCACTTTTTTCTCCAGGAAACGCAAGATCCGCTCCTCCGGCGCTTCCAGCTTTACCGTGAGAACCTTTTCCGCCTCCCCCCGGTTCAAAGCCAGGATCCGGTGGCCGGCCAGGCGTTTCACCGGTTCTTCAAAATTATAATACATCTCATAGACACTTGCCTGTTTCTCATCCTTAGCCGCCGAAAGGATCATTCCCTCGTCAAAGGTCAGCTTCCGGATGTAGATCCGGTAATCCGCCTCATCCGAGATGGCCTCCGCCAGAATATCTCCGGCTCCGGCAATGGCTTCCTCCGCCGTGGCAACGCCCTTTTCCTCCGATATATAAGCAATAGCCTCTTCCTCCAAGGGACGGCGGATCATCTGCAGGCGGATGATATCTGCCAGGCCTTCCAATCCCTTCTCCTTAGCAATGGTGGCGCGGGTCCGGCGCTTGGGACGGTAGGGGCGGTACAGATCGTCCACTACTACCAGGGTTTCCGCAGCCAGAATCTGGGCTTTCAGTTCCTCCGTCAGCTTTCCCTGCTCTTCAATGCTGCCCAGCACCTGCTCTTTCTTCTCTTCCAGATTGCGCAGATAGGCCAGGCGCTCGTTTAAGGTACGGAGAACCTCATCGCTCAGGGACCCGGTAACCTCCTTGCGGTATCTGGAAATAAAAGGAATGGTATTTCCCTCATCAATCAGCTGGACCGCAGCCTGGGTCTGCCACTGCTGGATTCCCAGCTCTCCGGTCAGTTTCTTTAGAATATCCATAGAATTTTTCTCCTTTACTTATCAGCCTTTTTATTATAAACAAAACTTTCCCGGTCTGCAAGAATCATTTGTCTTCCCGGATTTCCTGTGTTATACTGTTACCTGTAAAATCTGCGGAACTATCAATCAGGAGGAATGATAAGCATGGAACAGACACCGCGTCCAAACCGAAATCCTATGGCCACCGCAGCCCAGATCCTGGGCGTACTTTCCCTTTTGTCTATCCTCTCCTTGTTTTACTGGCCCTACGCCATTGTATTTGCAAGCATGAGCATTCTGTTTGCCGTACTCTCCAGAGGCGGCGGCTTTAAAATGCCGGACAAGGCCGTATTCGGACTGGCAATCTCCGCCTTCTCCGTGATAATTACGGTTTTCCTCCTGGCTTTTTCCCTGACTCTGCTCTTTACCTTGTTTGATCTGGAGACGATTATGGATCCGGAAGCGCTGCAGAAAGCGCTGCTGGAATTTTATAATAACTGGATGAACCAGCTGTCCACAGGAGGAACCCCCTTATGAACACTCCGTCCAAAGAACTGAAACGGCGGGCGAGAGCCGCCCTGACCGGGAATTATTTTCAGGCTACTTCTATGGCTACCTCCCTGTCCCTCTTTTTCTTTGCCCTGTCCCTGCTGCCTCATCTCAGCGGCTTCGGCAGAGGAGAGGATGCCCTTTCCCGCTGCCTGTACTGGGTGCTCTGGGGGATAATCCTGCTCCTTTCCGCCCTGATGGAAGTGGGAATGGTCCGATTTATTTACTTCCTCAAGCCCGGACAGGACAAAAAACAGCCTTCACGGCTATTCTACGGCTTTCAGAACCAGCCGGACGCCTTTTTGATAACCTTTGCCTTCCGCGGCCTGATCTCTCTTGTCTGGTTTGTACCGGCCATCACTTGTTACTTGCGGATTCCGGCAGGCCTGGAAGCGTCCCGGCTCCTGCCTGCCCTTGCTCCGGTCCTGCTGCTGTCTGTGGCCGGCCTCCTGCCTGCTCTGATCACAGCCCTGCCTTTCTGCCTGTCCACCTACATTCTGCTGGATGATCTTTCCTGTTCTCCCCAGGATGCCCTTCTGTCCAGCATGCAGCTTATGAAAGGGCAGAAACGGCGTATGCTTGGCCTGTGGCTGGGATTTCTTCCCTTTGCCCTCCTTGTGATCGGTTCCTCCGGCCTGGCTTTTCTGTGGGTGCAGCCCTATTTTCATGCTTCTATGACGCAGTTTTACCTTCAGATAAAACAAATTTCCCGGGAAACAGTAAGACGTTGAACCGCCGAAACGGAACAACGTCTTTTTCTTTTATTACATCCGAATGGAAATTCTTTTTAAAGTGTAATCGTTCATAAAGGTAGTTCCTTCCTTCTTGCGGAGAAAAATTAAAATATCCGAGACAGACAGAGACCCTCCCACATAGCCGGTCTTCCCTGCCGTCCCAGAGGCACATTTTTTCTGCCCGCTCCTGTAATAAATGCTACACGATTTTCCAGGATCTTCTCTCACTGCCATATTTTCTTTTGCGGCTCCTACTCCTCCAGTCCAAAGGCGTCATGCACTGCATTGGCTGCCCGCTCTGCATCCTTCTCATGAATCAGTACTGTCACACGGATTTCCGAGGTGGAGATCATGTTGATGTTGATATTCTGATTGTATAAAGCCTCAAACATCTTGGCCGCCACGCCGGGGTTGGACATCATGCCGGCACCTACTATGGAAACCTTGGCGACTTCACGGTTGCAGGAAATACTCTTTCCTCCGATCCTGCTCATATTCTCCTTCAGAATCTCCACGGCTGCATCCGCCTCATCCCGGGAGACCGTAAAAGAAATATCCTTCGTACTCTCACGGCCGATAGACTGCAGAATCACATCCACATTGATGCCTGCCTTTGCCAGCAGATTAAACATTTTAAATGCCATTCCCGGCTCATCCTTCAATCCAATCACCGAAATTCTGGCTGTATTCCGATCCAGCGCCACGCCGCTGATTAACATTCTCTCCACGTTTGTTTCCTCCTTAACTATTGTTCCTTCGTGATCATTCAGGCTCGACCTGACTACCAGCTGCACCCCGTATTTCTTTGCCATTTCCACGGAACGGTTGTGAAGCACGCCTGCACCCAGAGTTGCCAGGTCCAGCATCTCATCGTAGGTAATCTCCTCCAGCTTCCGCGCCTTGGGCACGTAGCGGGGATCTGCCGTGTACACCCCGTCCACATCCGTATAAATCTCACAGGCATCCGCGTGAAGGGCTGCCGCAAGAGCTACCGCCGTGGTGTCGGAACCGCCCCGGCCCAGGGTCGTGTAGTTGTCGTATTTGTTAATTCCCTGGAATCCGGTCACAATCACAATCCTCCGGTGCTCCAGTTCGTGCATAATCCGATCCGAATCAATGCGTTTCAGACGGGCATTCCCGTGAACCCGGGTGGTGTGCATGGCTACCTGGAAGGCATTTAAGGACACAGACGGAACGTCCATGGTATCGAAGGCCATAGCCATCAGTGCTACGGAAACCTGCTCCCCGGTAGTCACAAGCATATCCAGCTCCCGCTTGGGAGGATTCGGATTGATCTCGTGCGCCTTGGCAATCAATTCATCTGTAGTCTTTCCCATTGCAGAAAGGACCACAATTACATCGTTTCCCTTTCTGTACTCTTCTGCACATCTTTTGGCCACATTGAAAATTCTCTCTTTGTCGCCCACGGATGTTCCGCCAAATTTTTTCACTATCAGCATTGCTTTTCTCCTCGTTTTCCTATGTCTTTCTATTCCGTATCCCCTGCCGCTCTCAGGAATGAAAAAACCGCTCCATCAGCTTATAACCCTCTTTTTGGACAATTCCGCCCTCCAGGGCCTCTTTCTCGCTGTATCTCCCGATTCTGCGGAGCTCCCGGGTGCTGTCGTAGAGCAGATAGGGAACTGGTTCCGCTGTATGGGTCCGCAGCCGGACAGGTGTGGGATGGTCCGGGAGTACCAGCAGGCGGTAATCTTCCCCAGACGCATCCAGGCATTCTTTTAATTTTCCGATCAGCCTCTGATCCAGATATTCAATGGACTGCACTTTACGCCCGGCGCTTCCCTGATGCCCCATCTCGTCGGGCGCTTCCACATGGACGTAGACAAAGTCATATCCTTCCTTTAAGAGTGCATCCGCCGCAGCCTGGGCCTTCCCTTCATAGTTGGTATGGAGCTGGCCGTTGGCTCCCTCCACGGAAATGTTCTTCATGCCAGCCCCCACGGCAATTCCTTTCAGCAGATCTACCGCGGAAATCATAGCTCCTTTTTTGCGGTATTTTTCCTCAAAGGAAGACAGGGCCGGACGAGTCCCGGCTCCCCAGAACCAGCAGGAGTTGGCCGGATTTTCCCCTCTTGCCTTCCTCTCCAGATTCACCGGATGCCTGGATAAGATCTCATAGCTTTTCCGCTGCATCTCCCGAAGGCGCCTGTCCGCCGGGAGCCAGTCTCCCACCGTCTCTCCCAGCACATCGTGGGGCGGCGTCAGGTCCGGAACACTTCCCTCCGACCAGATAAGCAGATGGCGGTAGCTGGTTCCCACATACAATTTATAAAGTTCATCCTCCAGTTCCGCCCGCAGGGCTTCCACCAGAAGAGACGCTTCTTCTGTACCAATCTCTCCGGAGCTGTGATCCAGAATGGTCTGCTCCTCATAGGAGCCGGCCGTCTCAGACACCGTAATCAAATTCATGCGCAGGGCAATATCATCCGGCTTCATATCCACGCCGATACTCAATGCCTCCAGAGGAGAACGTCCCGTATAATAATCCCGCGGGTTATAGCCCAGGACAGAAAGGTTGGCCGTATCGCTGCCGGGTTTCATTCCCTGCGGAATCATATGAGCAAGCCCAATCTCCGACTTTCCGGCCAGTTCATCCATCACAGGGGTCCGGGCATATTCCAGGGGCGTCTTTCCCCCCAGCTCTTCCACAGGCTCATCCGCCATCCCGTCCCCAAGAACTACTGCATATTTCATAGCTTCTATCCTTCCATGCGGATCCGGTTGATGACCGCGTCCGTTCTGGATGCCCGCTCCCGGTACTCCGCCTCCGTATACTCTCCCGTAACAAAGCCGAATTCTCCTGCCAGATTGATCTTCACCACCTCTATGGGGCCGAAAATCTCCGCCATCTTAATGGCATCCTTTTTGGCATCGCCTTTCACCCGTACAAAAAACCGGCGCTCGGCATTGCTGATATCTGCCAGTTCCATCTTCTGGCTGCTCCAGAAGGTCATAATGCTGCGGTGCAGATGCTTGGCAGCATCCACCACATCCGCCACCACGGCACTGGCGGTCGGCAGCTTTCCGGCACCGCTCCCATAGAACATCACATCCCCCAGGACATTTCCCTTGGCAAAAATGGCATTGAACACATCATTGACACTGTAGAGGGGATGCAGCTCATTGATCAGGAAGGGCGCCACCATGGCAAAAAACCGGCCGCCCTCTTTCTTGCTGGTTGCCAGAAGTTTCACGGCTCTGCCCATCTTTTTGGCATACTGGATATCTTCCGCCGTAATTTTGGTGATTCCCTCCGTATAGATATCCTCAAAATCTACCTGCTGGCCGCTAACCAGGGAAGTGAGAATGGCAATTTTGCGGCAGGCGTCATGGCCTTCCACATCTGCCTCGGGATTCCGCTCTGCATACCCTTTGGCCTGAGCATCCTTAAGAGCGGCCTCAAACCCGGTCCCGTCATGGCTCATCTTGCTTAAAATATAGTTGGTCGTTCCGTTTAAGATTCCTGTGATTTCCGTGATCTCATCGGCTGTGAGAGATGAATTTAACGGCCGGATAATGGGAATTCCGCCGCCCACACTGGCCTCAAAGAGATAGTTGAGATTCCGCTCCCTGGCCATCTCCAAAAGCTCCGCTCCGTGTCTTGCCACCAGCTCTTTGTTGGAGGTACAGACGCTCTTGCCTGCTTCCAGGCATCTCTTTGTGAACGTGTACGCCGGCTCCACACCTCCCATAACTTCCACCACAATACGGACCTCCGGATCCTGCACAATGGTCTCGAAATCATGCACCAGTATGGATTCTACCGGATCTCCCGGGAAATCCCGCAGATCCAGCACATATTTTACGTGGATCGCTTCGCCCGCACGCCTGTCAATGCTGGCCTGATTGGTATTCAGTACTTCTACCACCCCGGAACCTACCGTCCCGTATCCCATAACTGCTATCTGTATCATTTTCTCTACTCCTTCGCCAGTATTTTTAAGTAGTGAATGCCCGGCTGGCCCTCTATCTGTTCGATCATAGACGACACATCCCTGGTAATCGGAAGCAAATCCACCGTCAGCGTCAGGGAAGCCACCCCATTAATGGGAATGGTCTGATGGATGGTCAGCACATTTCCCTTATACTCCGCAATGGTCTGAAGCACCAGGGACAAAAGCCCGGGCTCGTCATCCATCTGCAGGATAAAGGTAATGCTTTTGCCCTTGGAGTTGTCGTGAAAGGGAAAAATATCATCCTTATATTTATAGAAAGAACTCCGGCTGATTCCCACTCGCTCTGTGGCATCCTGTACGGTTATGGCCTTGGAGGACTCCAGAAGGCGCTTGGCCTCCACCACTTTCAAAAGCACTTCTGGTACTGCTTTCTGCTTCACCACAAAATACTTACTTTTCTCCGACATTTTTCTCCTCCGTGTTCGTCTTTCAAACACATTTGTATTTCTACCGTGGATTCCAACAGGTCAAATATTATCACATTTAGGCCCGGATTGCAAGCAAAAAATAGAATTACATGCGAAGAAACCGGCGGCCGCAGGATTTCCCGCAGCTTCCGGTTTCCGCTGTCCAGTCTACATGCCCGGCTTATGCTCAGGCATCTTCCTCTTCCCTGGTATTTATCCATTTCAGATACGCATTGATAAACGGATCCAGATTTCCGTCCATGACCCCGTTTACATTGCTGACTTCCGCACTGGTCCTGTGATCTTTTACCAGAGTGTACGGCTGCATCACATAGGAGCGGATCTGGTTTCCCCAGCCAATCTCTTTGACTTCTCCCCGGATCCCGGAGAGTTTCTCCGCATTTTTCTGCTGCTCCAGAAGAAACAGCTTGGCTTTGAGCATCTGCATGGCCTTATCCTTGTTCTGGAACTGAGAACGCTCATTCTGGCACTGCACCACGATTCCCGTGGGAATATGGGTAATCCGGATAGCCGAAGAGGTCTTATTAATGTGCTGTCCCCCGGCTCCGCTGGAGCGGTAAGTGTCAATCCGCAGATCCTCGTCCCGGATCTCAATGTCAATGTCGTCCTCAATATCCGGCATCACATCCAGGGAGACAAAAGAGGTCTGCCTTTTTCCCTGGGCGTTGAAAGGCGAAATCCTCACCAGACGGTGTACGCCTTTTTCCGATTTGAGATAACCATAAGCATTTTCCCCGTTGACCTGGAAGGTAACGGATTTGATTCCCGCTTCATCCCCGTCCAGATAATCCAGCACTTCCACAGAAAACCCTTTGCGTTCTGCCCAGCGGGTATACATGCGGTACAGCATTCCCGCCCAGTCGCAGCTCTCCGTCCCGCCGGCTCCCGCATTCAGCTTTAAAATGGCGTTGTTTCCGTCGTACTCTCCCGAGAGAAGGGTCCGTATCTTCATGGACTCCAGTTTATTTACAAACTCATCCAGTTCCCCCTGGATTTCCGGAATCAGGGAGGCATCGCTCTCTTCATACCCCATCTCGATAAGGGTCTCGATATCTTCGTACTGCTGCCGCAGACTCTCGTAACCCTCTGCCTCATCTTTCAGGTTCTTTAAAAGGCGCATTCCCTCCTGGGATTTCTCCGTATCATCCCAGTAACCGGGCGCTTCCATTTCCCGTTCCAGTTCTTCTATCCGCTTTGCCTTACTGGCCAGGTCAAAGTGAATCCCTCAATTCTACCAATGGCCCCTGATAACCGTTCAAGGTATACTTAAACTGATCCAGTTCTACCATCTTACTCACCTCTTTCTTTTTCGGCCGCCTAAGGGTCCCGCCCCGGCGGTTCTGTAAACCAGTATAGCAGACTCAATCTTCAGACGCAAGATCAGTTTGTGTATTCCTCCGGCACTACAATGGCTGCAATAATATAGACCAGAAGGCCGCTTCCGAATCCTCCCGCTGTGAGAATAGCCCACAGCAGGCGGACCACCGTTGGATCAATGTTGAAATATTCGCCGATTCCTCCGCATACGCCGCAAATCATTTTGTTGTTTCTTGATCTTGTTAATTTTTTAACTCCGTTTTGTTCCATGTTCCTTGTCCTCCATTCCAGTTCCGCAGTTTCCCTGTTAATCTTCAAAATTCAGCTCAATCTCTCCAATTCCGCATTCCATCGCGATTTTCTTAGACGCCTGATTGTCAATGTTCTGTTCTCGTCCCAGGCCGGAATAGCTCTTTCCGTTCAGTTCCAGAGAGCCGATGCCGCAGTCCAATGTATAATTATAATCGCTCTCCTTTCCCGTCGCCGTCAAGGAAATATGCCCGATACCACAGTCCAGTTCCAGGTCGCCGCCTGCAAAGCGTTCTACTACCAGTTCCCCGGTCCCTACGTTCAGGACCGCTTTCTCCTCCGCCTCAATATTTCTCACTGTAAAGATTCCGGCCCCCAGTCCCATTTCCACCTTTTCCGCGTTCAGACTCTCCGCCTTTGCCTCTCCGGCTCCCATATCAATGGTAATCTTCTCCGCTGAAAGCTCACTGGCGTAAAATTCACTGGCCCCCATGTCAAAATCCAGGTTTTCCAACTGGCGCTGCGGAAGATAAATTACCAATATCAGCGGTTTTTTACGGCTTTTTCTATGATCCTCTAAAGTCAGCGTATCTCCGTTTTCCAGGATTTTCAGATATCTCTGGGCATTGGCTCCCTCAATCCGGATTTCCTCCCGGTCATAGGTGTAAATTTTGACAAAGCTGGAATTTAAATCTAACTTCAGTTTCCTGGTGTCCGGGCTTCCGTAGTCCCCCTCGAAGGTATCTACCCCTCCGCCAATTAATTTTTTCAGCTCATCCACATCTTTCATATCCGGATCCTCCCAGTATCTCCAGACATCCTCGCTCCAGTCCCAGGAACCATCCAGACGTTCATCTAAATCGTCCAAAGAATCATCCAGAGAGTCCTCCAGCCAATCCCCTGCGTCTTCCAGTGAATCATCCAGCCAATCCTCGGTAAGGTCGGCAACATTTGTTTGACGCCACCACAGAGGCCACCCGCTGTTCCGGTAATGTACCATATTCAGAAACTGGCCCGGCCTTGCGCCAAGAGCCATACCCGCTGTCACTCCGATGATCCCTAAAACCACAAACACGCCTGCCAGAATGAGACAAAATTTAGTAAATGATTTCATTTATTTGCACCTGCCTTTCGAAACGGATAACTCAGAAGCCCCACGATTCCGCGAATCAGCCAGGGCAGTATCTTCACACAGCACCAGATAGTAAATAGCGAAAGCAAAACTCCCAATGCAAAAATCAGACAGCCAACTCCCGTCAGGGCCATACCCACAGGCGGAGTCACAAAAATCTCTGCAACACCCACACCAATCACTACTAATCCAGAAAGGAGAATCGCAAAGCCTGCAATTACAATTCCAAAACATACTGCTGCTATACCAACCACCACTGAGAAAGCGGCAACCACTACTGCAAATCCCAGCGGAAGAACAACCGGCGCTGCCAGCACACACAGCAGAACAATGGCAATTATTTTCCAGATGTCTGTCCCAGCCTGGGGATTATGCTCTCCTCTTCGTTCCTGCTCCGCCTGTTCTTGGGAAATCACCTCCTGAGAGTTCCGAAACCGGGTATCCTGATATCCCTGCTCCGAAAACTCGGAAGCCGCATCCGACAAGCCCGCCTTGATTTTCTGCGCCACTTGCTCCGGACTTCCCAGCTCTTCGAGCACACGGCTTTCATTCTCTATGCCGGCGTCGTCAAAATAGTCGTTGTAATACTGCAAGGCCTCTTCCCGCTCACTTTCGGAAATATTCCAGAGTAGCTTTGCCAGCCTTTCCATAAATTCCTTTCTGTTCATTCCACATCTCTCCCCGCAAATAATTTACCAATCCTGGTAGAATATACTTCCCACTCCGTCTTATACAAATTCAACTGTACTGACCCTGTCTCCGTAATCCGGTAGTATCTGCGGTTTCTTCCGCCGTACTCCATGTCGTAGGTCTCCAGACATCCATCCTTCTGGAGTCTCCGCAAAACCGGGTACAGCGTAGACTCGGATATCTCGATAGCCTGACGTACATCCTGGGTAATTTTGTAACCGTAGGTCCCCTCCGCGTCATTGGACACGACAGCCAGCACGATTGCATCCAGGAGTGCTGCTCCTGTGTTAAATACCATGCAACCCTCTCCTTATTTTAATTTTTGTACTTATTGAACCGTTAACGTTCAATTAAGTATAATATTATATATCATATAATATTATAGGATGGTTATACTATATGATATATAATATAGTTTTGTCAATAGCATTAAGAAAAACTTAATAAATCCACGCAAACAGCTTTTAGGGAATGACTGCATAAGAAATTACAAGGTTTTGAAAACGGCAGAAAAGGAGCTTCCTGTATAATTCAAATATAGGGAATTCCAAGAAAGAAGGTTGA
>CAJUNN010000060.1 GCA_910587955.1 uncultured Lachnospiraceae bacterium | reverse complement strand
TTAAGCTTTCAAGTTATCTATTCACCTACAATAATCAGGAATTATCCTCCATTCACCCGCATAAAATTCCGGGGATGCCTGTGAAACAAAATATCCTTCTGTTTCCCGCTGGACACATGGGTATAAATTTCCGTTGTGCTGATGGAGCTGTGTCCCAGCATTTTCTGGATATACCGGATATCCACATCCTGTTCCAAAAGCAGGGTGGCGAAAGAATGCCGGAACATATGCGGCGTCAAATGCTGTTCAATACCGGCAAGCTTCGCGTAATGTACAATCATGTAGCGGACCGACTGGTCGGATAATTTCCTCCGAAGCCTGTTTACAAAAAAATATCCGCAGGCGGCAATGTCGTCCCGGAAGGCGTTTTGATATACGGAAAGGGCAGAGAGGACTTCCGGGTTGCCAATGTGCAGAATCCGTTCCTTGGCTCCTTTTCCGTAAATCAGGATGCGCTTGCTTTCAAAATCAATATCCGAAGGCTTCAGGGAACATAGCTCCGATATCCGCATACCGGTGGCAAAGAGAAGCTCAATGACGGCAATGTCCCGGAGACAGCACCGGAATTGGTAGGCAGAGGCGGCCTGCTCTTTTTGGATGTACAAGGTGGAAAGGAATGTTTGGATGGAGTGGAATGGGATTGTTTTAGGCAGAAGCTTGGCTTCCCGAAACCGGATGTCCAGCTTGGAAAAGGGATTTTCCGAAAGAATTTCCTTATATTCCATGTAATGAAAAAATGCTTTCAGGCTTGCAAGTTTGCGCTTGACGGTTTTGGGTTTATATTGTTTGTGAAGAAGGGTAATGTATTTGTCCAGATTGTCTTTGGAGTAAGATTCCGAGATTTTTTTGAGATAATTTACATATTGCTCCAGATCGATCCGGTAGGCTTTCAGGGTTTTGGCATCCAGACGCTTCCGGTATTTGCAGTATTCCAGGTAATCAGCAATAGAATCATTTAAAATAGTCATAGACAGGCACGCTCCTTCGTTTTTCAACCATTATGCGTCCATGGCGGCAGAATGTCCATTGTTTTGACGAAGGAGGCTTATCTTGCGCCCATCCGTTGACTTTTCCCCGGCTGGTGTTATACTAAATAGTAAAAGAAAAGGCTTCTGTCCGAAATGGGGCAGAAGCTATTTTGTTGGAAATCAAAGGAGGAAGACAAGAAGAAAAGAAGGCAGAAAAGAGTGATCGGAATCGGAGCGGCCCTGATTGCTGCGCTGCTGTTCCTTCTGACGGAGGACATGTCCCAGTCCGTGGCTCTGGCCGATTCCTGGACAGCGGCAGCTTTTTCTGCATTTCCGGCAATTAAAATTTATATGGGACAAGTGGAAAGGAAACGCTTGAAATTCTGTATCATGAGAGATAGAATAGAATTAGTAAATAACAGTTGCCGCTTCGCGGTATAGGATGGTGCAGAAGAAAGAAACGGCTTTATCTTGTACAGCGCGGAACTGGAATAGGAGGAAACATATGATAGCACTTGGATGCGACCATGGCGGCTATGAATTGATGCAGGAAGTTATCGCATATCTGGAGAAGAAAGGCCTGGAATATCAGAATTTCGGGTGTGACAGCACGGCTGCCGTGGACTATCCTGTCTATGCGAAGAAGGTAGCGCGGGCGGTGCAGTCCGGCCAGTGTGAGAAGGGGATCCTGATTTGCGGAACGGGAATCGGCATTTCCATAGCGGCCAACCGGTTCCGGGGAATTCGTGCAGCCCTCTGCGGGGACTGCTTCAGCGCGGAGGCCACAAGGCTTCACAACGATGCAAATATCCTGGCCATGGGCGGACGGGTAACTGGCCCGGGACTGGCTGTGAAAATTGTGGACACCTTTTTGAATACGGAATTTTCCAAAGAAGAGAGACATGTAAACAGAGTACGGGGGATTGACGAGGACTAGGGGGTACAAAAGAGATGTCGAAAGTTGTAGTGATGGATCATCCGCTGATCCGGCATAAGATAGGGGTAATCCGGCGTGTGGAAACGGGATCCAGGGATTTCCGGGCCATGATTGGCGAGATCGCCAGCCTGATTACGTATGAAGCGACAAAGAACCTGAAACTGCAGGATGTGGAAATTGAAACTCCCATCTGCAAGACGGTGGTGAAAGAGCTGGCGGGAAAGAAGATGGCGATTATTCCCATACTCCGGGCCGGACTCGGTATGGTAGACGGAATGCTTGCCATGATTCCTTCGGCCAAAGTGGGGCATATCGGCCTGTACCGGAACGAAGAGACGCTGGAACCGGTGGAATACTACTGCAAAATTCCTGCGGACTGCAGTGAGCGGGACGTATTTGTGGTAGATCCGATGCTGGCTACCGGAGGCTCTTCTGTGGCGGCTATTCAGATGCTCAAAGACCGTGGCGTGCAAAATATCCGCTTCCTCTGCATCATTGCTGCGCCGGAGGGCGTAAAGAGGATGCAGGAGGCCCACCCGGACGTGGATATCTACGTGGGCGCTCTGGACGAGCACTTAAACGAGCACGGCTATATCGTTCCCGGCCTCGGAGATGCAGGAGACCGGATTTTCGGAACAAAATAAAAAAACAGCAGATTCCCGGACAGAGCCAGAAGGGATTGCAGACGCAGAGCGTCTGAAAGCCCTTCTAAAAGAAAGCACTGGAAGGGAATCTGCGGAACTAAAATGGAGGCCTATATGGGCGGAAAGCGGAAAGATTATATTAGCTGGGACGAATATTTTATGGGCGTAGCCATTCTTTCCGGCATGCGCTCCAAAGATCCCAGCACGCAGGTGGGAGCCTGCATTGTGAGCCAGGACAACAAAATTCTTTCCATGGGCTACAATGGGTTTCCCATGGGCTGTGACGACGATGCGTTTCCCTGGGCCAGGACCGGGGAAGTCAATGAGACGAAGTATCCCTTTGTCACCCACGGGGAATTGAATGCCATTCTCAATTACCGGGGAGGCAGTCTGGAGGGCGCTAAGATTTACGTGGCCCTTTTCCCCTGCA
The DNA here is from genome assembly GCA_910587955.1 of uncultured Lachnospiraceae bacterium. Lineage (GTDB taxonomy): Bacteria > Bacillota > Clostridia > Lachnospirales > Lachnospiraceae > Laedolimicola. The sequence continues at coordinate 12,847 of CAJUNN010000060.1, read as the reverse complement.
ACGAGTGCGCCAAGGCAATCATCCAGGCGGGGATCCGCACGGTGGTGTACGCCTGCGACAAATATGCGGATACGGCTGCCACCATAGCATCCAAACGTATGCTCCGGGCGGCCGGGGTGGAGCTGGTTCCCTATGAGCACACGGGCAGGGTAATTCAGCTGGAGGTTTAAGAAGAAACGAATAAGAAAAAGACAAGAGAAATAAACAGACAGGAGATATACGGGGAATCTTCGTATTACACCTGTCTGTTTCTGTCTTGTTTCCGGATTGGGATTAACTTTCCAGGCACTCTGGCAGGGAAGCCAAAAGCCTTCCGCTGTAAATTTCCTTTAGCAGGCTGTCCAGCTTGCGCATACAGGCGCAGGCCTGGGCAGGAGAGAGCAGCCCTTCCTCGAAAGCGTCTGCAATCTCATTCAGATCCACCACCCGGATTTCCCCGGAGGGATAGAGGAGGACATCTGCCAAGAGATCCGTGAACACATAGGTATCCGAAGCAGGATCGTAGGTGTGCTCAACGATATCGCAATACCAGCAGATGAGGCCGCCTAAGCGGTTTAGAAAGCGGCTTACCTTCCAGCCTTTGTCCAGGAAGTAGCAGGAAGTTCCGTGATCCAGATCCTTCTTAGGGCGTATGGTCTGCCATTTGGTGACCAGGATGTGTTCGTCACGGTAGAGGAGGATATCCTTGTTTAAGAGGATACATTCTTCGGGAATCAGGCGCTTCCGGTATAAAATAGGGGTGTCGTTTGGCATATAGTTCCTCCTGATTTAAAGTTCCGCAGGTTCCCCTGCGGGAGAGTTTTGTACCACGGTCAGGGAATCATTCTTTACAAATTCCTGTTCTGCCGAGCGGCGCTTGTAGTAGGTCCGCTTGTAGGTGTCTGGGTCCGGGAGGAGGAGAAATTCGGAGGGCGTGCACCCGGTGATCTCCTTAAAGACCCGGTTAAAGGTGCGGATATTGTTGAAGCCGCAGCTTAGGGCAATGTCCGTAATCTTACGCTGCGTGTGCCGCAGTTCGTAGGCGGCCCCTTCAACGCGCACCATGTTTAAGTAAGTGACGAAGTTGATTCCCATAAGCTTTTTGAAGATCCTGGAAAAATAGCTGGTGCTGAAATTCATGGACCCGGCGGCAAACTCCAGGGAGATGCTGTCTCCATAGTGTTCGTCAATGTAAGACAGAAGGCTTTGCAGGTCGTTCAGCATCCGGGAGCGCTTCCCATCAGGAAGAGCGCCGCTTTCTGTCCTGGGATGGTGGCGTTTCAGAAGGGCCCAGAAGGTCTGGAGGGAGGAAGTGACCACCTCCTGGTAGTAGGGGGCTTTCTCCTTCAGCTCCCGGGATACGGTATGAATCAGGGAATGAAGGATATGGTTTAAGCCGTAGGCTTCCAGTTGTTCTCTTGTAACCAAGGGATGGGAAAAGCGGGGGTTCTGAAAAATCGGACCGATGATGCTGGTATCGAAGATAATAAAATCCAGGCAGTTTTTCATGTCATAAGAGTCGCTGTAGTGAATTTCCCCGCTCTCGCAGACGGCCAGATCCCCGGCATGGGCCGTAAAGGTCCGGTCGGTGATATTCAGCCGGCAGGAGCCGGAGCGGACATAGATCAGTTCGATCTCTTTGTGCCAGTGGGCCAGAAAGCTGATATTTTGATAGCTGGAATGCCATACCATGAAATCAGAGTCATAGCTGCGGATCTCGTGAAACGCTTTTATCATTGTGGGAATCCTCAAAAAATTTACTGTTTCTTGAAAAAATTATAACAATTAGTACAAAAAATGTCCAGATAAGAACAGAAATTTGCGTGCAATTTTTGGGGGAATGTTTTATAATAAAAACATCTAAAGCCGGAAGGGAAGGTTTCCCGGTTTTAAAAATTAAAAGGAAGATGGAGGATATGAAAGTGGCAAAGAACAGATTAGTGGGTGAATATCCGGTTATCGGCATCCGTCCGACCATTGACGGCCGCAGGGGTGTTCTGGACGTAAGAGGCTCCTTGGAAGAGCAGACCATGAACATGGCGAAATCTGCAGCGAAATTGTTTGAGGAGAATCTTCGCTACAGCAACGGCGAGCCGGTGAAGGTTGTGATTTCCAATACGACTATCGGCCGTGCAGGAGAGTCTGCTGCGTGTGCGGACCAGTTTAAAAAAGAAGGCGTAGACATTACGCTGACCGTAACTCCCTGCTGGTGCTACGGATCGGAGACCATGGATATGGATCCCATGACCATCAAAGGCGTGTGGGGCTTTAACGGAACTGAGCGGCCGGGCGCCGTGTATCTGGCATCCGTGCTGGCTACCCATGCACAGAAGGGCCTGCCGGCATTCGGCATCTACGGACATGATGTCCAGGAAGCGGATGACACCAGCATTCCGGCAGATGTACAGGAGAAGCTGCTCCGGTTCGGCCGTGCGGCAGTTGCAGCCGCAACCATGAGAGGAAAATCCTATCTGCAGATTGGTTCCATCTGTATGGGGATCGGCGGTTCCATTATCGATCCGGCCTTTATAGAAGAGTACTTGGGCATGAGAGTGGAGTCCGTGGACGAGGTAGAGATCATCCGCCGGATGACCGAAGGCATCTACGACGAGGAAGAGTTCCAGAAAGCCCTTAAATGGACGAGAGAAAAATGCGTGGAAGGCTTTGACAAGAATCCGGAAGAAATTCAGAAGACCAGAGAGCAGAAAGATGCGGACTGGGAGTTTGTAGTTAAGATGATGGTAATCATCAAGGATCTGATGAGCGGAAGCGACAAGCTGGATCCCAAATTCTCGGAAGAGGCCATCGGCCACAACGCCATTGCGGCAGGTTTCCAGGGACAGAGACAGTGGACAGACTTCTATCCCAACTGCGACTTCCCGGAGGCAATGCTCAATACCTCCTTTGACTGGAACGGGGCGAGAGAGCCGTACGTTCTGGCAACGGAGAACGATACCCTGAACGGGCTGGGCATGCTGTTCCTGAAGCTTCTCACCAACCGGGCCCAGATCTTTGCGGATGTCCGCACCTACTGGAGCGGAGACGCCGTGAAGAAGGCCACAGGTTATGATATTGAGGGCAAGGCGAAGGATGCGGACGGATTTATCCATCTGATCAACTCCGGTGCGGCCTGCCTGGATGCCTGCGGACAGGCAAAGGATGCGGACGGCAACGCCTGCATGAAGGAGTGGTGGAATGTAACGGAAGAGGATCAGGAGGCGATCCTGAAAGCAACCACCTGGAATGCAGCAGACAACGGCTACTTCCGGGGCGGCGGATTCTCCTCCCGTTTTGTGACCGAGGCTGAGATGCCGGCCACCATGATCCGCCTGAATCTTGTAAAAGGCCTCGGACCGGTTCTGCAGATTGCAGAGGGCTGGACCGTGAAGCTTCCGGAGGAAGTGACCGACAAGCTCTGGAAGAGAACCGACTATACCTGGCCCTGCACCTGGTTCGCTCCCAGATGTACCGGAGAAGGCGCATTCAGGACTGCGTATGATGTGATGAACAACTGGGGAGCCAACCACGGAGCCATCAGCTACGGCCATGTGGGAGCTGACCTGATTACCCTGTGCTCCATCTTAAGAATTCCCGTCTGCATGCACAACGTACCGGAAGAGAAGATTTTCCGTCCGGCCGCATGGAATGCCTTCGGCATGGACAAAGAGGGACAGGATTACCGCGCCTGCCAGGCGTATGGTCCTCTTTACAAGACCATCCGGTAATACAATAGAATTCCATAAAATGAAGAAAGACAGCAGGCTTTGCGGTTATAACCGTAAAGCCTGCTGTTTTTTTGTAAACATTGCAGCAGTGTTGGCCCAGGAACGAAAGGGCTGCCTGCCCTGCATCAATCTTCCATAGAGTCAATATTATCCTCCGTGGCAATGGTAATCGGCACCTTGATATAACGGGACTCCGGCTTCTGCCGTTTGATAATATAGTCAAAGAGAAGCTTAATCAGCTGGTAGCCCTGGAGAGAAGCGCTCTGTCCGATGGCGAAGTCTACGGTTCCGCTCTGGAGGAGGGCAATGGTGTCAGGAACCAAATCGTGGCATACGACCTTTATTTCTTTGTCTTTCCCGGTAAGCTCCAGGGCGTTCCCCACACCTTTGATTCCGCCGCCGGTGATGTAGATGCCTTTGAGATTCGGATACCGGTTGCAGTATTCCAGCGTAGTCTTGAAGGCTTCTTCTTTCCGGTCCTGGTTTTCCCGGATTTCCACAATGTTCAGGTTTGGATAGCGCAGGGACAGCTTCTTTTGGAACCCTTTCAGGCGGCATTGGTGGCAGGAAAGGTTGTTGGAGCTGATAATGATTCCCACATCGCCACCCTCCGGCAGGAGGCGGCCCATAAGTCCGGCGGCAGTCTCTCCGCCTTTGACGTGATCCTGGCCCAGGAAGCACAGCTCCCGTATCCCCTCGATTTTGGAATTAAAGGTAATAATCCGGATTCCTTGCTCTGCAAGCTGGTTGATTTTCCGTTTCACCTGGTCATCATCAATGGGCAGCAGGGCAATTCCTGCATAGCCGTCCTCACTCATATTAGTCAGTATATTCACCAGTTCCGCAGGCTCCAGGGTAGTCAGCATTTTCACGGTGACAGACAGGCTGAAGGGAGAAAATTCTTCCTCGGCCTGCTTGATACCCTTTAAAGTAGCCTGGATATAGGGATTGTAATCCGGCGTAAGGACGACGCCGATTTTCAGTGGAGTTTTGCTCTGAACCAGTGCTTTTCCCAGGAAGTTAGGATGGTAGTTCAATTCTTTTGCGATCTGCAGGACCTTTTGTTTTGTTTCTTCCTTTACGCCGGGGCGTCCGTTCAGCACCTTATCCACAGTGCCCCGGGAGACATTGGCCAATTCGGCAATTTGTTTGATGGTAACGCTCATGTTTCATTCCGCCTGCTTCTTGTAATGTAGATTTTCTGAAATTTTATTACCCCCAGAGGGCGGGGTATAAAAAAAGAGTATCAAAAAAATAACCATGTGTCCAGAGAAAAATAAACGCATTTTTGTGCTCGAGCTCCAAGTGAAAAAATTAAAAAGTTTATATTTGGTTAAAATGCACAAAAATAAAGCTTTAAAATTGTAGGAAAATACATATTGAAAAAATCATACCGGGGGGGGGTATAATGAGACTGAAAAGAGCTCGAGCACAAAATAGTGGAGGTAAAGGGAATATGAAATTTGGAACAGGCTATTCTTACTGGGGAACCCAGTGGAAATGCGACTATATTGAGATGGTAAACAGGGTTGCGGATATCGGGTTCGACATTTTGGAGATCGGTGCGGATCATCTGTATCATATGACGGATGCAGAGATTGATGCCTTAAAGGCAGAGGGAGACAAGCGGGGAATTGCGTTCACCACCAACAGCGGCCCGGCTAAGCAGTATGACCTGGCCTCAGGAGACGAGGCCGTGAGACAAAAAGGTGTCGGATATTTTAAGGATATCCTTCACAAGATGAACCGTCTGGGCTCCAAAAGCCTGGTAGGCGCCATTTATTCCTACTGGCCCACAGATTTCTCAGCTTGCGATACGGATAAGGAAGCAGCCTGGGAGAGAAGCATCCCCTGCTTAAAGGAGATAGGCGATACGGCGGCAGATTTGGGTATCGAGTGCGCCCTTGAAGTTTTGAACCGCAACGAGACCTACATATTGACGGACTGTGCAGAAGCTTTGGAATATGTAAAGCGCGTGGACAGCAAAGGCGTGAATATTCTGCTGGACACCTATCACATGAATATTGAAGAGGATAATATGTTCGATGCCATCCGGAAAGCAGGAGACCTTTTGGGGCATGTGCATGTGGGCGAGTGCAACCGCAAACTTCCCGGAATGAACAACAGCATCAACTGGCCGGAGATTGGAAAAGCCCTGCGGGATATAGGTTATCAGAAGGCCGTGGTGATGGAGCCCTTCCTGCTCTCCGGCGGCCAGGTGGGAAGAGATATCCGTGTCTGGAGGGATTTGAGCGGCGGTGCGGATGAAGCGCAGATGACCAAATACATCACGGATTCCCTTGCTTATTTAAAGAAGTGCTGTGAGGGTTAGAAGCCATTGTGAAGGAAAGGAGCGGGAGATGGGAGAAAGATTTAAGCTGGAGATACAAGGTGTCTCGAAATCTTTCCCGGGCGTAAAAGCCCTTGATAATGTAAATATCGCATTGAGGCCCGGAACGGTCCATGCGGTTATGGGAGAGAACGGAGCGGGAAAATCAACGCTCATGAAGATTATCAACGGCCTTTATAAGAGGGATGAAGGAAAGATTCTGCTGGACGGAAAAGAGGTCCATTTCTCCGGGCCGGAGGAATCGGGAGCCGCAGGGATTGCCATGATTTACCAGGAACTGAATTTTTTTCCGGAGCTGACGGTTGCCGAGAATATGTTTATGAAGCGGCAGCCGGGAAAGGGCGGGTTTGTATCCTGGGGACAGATGATGGAGGATGCACAAAAGATCCTGGATGAAAACGGACTCTCCTACGACCCGTCGGAGAAGATCAAGAATCTTCCGATTGCCAGCGTGCAGATGCTGGAGATCATCAAGGCGGTGGCTTTTAAGGCCCAGGTTATTATTATGGATGAACCCACCTCCTCGATTTCCAATAAGGAAGTAGAATTCTTGTTTGAGACGATCCGGAGACTGAAGGAGCAGGGAATCAGCTTCCTCTACATCAGCCACAAGATGGAGGAAATTTTCCGCATCGCAGATGACATCACCATTATCCGGGACGGTAAGAGCATTATTTCCGGCAGGGTAGATGAATTTACGGAAGATTCCATTATCACCCACATGGTGGGGCGCTCTATCGACAATATTTATCCCAAGGAGCAGGTGCCCATCGGGGAAGTGGTATTTGAAGCGAAGAACCTTACCACTGACGGCATGTTCCGCAATGTGTCCCTGGAGGTCCGGAAAGGTGAAATCGTAGGAATGGCAGGCCTGGTAGGGGCGGGCAGAAGCGAAGTATGCCGGGCTGTCTTCGGACTGGATCCCCTGGATTCCGGTGAGATCACCCTCTGCGGAGAGAAATATGTGCCAAAGGACGTGACCCATGCCATTAAGAATAAGATTCTGATGATTACCGAGGACCGGAAGAAAGAGGGAATCATCGGAGTGCGAAGCTGCCGGGAGAACATTACCCTGACCAACCATCACATCCAGAAAGGCGTCTTTATGAACCTGAAGCAGGAGATTGAGGATGCAAAGCGTATGGCGGAGATGCTGAAAGTCCGTTTTGCCGGCATTGAGACACCTATCGGTTCACTTTCCGGCGGCAACCAGCAGAAGGTGCTGCTGGCCAGGTGGCTGATGCTGGAGAGCAAGCTCTTGATTCTGGATGAACCTACCCGGGGAATCGATGTGGGAGCCAAGCTGGAAATTTACAATATTATTACGGACCTTGTGAAAAAGGGATATTCGATTCTGATGATTTCTTCTGAAATGCCCGAGCTTCTGGGAATGTGCGACAGGATTTACGTTATGAGCCAGGGGTATGTGTCAGGATGCTTAAGCCGTGAGGAGTTCCATCAGGAAACGATCATGCAGATGGCAGTAAAGAATGTAGCGGATGCGTAACTGGAAATTAGGAGGATAGAGAAATGAAATCTATGAAAGTGGATATGAAAAAATATTCCCTGATATTGATTCTGATTGGCATGATGATAGTCTGCAGCCTGCTGAACAGCAGTTTTATGTCAGGAACCAACCTGATGAACATTTTGAAGCAGGTGAGTATTGTTACCATTTGTTCCTTTGCCCAGGGAATGATCATTATCACGGGAGACATTGACTTGTCCATCGGTTATCTGGCAGGCATGGCGGGAACCTTCGCCTGTATCGTGTTTGTAGCCACCCAGAATCTATTCCTGGCCTTTATGGTAGGTGTTCTCATCGGGGCAGTGGTAGGAGCCATCAACGGCCTGTTTGTAGCGTACTTTAAGCTTCCGGCTTTTATCGTTACCCTTGCCATGCAAACAGTGTGCTTCGGAATTATATGCCGCTACACAGGCGGTCAGAACGTCTACAAGATCGGCAACTTCAAGGCGCTGGGCCAGAGCACGGTGGCAGGATTAATCCCCATCACGGTTGTATTCATGGTTATCATGTTCATTATCACGCATGTGATTTTGAAATATACGAAATTCGGCCGTTACCTCTACGCTATCGGCGGAAACAAAGAAGCGGCAATCGCAGCAGGAATCCAGGTAGTAAAGGTCAAATGGAGCGCTTTTATTATCTCCGGCGTGTTTGCGGCAATCGCAGGTATGGTTATGATGGGAAGGCTGAATGCCGGTATTCCCGGTGAGGGACAGGGCTACGAGACGGACGCCATTACGGCGACGGTTATCGGCGGCACCAGCTTCGCAGGGGGAGCAGGTACGGCTTTCGGCACATTCCTGGGCTCCGTGATTATCGGAGTGCTCAACAACATTATGAACCTGATGGGTGTGGATTCCTATATCCAGATGATCACCAAGGGATTGATCATCATCGGGGCCGTGCTGGTAGACAGCCTGTCCAAACAGGGCAAAACCAGCATCAAGATTATGGCATCATCTTCTGATGCAAAGAAGACCAAATAAAAAAACACAAGGAGGAAACAAAATGAAAAAGAGATTGTTAAGTGTATTGCTGGCAGCGGCAATGGTGGCCACTATGCTGGCCGGATGCAGTTCCAAGACAGAACCGGAGCAGCCCGCCAACACAGAGACAGAGGCGCCGGCAGAAACCGGAGAGGCAGATGCGCAGGCTCCGGCCGGAGAGACAAAGGATGTATACAAGGTAGCATTCCTTCCCACCGATATGTCCGCCACCTTCGCATCATGGCTGGCAGAGGAACTGGTAACAGCCTTTGAAGCCTACGATGATATGGAGCTGACCGTTATGGACAGCAAGAACTCTCTGGAAACTCAGCTGAGCAATATGGAGACCTGCGTGTCCCAGGGTTATGACTATGTAATCCTGCTTCCCCTGGAGCCGGCTGCTGAGGATGATTATGTAGCTCAGTACATTGAGGAGGGAACCCCCTTCATGAACATCAACCTGGACGATTTCGGCGTAGAAAAGGCATCCAGCGTAATTGCAAACCCCTATGATCTGGGTACTGTAGTGGCAGAGGTAGCCAAGGCAAATCTGCCGGACGATGCTAACGTAGTAATTCTTCTCGGACCCTCCGGAAATACCGACTCCATCGAGAGACGCCGCGCATATGACGACGTTCTTCTGAAGGACAGCAACATCACGGTTCTGGATGAGCAGCTTGGGGACTGGGAGAAATCCAAGGGCATGAATTTCATGACGGACTGGCTGCAGGTGCATGAGATCGACGCGGTTCTTTCCATGAACGACGCAATGGCAATCGGAGCCATTGAAGCTGCAAAAGAGGCCAATAAGCTGGATGACATTCAGTTCTACGGCGTAGACGGACTGGCTGACGCAGCGGTAGCTATTGCAGACGGTGAGCTGGACGCTACGGCTCTGCAGGATGCAAAGGTAATGGCAGAGGAAGGAGCCCGCATTGTGCATGAGGTTCTCACCGGTGAGAACACCGAGGGCTTCGAGAAGGTTCAGATTCCGGTAACCCTGATTACCTCTGACAATGTAGACGAGTTCATTACCAGATACACAGAGAACGGAATGCTCAGCGAGTAATCATAAAAGTTCTGCAAATGGAGGAAGAAAGTAAATGAAACAGGCGGTTTTAACAAAAGCGGAAACCATTGAGTTCAGCGAAATAGAAAAGCCGGTCATCAAAGCCGGCGAGGTTTTGGTAAAGGTGAAGAATATCGGGATCTGCGGTTCTGATATCCACGCTTATTACGGACAGCATCCCTTTATGTCGTTCCCTATCCGGTTGGGACACGAGATGTCGGGCGAAGTCGTTGAGGTGGGAGCCGATGTAAAAGATATCGCTGCAGGCGATCTGGTCACCATGATGCCCCAGGAATTCTGCGGGGAGTGTGAACCCTGCAAGGCAGGAAGATACAACATCTGCAACACGCTGGATGTGATCGGATGCCAGACTCCGGGAGCGGCCTGTGAGTACTTTAACGTTCCTGCGGCCCTGATTAAGAAGATACCGGGAGGGATGTCTGCCCAGCTGGCTGCTACTGTAGAGCCTGCGGCAGTGGGCGTCCATGCGGTGAGAAGATGCGGAAGCGTCAAAGGGAAAAATGTAGTCGTCATGGGAGCCGGCACCATCGGCAATGTAACTGCGCAGGCAGCCCTGGCGGAGGGAGCTAAGAGCGTCCTTATTACGGATCTGTCCGAGAATCGTCTGGAGATTGCCAGGCAGTGCGGCATTCCCTGTACGGCCAACACAGGAAAGAAAACGATGAAGGAAGCGGTTAAAGAAGCTTTCGGCGCGGAAGGACCGGACATTTTCTTCGAGTGCGTAGGCATCGGAGCTACCGTCAATCAGGCCATTGAATGTTCCAAAAAGGGAAATGATATTGTGATTGTAGGCGTGTTTGGCAAAAATCCCGAAGTAAATCTCTCATGGGTACAGGACAGAGAGCTGCGCATCTGCGGGTCGCTGATGTATGTGGAGAAGGATTTCCAGGATACCATCGACTACATAGCGGCGGGAAAAATTAAAATGGAGCCGCTTATCTCCAAGGTCTTCCCCTTTGGCGAGTATGCCGAGGCGTACAAGTACATTGAGCAGAACAAAGACACCAGTTTAAAAATTCTGATTGAAATGTAATCCAGTTGGCGCCGGCATACAGGTACATTGCGCCTGTATGCCGGCGCCATTTTATCGGAAGCGGGGAAAAGCATTTACAGGAAATGTGTTAGGAAGGAGGATTTGCAGTATGGACAGCAGAAAATACAGGGAATTTGATATTAATTTCGGCCTGGAGGGAAAGTCAGCCCTGATCACCGGAGCAGCAGCCGGCATCGGCCAGGCCATTGCCGTAATGTATGCGAAAAAGGGAGCGGATATTATCTGCTTTGATCTCCGCGAGGCGCCGGAAACCCGGGAAGCAGTGGAGGCCTGCGGAAGAAAGTTTTTACAGATTGTTGCGGATATTACGAAGGATGAGGATATCAAGAACGCAGTAAAGACAAGTATTGAGGAATTTGGAAAGATCGATATTCTGGTGAACTGCGCAGGGATCGGCATTTTGGAAAAGATAGAAGAGGTCCGGGATGAGATTTGGCAGAAGACTCTGGACATTAACCTGACAGGCAGCTTTAAGATGACAAGAGAGGTTGGCAAGGAGATGCTCAAAGCCGGCGGCGGCAAGATTGTCTGCATCGCCTCCCAGGGCGGAATCGTGGCCTTGGACCGCCATGTGGCATACGGATGTACCAAGGCAGCCATTATCCAGCTGGTGAAGCAGTGCGCCCTGGAGTGGGCTCAGTACAACATTAACATCAATGCCATCTCCCCCACCATCGTTATGACAGCCCTGGGGGAGATGAACTGGAACAATGCGGCCGGAGAGGCCTTTAAGAAAACCATACCCGCCCGCAGGTTCGGGTATCCGGAAGAAGTGGCAGCCTGTGCGGTATTCCTGGCAAGCGATGCGGCCAGCCTCATCAACGGAGCCAACATTGTGCTGGACGGCGGATTTACCATCGGATAATTAATCAGCAGAAGCCCGCAGCGGGCCCAGAAGGGCGGATGCGGAACTGGAATAAAAACTGGAATAGGAGATTTCATATGGCAGAAATAATGACAATGGGCGAGCTCCTGGTGGAGATTATGCGGCCTCATGAGGATATCCCCCTTTATGATTCGGATTATTTCCGGGGCCCCTTCCCCAGCGGAGCGCCGGGCATCTTCATCAGCACGGCAGCCAGGCTAGGACATTCTGCGGCGATTATCAGCGGCGTGGGGGCAGATGACTTCGGAGAAAATATTATGCGCAGGCTGAAAAAAGACGGGGTGGACGTAAGCCGGGTACTGGTCAGCGATAAAGGCAACACAGGCGTTGCCTTTGTGACGTATTTTGCAGACGGCGAGCGGAAATTCCTCTTCTATATGGATAATTCCCCCTGTGTAATGGCGAAGGCTCCCGAGAGGCTGGAAGGGCTGGAGGATGTAAAATACATGCACATCATGGGCTGCGCCCTGATGTCCAATGTGGACTTCGCCCATGAGATTGTAAAAACCATGAACAAGATGAAGGCTCAGGGGGCGAAAATCAGCTTCGATCCCAACGTGCGCCTGGAGATGATGCGGGATCCGGCGGTGCTGAAGATTCTCCAGGAGGTCTTTGACAATTCCTCCATTCTCATGCCGGGGGTGTCGGAGCTTAAAATGCTCTCCGGCGAAGAGGATTTAGACAAAGCCATCGAAAAGGTCTTCCAAAATCCGGGCCTGGAGCTTCTGGTCCTTAAGAACGGCTCCAAGGGCTCCCGGATTTATACAAGGGAGGGCCTCGAAGTGGAAATGGGCGTTTACAAGGTGGAGCAGGTGGATGCCACGGGGGCCGGGGACAGCTACGATGCGGCCTTCCTCTGCGGTCTGGCAGAGGGTAAATCCCTGAAAGAGGCTGCACAGATGGGGGCTGCTGCCGGGGCCTTAAACGCAGCGGCCTTCGGACCTATGGAAGGAAATATTTCGCCGGAAACGGTGGCGGAGATGATACGCAAAAATTCATAACGGCATAAAAAACATCGGGAAGATCCTTGGAGAAGGGAGCTTCCCGATATTTTTTTATTTGCAATAGAAATATATAAAAGAAAGTAAGCATTTGTCTTGGCTCCCTACAGTTGACAAAGCCCCCCGGCTTATATTAAGATGAAAACAGAAAAAATTTGCGGGCAAAGAACTTGCGGAACTAAAATGGAGGGCAAAGTTTGAAACAAGTAAGTAGTGGTTAGAGATACCAAAAAGAGTATAGCAAACAA
>CAJUNN010000059.1 GCA_910587955.1 uncultured Lachnospiraceae bacterium | reverse complement strand
GCCTATCCCATGAAATGAAAACCCCGCTGGGCATCATCCGGGCCTATGCCGAGGGATTTCAGGATGAGACAGACGAAACCAAAAAGCAGAAATACGCCCAAATGATTATTTCTGAAGCGGAGCGCATGAATGACCTGATCGTGACTCTCTTGGATTTGTCTGCACTGGAGAGCGGAGCCGCAAGTTTGAATATAACCCGGTTTGATTTTGTAGAACTGGCGGAAACGGTGGCCGGGCGGCTCTTGGCAGACGCTCCCGACACCAATTTTGAACTGCAGTATCAGCTTCCGGAACAAAAGGTTTTTGTGCAGACAGACAGGAAACGCATGGAGCAGGTTTTGGACAACCTGATTGTCAACGCCAAGAAAAATGTAGTTCCCGGCGGCATCCTGCGGATGGAACTTATAAAAGATGAGGGAATGCTGCATTTCTCCGTCTTTAATCAGGGAAAACCGATCCCAGAAAATGACCTAACCAAAATCTGGACAAAATTCTATCGTGACAGCAGCGCAAAATACAGCGGTTCCGGGCTGGGACTGTCCATTGTTGCGCAAATCCTGTCCATGCAGAATTTACCTTACGGCGCCGAAAACCAAGCGGACGGGGTACGGTTCTATTTCTCCATCCCTGCCGCAGAATCATTTCACCCGGATTTCACAGCAGCCTCACACCAACTTCACACCGTAAACTTAGACTCTCCTTATCACAAATAAGGAGGGTTTTTTATGTTCTTAGGTTTCGCGTGGTACTGGTGGCTAATGATTGCGGCGGTGCTGATCCTTTCGATTCCTTTCAAGATCAAGTTTATGAAGCGGTGGAGCAAGCGCCGGCAGGAGAAAAACCAGCATGGAAAGTGGGGCGATGACGAATGATCGAAGTCAAAAATCTGACGTTCTCTTACAGGAAAGACAAGCAGGCCCTCCACGGCCTAAACTTCACCGTGGAGGACGGGGAAATCTTCGGCTTCCTGGGGCCCAACGGCTCCGGAAAGTCTACCACCCAAAAAATCCTGACCGGGATTTTGAAAGGCCACGGCGGGAAAGTCTCTCTGTTCGGGCAGGATATTTCCGCCGCCTGCAGCCGGGAATTTTTCCAGAAAATCGGCGTCCTCTTTGAGTTCCCCTACTTGTATGCCAATCTGAGCGCCGTGGACAATCTGAATTATTTCGCCTCCTTCTATCCGAAGGAACAGCGAAGAGATGCGGGGGAACTGCTGGAAATGCTTGAATTTAAGACGGATTTTTTGAAAAAACCAGTGTCCTCCTACTCCAAGGGGATGCGCCAGCGGGTGAGCATGGCCCGGGCTCTGATGAGCCGTCCCCGCCTCTTGTTCCTGGACGAACCCACCAGCGGCCTTGATCCCTCCGGCGCGGTATTGTTCCGAACGATCATCGAACAGGAGCGCAAAAAGGGAACCACCGTCTTTGTCACCACTCACAACATGACGGACGCGGATCTCCTGTGCGACCGGGTGGCGTTTATCGTGGGCGGTAACATTGCCGCTTTGGATACGCCCAAAAATCTGAAAGAGAAAAACAGCAGCCACCGGGTTGTGATCGACTATCTGTATCAGGGACAGCGGGAAACGAAAAGCATTGAGACACCGGAGCTGGAGGCGGGCATCCCCTTTGCACATGATGAGATCATCAGCATCCACTCCCAGGAGCCGACCCTGGAGGATATGTTCATCCAGTACACAGGGAGGGGGCTGTCCTGATGGGAAAAGAATTTTGCGCCCTGTTCAAAAAGGACTGCCGGATGCTGGCGTCGGGGAAATTCTTTCAGATGGCCATAGGCTTTCTTGTCCTCTATACGGCCTATGTGAACCTGGGCTATATCCGTTTTATGCAGATGCCGCCCTACCATGTATATCTGTACGACCCTGACGGGACACAGACAGAAAAATCGCCCCTGGTGCACACCGTCTCCTCTATGGAAGACATGAACACTGCCCTGCTCTCCGATGCCAACGGCGTGGGACTGGACGCCAGCGCCGGGGAAGTACAAGTGATACTCTACAAAGGTGCGGAACACGTTGACCGCCACCGGGCGGACTACGCCCTGTCTTTACTGCGGCCCTCGTCCAGCCCTGCCCCGGAGGTACTCGGCACAAATACGCCAGAACAAAAGGCACGAAAAGAAATCGCCTGCGAACTGTTGTTTTTTGAGTTGGCCGCTGTAGGATTTTTGGGCATCGCCGCCCTACTGTTCAAGGAAAAGGGCATGGGAGTGATCCGTGTCCATGCCGTTCTGCCGCTGCGGAAAGGGATGTTTCTCCTGTCCAAACTGGCGGTGTTTCTGCTCTCCGATCTGGTCTTTGCAGTGCTGCTTACCCTGCTGAACGTAGGGCTTGCCGATGGGGCGGCGGTGCTGCCCGCCGTTCTGCTCCAGACGGCTCTTCTGTCGTTTATGATGGCTCTGGTAGGTCTGCTCTGCGCCCTGCTGCTGAAAGACTTCCGGCAATTTACGCTGGCTTATCTGGTCATAGCCATTTTTGCCGCAACCCCGGTATTTTTGTCCGCCAATACTTCGGTCAAATTTGATTGGATTGGCTGGCATCCGTTCTATCATGTCTACATAGGATTGAAAAACGCCTATTTCGGGACGGCCATTTCGCCCATCTATTATGCCGGCGCCGCGGCTGCAATCGCGCTGCTGTTCCTGGCGGTGCTGCTTTCGTTCCGCCGGGAAATCGGAAAGGAGGGGTGAGGCGTGAAAGGCTTAAAGTATCAGATGAAACGTGTTTTGCGGGACAAATTCTGTCTGATGACGTTTCTTCTGCCTATCCTGGCAGCCGCAGCGCTGAACTTTATGGGGGCGATTGACCTGTCCAGCTTGGGCGAACTCCACTTCGGCGTACTGGAAAACGAACTGTCCCCACAGGCGGTCACATGGCTGGAGCGGTACGGGCCGGTAACAGTCTATGGAACGCCGGAAGAACTGGCCGCCGCCATCAAGGAACCGTCCACCAACGTCATTGGCGTGAAAGCAGACGGGGACATCCTCAAAACTGCGATCAGCGGGGACGAGCTGGACATTTTTCAGCAGGCGGCGGCTACACTCCCGGCTCTCTATGACCAGCGGACAGGAGCGGAACCGGTGAAAGTTTTGACACTGGAGCGCCCTGATATTTTGGAAAATTTCCAAGACATTTTCATCCCCGCTGTGCTGATCGTGGCTATGTTTATGGGCTGTACGTTCAATGCTATGAACATTATTTCTGAAAAAGAGGACGGCGTGGCGTTTGTCAATGAAATCCTGCCCATGACACCCAGCCAGTACATTTTGCAGAAAGTTGTGGTGGGGTTCCTTTTCGGCAGTCTATCCTCCATTGTGACAGCCTGCATCTGTTTCCGATTGTCTTGGCAAAATTTCGGGCGGATGCTGACGCTAATCGTTCTGTCGTCCTTTGTGGCGGCACTGATTGGCCTGTTTATCGGCAGGTGCTCCAAGGACCTGATGATCGGTGTGGTCTATATCAAGCTTGTCATGCTCGTGTTTATCGCAGTACCCATTTTATGTGCTCTGATTGGGGCGGGCGGGCCGCTGGCAGACATTTGCAATATCGTTCCGTCCCAGCCCGCTTTTGAGGGCATTCTGGCTTTGTCTCATAAAAATACGGACACCGCTTTGAAAGATGCCGGCATCCTGGCTGTTCACTGCGTGGTGTGGTTTGCATGGTATCTTCTGATTTCCAGGCGGCATAAGCATAACGAATAAGGCAAAAGCAAAAGGGCTGAATCCTTTCCAACACAGGATTCAGCCCTCATCGGCTGCATATCTGCATATTCCGGCTGGCTTTTTGCCGTCAAAACATCCTTTTCACGGGGTTTCGGAAGTCTTATCCGGCAGTAGCAGGGCGTTGATTTCATTCTCCTTATCCACCAGAGCAGTCTTCATTTCCTCATACCGGCCATACTGCCGGATGGCCTTGTTAAAGGCCAGTTCCAGTTTACTGCTGGCATCATCCGCATACAGTTCGGCACTGCCGTCATCTTTCATAATGTATAGCTTGGTATACTGGGTCAGAAGAAGCGAATCACTGCCCGCTCCTTCCGAAGAAACAAGCCTCACCGTGTCCCCCGCCGTATTGCAGGCCACCTCCCAGCTCTCCCGGACCTGGATTTGGGTTTTGGTGTAAAGCTCCAGTTTGGCTTCGTCCGTCTCCCCTGTTATCTTCTGCTGAATCTTGGCTTCATTCTGATTCTTGATATTCTGAATCTCCTTCTTAAAGAGAATCAGCTGATTGCTGTAGCTGCTCTCTGCGGCATTGGCTGCAATACTTAGCTGCTTCTGCTCCCCTTTCAAGGCTTTGAGCCTGTCGCTGCGCACCTTGGCATCGCCGGAAACCGGATTTCCGTACTCGTCCACTGCCCGGGAGGACATCAGAGAGGGCGCCACGTTGGCCGACATAATATCCAGGATCCTTGCCAGCCCCTCCGGCGTTCCGTGATTGGTAGCAGACACATCCACATGGTATTTGGCAGAATTATCGCTGCTTCTGGTATTGGAACTGTGGGAAGAGACGCTGCCGCTTACGCTGACTTTAAATCCGAAGATGCTGCCGCTGCCGGAAACCGCTGCGCTTGCATCCGTAGACGTTTCGCTCTGCTCACTCTCTTTTACCTCCATGTCGAAGGTAATGCCTACCTGATCTACCTGAAGGTTCGGAATGGGCACAATGGAGAGAATGGGCACATGTACCTTCATCTCCTGTACATCCGTGGTACCGTCTTCGTTATTTACCTTTTTCTCATATCCGAAATCTACGTTCCGGACCTTGCCCTCCTCATCGAACCCTACCCGGTTGATGAAATCTGCCGTACTTTGCGCCAGCTGCACGCTGGCGTCTGCCGCCGCCGTCAAAGGGGCGCCGATGAGATTTTTCATATCCAGTCCTGAAAATTGGTTTGAAACTGCCATACTGCCTCCTATTTTAGTTCCACGTACGCCGTGCCATGGCCGTCCTGCTAATACACCCTATGTCCCTGTTCCGGGAATCATGCTTGAAAAAAATATTATTTTATCCGGTTCTGCGAAAGCCTCCCCTGTCATATATTTATAATAGTACCTGCAGAAAGGACAAGGAGAGCTGCCATGGAAAATGTATTCGTCCCTATTGACGACCTAGTCTTTGCTCCGATCAATGCCATCAAAGAGGCGGACATCGAGTTAAGCAATGGCATCTTAAAGCAAATCGCCACCTTCAGCGAACGGGAAGACGGCATCGAAGAAATTCCTGTAATGAAACTGAAAAACATCAAGTTCCTGTATGAGCGGGCCAAATCGGACCAGGAAGGTGAGAAAATTGAAACTATGGGGCTTACGGTACCCGCTGCCTCCATTGTCCCCCTCTCTGCCCTGCAAATCTGCCATTCGGCCGTTAAGTTCCGCGTGGAAATGAAAACCGAAAGCGGAAAGGACGGCTCCTTTGACCTTCTGGGAAAACCGGCGGCCGGGCAGCAGCGGAAAACGGATTTTCTCCCCAAAATGTCCTTTCACATCAAAACCGAGTCAGCGCCGCTGCCGGAAGGGGTTGCCAGGCTCATTGATGTACTGGATATCAATCAGATCCCCAGTGTCGAAGAAAAAACTTACGTGGACACTGACGGCATTCCCCAAAAAAACCAGGAATTGTATGCGGCCAGGAGCAAAGCCGCCTCTGCCGTCCGGCGTCTAGAGGCCATGATCGAAAAGCTCGATCAGAACCTGGAGGCAAAAAACTTGGAATTCCAATCCTCCCTCTCCGAAGAAATCCGGGACAAGCTGTCCCTGCGGATTGCAGAGCTTTCCGGGCGCAGGGAGAAATACGCCGCCCTGAAAGAAAGCTGGAAGGAAGCCCTGCTCCGTGCAGAAATTAAGATTTTGGAGGAGCATGTCCATGACGAACCCTAAAAAGCAAGGCCTTGCGCTGGAGGATCTCACTTACATAAAAACCGTTACCGTAGGCAGTATCAATCCCAACCTGCCCTTTTCCGATCAGGAGAGGGAAAACCAGGTCGCGCTTCTGAACCGGTGCCTGAATGACTTTCCCAGAGGGAAAATCATCGGCCAGGACAAGACCGTGGCTACCTACACCCTGGCCGAACACCAGTTTATTATGGAGCGGACTACGTATCACATCGGATTCCGGCGGAAACCCCTGTGGATAGAAGGAGAACAACCCTTATGAAACACACCGTCTCAGCCTATCAATTTATGGAAATCCTGGAGCTGTCTATGGCAAAAGCCGGACAGGCCATGGACCGGGAATATCAGAAAAACATCTGCTCTTGTTTCCGGGAGGACGGCACGCCCAAAGATTTCCGAATCCGTGCCGGCCAGGAGAGTCTGTCCGTACCCCGGCTCTGCATGGCCCGCTTAAATCCCCTCAGCCTGAAAACCATACGTCTGGATTTCGACTGCTGTATAGAGGGCATCCAAAAGGGGGAACTGATGCTGAATCTGTCCAAAAACGATTCCAAACTTCCTATGCACGTAGAAATTGTCCTCCAATCGGAAGATCCCTCTGAGGGCATCATGCGGATCAACGATCGGCTGATTTCCGAATATCTCCCCTGATTTCCCGGTGGTCGCCCCGGCCCGCCGCCAGACGGTACCCTATTTTTTCTACCCTTTCGGCCAGCTCCCCCAGGCGGCCAGCCTCATCTTTGCTGCTGCTCTTATGCTCGTACAGCTCATATTTCTCCCGGATCCCCGGCGGAGTGAGAACGGGCATCAGCACATTGGCCCCTGCCAGGATCCCCATCTCCCGCCCCTGGGGATGAAGCGTCCCCAGAGCCGTGGTAGCCGGCAGCAGCACATCCGGCAGGAGAATGCGCAGGATGGAAATCAGGCGCAGGGTCATGTCTACGCTTCCGGCCTTCTCCCCGGCAAAAGGCGTATCCCGGTGGGGAATAAAGGGACCGATGCCTGCCATCTGGGGCCGCAGCTCTTGAAGAAAGAGCAAATCAGCCGCCAGTTCCCAATCCGTCTGTCCGGGAGAACCCACCAGAAATCCGGCGCCTGCCTGAAAGCCTAGTTCTTTTAACTCCCAAAGGCATTGCTTCCTTCGTTCCGGGCTCATTTCCGGCGGATGCAGCTTTCCGTAATGGCTCTCATCCGCCGTCTCCTGGCGGAGAAGATAGCGGTCTGCTCCCGCCTCCCGGAACAGCCGGTAGCTTTCCCGGGATCTCTCCCCTACAGACAAGGTAAGGGCGCAGTCCGGCCAGCGTTCCTTTACAGCCTGTATCAGATCTGCCATCCGCTCATCCGTATACCAGGGATCCTCTCCGCCCTGGAGGACAAACGTGCGCAGTCCCAGAGCATATCCCCTTTCACAGCAGGCCAGTATCTCCTCCCGGTCCAGACGGCACCGGGAAGCCTTCCGGTTTCCCTTTCGGATGCCGCAGTAATAGCAGTTGTTTTTGCAGTAATTGGTAAATTCAATCAATCCGCGTACATATACCCGGTTTCCGTATGTGGCTTTCTGCAGGCGCACCGCTTCCCTTTGAAGACTTTTTGCGGCCTCCCGGTTCCGGGAGGCCGCAAGAAGCTCCGCATATCCTTCTCTTGTCAGCCTTCCGCTGCGGATAAACGTTTCTACAATATCCATCTTTTTCCTATAAGAACTGGTTAAACTCTACCTTTTCCCCGCTGGGCCCAAGCACGGTAAACCATGCTACTCCCTTCTCAAAGAAGGGAAGGGACTGGATCTCCGTATCCAGCATGGTGCAGCCGGTCTTTTTCATTTCCTCAAAGGCCGCCTTCACATCCGTCACATTCAGGGCCAGGTGATCCATGTGCCCGTGGCTTCTGGACGCCACCTCCCGGACTGCCTCTTCGTTTTCCTGGTAAATCTCAAGCACCAGATTTCCCTTTTTCAGAAATGCCGCATGGCAGCGGCCCGGGATTTCTTTTTCCTCGATGTTCTCAAAGCCCAGAACCTCCGTATACCAGCGGATACTCTCCTTTAAATCTACCGCCGGAATTCCAAGATGCTGCAGTCCCGTTACATTCTCCTGAATTGTCATACTATCTCTCCTTTTCTTTTTTTATCCGTTTTTCTTTCACTGCTCTTCTCTTTTGCGCACTTCCCGGCCGTCAATCTCTTGGCGGATCTCCCCGATAAAGGCATCCAGGCTCTTCTGGCCCTCATCCCCGGCGAACCGGCTGCGCACGGAAACCAGTCCTTCCTCGGCTTCCTTTTGTCCCACTACCAGCATATAGGGAACTTTCTGCATCTGGGCCATGCGGATCTTATAACCGATCTTCTCATCCTGCATATCCAGCTCAGCCCGGACTCCGGCAGCCTCCAGGCTCTGCTCCACCTTTTTTGCATACGCTACATGCTTTTCAGAGATGGGAAGCACCTTCACCTGCACCGGAGCCAGCCAGGTGGGGAAGGCCCCTGCAAAGTGCTCAATCAAAATGCCGATAAAACGCTCGATGGATCCGAAGACTACCCGGTGAATCATAATCGGCCGATGCTTCTCGCCGTCTGCCCCGATATACTCCAGTTCAAACCGCTGGGGCATCTGGAAATCCAGCTGAATGGTTCCGCACTGCCAGGTTCTCCCGATGGCATCTACCAGATGGAAATCAATCTTCGGTCCGTAGAAGGCGCCGTCGCCCTCATTCACCGTATAGTTAAGTCCCATTTCGTCCAGAGCACTCCGAAGGCCTTCCGTAGCCATCTCCCAGTCCTCGTCGCTGCCCATACTGTCTTCCGGCCGTGTGGAAAGCTCTACATGATACTCGAATCCAAAGAGGCTGTAGACCTGATCGATAAGCTTCACCACGCCTTTGATCTCATCCTTGATCTGCTCCGGCATCATGAAAATATGGGCATCGTCCTGATTGAAGCAGCGGACCCGCATCAGGCCGTGAAGCTGGCCGGACTTTTCGTGGCGGTGCACCAGGCCGATCTCACCTGCCCGCAGAGGCAGATCCCGGTAGGAGCGGGGCTCCGACGCATACACCAGCATTCCCCCCGGACAGTTCATGGGCTTCACCGCAAAGTCCTGCTCGTCAATAACGGTGGTGTACATATTATTTTTGTAGTGATCCCAGTGCCCGGAAGTCTCCCAGAGATTCCGGTTTAAAATAATGGGCGTAGAAATCTCCACATAGCCGGCCTTCTTGTGAATTTCCCTCCAGAAATCCAGAAGCGTATTCTTCAGCACCATGCCCTTGGGCAGGAAGAACGGAAAGCCCGGTCCGGCCTCGTGCATCATAAAGAGCCCCAGCTCCCTTCCAAGCTTCCGGTGATCCCGCTTCTTTGCCTCCTCAATCATGGTCAGGTAAGCTTCCAGCTCATCCTTTTTGGCAAAGGCCGTGGCATAGATGCGGGTAAGCATCTTGTTGTGTTCATTGCCCCTCCAGTAGGCTCCTGCCAGGCTGGTGAGCTTATACGCCTTCCCCACATCTTTCGTGCTTCTCAAATGGGGGCCTGCGCACAGATCCGTAAACTCTCCCTGGCGGTAAAAGCTGATTTCTGCACCCTCCGGCAGATCTTCAATCAGTTCCACCTTATAGGGCTCCTCCTTTTCCCGGACAAAAGCCAGAGCCTCTGCCCTGGGAAGGGTAAATCGCTCAATGGGAAGGGCTTCTTTTACGATTTTCTTCATCTCCGCCTCAATCTTTTCCAGATCCTCGGCGGCAATGGGCTCCTCAAAGTCAATGTCATAATAGAAGCCGTCCGCCACGGAAGGACCGATGGCAAGCTTGGCACCCGGGTACAGGCGCTTCACCGCCTGGGCCATCACATGGCTGGCCGTATGGCGCAGAGCAGACAGGCCTTTTTCATCCCGGGCAGTCAGAATATTTAACTGGCAGTCCTCCTCCACAACCGTCCGCAAGTCTGCGGTCTCCCCGTTAATCTCCCCGGCGCAGGCGGCACGGGCCAGTCCCTCGCTGATATCAAGGGCAATTTCATATACGGATTTGCTCTCTGCATACTCCTTAACGGAGCCGTCTTTCAATGTCACCTTCATGGCATATATCCTTTCTTTTTTAGCTTTTCCAGCTTATTTTCCTTTTTATCTATTTTTCCTTATTGATCCTGTTCTTTGTCTCCATCTTAAACTCCTTTCTCTCAAAATCAAGTGCTCCCGCAGGCGTCTGCAAGCGGCCATATACCCATGGGGACTGCACATAAAAAATCCCCTCCTGCCGCTGGCGACAGAAGGGGACGATTATACTAAATCGCGGTTCCACCCCGTTTGTTTTAGCTTTCTAAAACCACTCATTGGGCGATAACGGAGCCACCGGACCGGATTAGGGCCACTCAGAGGCAGTTTTCAGTACAAGCCTTCCGGCTTCTGCTTCCCGATGAGGATACTTCCAGCATACGTACCCCTCTCTGTCACCTTCCGCAGCTTACTCTTCTCTTCTACATGTTTGCATATGAATCTGCTATAGGCCCATTATAACACGGGGATGTATTTTGTCAACCGGAAGATTTCTTAAGCTTTTCTGCTTTTTTCTTTTCCTGCTCGGCTTCCTCGTGACGGCCCAATTTTTTCAGCAAATTTCCATAGGATTCGTGCCATCTTGCATCTTCTGGATTCAATGCAGCCGCTGTCTGATAATTGCTAAGCGCTTCCTCATATTTTTTAAGCTTCTCTAAGGTATTCCCCAAATTAAAGCGATACACGTCATTGTCGGAGTCAAACCGAACAGCTTCCTGAAACTCTTTCAGAGCATCTTCATAAGATTTCATGGAAAACCATGTGGCACCCAACAGATTATGATATCTGGCATTGCTGGGCGCAGCTTTAATCAAAGGACGCAGCTTCTCGACTACTTCTTCATAGTTCTTTCCATTATAAAGGTCAAGGGCTTCCCGGAACAGCCGCTGCTGCTCCGCCTGATCCGTGATCTGCTGCACTGCTTTTCCCAATTCTGCCGTTTCTTCCGTCTGCTTCGCCGTCTCCTCTCCGTTTATGGGCTCTTCCCCCCGGGCCGCTTTTTCTGTAAATCCTTCAATGGCGTTGAAAAGGTTTTGATAGCGCTTTTGGGCGTCCTTTAAAAATTCCTCCTCCGCCAGCAGCTTATAATCAAAAGCTGCTCCAAGCAAATATAGAACTTCATCAAAACCATTGTGGCGGATCAAGTATCCCTGAGACTGCTCCAAAAATTCCAGCACCTTTCCTTGGACCTTTTCCGACTTATAAACCATCCAATAAGGACAAGACCACTCTCCGCTCTCAAAGAGCCCGCTGTTCTCAAGAAGAAAATCCATCAGGCTGTTGTCATTCCCCGCATATCCGATAAAGATCGGATGATACTCGGAAAAAATAATTCCCAATGCCTTCTTCCAATTCTCATGCAGCAGCTCCAATTCCTCTGCCCGGTTCTTGGGATCGAAAAGCAAATCTCTGTGAATTTTAATAATCGTAGGGCGTTTTAACTGCTTGGACACATAATGAGCCAGAGATTCATGGCCAATCATCAGCGGAATTTCCTGTGCATAGTAATTGACAGCATCCTCGGTCAAATGGTCAAAATTAGTCGTAATCACTACATTGTGATCCGTCTTTGTCAGAAGATACGCCAGCATCACATATCCCACACTTGGCTTTGCATGCTCCATGAGCTTTTCCAGATAATTGTAGCCATCCGTCGGATGACGCCGGAAACGCCGCTCATAATACTGGCTGTAAAAACTATCCTGATTCTCTTCACTAATCCCCAGCTTCTCTTTCCATCTCTGGTGTTCTTTATGGTTCCGTTCCGACAATTCTTTATCCCAGATACGCACCAATTCCTGGCCGGATTTGATTCCGGACGCTCTGGATGCTCCAGCACCCAATATAAAGCAAAACCTTCTAGGATGGGGACCACTGGAAACTTCTTTCATTTCATCGACAAAACCTTTTAACGCCAATTCTTCATACATCATTTGTAATTCACCCTACAAAACCAGATTTCCAAACACCAGATCTTTCACCAGGGCAACTGCCTCCCGGGTCATATAGTGGGGATACATTCCGGGCGTAGAGGGCGCAGGAATCCCTTCTGCCTTCACACCCTGGGCCTTGGCAATATGCACGGCCCGGAACACATGAAAATCATTGGAGACAATACCCACTTTGGGATCCTCCTTCTCCATCCATTCCATGCTGAACCGGATATTCTGCGCCGTATTCACAGAACGTCCCTCCTTCCGGATCCGCTCCGGCGCAATCCCTGCTCTCTCCAGATACTCTGCCATGGCCTGCGCCTCGGAAATGTCCTCTCCCGGCCCCTGACCGCCGGATACGATCACAAGCGTGTCCTCATGCTCCTTCAAATAGACGGCGGCGCAGTCCAGACGCTGGGCCAGGGCACGGCTCACCCGGGTCCCCCGGACCTGGGCTCCCAGCACGATGAGATAGTCCAAATGTTCTTGTGTCCCGCCTGCCATGCCGCTGATGATGCAGGCTTGGGCCAGAACAAAAACCAGCAGGCCCGCGGCTGTCAAAACGCCTGCTCCCAGGCGTATGATTCTTGGTATGCCAAAAAAGGCCCTCTGCAGAGACGGGACCGTACAGACCCCGGCTCCCAGGCAGAAAGCCAGGCCTGCCAGGAGCCAGAACCAGGCAAATGAGGTATTCAGCCCTGAATAAATTACCACTGCCAGATAATAAAGGAAGCAAAGGCTTCCTGCAATCAGGAATATACTTCCCATCCGCCCTATCTTCCGCAGCATTTTTTATACTTTTTACCGCTTCCGCAGGGACAAGGATCATTCCTGCCAATCTTCGGCCCTTTTACAATCGTACCTGACTTTTTCTGCTCCAGATACAGTTCCCTGCGCTTCTCTTCCGTAAAAATCGGCTCCCACTGGGGCAGCTCATAGAGCCAGTCCGCCTTGGCGGCTACCATGTTTTTGTACAGCTTCTCCTTATCAAATTTCAGGGAAACCACTGTATCCTCCTCCATCTCCTCGATGGGGTTCGGGGTCTCCAGGCTGTCGTTGATTCCGTCCAGGAAACCGGTCATAGTCATAACTTCCTGTCCATACTTGTCCGCCAGCTCTTTCACAGTTCCCTTGACCTCTGTATCCGGATCCGACAGAAGCTGTTCATAGATTCCCTTCTCTATGTCGAAATATTTGCTCCAGAACCTCTGGATGTCTCCCTGATTTGCCTCCTGATCATAGGCCATATCACGCCATTGTTTCAATAATGCCATAGAATCTCTCCGTCCTTTGTCTTTGTTTTTTACACGGATTTTCCGTGCCTTAAGTATATACCAGTTATTGGATGATTTCAACTATACTTTTCATTCTGGCAGCTGCCATTTACCAGAAGCTGCAAAAAAATCCCCGCCACGCTGCCGTGCCGGGGATTTCACTAAAGGGGAGGATATAAGTAATTCGTTTCTCTTTTGTCTAATCCTAGTATAGCCCGTCCTCCGTATTTTATACAAAAAAGTTTTAAATTTACTTTTTCAGAAAAATATGTTATTTTGAAAGCATCAAACCAACCGGAAAGGATACTCCCATGCTGGATAAAATGAAACGAATTCTGGCCCTCGCAGGCGCAGTCCTGCTGGCCGGCCTCTATCTGATTACCCTGATACTCGCTTTCGCGGACCCCACAGCTTCCAAAGACTGGCTGAAAGCTTCCGTAGTGTGTACCGTGGTCATTCCCATTTTTCTCTACGCCTATCTCCTAATCTACCGCTATTTGAAAAAATAAGGCTAATCCTTCTCTTTCAGCACTGTGTCAAACCGATAGGCGGAAAGCACCAGCCCGGCCATCACAGCGCTTCCGGTGATGCTGACCAGCCCCTCAGACACAAAGGGCAGGTTGCCGAACGCTCCGAATTGATATCCCAAATTTCCCGCCAGGTAAAACAGAGACTGCAGGGAAAGGGCCAGACTGCCTGACAGGGCAGTGAGCCTTCCCAGACGGTTGCGGATCTGAAACGCTGCGGCAAACATAAGAGCACAGGCCCAAAGAGGAAGGAGTGTTAGAAACAACGCCGGAATCCTTCCGTAAGAGAGAATCCACCTGGCAATCCGGTAATTGCGCCCATGGCCGTCAGGCAGAAGATCTCTCAGTTTGAGAGCCGGATCTCCTTGAAACTGCATCTTGTATCTCACATAGTCTTCCAATTCACGTATTCCCCCAGGCTGCCACTCTCCGGGACCGTCTGTAAAATACCACTCGGAAGTATAAAAACGGAGCTTCTCCTCCTCACTCAGGGAAACGGAGCCGAACCATTCTGATTTTCCCAGCAGTTCCCGCATCAGCACGCCGTTATATCCATCCTCCCAGGCGCTTGCAGCCTGTGCTTCCGGATGAAAGCAAAGTTCCAGGCTCCTTGCCAGTCTTTCCCTCTCAGGTACTGCCCAGATCACGGCCAAAACCAGAACTCCCAGGAAAGCACCTGCAAATCCCCGTTTTTTCTCCACCTTCAAATACCCTTTTCCCACCATATAACAGGAAACTCCCAGGCAGCACAGAAGGAGCACAAGAATCCCCTGATGGGTGTAGCCTGCCCCGAAAAAGAAAAAACTGGCTGCCACCGGAACCGCAAGGAAGCCGTAAACCTCAAACAGCCCCCGGAGTCCCCGGCAGCGCCTGCGGTACATCTGGACGGCCGCCGCCGGAATGGCAAGCTGCAGGATCCCGAACTGAACACTGGGACTGAAGAGATACTGGAAACATCCGAAATTCAACAGCCAATCCCGCCGCCAAGCCAGATGAATACACAAATTTCCCGCCGTAAGAACCAGAAACAGTATCATCAGTTTCCCCATATGCTTCAAAAGCAGGGGATATCCGTACCTCATTACAAGCACCAGCACCAAAGCTCCCCACAGAATATAAAGCTGCTCCTCACAGGTCATCCAGTCAAACCCCCGGGCTGCAAAATTCCCCAGCATACCAATTCCCATCAAAACAAAAAGCAGAACCAGAAGGGGCTTTGCCGTCCGCAGGTGATGCGCCTCGTTCATCTGAATGCCGATAGCCGAAGCGTCGCCCATCTCCCGCACCGCCCGCCGGAATGCCTCCTCCTCTTCCATTCCGTATTCCATGTACGTTTCCGCCTTATCTTCTATGTGGGCCTTAAGCTCCTCATTGACTGCCGCGTGCATAGGCTGGTACCGGATCTGTTCATCCACATCTGCTAAAAACTGAATCAATACCTCATGTTCAGAATGCAAAGGACATCCCTCCCTTCATCACGTCATGCACGGCCTTTTCATAAATCTCCCATTCCTTCTGCTTCTCCCTCAAAAGATGCCTTCCCTTCTTTGTCAAATGATAGTATTTCCGTACCCGGCCCGTATCCGCACATTTCTCATAGCTCTCCACGGCTTCTTGTTCTTCCAGGGAATGCAGAATGGGGTAAAGGGTCCCCTCCTTCAGAGAAAACACCCGGCTGCTCCGCTCCTCCAGCTTCCGGATCATCTGGTAGCCGTACAAATCCTCTTCCTCCAGAAGCTTTAAAAGCAGCATGGCCGTACTCACAGCCATCATTTTTTTATCCATCGTTTAGCTCCTTTGATACATAGATTTTCTATGTATCAATTATACCTTGATAATCTAGGTATGTCAAGAAAAATACAGTCTGAACCAATGAGCTGCACGCTCATAACCGAGTAGGAGGTATTTCTCTTAATTGAGAAATTCCGACCTCTCACACCGCCGTGCGTACCGTTCGGTACACGGCGGTTCAATCAACTTAACATGTAACACACCTTGTGGCATAGTAGTCCAAAATCTATCAAAAAGAATATCCCAAAACTTTTCATTATTAGAGGAACATTTATTTAATACATCTAACATTATATAAAAACTTGATTTCTAAAAGCCTCTGGAAATTCATCATAAATATATACTTCTGCTTCTCCATCTCTATTTTGGGTTCTTTCTGAATACAATTTGTACAAAATTATCCATCCCCTTTCATGGGACAACATTCAAAATACTCTTTTGAGATGAAACTGGCTGCTGTCAC
>CAJUNN010000058.1 GCA_910587955.1 uncultured Lachnospiraceae bacterium | reverse complement strand
AACGGACCATAAGGGCTATGTAATAGAAATTGACAATCACCGCAAAAGCAGTAAATACACAGGAAAATATATTTTTTATTTTTGCATACATGTCTGGTTCCTTTCTTTCGGGCTGTTTTTTCTGTTTTCTTACCAGTATACTTGTAAGCCGTGCAGATTTCAATCTTTATTCCGGCTCTTTTTTCTAAGGACAAATCATCCGAAATAGATTATAATAGATAAGGGAGGAAAAAAATGGCGTATTTAGAGAAGATTCAGGTATATTTGAAGGAACAGGGCTGGGAGTACCGGTACAGCGAGGAGGACGGCTGCGGGAGCATTGATTTTGACTACCGGGGAGTCCCTTATCATATCTGGGAATTTGATGAGGGGGAACGGGGGGTGGAAACCAATCTGCGCCATGGGGGCCGTCAGGAAGAATTTTACGGAGATTATGAAACCGCTTTGATTGCGCTGATGGAGGAGTGGAAACAGAACTAAAATCTACAGACGGGAGATGTATAAATATGGAAAATGAAAAAAGCCAGTGTATGGAGATGAAGCCGCCGGTGGAGGTGCGTTACCGGGAGGAACTGGAGGCTCTGGCTGCCTTAGATACGGGACACCGGCCTTTGAACTGGAAGCTTTCGCCCAGGGCAGTCCGCACCTTTATTCTGGGAAGCCGGGAGCCATTGTGCTGGGACGGGCGTGAGATTCCCGTGCGGAAAAAATATCTGGGAAATGATGCCCTGGTGGAGCGCTGCATTATTACCCTGGCAGGAAACCGGGGACTGATGCTGGTAGGGGAACCCGGGACAGCCAAGACCATGCTCTCGGAACTGCTCTCTGCAGCCATCAGCGGGATCAGCACCAACACCATCCAGGGCACGGCAGGCACTACGGAAGATATGATCAAATACAGCTGGAATTATGCCCTGCTGCTGGCAAAAGGCCCCACCCGGGAGGCCCTGGTTCCCTCGCCCCTTTACGTGGGGATGGAGCGGGGGATTCTCACCCGTTTCGAAGAGATTACCCGTACGCCCGCAGAGATCCAGGACAGCCTGATCAGCGTTTTAAGCGACAAGGTCTTAAACGTGCCGGAACTGGGGGAAGAGGGCCTGCTCTTTGCAAAGGCTGGTTTTAACGTGATTGGAACGGCAAATACCAGAGACAAGGGCGTCAATGAGATGAGCAGCGCGTTAAAGAGGCGTTTTAATTTTGAGACCGTCCTGCCCATCCGGGATGTGGCCATGGAAAAAGAAATTATTTTGAGCGAGGTGGAAGCCCTGGCCCGGGAAAACCGCATTCACATGGAGGCAGATGAGGATGTGGCGGAGCTTCTGGCAAGCACTTACCACGAACTGCGGGAAGGCGTATCTTCCATGGGACACCGGTTTGACCGGCCTTCGGCAGTCATGAGCACGGCAGAAGCCGTTTCCGTCTACTACCAGACCATGATGACGGCTTATTACTATGGAGATTCCCGCATGGATCTGGGCTGTCTGGTGCAGAATCTGGTGGGAGCGGTGCAGAAAGAAAACAAAGAAGACCTGGAGAAGCTCCGCAGCTATTTCCAGACGGTCATCCGCGACAAGGAAGGGAAAGAAGGCGGCTTATGGAGGAATTATTACGAGGCCAGGAAATATCTCCGGTAGAAGCAAAGAAGCTTTTGGTCTTTCCGGGGACGGACTACGATCTGTCCCGGCCGCTGCTGTTTTTTCCCGTGCGCCATCACAGCCCGGCCTGCGCGTTCCACTTAAAACGGGCTCTGGAGGCATACCGGCCGGATTGTGTACTGATTGAGGGACCGGAGAATGCCAATCCGCTGATTCCCGTTCTGTCTCATCCGGATACGGAAGCACCTGTGGCCCTGTATTATTCCTACCGGGACCGGGACGGACTGGTCAGCAGCAGGAAAGAGGATTATAAGTGCTACTATCCCTTTCTGGACTGTTCCCCGGAGCTTGTGGCCCTGCGGGAGGCTGGGAGGCTTGGCATTCCTGTCCGGTTCATGGATCTGCCCTATCAGGAGATTCTGCTTGGGACGAAAGGAAACAGAGGCATCCGGCGGGAGGGAGAAAAGCAGACTTACAACGATGACTATTTCTTAAGCAGAAGCCGGTATTTTTCTCTGCTGTGCGAGAAGACGGGGCTGCGGGACTTTGAGGAGTTCTGGGAGAAATATTTTGAGATTCAGGGGCTTTCGGAGGAAACGGAGGTTTTCGTGCGCCAGATGCTCACCTACTGCGGGCTTTCCAGGCAGAATACCCCCAGGGAGGAGCTTTTGGAGGACGGATGCCTGCTGCGGGAGCGCTATATGGCGGAGCAGATCGCCGGGGATTCCGGGAAATTTGGGAAAATCCTGGTGGTCACCGGCGGGTTTCACACGGCGGGGCTTATGGAGCTTCTGGAGATACGGGAGGGAAAGCGGGTAGTCTTCACGGGTGAGCCTGTGAAACTTCACCGTCTGGAAAAGGGAAGCCAGGAAGTTTACCCGATGGCTTACTCCATGGAAGCGGCGGACGCTTTGAACGGCTATGCCAGCGGCATGCAGTCTCCCGGCTTTTATCACCGGGTATGGGAAAATGCCGGGAAAGAAGGAATCCCTCAGGGAGCTTATGAACAGGCGGTTCTCTATTTCCTGGCCTTGGCAGGCAGACGGGCCAGGGGAAAAGAGGAAGGCGTTTCTGTTTACGATGAGATCTGCGCGTTTTCTATGGCTCAGGGCCTGGCAGTTCTGCGGGGCAAGCGGGAGCCGGGGCTGTACGAGCTAAAGGACAGTGCGTTATCCTCCTTCGTCAAAGGGGAGTACTGCATGTCCACGGACGGTGCCCTGAAGATTCTTAGGAAGCTGGTTACGGGGGAGCAGGCGGGAAAGCTCTGTGCAGACGCCGTGCGTCCGCCCCTTTTGGCAGATTTTGAGGAACAGTGCCGGGAATTTGGCTTAAAGATTCATTCCACCCAGGAACAGGATTTGATATTAGAAATATTTTCCAAACAAAAGCACTTGCGTATGAGCCGCTTCTTTTACCGCATGGAATTTCTGGGCTGCGGCTTTGCCAGGAGAAAAAAGGGGTCGGATCTGGTGAACCGCAGGGATCCCAACCGGGTCCGGGAGCTCTGGACTTACAAATGGTCGGAACAGGTGACGGCGGCCCTGATTGATGTGTCCGTGTCGGGAGGAACGGTGGAGGAAGCCGTGCGCTCCCTTCTGGAGGAACGCTTTGGAGCGAGCACCGGCTGCAAAGAGGCGGCGGAGCTTCTGGTCCGGGGCTTTTTGATGGGACTAACCGATCAACAGGAGCGGATGGGAGAGCATCTGGCACAGGTGCTGGCCGGAGACGGAGATTTCTTTTCCCTGGCAGGAGGCTTTTCCCAGCTTTTGATGCTGGGGGAGCTGAAAGATTTGTACCGGGTCCGGGATCACATGGATTTGGAGAAACTGATTGGAATCTGCTTTCAGAAGATCCTTCAGATTCTTCCCTCCATGGGGCAGGTTTTGGAAGAACAGCAGCAGGAGTGCATGGAGAGCCTGCGCACCTTGTACCAGACCACAGGCAGAAAAGAATACCGGGAATACCGGGAACGTCTGGCGGAGGCCCTTTTGCGCCTGGTGGAACGCCGCCCTGTGGGGCCCGGCATTGAGGGGACGGCTCTTGGGCTTTTGTACGGGTACGACGACGCATACGGGGAACGGATTGCCCGGACCGCAAAGGGATATATCCGGGGAAACCAGGAGATGATGGCAAAAGGGGCTGCGTTCTTGCGGGGGCTGTTCTTTTCAGCCAGGGATTTTGTCTTTGTGAGCCGGGATTTTCTGGAGCTGGTGGATGAGATGCTGGGGCGTCTTCCTGCAAAGGACTTTATGAAGCTGCTTCCGGAGCTCCGCATGGCTTTCGGCTATTTTACCCCTCTGGAAACGGACCGGATCGCCGCCAAGGCCGCTGCTTTTCACGGAAAAAGCAGGAAAGAACTGCTTGCGGTACGGGGAGCGACCCTGGAGGAATATGCTTACGGAGAATCCCTGGATGCTTTTGCCAAGGCCCGGATGGAGGAGGGATGGATGTGAAAGACACGGAGCTTTTAAACAGATGGCGGCTGATTCTGGGAAGCCATTCCAAAGAACAGCTGTCCTTTGGGGGAGGCGGACTGACGGAGGGCGGTATTTCCTGTATGGATCTGGAGGAAGCCCTGGATTTTCTCTATTCCAGGGAATACGGGGAGGATGTGCGGCGGGAGGGCGGCACGGAAGGCTCCAGGCTCACAGCCGCCACATGGATTACCAGGATCCGCCGTCTGTTTCCCAAGGAGACGGTGGAAGTCATGGAGCGTCACGCACTGGAGCGTTACCGGATGACAGAGCTTTTGACGGACCGGGAGGTTTTGGAGAAGCTGGAGCCCAACCGGGAGCTTCTAAAGACCATACTGCAGCTGAAGCATCTGATGAAAGGGGAGGTCCTGGATGCGGCCCGGAAGATTGTGCGCAAGGTGGCAGAGGAGATTGCCGAAAAGCTCAGCCAGGAGATCCGCAGATCCCTTCTGGGAAGCCTGGACCGGAATACGCCCAGCATGGTTAAATCCATGCGGAACCTGGATATCCGCAAGACCATCCGCAAAAATCTTTCCCACTATGACCGGGAGGAGCAAAAACTTGTGCTGGAGCAGGTATATTTCAACAGCCGGACCCGGAAATACAATACCTGGCGGGTGATTATTGCCGTGGACGAGAGCGGTTCCATGCTGGATTCCGTGATTCACAGTGCGGTGATGGCGGGGATTTTTGCGCGGCTTCCCATGCTGGATACCCGGCTTGTGATCTTTGACACGCAAGTGGTAGATCTAAGCGGGGATCTGGACGATCCGGTACAGACTCTGATGAGCATCCAGCTGGGAGGCGGGACGTATATTGCGGGAGCCCTTCAATATTGCGAGACATTGGTTGAAAATCCCCGCAGGACTATGGTGGTATTAGTCTCCGATCTCTGTGAGGGCGGAAGCGTCCAGGGACTTCTTGGCGTGAGCAGAGGACTGATTGAGAGCGGAGTAAAGCTTATCTGCCTGACGGCTTTGGATATGGAGGCCAATCCGGCCTACGATCGCAGAACGGCACAGAGCCTGGCGGATTTGGGGGCCCATGTGGGCGCCATGACTCCCGAGGCTCTGGGGGATTTTATGGGAAAGGTTATGCGTTAGGATGGAAGAATTAAAGCGTCTGCTGGGGCAGACGGATGACGAATACTTCATTGGACTGAGCAATAAAGGAATCGTGAAGCGGGCTTATAAGGATCTGGAACAGGAAAATCCGAAGGCAGAGTGGTCCGGAAAAGAAGCAGAAGTGACACTGGCAGGTGCAGTCTGCCGGATCCGGATTCCTCTGGGAGAAAGTACCTGCAGCTGCCCTTCCCGGAGTGTGTGCAGGCATTTGATCGGTGCCATGCTCTTCCTGAAACGGGAAGCCTTCCGGGAAGAAGAGAAGGAAGAGCAGGGGCAGGAACAGATCTTAGGGGAGGAATTGAAAAAGGAAATCCTGGCCGTTCCTCTTAAGAACCTCAAAAAATCCTGCGGAAACCGGAAATACCGGGAGTTTCTGGAACATGTAAAAAGCGGGGAACAGCCGGATATCTATGAGGGGGCGGTGATTACCGTCCGGCTTCCCTGGGAAGGAGTGACGGTAAAATTATTGAGTCCTCTGTCCTATTCTACCTGCAGCTGCCACAGCAAGGAACTGTGCGGCCACAAGGCGCAGGCCGTTCTGGCCTGCCAGCTGAAGGCCGGGGCGGTTACGCCGGAAATTCTGCATAAGCTTCTTGAGAGCAGTGAGGAATGGGACTTTGAGGAATTGAGGCAGACGGCGGCGGCTATGAAAGAAGGAATTTCCCTCCAGCTTGCTACCGGGCTGTCCCGTCTTTCTCCGGAGGCTTCCGGGAGCATGGAGCGGCTGGCGGTAATTAGCCACGGGGCAGGCCTGGCGGAGTATGAGACCCGTTTCCGGGAGGCTTCTTCCTGGTACCGGATGTATTTTGAGCGTTCAGCGGGATTCCGGGCGGAAACGTTTGCAGGCCGGCTTTTGAAGCTTTACCGCAGGGCGGTACTGCTGGAACATGCCCGGACAGGGGAGGAGGTCAGTGCGCTGGCGGGGACATTCCGGGATTCTTAC
The DNA here is from genome assembly GCA_910587955.1 of uncultured Lachnospiraceae bacterium. Taxonomy (GTDB): domain Bacteria; phylum Bacillota; class Clostridia; order Lachnospirales; family Lachnospiraceae; genus Laedolimicola. The sequence goes on along the minus strand of CAJUNN010000058.1, from coordinate 9,823 downwards.
CGATCGGTATCCCGCCTGCACCTTGCGGCTATCGGGGGAAGAACCTTTCGAAGTAAGAGCGGTTATGAGGGAGAGACCTACTATTTCCTGGAGCTGGAGCAGAGGCGGTGGTATACCTGGACGGACGCCAGGCCCACTTTTTATGAAGGGGTGCGGCGCAGAAGGCCGGGACAGATGCCCCAGGCTTCTGCGCCCTGGGGCATGAACTGCAGCCGGGAGCAGATGACGGAACTGGAATTTTATCTCTCCCATGCCCGGGCCACGGAAGACGGAAAACTTTCGGGAAGCCAGGAAACGAAAGCGGAAATTGCAGGGCTCCTAGATCTGGGCCGGGAGGAAATCCGGGAGCAGGTAATCTGGGATTACCGGAAGCTGCTGGATTTTGTCCGGGAGGAAAATAAGGGGCCGGGAGGGGAACGCCTGGCCCTTGTAGGGGCGGCGCGCTGCGGGGAGAGCGCCTTTGATCCGGTGCGCCAGACCTTTGCCATGGATCTCTACGATCGGGAGAACCGCCGCCTGTCCGTGACTGTGCGGTATTCGAAGGAAGAGAAGCTGACCATTAAGGTTCTGGAGCGGTTGAGCTCCCGGATCCGGGAAAAGGGAGACATGTCCCTGGTGTTCTTCGGAAATCCCTATGTGGAGGAGGGGCGCCTGTGCCTGTACCCCATTGAATTTTTCGAGGAGGGCAAAATTGGGGGAGGGGAGCCTTTCCGGGAACCTTCCGGGGAAACTGCAGAGCATGCCTGCAGGCCGGAAATTCTCCGGGGTATGGAACAGTTTTTGGGAGAGATCCGGCAGGTGTCTGCGGATCTGTTTCAGAGCGGGCTTTCTTCTGTCCGGGAGGAAACCCTGGAGGAACTTAGGCGTCTGGCAAGAGAGAGTGAAACGATGGGCCTGCACGGGGCGGGAGAGGACCTGGCTTTTCTGGAGAAGGAGCTTTCGGGCAGACGTCACCGTCTGGAGTTCGATCCGGAACCTGTCCTGGAAGCCTGGGGGCGCCTGCGGGCTTATGTAGAATTGTGCAGGGAGAAGGCGGCCTGCGACCGGGCCCTGGCAGAGATGGAGCAAAAAGATGCGAAGTGATCTATTTTTAAACGGCTTTTCCCTTTGCTGGGCAGAGATTGAGGAAGATTCTTACCTGCACCGCGTGGAAGCTTTGAAAGAAGTGGAAAGCATGGACTTTCACCGGCCGGTGACATTTTTTGCGGGAGAGAACGGAACGGGAAAATCCACCCTTCTGGAAGCCGTTGCCTCTGCCTGGGGACTGAACCCGGAAGGCGGGAGCCGGAATTTCCGGTTTTCTACACGGGATACCCATTCCTCCTTATACCGGGGCATGAGGCTTCGCAAGGGATGGCGGCAGCCGGAGGACCATTTTTTCCTGCGGGCAGAGAGCTTTTACAATGTAGCAACCCAAGTAGAAGAATACCGGGCAGGGGATGACCCGTCTGTCTATTACCGGCAGTACGGCGGCCGTTCCCTCCATGAGCAGTCTCATGGGGAAAGCTTTCTGGCCCTTGTGCAGAACCGTTTCCGGGGAAAAGGATTTTACCTGCTTGACGAGCCGGAGGCTGCCCTTTCGCCCCAGCGGCAGCTGACGCTGCTGATTTGCCTTCATAGGCTGGCCCGGGAGGGAAGCCAGTTTCTAATCGCTTCCCATTCCCCCATACTGCTGGGAATGCCGGAGGCAGAGATCCTGTCTTTCGATGAGGGACGAATCAGCCCGGTTTCCTACGAAGAAACCCAGAGCTATCAGGTGACGGAGATGTTTCTCAACCACAGGGAATACCTCCTTGAGCGCCTGCTGAATACAGAATAAAAAAACAGCAAAAGCCCGAACAGTGCATAGAAAGAATTACGGACGCGTATTTAAGCGTCCGGAAATCTTTCTAAGAGAGATGCGCTGGAGGTTTTTTGCGGAACTCAAAACAGCAAAAGCCCGTCCAATGCCAGAAGGATTTACGGACGTAGGATACGGCCGGAAATGCTTCTTATAGGCGGCATTGGAAGGGTTTTTGCGGAACTCTAAATAGGAGGATAAGCATGAAACTGAACGAAGAGAGAAGCTATGAGAAGCTGATGGAAATCCTGGACGGCTTGGATCTGACAGAAGAGAACCGGCAGCTGGCTGCAAAGTATTTTCACCCGGCGGAGGCAGAGAATCCTGCGCTTTTGGAGAAAGCCGTCCTGCAGGACTTTTCGGGACTGGCGGAGGAGAATCAGAGAAAGAGCGCCTCCTATGTGGAGCAGTGCGCCAAGCGGAAACGGACGGAGGAGATGGGCCGGTATATCCGTTTCACGGCAGCCGTGGGAGGCTCTACGGCCTACTATCTCTTAAGCAGGCACCTTTACCGGTTCTGGAGTATGGAGGGAACGGCGGATGTGCTGACAAAAGAGCAGAAAGCGGCTATGATGGCAGAGGGCATGGTATGGAACCAGTACCAGCTTTCCTACCGCTGTACCAAACAGCTTTCAGACATGGAGAAAAAAACTCCCGGTGTCCTGTACCGGGCCATGGGACTTTGCTGCCAGAAGTACGACAATGCCAGGGTGCTCTTAGGGGCCCTGTATCTGAATACCCGGAAACCGGCAGAGAAAAAGGGTGGTATGTTAAAAGGAATTTTTGGGCGCAGCCAGGAGGCAGAAGATTCGGAACTTGGGAAAGCGCGGGAGTTTCTGGAGAAAAACTTCATAGACAGCCTGGAAAATCTGTTTGACACCCAGGGGATTTCCCCGGAGGAACTGGAGGCTTTGCAAAAGTTTGCCAAAGAAGCAGCGCCGGATACGCCCATTTCCCCGGAGATAAGCCGGATTGCCGCTTCCCGGGGGAAAGGTATTTCTTCCTATTTGACTTTGTTTCTGTCGGGATGCGCTTTTCTGGCATACGGGCATTCCGAACGTTTTTCCGTTTTTCTGCGGCTTCTGGCGGCGCTGAACCCGGAGAACGTATTAAGTGCCTGCCGGGATATGTCCGGGGATTCCTGGTTTGCCGCCTTAAGGGAGGAACTGGAGCGGATTCTGCCTGCCGCGCCGGAGCGCTATATCCGCTGGTATCTGGACCGAAGGGATGAGGAGGGACTTAAGCGGTTTGCCGGGCGCTGTCCCAGGGAGACGCGGACAGTGGCAGAGCAGGCTTCTACGGAAGATTACCAGTTTCTCATGCGCCAGGTGCAGAAAGGAAACCCTGCGCTATTTAAAGAGATGGATGCGTCCTACTCCGGGGCTTATCAGACAAAGATGGCGGACGAACTGGTGGAGGGGATGACAAACGGCAGAGCCGAAGCCCGGCAGTACCTTCTGGGTGAAGAGGAGCTGCCTGCCCTCTACCCTTATGTAAACAACTGGCGGGGAGAGTATAATTACAATTACCAGAGGTTCCAGAAGCTCAAAAGCCTGCAGAAAAACGGAGGACGGATGTTCCGGCGGGGATTGATTCTGGAGAGTTTACGGATGCAGGGAACGTATTTTATCCAGAACGTCCTGTCTTACCGGGGAAAGAAGGATGATGAGGCTTACCGGAAGAACCGCGAGGAACAGATGGAGTACCTGGTGCGGATATTTGAGAAGGAGGGACTTCCCGTCCGCTATCAGGCAGATGCCATAGAGGGAATCTATTCCTGCTATTACTCCGATAATGATAAAAAGGTGCTTCTGGATGCTTCCGTGGAAGTTTTGTCCCGGCGGGGAAAAGAACATGCGGAAGAATTCCGGGAGGCGCTGAAGACAAGTACGGCGATAGGCCGGGGGATCTGTCTCCGGGTGCTTAACTGCTCCTGGCAGGAAGAGAAAGAGGTTATTTTCTCCAGTGCAATGGATAGTTCCAAGCAGGTGAAGGAAGTGCTGGCATCCGTCTGCGCCGCCCACCGGGAGTGGGAGCCGGAGATCCGGGCCCTGCTTGATTCCAGAAAACTGCAGGAGCGGGAACTGGCCGTTTCCGTTATGCGCCAGTGGGGAATTGGGGACTTCCGGGAGGAGCTTAAAAAAGCCCTTGACAGGGAAAAGAGCAAGAAGCTCAAAGGAATCCTGGAGGACTGCCTGGGAGTCAAGAGCGGATCTGAGGGAGAACAGAAGCAAAAGACGCCGGAGGAGCTGGTAGCAGAAGTGTTAAAGGGAGGAAAGAAGCGGAAAGCGGCCTGGGCTTACGAGACGCCTTTTTCCGCAGTGCACAAAAAGGACGGGACGGAGGCCTCCGAGGAGTATATGCAGGCCCTTCTGGTGTCCTATGCAGACCTTTCCGTTCCGGGTTTAAGCAGCGGCGGAGCCCGTCTTTCCAAAGAGCTTGAAGAGACAGAGCTTCATCAGTATATGTCCGAATTGCTTGATAAGTGGCTGGAGGCGGGAGCGGAGGCCAAGAAGAAGTGGGTTCTTTATGCGGTTTCCGTCCACGGAGGCGAGGAGATCGTCCCTGTCTTTTGGAAACAGATTCAGGAATGGCCCCAGCACGCCAGGGGAGCCATGGCTGCGGAGGCCGTAAAAGCCCTGGCTTTAAACGGAAGTTCCCAGGCACTGCTTTTGGTGGATCAGATTTCCCGGAAATTCAAATTCCGGCAGGTGAAGCTGGCCGCCGGGGAAGCTCTGGAGTTTGCGGCGTCCTCTCTGGGGATAAGCCGGGCAGAACTGGAAGACCGCATTGTCCCCAACCTGGGCTTTGACGAGAGCTTCAAGCGGATCTTTGATTACGGAACCAGGAGCTTTTCCGTTTATCTGACTCCGGCGCTGGAGCTGGAGGTCTATGACGGGGAGGAGAAAAAGCTGAAAAATCTTCCGGCTCCCGGCAAGCGGGATCAGGAAGAGCAGGCCACGGCCGCTTACGGAGAGTACAAACAGTTGAAGAAACAGCTGAAAACCGTGATCTCCAACCAGAAACTGCGCCTGGAGCAAGCGCTGATCGGAGAACGGATTTGGAAGGCGGAGGCCTGGAAGGAGCTGTTTGTAAACAATCCGGTCATGCACCAGTTTGCCATCGGCCTCATCTGGGGTATTTATGAAGAGGGAGCCTTAAAGGAAACCTTCCGCTATATGGAGGACGGAAGCTTCAACACGTTGGAGGAGGAAGAATTGGAGCTGCCGGAGGAAGGGAGCATCGGTCTGGTCCATCCCATTGAGCTGTCCGAAGAAGAGTTAGAGGATTGGAAAGAACAGCTCTCGGATTACGAGATTACCCAGCCCATAGAACAGCTGGAGCGCAGGGTATACCGGATTTCAGAGGAGGAAAAAGAAGCGGAGGAGCTTACGCGTTTCGGCGGAATGCTTTTAAACGGCCTGTCTCTTTCCGGCAAACTGCAGGGGATGGGATGGTACCGGGGGTCGGTACAGGACGGAGGCGTTTACGATACTTTTTACCGGGAGGACGCGGCCATGGCAGTGGAATTGGAGTTCTCCGGAAGCTTTGTGGGAGATGAAAACGACGATGTGACGGTTTACGGGGCCGCTTTCTATAAGTCCGGCACAGTGAAGCGGGGAAGCTATGTGTACGACAAGATTAAGCCGGAGAACCGGTTCCGCCTGGGTGAAGTCAGTCCCCGGTATTTCAGCGAGATTGTCCTGGAGCTTTCCAAAGCCACGGCTTCCAGCCAGGAAAAGCTGGACTATCCGCAGTGCAAAGAACGATAGAAAATTCCTTGACACATTCTGGGATCTGTGTTAGAGTAATCAAGGTATGAAATCTGCCGATATTCGGTAATCGGACACTCCGGCCATTACTTAATATACGGCGAATGAAAAGAAGGAGGCAGTCATTATGATCGCAAAAGAAAAGAAACAGGCTATCATTGCCGAGTATGGCCTGAAAGAGGGCGACACAGGTTCACCGGAAGTGCAGGTGGCGATTCTCACCGCACGGATCCAGGAGCTGACCGAGCATCTGCAGAACAATCCGAAAGATCACCATTCCAGAAGAGGACTTCTGAAAATGGTTGGCCAGAGACGGAATATGCTGGCTTATCTGAAGAAAACGGATATTGCAAGATACCGCAGCCTGATTGAGAGATTAGGACTTAGAAAATAAGCATAAAAAGGGCGGAGCGTATACTTCCGCCCTTTTTTCTGTTCTTTCAGGCAGACGATTGTAACCCGTCAACCCCGTAGGAGAGAGGTTCCGAGACCACTGACAGGCACATACAGGTGTGTGTTTCTGTCAGTAGTTTCGGGTTCTCCTACACCAGAACAACAAGGAGAAAGACATGTATAAAAGTTATTCAATGGAACTGGCCGGCCGGACACTGACTGTGGACATCGGCCGCGTGGCAAAGCAGGCCAACGGAGCCGCTTTCATGCACTATGGGGAGACCACCGTACTGTCTACGGCTACGGCTTCCGACAAACCCAGGGACGGAATTGATTTCTTCCCCTTAAGCGTTGAATTTGAGGAAAAATTGTATTCCGTGGGCAAGATTCCGGGAGGCTTCAATAAGAGAGAGGGAAAGGCATCGGAAAATGCGGTTCTGACGGCCCGTGTCATTGACCGTCCCATGCGGCCGCTGTTTCCCAAGGACTACCGCAACGACGTAACCCTGAACAACCTGGTGCTTTCCGTAGATCCGGAGTGCAGCCCGGAGCTGACGGCTATGTTGGGCTCTGCCATTGCAACGGCTGTTTCCGATATTCCCTTTGCCGGACCCTGCGCCATGACCCAGATTGGCATGATTGACGGAGCGCTGATCGTAAATCCGGGACAGAACCAGTATAAGGTATCTGATCTGAAGCTGACGGTTGCCTCCACACGGGAAAAAGTGATTATGATCGAGGCGGGAGCTAATGAGATTCCCGAGGCAAAGATGATTGAGGCCATTTACATGGCACACGAGGTCAACCAGCAGATCATTGCGTTTATCGATAAGATTGTGGCAGAGTGCGGAAAAGAGAAGCACACCTATACCAGCTGCGCCGTTCCCGAGGAGCTGTTTGCGGCCATCAAAGAGATTGTTCCGCCCCAGGAGATGGAGCAGGCTGTATTTACCGATGAGAAGCAGGTGCGGGAGGAAAATATCCGCCAGATTACGGAGAAGCTGACAGAGGCTTTTGCGGAGAAGGAAGAATGGCTGGAGGTTCTGGGAGAGGCTGTGTACCAGTACCAGAAGAAGACGGTCCGCAAGATGATTTTAAAGGATCACAAGCGTCCCGACGGCCGGGAGATGACCCAGATCCGCCCCCTGGCTGCAGAAGTAGACCTGATTCCCCGGGTGCATGGTTCCGCCATGTTTACCAGAGGCCAGACCCAGATCTGCAATATCTGTACGCTGGCTCCCCTGTCCGAAGCCCAGAGACTGGACGGACTGGATGAAAATGAGACAAGCAAGCGCTATATGCACCACTATAATTTCCCCAGCTACTCTGTGGGCGAGACGAAGCCCAGCAGAGGGCCGGGACGCCGGGAGATTGGACACGGAGCGTTGGCAGAGCGGGCCCTTCTGCCGGTACTTCCCTCAGAGGAAGATTTTCCCTATGCCATCCGTACAGTGTCCGAGACGTTTGAGTCCAACGGTTCCACCTCCATGGCTTCTACCTGTGCGTCCTGCATGTCCCTGATGGCGGCAGGCGTGCCGATTAAGAAGATGGTGGCCGGCATTTCCTGCGGCCTTGTGACCGGAGAGGAAGAGGATGATTTCGTACTTTTGACAGATATCCAGGGGCTGGAGGATTTCTTCGGCGACATGGACTTTAAGGTAACAGGTACGACGGAAGGCATTACCGCTATCCAGATGGATATTAAGATTCACGGCCTGACACGCGCAATCGTGGAGGGTGCCATTGCCAGATGCCGGGAGGCACGGCTGTTCATTATGGACAGCTGCATGAAGCCCTGCATTGCAGAGCCCCGGGCCCAGGTTGGGCCTTATGCGCCGAAGATTGTACAGATTCAGATCGATCCTCAGAAGATTGGTGATGTGGTGGGCCAGAGAGGCAAGACCATCAACGCTATCATTGAGCAGACCGGTGTGAAGATTGACATTGACGACGACGGAGCCGTTTCTGTATGCGGAACCGAGAAAGCCGGCATGGACAAGGCCATTGAGCTGATTCAGACGATTGTAACCGACTTTGAAGAGGGTATGGTTCTCACCGGAAAGGTGGTCAGCATCAAAGAATTCGGCGCTTTCCTGGAGTTTGCTCCGGGCAAGGAGGGTATGGTTCACATTTCCAAGATTGCCAAGCAGAGAATCAACCGGGTGGAAGATGTGCTCACCCTGGGCGATGTAGTGAAGGTGGTATGTCTTGGCAAGGATAAAATGGGGCGTTTAAGCTTCAGCATGAAAGACGTAAAAGAGAATCCGTAGACAGTAGACAGAAGACAGCTTACGTAAAATGCAAGCCCCTTTTCCCGTGTGTGAGGAAAAGGGGCTTTTTTCATGGGCGCTGTTTCTTAAGAAAGGCTGACTGACATGAGCTACATTTCTTTTTCTTACTATGTTTTCCTCCTTCTTCTGGTTGGGCTGTACTATGTGCTGCCGAAAAAGATCCGGTGGCTGGTACTGCTGGCGGGAAGCGCCTGCTTTTATTATCTGCTGGTGGACAGGAGACGGCGGCTGGTGCTTTTTGCGGGTTCGGTTCTTTTTAGCTATCTCTGGGGACTGCTTCTGGGAAAGCAGCGCCGGGATGGGAGGATTGGAACGCGGATTAAAAAACTGACCCTTGCAGTGGGCATTTTGGTTTCCTGCGGGCCTCTTCTTTGTTTCCGCCTGGCAGATTTTTTCCCGGACAGGGTTCCCGGAGGTTCTTTTCTGGCAACGCTGATTCCCATCGGCCTGGCCTTTTATTCCATGCAGATGATTGCCTATCTGGCGGATATCTGGCAGGGAAAGATAGAGCCGGAGAAAAATATACTGAAATATTCCCTGTTTGTTTCATTTTTCCCGCTGATCATACAAGGTCCCATTTCCAGGTTCCGCCAGCTGGAGCACCAGCTCATAGAAGGCCATTCTTTTGAGTGGGAAAATCTCATGAGGGGAATCCAGCTTATCATCTGGGGCTTTTTCCTGAAATATATGATTGCGGACCGGGCCGCCGTTATCGTAAACGAAGTCTTTGATCATTCCCAATTTTATTCCGGGTTTTTTATCCTGATCGCGGCAGTTCTGTACAGCATCCAGCTCTATACAGACTTCCTCTCCTGTGTGACCCTGTCCCAGGGAGCTGCGTGGCTTTTTGGGATCGAAGTGATTGACAATTTCAATCATCCCTACTTTGCTTCCTCCGTCCGGGAATTCTGGCGCCGCTGGCACATGTCTTTCAGCAGCTGGCTTAGGGATTACGTGTATATTCCGCTGGGAGGAAACCGGAAAGGAACCTGGTCCCGGTATTTGAATCTGACCCTTACGTTTGCCGTCAGCGGCCTTTGGCACGGGGGCGGATGGAATTATCTCTGCTGGGGGCTGCTTCACGCAGGATATCAGATTGCGGGAGAGCTTACTTCCAAAATGAAAAATACTTTTCTTAAGAGTGTAAAGCTGCCGGAAAATTCGAAAGTCCGCAAATTTCTGGAGATCTGCATCACCTTTTTCCTGGTGACTGTGGGATGGATTCTGTTCCGGGCCCAAAATCTGAAAACCGGCCTGCAGATGATCCGCTCCATGTTTGCCGCCTGCAATCCCTGGGTGCTGTTTGACGATTCCCTGTTCCGCATGGGCTTAAGCCAGAAGGAGTGGGAAGTGTTCTTTTTATCGGTTCTGGTTTTGATTTTTGTCAGCTATGCCCAGGAGCGGGGGGTGAAACTCTGTCAATGGTTCCAGGGGCAGAACCTTGTAATCCGCTGGAGCATTTATCTGTGCGCCATGAAGCGTTTTGTCAAGTGCTTTTTTGAGTTATTGACGCAAAACTTTTCAGC
>CAJUNN010000057.1 GCA_910587955.1 uncultured Lachnospiraceae bacterium | reverse complement strand
AGAGCATCTGCCTTACAAGCAGAGGGTCATAGGTTCGAGCCCTATAGGTCCCATATGGCGAGGTAGCTCAGCTGGCTAGAGCATGCGGTTCATACCCGCAGTGTCGGGGGTTCAAGTCCCTTCCTCGCTATGAAAGAAATCCTGAAGATGCGAGTCTTCAGGATTTTTGTTTTTCCCGAAGTTTGGATACCATCTCCCCGCTCTTAAATTTCCGGATCATCTCACTGGTCAGGCTGATATCCAGAGGCTGTACGGGAGCTTCCTCCCGGGTAAACCATCCGGCTGTGGCGAGCTCTGAGGTATCCAGGGTGATGGTGTCGTCCCCGTCCAGCTCCGCAAAAAATCCAAACAGCAGGGTGCCGGAGAAAGACCAGGGCTGGCTTTTGTAATAGCGCAGGTTTTTCACGCGCAGTCCCACTTCCTCATAAACCTCCCGTCTTACGGTTTCTTCAATGGTTTCCCCAATTTCCGCAAATCCGGCAATCAGGGCGTAATGTGCAGTTGTCCGCCCGGCATACTTGGACATAAGAAGCTTGTCTTTGTTGAGAATCCCCACAATGACGGCCGGAGAAATCTTCGGGTACTCCATAAGGCCGCATTCCGGGCAGTAGAGCATACGCTCCTTTTCCGAGTGGAGCAGGGGCTGTCCGCAGTGCCCGCAGAAACGGCAGTTTTCGTACCAGCAGGAAAGCTGGTGGGCGGTAATTCCGGCGAAGGAAAGCCACTTCGGGCCAGTGTTCCGGAAAATGCGGATATCTGCTTTTTCCCAGGTGTCCGCATTTGGCAGACAGGAGGGACGGGTCAGGTAGAAAGTGCTGCCGTCTATGGAAAAGAGGTATATAAGATCCGCTGACAATTCCCTGGGAAAATCCGGGATATGGCGAAACTTAAGAAAAGAAAGCTGTTCCCCGGCAGATTTCAGAAAAACCTGGCTGCCCTCAAAGCAGAGCAGGAAGCTTTCGTCTGTGGGGGGAACAGGTATGTATTCGTTGTGATAGATGTGCGGTGCAATATCCTGGATCATAAGATAAGAGCCTCCATTGACTTTGAGAGTATTTTTCCGGTGCTGCTATTTTTGAGTATACTACACCCAGGACCGGGAGGCAAGAGCCTCTATTTTGCGAAATCATACCATCTCCTGACAAGGGAATTGTAGGGAATATGTATTTGTGATACGATCAGGAGGTAAAACCGGAGCAGGGATTTACTATTTCTTTGGGGGATTTCTTGATATAGCGGATACTGTACTCATTGGGAAATAACTTGTAATATACATTGTAAATGGCAGTTAAATATTTTATAATCAAATATGTAAATCAGGATTGAGTTTTAAGGGGACACGGAGGAAACTATAAGTGTTTTTAATGGTTGATACAACAGCAAAACATATAGGAAAAGTAATAACAGGTATTCATTTTGAAAATAAGGCCTAAGAGAAAGATTCCGGTTTATAGAACTGTTCCTAAAACATGGTTTGCCGGGACTGATAAGGGAAGGCAGATGCGACACGGGAAGGTTTGACAAGGAGGTGGAAGCCATGCCGGAACTGCCGGAAATTGAAACCGTAAAGAACGTAATAGAACCGCAGATACAGGGGATTGCCATTGAGAAAGTGACCGTGAACCGCCCGGAAGTGGTTGCTCATCCCGGGGCAGAAGAATTCTGCAGGGATCTTACGGGACAGATCATTTCCCGCATGGGGCGCCGGGGGAAATTCTTGCTTATCTGGCTGAAAAATAACAGCTGTATCGTCCTGCACCTGCGGATGACGGGCTGTCTTTTACTGACCCCGGCAGACATTTTACAAGAGAGAGATCCTTTAACGGACGGTCCGAAGGACTTGTCATACGGGGTGCCTGCAGGTCATACGCATGTGGTTTTATCTTTAAATGACGGCAGGGAGCTGCGATTCTCTGACACACGCCGGTTCGGACGGTTCTGGCTTCTTAAGGAGGGGGAAAGGGATACATACAGCGGAATCGGAAAGCTGGGTATAGAACCCTTTGACGGGGAACTGACGGCTCAATATCTGAGATCCCGTCTGGGAAAACGCCGGAAAGCTGTGAAAGGATGTCTGTTAGATCAGACAATCATTGCCGGGATTGGCAATATCTATTCCGATGAGATTCTGTTTGCAGCCGGGATTTATCCGGGGCGTCCGGCGAACAGCCTGGAGATGGCGGACTGGGAACGTCTTGCCGCAGTGATCCCGGAACGGCTTCTCTTTTTTATAGAAAAAAATAAAATATCGCCGGAAGAGTATCTGCAGTCCAAAGGCCGGGATTACCGCAATACGCCGTTTCTGAAAGTTTACGGACATGCAGGAGAGCCCTGTCCGAAATGCGCAAGTGTATTAAAGCGTATGGTTGTGGGAGGCAGAGGAAGTGTGTATTGTCCCGGCTGCCAAAGGGAGTTTTAAAAACAGGCACAATGCGGGAATACTAGAAAACAGAAAGAAAAATCGGAAAAGGAGCAAAAACGGATGAGAATTGGCATGGGGTATGACGTACACAGACTGACAGAGGGGCGGCCACTGATTTTGGGCGGTGTGGAGATCCCTTATGAGAAAGGGCTGCTGGGTCATTCGGATGCGGATGTGCTGCTTCACGCGATCATGGATGCCCTTCTGGGAGCGGCGGCCCTGGGGGATATCGGAGCACATTTCCCGGACACGGATCCGGCCTACAAAGGAATATCCAGCTTGCGGCTTCTGGAACATGTGGGGCAGCTTCTGGAGGAAAACAACTACGTGATCGGAAACATCGATGCTACCATTATTGCCCAGCGGCCTAAGATGGCCCCCCATATTCCGGCCATGCGGGAACATGTGGCCCGGGTTCTGGGAATTTCATTGGATCAAGTGAACATTAAGGCAACCACAGAGGAAGGTCTGGGCTTTACAGGGACGGGAGAAGGAATTTCCTCCCAGGCTGTCTGCGCTTTGCTTCCCATTGCCAATTACGCCTATGAGGATGTCATGCAGGAAGGCTGCGGCGGCTGCCGGGGCTGCGAAAGACAGGGATGAGGTGAGAGCATGGAGATTCGTTATCTAAAACAGGAAGAAAAAGAACAATCCCGAGTACTCTACGAGGAAGTATTCGTGGAGGATGAGAAAGCGTTCGTGGATGCTTATTATAGCGTGAAGGCCTGCGATAACCGGATTCTCACGGCCTGGGAGGAGGGGAAGCCTGTATCCATGCTGCACCGGAATCCCTATACCTTCCGGCTCCGGGGAAAGCCGATCCGGGCAGATTACCTGGTGGCGGTGGCAACCCGCTTCGCCTGCCGCCGCCGGGGGCTTATGCGCCGCCTGCTTACGCGGGCGCTTCAGGATATGGAGAGGGAAAAACTTCCCTTTACCTTTCTGATGCCTGCGGACGAAGCCATCTATCTGCCGTTTGATTTCCGGCTCATGGGAAATGTGGACGAGGAAGGACTGGCAGACAGGGACGCAGAAAGCCTTTCGGAGGAGTACGATCTTTTTGTGGAAAAGGATGAGGACTACAGGCGCCGCCATATTTCCTGGCCGGAATGGGAGGCTACGCCCATGATGATGCGGCTGGTGCATCTTCCGGGCTTTGCGACGCAGATCGGGGCAAAAGAGCCCCAAAGCCTGCGGATAGCAGTGGAAGATCCCATTCTTTCGGAGAACAGCGGGACCTTTCTGTGGCAGTTTGACGGGGAAGGAAGCCGTCTGGTTCCTGAAAAGGGAGAGCCGGAGCTTCGGATTTCCATTGCCGATCTGGGAAGCTTTCTCTGCGGAATGATAGGAGCCGGTGAGCTGCCGGGGCTCCCTCCGGCAGAGAATGCGGGGGCGGTTTTGGAGAAACTGGAGCAGATCCGGGTGCTGGACGGGATTTATATCAATGAGACGGTATAGAGAAGAGGAAAAGCCTGAAAGGAGTGGGGAGTCCTTATGTTGATGGAAAAATTAAAGGAACAGACGGACTTTACAAACCTGGAAAAGGAGGTTGCCCGTTCTTTATGATAAAGCAGTAACCAATACCTGGCTTGCGTTGGACAAAAATGCTGTGAATCGGATCAACCAGGTGCTTCAGAGAGCAGAGTGTGTAGATTTCTATGGTACAGGCATCAGCTACATATTGGCCCAGTCGGCAGTGTTTAAGTTTGCTACGCTGGGACTGGAGTGTTCGGCTTATGAAAGCATCAATGCCCATTATCTGGCGGCCCGGAAAAATAAGAAAACGATAGCTTTTTTAATCAGCTTTACGGGAGCGAACCGGACCGTGATCCGAATAGCAAAGTATCTTCGGGAAGCCACTGGCAATTATGTGGTGGGTCTTGCGGGCCCTCATAGCCAAGTTCTCCGCAAATGGTGCCATGAAATCGTAGAGATACCTAACCGTGATTCTCTGCTCAGCCTGGATGTAATAACATCTTTTTCCGCAGTCACGTATGTGCTGGATATTTTCTTTTCCCTTCTGCTGGCAAAGCGGTATGAGGAACATGCAAAATCTTCCCTGGAAATGCTGACCCATATGGATTTACTCCTGGATAAACCCTGAACCTCTGTTTCAAAGACAGGGGTTCTTTTTTGGAAAAATTTGAAACAATGAAACGATTCCCTTTTCCTTTGTTGTTTGGAGAGAAAGGCCTGTGCTATATTCGTCTTAACAAAAAAGTACGAAAAGCAATATGAAGGAGGGAAATATTTATGGGAAAATACCGTGAGCTGGCAAAAGAGATTGTAGAAAATGTCGGCGGAAAAGAAAACATTCTGGGACTGGTGCACTGTATTACACGACTCCGGTTTACGTTGAAAGATGAGAGCAGGGCAAAAGATGAAGTGCTCAAAGCCATGGAAGGAGTTGTCACCGTGATGAAAAGCGGAGGACAGTATCAGGTGGTTATTGGCAATCATGTGCCGGAAGTGTTTGAAGATGTGATGGAGCTTACCGATTTGAAAGAGGGCGGCACAGAGGCGGAACAAAAATCCGGAAAGTTTTTGGATCGGGCTGTCGATGCGGTATCCGGCATCTTCCAGCCCATTCTGGGGATTATGGCTGCCTGCGGTATGTTAAAAGGCTTAAATACGCTGTTTGTAGCTTTCGGTTTATACAGCGCAGAGTGCGGAGGCTATCTGATTATCAATGCTGCCGGAGATGCCCTGTTTACGTTTCTTCCACTGTTTCTCGGCTATACGGCGGCAAAGAAATTCGGGCTGAAGCCGATGCTGGGCTTGGCTGTCGGCGCAGCAATGTGTTATCCCGGCATTCAGGCAGGTACTCTGTCAGCGGGTGCAGAACCTTTGTACCGGCTGTTGGAAGGAACCATGTTTGTGTCTCCGGTCTACATTGATTTCTTCGGCATCCCTGTAATTTCCGTGGATTATACGGGAACGGTCATTCCGGTGATTCTGGCTGTATGGTTTGCGGCGAAATGTGAGAAATTTTTCAATAAGCTTATCCCGGATCTGGTCAAATTTTTCTTTGTGCCTATGCTGACCTTGCTGGTAACACTGCCTGTATCCGTAATTTTCCTGGGGCCCGTTGCCACTTTCGGCTCCACTTTGATATCGGAGTTTACCTTGGCTGTCCGGGGATTCAGTCCTCTGCTTGCAGGAGGAATTGTAGGCTTTACTTGGCAGATTCTTGTGATTTTCGGCATGCACTGGGGATTTATTCCCGTCTACATTAACAATGTAATGACTTTGGGATATGATAATGTAATGATGCCTTTCTTTGCCTGTACTTTTGCCACCTCTGCGGTTGTACTGGCGGTTTTTTTCAAGACAAAGGATAAGAAGATCAAAGAAATGGCAATTCCAAACTGTATTTCCGGTATTTTCGGCGTTACGGAACCAGCTATTTACGGTATTTTGCTTCCGCTTAAGAAACCCTTTATCGTCAGCTGTATTGCCGGCGGTATCGGAGGCGCTTTCTACGGGCATTTCAATTTCCGAAAATTTATTCTGGGAGGCATGGGAATCTTTGAGCTTCCCAATATGATGAATCCGGACGGAACTATGGGAAATATCATAGTTGCCTTTGCCGGAATTGCGATTTCCATGGCGGCAGGATTTGTCCTTACCCTGCTGGTTTACAGGGATAAGAAGGAAGCAGTTCCTGTAAAGGCAGCGAGCGGAAATATTGTGGTAGCAAGCCCCTTGAAGGGGAAGGTCTTGGATCTTTCAGAAGTGAAAGACGAGGCATTTTCTTCCGGGGTCTTGGGAAAAGGCGCAGCCATTGAACCGGAAGAGGGCGTACTCTATGCGCCTGTGGACGGAACGATCTCCGCTTTCTTTCCCACCGGCCATGCCGTCGGCATTACCATGGATACCGGGCTGGAGCTTTTGATTCATGTGGGAATGGATACGGTGCAGCTTAACGGAAAAGGATTTCAGCCTTTGGCTGCCGCGGGCGATTTTGTGAAGCAGGGACAGAAGCTTTTAGAATTTGATATGAAGTTGATCCGGGAGGCCGGGTATTCTCTGGTAACGCCTGTGCTGGTGACTAATCCGGATGATTTTGCCCAGGTGGAGCCTTCCGGGGAGTCCCGGGTACAGGCGGGAGACACGCTGTTGACGGTACTGTGAGGAAAGGGGAGATAATAAATGCGAGCGGATTTTTTGTGGGGAGGAGCTACGGCGGCCAACCAGTGTGAGGGCGGCTGGCAGGAAGGCGGCCGGGGCGCTGCCCTTGTGGATGTGATTCCTTATGGGGAGAACCGCATGGCTGTGATGGAGGGACGGATGGATTACCGGAAGCTGCCGGAAGACTCTGTCTATCCGGGCAGGGAAGCTATTGATTTATACGGGCACTATAAAGAAGATATTGCCTTATTTGCGGAGATGGGTTTTCGCTGCTATCGGTTTTCCTTTTCCTGGTCCCGCATTTTCCCCACCGGTGAGGAAACCGAACCAAACAAAGCAGGGCTGGAATTTTATGAGGATCTCATTGACGAGCTGCTGAAGTACGGGATTGAACCGGTGGTCACCATCTGCCATTTTGATATTCCCCTGAATCTTGTGGATAAATACGGTTCCTGGAGAAACCGGAAAGTGATTGATTTTTACTTAACTTATTGCGATGCAGTTTTCCGGTATTTCAGGGATAAGGTAAGATATTGGATTACCTTTAATGAAATCAATATGCTGATGCACCTGCCTTTTATGGGTGCTGGCATCCGGTTTGAAAAGGGAGAGCAGGAACTTAAGGTCAAGTACCAGGCGGCTCATAATGAGCTGGTTGCTTCCGCTTATGCCACGAAACTGGCCCATGAGATCAACCCGGAATTTCAGGTAGGCTGCATGCTGGCGGCCGGAAGCATCTACCCCTACAGCTGCCGTCCGGAGGATGTGTGGGAGAGTTTCAAACGGGATCGGGAAAATTATTTCTTTATTGATGTCCAGGCACGGGGAGAATATCCGTCCTACGCCAGGAAATTCCTTGAGCAGGAAGGTATACGGCTGGAAATGGGGCCTTGGGATACCCGGATTTTAAAAGAGCATACAGCGGACTTTATCTCTCTGTCTTATTACAATAGCCGCTGCGCGCGGGCAGACGGGCAGGGGGAGGCAGCAGGGGGAAATGTCTTTGCTTCTGCGAAAAATCCCTATCTGCAGTGCAGTCAGTGGGGATGGCCGATTGATCCCATGGGACTGCGTATTACGCTAAATGCCTTGTATGACCGTTATCAGAAGCCGCTGTTTATAGTAGAAAACGGTTTGGGAGCCAGGGACCGGATGGAGGAGGACGGAAAGATTGCAGATGATTACCGGATTGATTATCTGAGGGCCCACATCCTGGCTATGATGGAAGCAGCAGAGGAGGACGGTGTGGATTTGATTGGGTATACCCCTTGGGGCTGTGTGGATTTGATCAGCGCCACCACTGGAGAAATGTCAAAAAGGTATGGGTTTATTTATGTGGATAAGGACGATCAGGGAAACGGCACATTAAAACGCATACGGAAGAAGTCCTTTTGGTGGTATCGGGAAGTAATTCGGGCGAATGGAGAGAATTTGAAAGTATAGGAAACGGAAACTGCCCTGAAACACTTGACAAATCCCGGAATTTTGCATATTCTAAACCATAGAACAAGACAAAGGCTATGAACGGAAAAGTAATTCGTATCCGAAGCAGCAGAGAGGAACTGCCACCGGCTGAAAGCAGTTCCGGCCAGAGGGACGGATGAAGTGCGTCCGGGAGCCGATCCGGTGAGCGCAGAGTGTGTGAGCCGGGTACGTACATCACACGTTACGTGAATGAGGGAAAAGGGCTTTCGGCCTTTTAAGAAGAGTGGAACCGCGGATTATTTCGTCTCTTGGAGAGGAAATAATCCGTTTTTTTGCGGAGGGAGACAGGATTATGGGAATGATTCGCTATATCAGAGAAGAGTTTCGGGTGATTACGGAGCGGGATCCGGCCATAAAAACACCTATGGAGGTCTTGCTATACCCCAGTTTTCGTGCTATCTTAAGTTACAGGCTGGCACACCGGTGGTATTTGAAAGGCCATTACTTCTGGGCCAGATGGCTCTCCCAGCGGACGGTGCGCAAGACAGGCATCGAGATACACCCGGGCGCTACCATTGGACGGGGACTGTTTATTGACCACGGCTCCGGGGTGATCATCGGAGAGACCACGATTATCGGGGATAATGTAACCCTCTACCAGGGCGTGACCCTGGGAGGAACGGGCAAGGAGCGGGGCAAGCGCCATCCTACCCTGGAGGATAATGTAATGGTCAGTGCGGGGGCTAAGATTCTCGGTTCTTTTACCATTGGGGAGAATTCCAAGATCGGGGCAGGCTCCGTGGTGCTTAAGGAGGTTCCGCCTAACTGTACGGTGGTGGGCGTTCCGGGCCGCATTGTGAAGCGGGGGGATGTGAAAGTTCCCCGCAGCGATATGAACCAGGTCGATCTTCCCGATCCCGTTATGGACACTCTTATGGAGCTGAGGAAAGAAAACGAAGAGCTGCACGCACAGCTTTTGAAATTACAGAAAAAGGAAGAGAAGGAGAAACAGGATGAGAGTATATAACACCATCTCAAAGAAAAAAGAAGAATTTGTTCCTCTGGAGGAGGGGAAGGTAAAGATGTACGTGTGCGGGCCTACCGTATACAATTTTATCCATATCGGAAATGCCAGGCCCATGATTGTCTTTGACACGGTCCGCCGGTATATGGAATACCGGGGATACGAGGTAAATTATGTGTCCAACTTTACGGATGTGGATGACAAGATTATCAAAAAAGCCATAGAGGAGGGCGTATCTGCCCGGGAAATCTCAGAGCGCTACATTGCGGAGTGCAAAAAAGACATGGAGATGATGAATGTAAAGCCGGCCACCACCCATCCCCTGGCCACAGAGGAGATCGCAGGGATGCTGGAAATGATTCAGCAGCTTATGGAGAAAGGGTATGCCTATGAGGTCAACGGAACCGTGTATTTCCGCACCCGGAAATTTGACGGATACGGAAAGCTTTCCCATAAGAATCTGGACGATCTGCGCAGCGGAAACCGCTCTCTTCTGGTATCCGGGGAGGACGAGAAGGAAGATCCACTGGATTTCGTTCTCTGGAAACCGAAGAAGGAGGGGGAGCCTGCCTGGCCTTCTCCCTGGAGCGAGGGCCGTCCCGGCTGGCATATTGAGTGTTCCGTTATGTCAAAGAAATATCTGGGAGAGCAGATCGATATTCACGCAGGGGGCGAGGATCTGGTATTTCCCCACCACGAGAACGAGATCGCCCAGAGCGAGGCCTGCAACGGAACGGAATTTGCCAAATACTGGCTGCACAATGCCTTTTTAAACATTGACAACCGCAAAATGTCCAAGTCCCTGGGAAATTTCTTTACGGTTCGTGAGATCAGCGAAAAGTACGATCTGCAGGTGCTGCGATTCTTTATGCTGAGTGCCCACTACCGCAGCCCCTTAAATTTCAGCGAGGAGCTGATGGAGGCCTCCAAGAACAGCCTGGAGCGGATTGTGACGGCTGCGGAAAATCTGAAGCATTTGATGGGAACTGCGGAAGATACCAAAATGACGGAGGGCGAATCCGCGCACTACGAGGCAACAGAGGAATTTGTAAAGAAATTTGAGGAGGCCATGGACGATGATTTCAACACGGCCGACGCTGTTTCGGCTGTATTTGAGCTGGTCAAATACGTAAATACCCATGCCGGCGGGGAACATACGAAGGAGTATCTGGAAAAATGCCTGGAACGGCTGAAAACCCTCTGCGGCATTCTGGGACTTGCGGCGGAGAAGAAGGAAGAACTTCTGGATGCGGAGATTGAGGCTTTGATAGAGGAGCGCCAGCAGGCCAGGAAGAACAAAAATTTTGCCCGGGCGGACGAAATCCGGGGGCTTCTTCTGGAAAAAGGCATAGTCTTGGAGGATACCCGGGAAGGAGTTAAATGGAAGAGGGCATGATGGATATGATGGCGGAGATCCGCCGGGAATTCGGCCTGGAAACGGTGAATGTGCGCACCTATTCCCCCCTGGTGCTGGCCTATATCGGAGACGGGATTTACGAGCTTGTGATCCGTTCCCTTTTGGTGGGAGGCGGCAATGCCCAGGCGGGCAGGCTGCACCGGAAGGCCAGCCAACTGGTAAACGCAGGCGCGCAGGCGGATATGCTGGAGCGGATCCGGGGGGAACTGACGGAGGAGGAGCTTCACGTGTTTAAGCGGGGGCGGAACGCCAATTCCCCCACGGTGGCGAAGCATGCTACCGTGTCGGATTACCGGAAGGCTACAGGCTTTGAGGCCCTGATGGGGTATCTTTATCTGACGGGAAATATGAAGCGGCTGACGGAGCTTATAAAGCTGGGACTGGAGGAACTGCATGCGGTATGAAGAAATGACCATAGAGGGAAGAAACGCTGTCCTGGAGGCGTTCCGTTCCGGGAAAACCATAGACAAGCTGTTTGTGCTGGACGGCTGCCAGGACGGAATTGTCAATACCATCAAGCGGGAGGCGCGCAAAAGCGACACCATCGTCAATTATGTATCCAAAGAGCGCCTGGATCAAATGTCCGCCACGGGGCATCACCAGGGGGTGATCGCCAGTGCTGCGGCTTATGCCTATTCCACGGTGGAGGAAATCCTGGCGGGAGCCCGGGAAAAGGGAGAGGATCCGTTTCTCTTTCTTTTGGACAACATTGAGGATCCCCATAACCTGGGAGCTATCATCCGTACTGCCAATCTGGCGGGGGCCCACGGGGTGATTATTCCCAAACGGCGGGCAGCGGGACTGACGGCTTCGGTGGCCCGGGCTTCCGCAGGAGCCCTGAACTATACTCCGGTGGCCAAGGTGACGAATCTGGCTTCCGTGATTGAAGATTTAAAGAAGGAAGGCCTGTGGTTTGTCTGTGCGGATATGGGCGGAGAGACTATGTACAGCCTTCGTCTCACCGGACCCATAGGGCTGGTGATTGGAAACGAAGGGGAGGGCGTGGGACGTCTGGTCCGGGAGCGCTGCGACTTTACGGCGTCCATTCCCACAGCTGGGGATATCGATTCCCTGAACGCGTCGGTAGCCGCAGGCGTGCTGGCGTTTGAGATTGTAAGGCAGAGGAAGTATGGAGAACTATGAAGAGCTGACAGATGAACAGTTGATTGCCGGTATCGGGGCAGGAGAGAAAGCCTGCATGGATGTGCTGATTGAGCGGTATAAAGGCCAGGTGCGCAGGCAGGCCAGGGCTTTGTATCTCATTGGAGGGGACGGGGACGATCTCATCCAGGAAGGGATGCTGGGCCTCTTTAAGGCCATCCGGGACTATCAGCCGGACAAGGAGGCCTCCTTTGAGACTTTTGCCCAGATTTGTATTTCCCGTCAGATTTACAGCGCAATCCAGGCCTCCAACCGGCAGAAGCATGTGCCCTTAAATTCCTATGTGGAACTTTCCCCCAGCCTGGGAGAGGGGGCGGGCGATCCCACAGGGAAAAGCCCGGAGGAGCTTCTCATCGCTCAGGAAAGCCTGAAAGGCCTTTATGAGGAAATCCGGAATGCGCTAAGCCCCTTTGAGCAGGAGATCCTGCGGGCGTGCCTGAACGGCCAGAGCTATACGGAGATTGCGGTGCGCCTGAATAAGTCTGCCAAGTCCGTGGACAATGCCATCCAGCGGATCCGCCGGAAGCTGGGACGCACAGGAAGATCGGAAAAGCGCATTTAAGAAAAATTTAATGAATTTTGGTCCCCTTTTTCCCGGTCTTGTGCTATACTGGAAACGGAAGGAGGGGATTTTTGTTGAATTTTGTCGCCGCCGCGGTGCCTTACCTCTTGGCAGGAATCATCGTTTATCTGATTTTCCGGGCCGTAATCTGGCTTTTATATTATAATGGGGAGATGCGTGTACCCCTCTGGCATGAGCTGGGGTTCGCCCTCCTTGGTTTCTGGTTTTTTGCCCTGTTCTGCAGTTCCCTGTCCCCGGCTCTGGGATTTTCCCTGAAGCCTTCGTTCCAGGGTGCGGACTGGATTCCCGTGAAGGGAATGATTGATATGGTAAAAGAAAACGGCGCTCTTTCACTTTTGGGAGCCGTTTTAAAGTATGCCCTGCCGGGCTTTCTAATTCCCTTTTTGTTCCGGCGTTTTCAAAATTTCGGGAAGGTCATTCTGCTCTGCGGCGGTGTCTCCCTGTTTACGGAGATTTTCCAGCTCTTTCTTTCAGGGGCAAAAACAAGCCTGAATGAATTTCTTTTGAGTTTATTGGGAACCTTTCTGGGATATTTTCTTTTTGGTTTGCTGTGTATGTACTATCCTTCCGCAGAGCGCATGGGTACGGTAAAGCGTTCCCGCAGGAAAGAGGTGTCCTTTGCGGTGAAAAGGGAGCTGGAGTTTCTGATTCTGGTCCTGTTTGCGGCTGTGATGCTGCAGGGGGCCAAGGTTGAGAAAAGCCAGAACGCCCTGGCGCGGACGGCCAGGCAGGAGCTGGCTCGAAAACAGCAGGAGGCAGAGGAGCAGGCGGCGCAGGAAGAGGAAGCAAGACGCCTGGCGGAGGAGGAGGCAAAGAAACTGCCGGTGGCGGAGCAGATGCCGGACTTGTCTCTGGAAGCCGGATCCGCCTGTCTGTTTTCTTTGGATGACAATATGATTCTCTATGAGAAAAATGCGGAAGAGCAGGTGATTCCGGCCAGCACTACCAAGCTGATGACAGCCTTGACTGTGTTGAAATACTGCGGTGTGGACGAGACGCTGACTGCCGGGGAGGAGATCCGCCGGATCAGTGCGGGAGCTTCCACGGCCAGCCTTAAGGTGGGAACCAAGGGAAGTGTGGAGACGTTTATATGCGCACTTTTACTTCCCTCCGGCAATGACGCGGCCTATGCGCTGGCCAATTATGCGGGTCATAAGATTCTGGGAAATAATGAGGCATCCACGGATGAGGCGGTGGGAGCTTTTGTCAGCGCTATGAATGAGCTGGGAACGGAGCTGGGCCTGGAAAATTCCAATTTCGCCAGCCCGGACGGGGACGGAGAAAGCAATTATACCACGGCCAGGGATATGATCCGGGTAGCCAGGGCCTGCCTGGAGAATGAGACGATTATGAAGTTTGCAGGCAAACGTACATCCCGTGCGCTCTTTGAGACTATGGATGTAACTTACAAGAATACGAATCTGCTTTTGCAGAGCGACAGCGAATATTATTATGAAGGAGCCATCGGCTTAAAGACAGGCAGCTTCGGGGATGAAAAATGCCTGGTGGGAGCTTTGGAGGTCGACGGCCGACGTTACGTGACGGCTGTTATGAAGGACAGCGAGGAAGGCCGCTGGAAAGATACAAAGATCCTCTTTGACCATGTGGCCGGAGGCGGGGAGGAGTAGGAGCCGTCAGCTCCTTTCCTCCCGTTTCGGTGCGGCTTTGGGCTGGTAGTGGTAGACGTCCTCATAGGAGTCCCGCTCTGCCTCGGATGAGGGAGCGCTTGGAATTAGTCCGGTGCAGTCCGTGACAGAGCAGGAATTTCCCAGGTAGTCATAGCCTTCGATGATGGATTCATTGTTTGTTTCTTTTTTTTCTTTCAAGATCTTTCCCTCCTGTTTTACTCCTATTTTTCCATTTAAAACACAAAAAATACACAGGAACGCCACAAAATTTCCATAGAAACACCACAGATGCAACACAACTGCTTCCTATAATAAGCGTATGAAAATTAAAAGATGCGAAAACGCAGGACAGGAGGCAGAGATGTTGAAAAAAGGAGCGAAGCTTGTGGCTGCGGCAATGGCCTTTGGAGTTCTTGCCAGCGTGGCGTTTCAGGGGAGCAATTATATGCTGGACCGATCCGTAGGGAAGGAGAGCGGAGGGAAGACAGAGACGGCGAAAGTAAATCTGGCGGATCCGGTGAGCAGCCGGGACGAATCCGGCGTAGGACAGGGGCTGGATGTATCCGACATTGCCGCAAATGTGATGCCCTCTCTGGTCTCGATCACCAATATAGGAGTGCAGGAAATGCAGAATCTTTTCGGCCAGACTATGGCTTATGAGAGCCAGAGCAGCGGGACAGGGATTATTATCGGGCAGACAGATACGGAGCTTTTGATTGTCACCAACAATCACGTAGTAAATTCCGCCCAGGTGCTGAGTGTGGGCTTTGCGGACGAGACGGCCTGTGAGGCCAAGGTCAAGGGGACGGACCGGGATCGGGATCTGGCTGTGATTGCCGTGAAAATGGAGGATATTTCAAAGGAAACCCGGGAAAAGATCCGGGTGATTGAGCTCGGGAGTTCTTCGGAGCTTCAGGTAGGCGAGCAGGTGATTGCTATCGGAAATGCCCTGGGCTACGGACAGTCCGTGACTACCGGCATCGTGAGTGCCTTAAACCGCCAGGTGACCGTCGATGACAGTACCAACACCTTGATTCAGACAGATGCGGCTATCAATCCGGGCAACAGCGGCGGAGCACTTCTGAACCGGAAGGGGCAGCTGGTGGGCATCAATTCCGCAAAGTATTCCGATACCAGCGTGGAGGGTATGGGCTATGCCATTCCGGTGGACGATGTGGTAGGCATTATTGAGGGCCTGATGAACCGGACCATCCGGGAGGAGAAGGTACCGGAAGAGAAACAGGGATTCTTAGGGATTACCGGCCAGGATGTGACATTAGAGGTATCGGAGGCCTACGATATGCCCCGAGGAATCTATATTACTTCCGTGGAGGAGGGATCGGCAGCAGAAAAGGCAGGTCTTAAGAAGGGAAATATTATTGCGAAGTTTGACGGCGCCAGCGTATCCTCCATGGGGGAATTGAAGGAACAGCTCTCTTATTATAAGGAAGGAGAAGAGGTAACGTTTGCAGTCTGGGCTGTAGAAAACGGACAGTATGAGGAGCGTACGGTGAATGTGGTTCTGGGAAAGCGGAATTAAGAAGGACAAATCATGAAAGGAAGCTTTCGGAGTACAATTCCGAAAGCTTCCCTGCCAGGTTCTATTTTAATTGAAAGATTACGGTATTTTCGTCCTTCAGGCACCGGGTAATCGTTTCTATGGTGTCAAAGGAACCGCCGGTTTCATGATCGGCCTCATAATTATAGAGGAATACGGTCTGTCCGTCGTAGCCGACGGGCAGACGGAAGGTGAATCGGATCTGGGATTTGTAATAGTAGGTTCCGTCCTCTTTTTCCAGCCACTCCGTTTCTTCATTGGTGAGCCATTCCGTTTCGCAGCTGCATTCCGTATAGTCCGTGCCGTTATAGTTTACGGTAAAAGCATCTTTGCTTCCGGTGCTGTCTTCCTCTTCGCCGCCGGGGGCGAGATTGTAGAAATCGCAGATTCCCCACACATAACCGCCCATGCCGTAGCGGGAGACATTTTCGTCTTCGAAGGTAACAGTGGCTGTGACTGTTTTCCACTCGTATCCTTCCTGGGCCGGATGCTCCTCGTCGGAGGCGAAGGTCCGGTAATCGGAGAAGGAAACGGTTCCCTTGGTTAAATCATCGGAAGAGCCGCATTTGGTGGCAAAGGGATATTCCTGGTCCGTTTCCGTCTTGTATGTAAAATCATAGGTCTCGAAATCGGCCTGCAAAGGCTCCCCTTCCGTTTGCCCGCACACGCTGCAGGTTTTGGGGGCGCTGTAGCTGGCCTCCGTCCAGGTGTGTCCCAAGGGTTCTCCGTCCGTCTCTTCACATTCCGCGCAGGTTTGTGGGGCGGTACAGGAAGCCTCCTGCCATTGGTGCTTGTGACAGCCGGCAAGCGTGAGGGAAACGGCAAGGATTCCCATAGCGGCAGCCCGTTTGCTGTGTTTCATTTCCATGTCTCCTTTACGCAGTATTCGTGATATGAAAACAGCGGAAACCTTATAAAATATGAGGCTTCCGCTGTTTTCGTTAAGCTGCTGACGGGAATCGGACCCGTGACCTCCGCACTACCAATGCGACGCTCT
>CAJUNN010000056.1 GCA_910587955.1 uncultured Lachnospiraceae bacterium | reverse complement strand
ATTTACTTGATAAAGGACAGGCTACGGCTCCGGAATTAGCAGAAAAATTTGAAGTGTCTGTAAGGACGATTTACAGGGATATAGATGCCCTAAGTGGTGCAGGTGTTCCTATTTATGCAGAAGCAGGGCGAAATGGCGGCATTCGTCTAATGAATGATTTTGTTTTAGATAAGGCAGTGCTGTCAGAAGAAGAAAAACAGGAAATTCTAACAGCCTTACAAAGTATCAATTCTATGAACAACATTGGCAGCAATCAAACATTGCAAAAACTTTCTGCCATATTTCATATGAGTTCGGAAAACTGGCTTGAAGTGGATTTTTCCAGATGGGGCAGCGAAGGAACTGACAATGAGAAATTTAAATTGCTGAAATCAGCGGTAATTCATCAAAAGTGCATAAAAATAACATATGCAAATTCCTGCGGAGTCATTGACGAAAGAATTGTACAACCGTTAAAACTGTCATATAAATCTATGTCTTGGTATTTAAAAGCATATTGTACAAAAAAGCAGGATTATCGTATTTTTAAGCTGACCCGTATGATAGATTTCGAAATTCTCCCGGAAAGTTTTTGCAAAAGTTCCTTTCCGGAATTAGACGAAACATTAGGGCAAACCTACAATACAATCGTACTACATTTTCCGAAAACTATGTCATATCGTGTTTACGATGAATTTGACAAAGGGATGGTAAGCAAAAAAGAAAATGGAGATTTAATTGTATCTGCTGAAATGCCGGAAGATGAATGGCTGATAGGGTATTTATTGTCATTCGGAACGAACGTAGATATTATAGAACCTGTATATTTGCGAGACATCGTGGCAGAACAGGCAAAGAAAATCCATGAGAAATATACCTTAACGGACGGTCCGAAGGACTTGTCATACGGGGTACCCGTAGGGTATACCTTGTGAAACGGCCGGATGGCCATAATGGGATGCCTGGAAGGGATAAATCTTGACATAGGTTGTCAGCATATGTGTGATATACTTTTCCTGTAAATTCTATTTGAGTAAGCAGGGACGGAAAATAGCATGAATGGAAGAATGATGCCAAAATGCAGGGAGGACATGCCGTGCACTTCGTGAAAGCAAAAGGGATATTATCTGCTAAAAATGGAATGAATTTATACCGGGGCTGCTCTCACGGCTGCATTTATTGTGACTCCAGAAGTAAATGCTATCACATGGAACACGCCTTTGAAGATATTGAAGTCAAAGAAAATGCGATTGAATTGTTGGAGTATGCTCTTGCTCATAAGCGTAAAAAGTGTATGATAGGTACAGGCTCTATGACAGATCCCTATATTCCGTTGGAGATGGAGATAGGGAATGTCAGAAAAGCATTGCATCTCATATATGAGCACGGTTTTGGGTTTACGCTCATTACGAAATCAAACCGTATATTGAGAGATTTGGACCTTTTGCAGAAAATAAATGAACAGACAAAATGCGTTGTGCAAATGACATTGACTACTTGCAGCGAAGATTTGTGCAAAAGGATTGAGCCGAATGTAAGTACGACAAGGGAACGCTTTGATGTATTGAAAAAGTTGAGAGATTTAAAGATACCAGCTGTTGTATGGATGACACCAATTTTGCCGTTTATGAACGATACGGAAGATAATATTTCTGGTATTTTGGATATGTGTAGGGAAGCAAAGGTTTATGGTGTTATTTGCTTTGGAATGGGATTGACGCTTCGGGAAGGAAATCGGGAATATTTCTACAAACAGTTAGACCGGTTATTTCCTGGCCTAAAAGATACATATATTCGTACATACGGAAATCAGTATAGGATAGAGAGTAGCAATAACAAAGATTTAATGCGGCTTTTTCATCGAAAATGTGAAGCATATGGGATAGTACATGAGAACGGGCAAATATTTAACTATCTGTATTCCTTTGAGGAACATAACGATCATAAACAATTAAGTATTTGGGATTGGGAACTTTCTCACAAGCAGCAGTCTCCAGGGAAAAGAAGCTATTTTCACGAAACGCTTGACAATTCCGCAAAACCTGTTATAAAATAAATCCCGATAGAAAAAGAAAGCCAAAATGCAGTGAAGGTGCAAAGTAGAAGGTTCGTCTTCCTACAGAGAGGGATTGTCGCCGGCTGAAAGCAATCCCAGGTTCAGAGAACTTTTGAATTTCCCACCGGAGCAGCACCGCTGAAAAGAAGAGTAGGCGGTGACGTATCATGCACGTTACGCATACAATGAGAGCCTGTCTTTGACAGGAATCAGGGTGGTACCGCGGATTTAAGCTTCGTCCCTAAGGGGACGGAGCTTTCTTTTGCGTGTAAGTATTGAGCCCCGCAGAGAACCAATTAGGATAGAAAAAAGGAGAACAGCATGAAGGAGAAATTGCAGAAAATCCGGGAACGTGCCATGGCGCAGATTCAGGCAGCCGGAAATTTAAACTCCCTGAACGATGTGCGTGTGGCGATTCTCGGGAAAAAGGGAGAGCTGACAAGCGTATTAAAAGGAATGAAAGAGGTGGCCCCGGAGGATCGGCCCAAAGTGGGACAGCTGGTCAACGAAACCCGGGAAGAGATTGAGCGGGTTCTTGATGAGGCCAAGAAAAAGATGGAGGCTTTGGTCCGGGAGGAAAAGCTGAAAGCAGAGGTCATTGATGTGACTCTTCCTGCCAAGAAGAACCAGGTGGGGCACCGTCATCCCAACACCATTGCCCTGGAAGAGGTGGAGCGCATCTTCATCGGCATGGGGTATGAGGTGGTGGAAGGACCGGAGATTGAGTACGACTTGTACAACTTTGAGAAGCTTAATATTCCCGAAGGACATCCGGCCAAGGACGAGCAGGATACCTTCTACATCAATAAAGAAATTGTGCTGCGGACCCAGACTTCGCCCTGCCAGGCCCGGGTAATGGAGCAGGGAAAGCTGCCTATCCGCATGATTGCCCCGGGGCGGGTGTTCCGTTCCGACGAGGTGGATGCCACCCATTCCCCCTCTTTCCACCAGATTGAGGGATTGGTGGTAGATAAAAATATCACTTTTGCGGATTTGAAAGGAACGCTGGAGGAATTTGCCAGGGAATTGTTCGGAGCAGAAACAAAGACCAAATTCCGTCCCCACCACTTCCCCTTTACGGAGCCCAGTGCGGAAGTGGATGTGAGCTGCTTTAAGTGCGGCGGCAAAGGCTGCCGGTTCTGCAAGGGAAGCGGCTGGATTGAGATTCTGGGCTGCGGTGTGGTGCACCCCCACGTGCTGGAAATGTGCGGCATCGATCCGGAGGAATACACGGGATTTGCTTTCGGCATGGGCTTGGAGCGGATTGCACTGCTGAAATATGAGATTGACGATATGCGGCTGTTGTATGAGAACGACATCCGGTTTTTGAAACAGTTTTGACAAAACTGTACTTAACGTGGCGTATAAGAAAAAAGAAAGGAAGGGATCAGCATGGATACTTCATTATCATGGATCAAAGCCTATGTGCCGGACTTGGATGTGACAGCCCAGGAATACATGGATGCAATGACTCTCTCCGGTACGAAGGTGGAGGGCTGTGCCGCTTTGGACGCGGATTTGGAAAATATTGTAGTGGGAGAAATTTTAAAGATTGAGAGGCACCCGGATGCAGAAAAGCTGGTGATCTGCCAGGTGGATGTGGGAACGGGAGAGCCGGTTCAGATTGTGACGGGTGCCCCCAATGTGGAGGAGGGACAAAAAGTCCCGGTGGTGCTGGACGGCGGCCGGGTGGCAGGAGGCCACGACGGCAAGCTGACGCCCGGAGGCGTGAAAATTAAGAAAGGGAAGCTCCGCGGCGTGGAGTCAAACGGCATGATGTGTTCCATCGAGGAGCTGGGACAGACGAAGGAACTCTTCCCGGAGTCCCCGGAGTACGGCATTTATGTGTTTCCGGAGAATGCGGATGTAAAGGCGGGAGAGAATGCCGTCAAGGCTCTGGGCCTTAACGATGTGATCTTTGAGTACGAGATTACCTCCAACCGGGTGGACTGCTACAGCGTTATCGGCATTGCCCGGGAGGCTGCGGCTACGTTCCGCAAAAAGTTTGTCCCGCCTGCGGTGAAGGTGAAGGGTTCCGGCGGAGATGTAAATGATTATATCCGGGTGGATGTAAAAGACGCAGATCTCTGCCCCCGGTACTGTGCCCGGGTGGTGAAAAATATCAAGCTGGCCCCCTCTCCCAAGTGGATGCAGCGGCGTCTGGCAGTGAACGGCATACGCCCCATCAACAATATCGTGGACATTACCAATTATGTTATGGAGGAGTATGGGCAGCCCATGCACGCCTACGATCTGGATACCATTGCGGGACATCAGATTCTGGTGCGCCGGGCGGACCAGGGAGAGAAGTTTGTGACCTTGGACGGCCAGGAGCGTACCATGGATGATTCTGTGCTGATGATCTGCGACGGGGAGAAGCCTATCGGCATCGCAGGTATTATGGGCGGCGAGAACTCCATGATCACGGATCATGTACAGACTATGCTCTTTGAGGCGGCCTGCTTTGACGGGGTAAACATCCGCCTGTCAGCTAAGAAAATCGGCCTGCGCACAGACGCTTCCGGCAAATTTGAGAAGGGACTGGATCCCAACAATGCCCAGGCGGCCATTGACCGGGCCTGCCAGCTGATTGAGGAGCTGGGAGCCGGAGAAGTGGTAGACGGCATGGTGGACGTATACACGGGAATCAAAGAGCCGGTGCGGGTGCCCTTTGATCCGGAACGGATCAACGCTCTTCTGGGAACGGATATCAGCAAAGAACAGATGCTGGAATATCTGCGCATGGTAGAGCTGGAATATGACCAAGAAGCCAATGAGATTGTGGCGCCTACGTTCCGCCAGGATATTGGGTGTCTGGCGGATTTGGCGGAGGAAGTGGCCCGTTTCTACGGATATGACAATATTCCCTCCACCCTGCCAAAGGGGGAGGCGACCACCGGGAAGCTGCCCTTTAAGCTGCGGGTGGAGGCGGCAGCCAGGGACATCGCGGAGTTCTGCGGGTTCTCCCAGGGCATGAGCTATTCCTTTGAGAGCCCCAAGGTATTCGATAAACTGGAACTGGATGGGGAGGATCCCCTGCGCCGGGCCGTTACCATTTCCAATCCCTTGGGTGAGGATTTCAGCATTATGCGCACAACGCCCTTAAACGGCATGCTGGTGTCCCTGGCCACCAACTACAACCGGAGAAACAAGGACGTGCGCCTCTACGAGCTGGGCAATATATATATAGCAGAGGAACTGCCCCTGACAAAGCTTCCCGATGAGCGGATGCAGTTTACTCTGGGTATGTACGGGGAAGGAGATTTCTACACCATGAAAGGCGTGGTGGAGGAGTTCTTTGACAAGATTGGAATGCGGGAAAAGAAGGTTTACAATCCCCAGGCAGGGAAGAATTTCCTGCACCCGGGCCGTCAGGCCGAGATCCGCTACGGCGGCAAAAGCGTGGGATATCTGGGAGAGGTACATCCGGCGGTAGCGGATGCCTACGGCATCGGAGAGCGGGCCTATGTGGCTGTCTTGGATATGCCCTCCGTCCTGCCCTTTGCCACTTTCGACCGGAAGTATGAGGGCATTGCCAAATATCCGGCAGTCAACCGGGATATTTCTATGGTGATTCCCAAGGAGGTGCTGGCAGGCCAGATCGAGGAAGTCATCGAGAGCAAGGGCGGGAGCTATCTGGAGAGTTTTCAGCTCTTTGACATCTACGAGGGTGCTCAGATTAAACCGGGCTTTAAGTCTGTAGCTTATTCCATTGTGTTCCGGGCTAAGGATAAGACCCTGGAGGAAGCGGATGTGGCTGCGGCCATGAAGCGGATCTTAAAGGGCCTGGAGGCTCTGAACGCGGAGCTTCGGCAGTAGGAAAAAAGATGGAAAGGGTTTCTTTTTCCTTTGTGATTCTGCATAAAGTCCGGCAGGCTGCCGGACATCGTAAAAGGGAGCCGGGATATGTATGAAACCAGAAGGGATCTGCCGAGAAGGGAGCTTGTCACACCTTGGCAGATGGGATATAATCTTTTTAGACAGGAAGGTGATTTTGACAGAAAGGGTCAAGGAGGCATTTGGCTATGAAATACGATTTTGATACCCCCGTCAACCGGAGGAATACAAATTCCCTGAAGTGGGAGGTTGCCAAAGAGGAGCTTCCCATGTGGGTGGCGGACATGGACTTTCCGGCAGCGCCGGAGATCCGGGAGGCCATGCAGAAACGGATGGATCACGGCATTTTCGGCTATTCCGTGATTCCCGATGCTTGGTATGAAGCCTATCTGGGATGGTGGGAGAGAAGGCACGGCTTTGTCATGGAAAAGGAGTGGCTGCATTTTTGCACCGGAGTTATGCCTGCTGTCTCCAGCCTGGTGCGCGGGTTTGCGGCACCCGGCGGGAAAGTACTTGTCCAGACGCCCGTTTACCACTGCTTTTTCCAGGTGATTCAAAAAGCAGGGAGACAGGTGCTGGAGAATCCTTTGATTTACGAGAAAGGTGCCTACCGGATGGATTTTGCAGATCTGGAAGAAAAAACTCTCCGATCCCCGGACGGCTATGATGATTCTGTGCAACCCCCAGAACCCGGGCGGAAAAATCTGGGACCGGGAAACCCTGGGACGGGTGGGAGAGCTTTGCGCAAAATACCATGTGCCTGTTTTGTCCGATGAGATACACTGCGACTTGACGGATCCCGGGTGCGGCTACATACCTTTCGCATCGGTTTCGGATGCCTGCCGGGAGAACAGCTTGACCTGCATGGCGCCTACCAAAGCTTTTAATCTGGCAGGGCTTCAGACGGCAGCAGTTTTGGTACCCAACCCAGAGCTTCGGGAAAAAGCCTGGGCGGAACTTGGCATCAACGAAGCGGCAGAGCCGGGAATTTTTGCTGTGGATGCTGCAGTTGCCGCTTTTACCAGAGGGGAGGAATGGCTTGATCAGCTGCGGCAGTATGTATACGGAAATAAGAAGCTGGTGCAGGAATTTCTGGAGCGGGAAATACCTGCCATCCGGGCTGTCCCGTCCCAGGCCACCTATCTTTTGTGGCTGGACTGCAATGGACTTCCAGGGGAGGGCCTGGGATTTGCCTCTTTTCTCCGGGCGCGGACGGGACTCTACCTTTCACCGGGGGAATCGTTTGGAGGAAACGGCGCCCATTTCCTGCGCATGAACCTGGCCTGCCCCCGGGCGGTTCTGGAAGAAGGGCTTCGGCGCCTGCGGGAAGGAGCAGAAGCGTGGCAAAGATGAAAAAGTCCTGGCATTTATGAAAGCATTCTGTATCCGGCGTGTGCACAGTGCATGAATCCCATTGAAATCCCCTGAAAATTAAGGTACAATCACAGTAGTAAAAATAGGATAGAGCGGAACTAAAAAACAGCAGAAGCCTGGACAGCGCGCAGAAAGAGTTACGGACGCAAGCGTTCGTAAATCCTTCTGGGCATTGACTGGGATAGAGCGGAACTGGAATAGGAGATCAAGAGATGAAAATTGGTATTGCAGGAGCAGGCATGATTGTGCCGACCTTTTTAGACGCGGCAGCACTGGTAGAGAACATGGAAATTCACGCCCTTTATGCCAGAAAAGAGGAGGTGCGCCGGGAGCTTTGCGAAAAATACGGGATTCCGGAACAGTATGCTTCCTATGAGGAAATGCTCTCGGATCCGGAGGTGGATACGGTGTATGTGGCCCTGCCCAACGCCCTTCACTATCCCTTTAGCAGACAGGCTTTGGAGGCGGGAAAGCACGTGATCCTGGAGAAACCCTTTACTGTAACCTGGGAGGAGGCCAAAGAGCTGGCGGATCTGGCCAGGGAAAAGAAGCTGTATCTCTTTGAAGCCATCACCAATCAGTACAATCCCAATTACGAGAAGATGCGGAAGCTTTTGCCAAAGCTTGGGGAGATTAAGATTGTGCAGCTGAATTTTTCCCAATACTCCAGTCGCTATGACAAATTTAAGGAAGGGGTAATAAGCCCGGTCTTCGATCCCAAAATGGCCGGAGGCGCCCTGACGGACATTAATATTTACAACATCCATTTTGTGGCCGGCCTGTTTGGAAAGCCGATATCCGTACATTATTATCCCAATATGGAGAGAGGCGTGGATACCTCCGGGATTCTCGTAATGCAGTATCCTACCTTTCAGGCTGTCTGCGTAGGAGCCAAGGACTGCGGAGGACTTAGCTGCTTAAGCGTCAATGTCCAGGGAGATAAAGGCTTTCTGCACAGCACAGATGCCCCCAGCATTTTGGCGGAGTTCTCTTTTCAGGAAAACAAGGGGGAGCCGGAGGTCTTTTCGCTGGCAGATTCCCCGGAACGCCTGTACTACGAGCTGGCGGCCTTTGCCAAATACTATGAGGAGAGCGATTGGGAAGCCTTTGAACGGCGCCTTAACCACAGCCTTTTGGTCATGGAGATTCTTACTATGGCCCGGGATCCCCGAAACCAGGAAATCCAGTAAAAGCGGGAAAACAAAAAAGAAACTGCTGCCGTCAGGCTCCGGGAGGGCCGGGACGGCAGCAGTTTTTTAAAGCAGATAATGATTTTCTCTGTCTGCGACCTGCAGTGCTTTTAGCTTGCAGGCGGCAAATCCTTCCTGAACAAGGGGCTCCGTTTTGCAAAGCTCTTCAGCCTTTTCATAGCTTTCCGCTTTCAGGATGTACATGCCCGCAACGCCGGGATATCCTTTGAAAACACCTGCCAGCTCCAAATGTCCATTGTCATCCAGATCTTTCAGATGAGCAACATGCCTTTCAATGACAGCTTTTGTAACCCGGTTGTAGGTTTTGTTTTTTTCAATGATACACACGTACAGCCATTTTTCCATAGGTATTCTCTCCTTTTTATAGTTGGATTTTCCATTAGGAGGATTCCGGTTCACCGTATATTCCGGCAATTTCCAAAGCCTGTTCTTTCAGCATGCTCCGGGCAGCTTTCGGTTCCAGGATCTCCACATAGCGTCCGAAGGACAGCAGGTAGCGAAAGGTCCAATCCGTCATCTCATATGGGAAAGTGACGATAAAACTGCCGTCTGCATATGCCTCAATCTGGCTTTCCGGAAAGTCGTCATACAGCCGGTATGCAATTTCGGGAGCAAATTTCAGCTTAAAAACAGGCAGCGCACAGTCCTCCCGGCAGTCCGGCGATATCGAAAAGCCTGCGGGCAGAAGGCGTTCAAAGGTTTCGGACATAACACGGATGTGCTTCATTCTCGACATGCGGAAAATCCGGATTTCTTTCCGGGAGCGGCAGAACCCGGCCACATACCAGGTGTGGGATTTAAAGGCTAATTGCAGAGGTTCAATGACTCTTTTGGATTTTTTTAATTCGGAATTAAAGTAGTCAAAGGCAATGGCATGCTTGTGGATAACAGCATACTGCAATTCCAGAAGCTCCTTTTTCCGCTTTTCCCCGCTGCCCCAATAGGAAAAATCAATATCCAGCCATCCCGTCCCGGAGACCCGGCCGAAGACAGCGCCCAGTTTGCTCAAGGCTTGCTCTGCGCTGGGATAGTTTACAGCCTGCAGCGCCTGCAGGGACTGGAAGAGATGTTCCTGCTCCTCCCTGGAAAAGAGTGCCTTGTCCAGGGTGTATCCGTCTAGCAGGGATATGCCTCCGCCGGTTCCCTTGGTAGAGATGACAGGTATTCCCGCAAGAGACAGTGCGTTGATATCGCGGTAGATCGTTCTGGCTGATACGTGGAAATAGTCTGCCAGTTCCCTGGCCGTTACTTGCTTGTGGTTGATGATATAGAAAACCATGTGGACCAGGCGTTCAATCTGCATGTGTTTCCTCCTGCCTAAAGAATAACATTTCCAATATGACACGTAGCTGTCCCATTTGAAAAACTTTTATTGCAGCAGGCGGTAGTAGGGACAGATATCCTCGTAATGCCCGTCTTTCATAAGGAAGCCGCCGGGGATTACGCCAAGCTGCCGGAAGCCCAGCCGTTCGTAGAGATGCCTGGCGTGGGTATTGCTCCGCACCACGGCATTGAACTGGAGAATGGCGAAGCCGTGGGCCTTCCCCTGGATCAGGCAGTCGGAAACCAGCTTTTCCCCGATGTGCAGGCCCCGCAGGAAGGAGCGCACGGCGTAGCTTGCGTTGGCAATGTGGCCGCAGCGTCCTACGTTGTTGGGATGGAGAATGTAAAGTCCCAGAATTTGTCCGCTTTCCGTATCTTCCGCCACGCCGCAGTAGGTCTGGGAGGCAAAGAACCCGGTTCCTGTTTCGGCGTCCAGAAGCTCTGTCTGGGGAAAAGCAGTACCTTCCTCTACCACCTCGTTCCAGATAGCATTCATGGCGGGAAGATCCTCTGAGGTATATTGGCGTATTACAATATTCATTCGAAAAAAGCTCCTTTTGCAGTT
The DNA here is from genome assembly GCA_910587955.1 of uncultured Lachnospiraceae bacterium. GTDB lineage: Bacteria > Bacillota > Clostridia > Lachnospirales > Lachnospiraceae > Laedolimicola. The sequence continues at coordinate 6,586 of CAJUNN010000056.1, read as the reverse complement.
GTTGTAGTCGCTAGACAAGCCTTATAAAAGAAACATGGCGTCCCCAAAAGAAAAGAACCGGTATTTTTCCCTCACAGCCTCCTGGTAGGCGTTCAGAATGTGCTCTTTTCCGGCCAGGGCCGATACCAGCATCAAAAGAGTGGATTCCGGCAGATGGAAATTGGTGATAAGAGCGTCTGTTATCCGGAACGTGTAGCCCGGGTAGATAAAAATATCCGTCCAGCCGCTTCCGGCGCGGAGGATTCCGTCTGTGCCGGAGGCAGATTCCAGGGTACGGCAGCTGGTGGTTCCCACACAGATCACCCGTCCGCCTGCTGCCTTTGTTTCATTGATGAGTTTCGCCTGATCTTCTTCCACCATATAGAATTCCGAGTGCATGTGGTGTTCGGCCACATCTTCCACCTTCACCGGGCGGAAGGTTCCGAGCCCCACGTGGAGAGTCACATGGGCCAGCCGCACGCCTTTTTCCCGGATGGAATCCAGAAGCTCCGGCGTAAAATGCAGTCCGGCCGTAGGGGCGGCGGCAGAGCCCTCATGTTTGGCATATACGGTCTGATAGCGGTTTTTGTCTTTCAAGGGGTGGGTGATATAGGGCGGAAGAGGCATTTGCCCCAGACGATCCAGAATCTCTTCAAAAATCCCCTCATAAGTAAAGCGGATGCGGCGGTTGCCCTCCTCTGCAATCTCCAGCACCTCTCCGGTCAAAAGTCCGTCCCCGAAAAGGATACGTGTTCCGGGGCGGGCTTTTTTACCGGGTTTCACCAGGGTTTCCCATATGTGATCTTCACAGCGCTTCAGAAGCAGGACCTCGATTCCGGCGCCGGTTCCCTCCCGGACACCCATAAGGCGGGCGGGAAGGACTTTGGTGTCGTTGACCACCAGGCAGTCTCCGGGCTGCAGGAAATCCGTGATCTCACGGAATATCCGGTGGCGGATTTCCCCAGTTTCTTTATTCAATACCAGGAGCCTGGAGCTGCTTCGATCCTCCAGGGGATCCTGGGCAATCAGTTCTTTCGGCAAATCGTAATAAAAGTCGCTTGTTTTCATGGGATTTTCCTCATTCCTTTCGTATTTTTTTATTCTATCGCATTTTCTATTCCCGGTAAAGAGAAAAATAGGCCTGTGCAATTTACTTGTAATTTCCCGGAAGTGTTATTATAATATATAATACTAGATAACAATCAGGATTCAAGACAAAAGAACCGAGAGACAACACGGAAGACTGCAGGAGCAGGCATAAACTGGAGAAATGGAAACGCTGATGCCGCCGGGAAAGAGCAAATTTCAAAAAGAATTGGAGAGGCTTGCATCAAAACAGATTATCACAGTCATAGGGATTGGATGTCTGTTTTTTTGCGCGGCCATTTTCGGCAATACGCTGATGGAACAGAAAATGAAGCAGGAACGGCACCTGGACGATGTGACGGGAACCTTCCGGGAAGTCTGCAATTCCGTCTCTTCCTTCCTGCAGGATGAGGAGAATACGGAAACCTTCTTTAACTGTATCGAGGGACTGGAAAACGGAAACGGCCTTCAGTACCGGATTACCAAGTACAATGTGGATGCCTTAGTAGGGATCAATCTCATTCTGGCCGATCCGGAAGGGCAGATTCTTTTCTCCAGTTTTTCTCAGGAGGTTTTAAACCTGCACCGCCGGGAGTTTAACCAGATTGCCGATGCCAATGCCAAGGCTCAGGACGGGAAGCTGTACCGGACGGTTTACTATTTTTCCGGAGAGACTTCCGAGTATGTGCTGATTCATCCTTTGTATCGGGATGGAGTCTATATGGGCAGTGTGGCGGCCTACTTGAAGGAGGGCGACTGGAACCGCCTCTTTCAGAAGTACCAGTACGACATCATTTTGACTGCTGCCGGCGGGGATGTGATATATTGCTCCAACAGCAGTTTTACTTCCGGCAGCACCGTCAATAAGTACCGTCCCAGAGAGATGGAGCGGTACTGCCAGGTGAATGACAGCCGTTATCTCGCCGGAAGGCGGTATCTTTCCGAACAGAATGTCTATCTCTATTCCTTTATCTACCAACCGGAAAACGGGAGCTATATTTTGATTGGAATCCTCATTATCCTGGGTTTGGGGATTGTATGGATGCTTCTCTTTTTCCATCTTCTCCAGAAGATGGCGGAGAAGACTTCCCAGTCCGTGCGGATGCTGGTGGAAGAGATCCGGCTGATCCGGAAAAAGGATACGGAGCATGTAATCGAGATTGAGACGGGGGGTGAGATTGAGGAGATTGCCCGGCAGATCAATATGATGGTGGAGAGCGTCAATGAGCTGAACCGGAAAAACCTGGATCTCTTGGAGATCAACAACCGCATGGAGATCCAGAACCTGCAGGCTCAGATCAATCCCCATTTTATTTACAATACCTTGGACAATATCCGGTTTCTCATTGTCCAGGATGCCCGGAAAGCAGATGAGCTCATCGGGCGCTTTACCCGGATTCTCCGCTACAGCATCAACAATACCAAGCAGATCACGTCCCTTCAGGAGGATATGGAGTATATCGAGGACTACCTGGTTATTCAAAAAACCCGCTTCGGGGACCGTTTTCAGTGCGAGGTGGATATCGGGACAGAGTGCAGCCGGGTTCTCGTTCCGAAGCTCCTTTTGCAGCCTTTGATTGAGAACAGCCTGAAATACGGGTTTCGCAAGAAGGCTTCCATCCATGTCTTTATCCGGGGGCGGATAGAGGGGGAGTACCTGGTTCTCCAGGTGGAAGACGACGGACCGGGACAGCCCAAATCTACCCTGGAGACCCTGATAGGGATTCTGCGTTCCGGAGAAATCAATACCGTCCACAACGGCCTGCAGAATATCAACCGCAGGGTGATCCTGGAATACGGAAACCACAGCGGCTTAAGCCTGGAGAGCCGGGAGGGCTTGGGGTTTACCGTGACCATACGGCTTTGGATGAAGGGGGGAGAGAAGCATGTACAGTGTTCTGCTGGTGGAGGATGAGGAGATTATACGCAAAGGAATCCGCAATTCCATTCCCTGGGAGGAGCTTGGCTGCCGGGTCATTGGGGAGGCAGGCAACGGCGAGGAGGGGAAGCGGCTCATTGAAGAGCTACGGCCGGACATTGTTATTACGGACATCAATATGCCTCTGATGGACGGACTTGCCATGCTGGCCCAGACGAAATTCCAGTACGATTATGCGGCCGTGATCCTCACGGGCTATTCGGAATTTGAGTATGCCAGGGAGGCCATCCGCAACGGGGTTTCCAGCTATGTGTTAAAGCCCTTGAACACGGAGGAGATGAAAGAGGCTCTGGAACAGGCAGTTCTGGAGTCTAAAAATATCTATTATCTGCGCCAGAGAAACGAGTCGTCCAAAGAGCCGGGCAATGTCTCTCTTCTGGAGCAGGAGAAGGAGGGGGAGAACCAGGATCCTCTGGTGGAGCAGGTGTTGGAGTATATTGGGGATAATTACCGGAATAAGACAACCCTTTCGGATCTGGAACAAAACCTCCACTATTCGGAGCGGTACATCAGCCGGCGGTTCCAGAAAGCTCTGGGAACTACCATCATTGAGTATCTGAACCGCTACCGTCTGCAGAAAGCCCTGGTACTTATGAAGGAGGGAAGGGTACCTCTCTCCGAGGTGGGCTGGGAATGCGGAATCGGGGAGTACAAATATTTCAACTATGTGTTTAAAAAATATATGGGCTGTTCTGCCAAGGAATATCAGGGCAGGATCGGGTGAGCAGAAATACCGGACAGAATTTGTTCGGTATTTTTTCCGTTTGTTCGGAAATTTGGGTGGCGGAAAAGAAAGAAACCTTTTATCATGGTACTATCATCTTAATTACAGCGGCTGTTTTTTAGGCAGCTGCGACACGGAAAAGGAGGAAATTATGATGAAAAAGAGAAGTTTGGCACTGTTGTTGGCGTCTGTTATGGTGATCAGCCTGGCAGGCTGCGGCAAGAAGGCTGAGGAGCCGGCGGCTCCCGCAGAGACGGAAGCTCCCGCAGAGGGCGCGGGCGAGGAGGCCGGAGAAGAAGGCGGTTCCGGATCCGAACAGGTAGGCGGCGAACTGGTGGTTTACTCCCCCAACTCGGAGGGCCTGATCAATGCGACCATCCCGCTTTTCGAGGAGAAATACGGAATCACCGTTGAGGTAATCCAGGCGGGTACCGGCGAACTGGTGAAGAGAATTGAGTCTGAGAAGAACGATCCTTATGCGGATGTTCTTTTCGGCGGATCCTGGTCCCAGATGTATGACAATGAGGAGCTTTGGGAGCCGTACGTGTCTGTGAACAATGACAGTGTAGTAGATGCCTATAAGAATGAGTGCGGCTTTATCACCAGCAACGTACTGGACGGCAGCGTGCTGATCGTAAATACGGACCTCATCGGCGACATTGAGATCAACGGCTACGAAGATCTGCTGAATCCGGAGCTGAAGGGCAAGATTGCGACTGCAGACCCGGCCAACTCTTCTTCTGCATTTGCACATCTGACCAATATTCTTCTGGCCATGGGCGGTTATGAGGATGAGGCTGCCTGGGAGTTCGTAGAGAAGCTGTTTGAGAACGTTGACGGCAAGATCTTAGAGAGCTCTTCCGGCGTGTACAAGGGAGTTGCCGACGGCGAGTACGTAGTAGGACTTTCCTATGAAGACCCCTGTGCCCAGCTGGTAAAGGACGGAGCGCCCGTGAAGATCGTGTATATGGAAGAGGGTACGGTTTACCTGCCCGCATCTGCAACCATTATCAAGGGAGCTAAGAATATGGACAATGCCAAGCTGTTTATGGATTTCATCTTGAGCGAAGAGGTACAGAATATCTGGGGCAGCACTCTGACCAACCGGCCGGTTATGAAGGATGCACAGACCAGCGATTACATGGTTCCCTTCTCTGAGATCAAAGTAATCGAGGAGGATATTCCCTACGTAAGCACCCATAAGCAGGAGATAGTGGATCACTATACTGAGATTTTCACGGATCTGCAGAGCAAATAGGAAAAGACAGGTAAATCCTGAAAGCCAGCAAGGTTGTGGAGGATAACATGAGCAAAATTCTGATTAAAAATGCGGTAAAGAAATATGGCGACAACACCGTGATTCCTGATTTAAGCGCCGAGATAGAGGATGGAGAGTTATTTACCCTCCTGGGACCTTCTGGCTGCGGAAAGACAACATTGCTGCGGATGATTGCGGGATTTAATTCCATTGAAGGCGGGGATATTTATTTCAACGATACCCGTATCAACGATATGGATCCCAGTAAGAGAAATATTGGCATGGTTTTCCAAAACTATGCCATATTTCCCAATCTTTCCGTGCGGAATAATGTGGCCTTCGGACTGAAAAACAGGAAGATTGAAAAAGAGAAGATCAAGACGGAGACAGATAAATACTTAAACCTGATGCAGATTATGGAGTATGCGGAGCGCATGCCGAGCCAGCTGTCCGGCGGGCAGCAGCAGCGGATTGCCCTGGCCAGGGCGCTTGTCATTACACCAGACGTGCTTTTGATGGATGAGCCCTTGTCCAACCTGGATGCCAAGCTCCGTATGGAGATGCGGACGGTTATCCGCCATACCCAGAAGAGCGTGGGCATTACCACCGTGTACGTAACCCATGACCAGGAAGAGGCTATGGCTATCAGCGACCGGATCGCCGTTATGAAGGACGGCGTGATCCAGCACATCGGAAAGCCCAAGGACATTTACCAGCGGCCCAAGAATGTGTTCGTAGCTACCTTCATCGGGCGGACCAATATGGTGCATGCCAAGATTGAAGGCGGAGAACTGGTATTTGCAGACGGCTACCGGGAGCATATAGACGCTCTTTCCAAGGCGGAGGATCAGGAAGTGCTCTGCTCCATCCGGCCGGAGGAATTTGTCATCGGCAAAGAAGGGGGAGAGGGCATTAAGGGTACGGTGAAAGAGTTCGTCTACCTGGGCCTGAATACCCACTACTACATCGATACGGATGCCGGGGAGACGGTGGAAATCATCGAGGAATCTTCCCTGGAGGAAGAGCTGAAGGAAGGACAGTCTGTGGTTCTCAAGGTGAAGAAGGAGAAGATCAATGTATTCAATCAGACGGGGGACTTAAACCTGGTAAGGAGCGAGGCCTATGAAAAACAATAATAAATTCCGTCTGGACATATGGGGGTTTATCACGCTGTTTGTGATTCTCCTGTATGTACTGTTTCTGCTTTATCCCATGGGATATCTCATCCGCCAGTCTGTTTTTGACGGGGAGACGGGACAGTTTACCATGGCGAATTTTGCGAAATTCTTTTCCAAGAGCTATTATTTCGACACTCTTTTTAACAGCTTTAAGATTTCCATTGCGGCGACGCTTCTCTCGCTTGTGATTGGAACACCCCTGGCTTATCTCTTTGCGGTGTACAAGATCCGCGGGAAATCTTTTTTAAGCATCCTGATTGTGGTGGCATCCATGTCGGCACCCTTTATCGGAGCCTACTCCTGGATTCTGCTTCTGGGAAGAAGCGGCGTGATTACCACATTCTTTAAAAACTTAGGGATTGCTCTGCCGGATATTTACGGCTTCGGCGGAATCGTGCTGGTAATGACTTTGCAGCTGTTTC
>CAJUNN010000055.1 GCA_910587955.1 uncultured Lachnospiraceae bacterium | reverse complement strand
GTGACTGGAGTTCAGACGTGTGCTCTTCCGATCTGTAAAAAAAGATTCGGGAGACAGATTATGAGTTATAAAATTGTGGTAGACAGCTGCGGAGAACTGCCGGAGAGATGCAAGCAGGATGAACATTTTGAGAGCGTGCCTCTGGTACTGGATATTGACGGTCACTTGGTGGTGGATGACGAAACCTTTGATCAGGCGGATTTTCTGCGCAGGGTTGCGGCCAGTCCCAACTGTCCTAAGTCCTCCTGTCCGTCTCCCCAGCGCTATATGGAGGCGTTTACCTGTGAGGCGGAGCATGTATATGCCGTCACTCTCTCTGCAGAGCTGAGCGGTTCCTGCAACAGTGCGGAGCTGGGAAAGAAATTGTACCAGGAAGAGAAAGGGGAGAAGAAGATTCATGTATTCAATTCCCGTTCCGCCTCCATCGGCGAGACGCTGATTGCTTTGAAAATCGAGGCCTGCGAGAAAGCAGGCATGGCTTTCGAGGAGGTTGTAAAAACTGTGGAAGACTATATTGCAGGGCAGAATACTTACTTTGTGCTGGAATCTTTGGAAGCTTTGCGCAAGAACGGCCGTCTCAGCAATCTGAAAGCATTTGTGGCCAATGCCCTGAATATTAAGCCTGTGATGGGGGCTACCCCCATAGGCACCATCTGCCAGCTGGATCAGGCCAGGGGCATTACCAGAGCCCTGAAGAAGATGGTGGAATACATTGCGAAAGATTTGAAAGACCCGTCGGAAAAGACTCTGGCTATTTCTCACTGCAACTGCAGGCAGCGGGCGGAAATGGTGAAGGAAGAGATCTTAAAGCAGATTTCTGTGAAAGATGTCCTGATTCTGGATACGGCAGGGGTCAGCAGCCTTTATGCCAGCGACGGCGGAATTATTGTGGTGGTATAATATTGCTGCGGGCGGCTGATAGGCCGCCCGTGTTGACTTAAAGATTATCGTTTTTATAAAAGCTACTTGCAAAACGGAAAATAAAGTGCTATAATTCCTCCAACAAGTAAACAGGGGAGCTTGTGTGACAGGCTGAGAGGAAGGTAAACCTTCGACCCTTACACCTGATGCGGATAATGCCGCCGGAGGAAGTTGCAGAGGAACATGTACTTTTTCAAGGGGACATCCTATTCGGGTGCCCCTTGTTTTTGTTTGTTTACAGGAAAGGAGGCCAGCAGGCCTCGACTGACTTTTTCCAAACAGGCGGGTCATTCCTGCCGGACATCAACAGGGAAAGCGCTGCCATATAGGGACGTTTTCTCCCGGATCAAAGGAGTAAAACTATGTTTGAAGAAATTTTTGATAATGTTAGAAAAAAATCCCCCCTGGTTCACAATATCACCAATTATGTCACAGTCAACGACTGCGCCAATGTGCTGTTGGCCTGCGGAAGCTCGCCCATCATGGCGGACGAATTGGAGGACGCCGTGGAGATCACCGCCATCTGCGGCGGGCTGAATATCAACATCGGAACGCTGAATCAGCGTACCATCCCCGCTATGTTTGCTTCTGGGAAGCAGGCCAACGAGCTTGGCCACCCCGTAGTGCTGGACCCGGTGGGAGCGGGAGCTTCCACACTGAGGACGGAGACCGCTCTGGGACTGCTCAAAGAGGTCAAGTTTGCCGTGATCCGCGGCAACATCTCGGAGATCAAGACCCTGGGTCTGGGCAGCGGCACCACCAAGGGCGTGGACGCTGACGCGGCGGATAAGGTGACGGAGGAAAACCTGGATGGGACGTTGTCTTTCGCCAAGGATTTTGCACGGCGCACCAGGGCGGTCATTGCCATTACTGGGGCTATCGACATTGTGACTGACGGGGAAAGGACTTTCTGTATCCGCAATGGCCGTCCTGAGATGTCCGCTATCACCGGTACCGGCTGTCAGCTCTCCGCTCTAACGGCGGCTTTTGTCACCGCCAATCCAGATCAGGCATTGGAGGCTGCTGCCGCCGCTGTGTGCGCCATGGGACTATGCGGGGAGACCGCCTATCAGCGTATGACCAATCTGGACGGCAACTCCTCTTACCGGAACTACATCATCGATGCCATGTACCGCCTGACCCCGGCGGAACTGGAGAGGGGAGCCAATTATGAAGTGCGATAAGAGGTATATGCTGCTTTACGCCGTTACTGACCGGGCTTGGACCGGGAAGCAGACGCTGTATCAGCAGGTGGAAGCGGCTTTGAAGGGCGGTGTGACCTGCGTGCAGCTGCGGGAAAAGGAATTGGACAAGGCTGCGTTTCTCCAAGAGGCCAGGGATATCTGCGCCTTGTGCCGGCGGTATGGGGTGCCCTTCATCGTCAACGACCATGTGGACATCGCTGCCGCCTGCGGCGCGGATGGGGTCCATGTGGGTCAGGAGGATATGGAAGCGGGAGAGGTCCGTCGCCGGGTGGGGGAGAACATGATCCTGGGCGTCTCCGTCCACACGGTGGAGGAGGCCCGCCAGGCCGTCCGGGACGGTGCGGACTATCTGGGTCTGGGCACGGTGTTCCCTACCAGTACCAAAACCGATGTGGACGTGATGCCCAGAGAGACCCTGCGGGCGATCTGCGGCTCAGTAGATGTGCCCATCGTAGCCATAGGCGGGCTGAACCGGGGCAATATCCTCCAGCTGTCTGGCAGCGGGGTGGATGGTGCGGCTTTGGTTTCCGCCATCTTCGGGGTGGAGAACATCGAGGAAACCTGCCGGGAGCTGCGGGCGCTGGCAGAGAAAATGGTGAACCTATGAGGATTCGCGGAGCTATTTTTGACGTGGATGGAACACTGCTGGATTCCATGTTTATCTGGGACACCATTGGCGAGGCCTATCTGCGTTCCATTGGGTATGAGCCACGGGAAGACTTGAATGAAGTGTTCAAAAATATGAGTTTGCTCCAAGCGGCCCGCTACTATCAGACCGAGTATGGTGTAACGCTGTGTGTCGATGAAATCATGGACGGGGTCAACACCATGCTGGAGCGGTATTACTGTTTTGAGGCCCCATTAAAGCCGGGAGCGGCGGAGCTGCTGGCATGGCTCCAGAAGAACGGCGTTAAGCTGTGCGTTACCACTGCCACCGACCGGTATCTGGTGGAGGCCGCCTTAAAGCGATGCGGGGTGCTGTCCTATTTCGGGAGGATATTTACTTGCGGCGAGGTAGGCCGCGGCAAGGACGAACCTCACATCTTTGAGGAGGCCCTTCGTTTCCTCGGAACCCAAAAATCAGAGACAGTTGTATTTGACGATGCGCTCTATGCCATTCGAACAGCGAAAGGGGCCGATTTTCCGGTGGTGGCGGTCTATGATGTCCACGAGAAGGCACAGAACGAGATTCGAGAGCTGTCTACTATCTATTTGGAGGACTTGACACAGTTGAACGAGCTACAGAAGCTCTTCTCAGTTTAACCGCTGAGCACTTCCAGCGGCGGACCGGGGGCACCACTCTTTGTCGCTCAATAAAAATAATGCAAAGGAGATTTGAACATGAAAACAGCATTATCAATCGCTGGGACCGACCCCAGCGGAGGCGCCGGGATTCAGGCCGATCTGAAAACGATGACCATGAACGGCGTTTTTGCTATGAGCGCTATCACAGCGCTGGTGGCCCAGAACACCGTCGGCGTGAAGGAGATTGTAGAGATGACTCCCGCATTTTTGGGGGCGCAGATCGACGTGGTGTTTGAGGACATTCCGCCCGATGCTGTGAAGATCGGTATGGTGGCCTCCTGCGGGCTGATAGAGAAAATCACCGAACGCCTGAAGTTTTATCAAGCAAAGAACATCGTAGTGGACCCGGTGATGGTTTCCACCAGCGGCGACCGGTTGATCTCTGAGGAGGCGGTGGACACGCTGAAAAGCTGTCTGCTCCCTCTGGCGGCAGTGGTCACACCCAACATCCCGGAGGCGGAAATTTTCACCGGTATGACCATCCGCAGCGAGGCGGACATCGAGGCTGCCGCAAAGCAGATCAGCGATGTCTACAGCTGCGCTGTTCTTCTCAAAGGCGGGCATAACATCAACGATGCCAACGACTTTCTCTATGGGGACGGCGTGGGGACTTGGTTCTATGGAACCCGCATCGGCAATCCAAATACCCACGGCACTGGTTGTACCCTGTCCAGTGCCATTGCCGCTAATCTGGCCAAGAGCTTTGACCTGCCCACCTCCATCCAGCGGTCAAAGGATTACCTCTCCGGTGCGTTGGGAGCCATGCTGGATCTAGGGAAAGGCCGGGGACCCATGCAGCATAATTTCAATCTGGCCGGCAAATTTGCAAAGGAGGCGGGGGGATAAAAACCACCGAGCGGCTTTTATCTGCGGCTAAGGTTTTTGCACTGGGCTTCGCCAAGGCCAAAAGCCCGGAGACAATCGCCTTGTTCTCCAAATATGTGCAAGCTTTCCGACCCTGTTTCACGGACAATGGCAATCCTGCTATTTTTGGAAGCTTTACGGGAATTAGAAAAATAAAATTTTTCATGCTTTTTTCATGTTTTTGTGCTATACTGGGTGTACCTAATAAGTAAAGAGAGGGTTTCGTAAAATGAGTCAGGAAAAAGTAAACCGTTATAAAGAGGAGAAAGCCAACCGGAAGGAGATTTTGGCTAAGGAGAAGAGAAAGCGGACCCAGGTGAAAATCTGCGCCAGTGTGATTGCGCTGTTTTTGGTTTGCTGGCTGGGATATTCCGTGTACGATATGGCCACCAGGCCGGACTCCTCGGCCGTGGAGCTGGATGTGACGGCTTTGGACGAGTACCTTTCCTCTATGAATACGGAGGCGCAGGAATAATTTTTTGCCGAAGAGCGCAGGCGGAAATTGCGGAGATATGCAGCTTAGGTAAAGCAGAGAGCGGTAGAAAATCGTTCTCTGTTTTTTGGTGTGCAAGAAAAAGAAAGAAGGAGAGTTCGGATATTATGGCGGCCCATATGAAACATATGACAGAAGGAAAACCGGGAAAATTAATATTTGCCTTTGCCCTGCCCCTCATGATGGGAAACGTATTCCAGCAGTTGTATACAGTGGTGGATACTATGGTGGTAGGGAAATATCTGGGCGTAGGCGCACTGGCGGCGCTGGGTGCTGCAGATTGGATGAACTGGATGATGCTGGGAATTATCCAGGGATTCACCCAGGGCTTTGCCATTCTGATGGCCCATGAGTTTGGCGCCGGGCAGTATGAGAACCTCCGCCGTGTGATCGGAAATTCCAGCGTCCTCTCGGCGCTGTTTTCCCTTCTGCTTGTGATAATCGGGCAGCTGCTGGCCCGCCCGGTCCTCATCCTTTTGCAGACACCTGGGGATATCCTGCCGGATTCCCTGCTCTATCTGCAGATTATGTTTCTGGGAATTCCCGTGGTGATGGCTTACAATCTACTGGCCTGCATCCTGCGGTCATTGGGAGATGGAAAAACGCCCCTACAGGCTATGGTGTTCGCCTCCCTTACCAATATAGTCCTGGATCTGCTTTTTGTAATGGTGTTTCATTGGGGAATTGCGGGGGCCGCCGCCGCAACGGTTATTGCCCAGATGGCGTCCGGCCTTTTCTGTATGTACCACATCAGCAGAATTGATATGCTGCATTTGCAGAAGGGAGATCTCTGTCTTCGGGTGGGTCTTTCCTGGAAGCTTTTGGGGCTTGGATTTCCGATGGCTTTCCAGAACTGTATCATTGCCGTAGGAGGAATGATTGTCCAGTTTGTGATTAACGGCTTCGGCGTCATCTTTATTGCCGGCTTTACTGCCACCAATAAATTGTACGGCATTTTGGAAATTGCGGCCACCTCCTACGGTTACGCCATGATTACCTATGTGGGACAAAATCTGGGAGCCGGGAAACACGGGCGCATCCGCCGGGGAATGCGGGCGGCCGTCGGGATTGCAGTGGTTACCTCCCTGGTGATTGCAGCCGTCATGCTGGTCTTTGGCAGGTTTATTCTGAGCGGCTTTATCTCCGGCACGCCTGCAGAGGTAGAGCAGACTCTGCAGGTGGCCTATTTTTACCTGGCTGTTATGAGTGTATTCCTGCCAGTACTCTACATCCTTCACGTGGTCCGGTCCGCCATTCAGGGATTGGGAAATACCGGGCTTCCCATGCTTTCCGGCGTGGTGGAGTTCCTGATGCGCACAGTCATCGTTCTCTTTTTGCCCTTGGCTGTAGGCGAGATTGGCGTTTTCTTTGCGGAGATTGCCGCGTGGCTGGGGGCGGATGTGGTGCTGGTGATCAGTTATTTTGCGGTGACGGGGAAGGTGCTGGAGAGCTAGTGAAACCCGCCTTCCCACACCGGCATATGAGAAAGGTAAGACTCTTCTACAGCGGGAACATAGTAGGCTCCGTAGGTTTTCAGTCCGTCTTCCGCCTCCATTTCAGGCAGTTCCACATAAAAGCGGTAATAGGGCATAAAGTACGGTTCCAGGCTTCCCGTCCGGTAAACCAGTTCCGCTTTGGCAATCAAGTCCGTTCCGGGCATCCGGCAGGGAACGCTGGTTATATAGTTTCCGTTTGCTAAAAGTCCGGCCGCTTCCTCAAGGGTGATAATGGGGTAGTCCCCAACTTTTTGCGACAAATCCGGCCGGAACACCCGTGCCAGAAAAAGTTTCCCTTCATCATCGCAGTAAAAGGCTGTCCGGTTCAAGTTGTAGTTGACAATCTGCTCCGTGAGGCTTCCGCCTGCATCGAAAAATTCTATGTGGTAGGACTGCCTCCGGTAAATGTCAGAATCGCCGCCGGAGATATTGGCCCGGGGATGCTCCATGCGGAGGAGCCCTTCGTAGGCATCTTGCAGATATTTTGCAGCTGCAGAAATCTCTTCATAGGAAGCGTGGTGGGTAAAACGGTATTCATCGGGAAGGGACACGGCGGGCTCAAAGGAAATCTCGGCGGTCATGGCCTGATCCACCTGGATGTTCAGCCCTTCTGTCTCTGTTATCAGCTTTGTGGGAAGAAAGTATCCTTCCGGGACCTGGTCTCCTATGCTTTCAAATTTTTCCGTAATCAGCGCTTTTGTCTCTTCATCCGGGGTATCGTCAGTGACGGTAAGTTCTTTGGGGTCCAGGCCCATTCCTGCGGCAATCTCTTCCAGGAGTTCCCGCATGTTTTCAAAATCGCTTCCTGAGACAGAGCCATCTGCATGGTGAGCCAGGGGATTTTGGTAGACGGGCAGGGCGGAGAGCCGGCTGTCTTCCTTCCAGGGATTTGCGTTGGTCAATTCGGTGATATCCCAGGCCATATATCCTTCAAATCCCATGGAGGCGCTTTCTCCTTCCGGCAGGGTGAGCAGGGGAAGTTCCGTATGGGGAGATTCGCCGGGATAAAGTGCCCGGGGCTGCAGCGGCAGGATGTGCATGCTCCCATAGACTGCGAGGGCGAGGCCGGCAGCCAGAACGCCCCATTTCAGCAGATTCCGTTTCTTCTGCCTGCCCCGGTACCGGAGGGCTTCTTCTACATAGGCATCGCCGATATCATTCATGGCCTCCAGGAACTTTCTTGCGTTCATAAAAACACCCCCTTTTCCAAGAGATATTGTTTCAGCTTCCGCCGCATGCGGGTGAGCCGGACAGAGACATTCTTTACGGTCAGTCCTGTCTGCTCCGCAATATCCTCATAGCTGTCGCAAAACCAGTAGCGGCGCAGAAAGATAACACGGTTTTCCGGGGACAGTGTGTCCAAGAAGCGTTCAATGAGGCGGGCAGTTTCTCTGGCTTCTATTTCAGCTTCCACTTGGTTTGGGCCGGGCAGGCAGGCTTCAAGTTCCTCCAGGGACAGATCCAGGGTGCTGTTTCGCTTGTCCGCTGTTTTCCGGTAGTAGGCTTTGAGGGAAAGGTTGCGGACAATTTTACAAAGGTAGGCTGCCAGGGGGTTGGGCCTGGCCGGCGGGATGGTGTTCCAGGCTCCCAGATAGGCATCGTTTACACATTCCTCTGCATCTTGCAGGCTGTTTACAATGTTGTAGGACAGTTTGCGGAAAACTTTGCCGTATTTCAGATCCAGTTCCCGGATGGCATTCTCGGAACGGGCAAAAAATAATTCTATGATTTTGGGATCTTCTGTCAATCGCGCCGCCTCCTTTCCTCTTTACCTATATTCTACGTTTTTTTCAGGGAAAACTACAGGGGAAAAAATTTTTATGTTAGTTGCTCATATTTGCATATGCTATAACGCCAGTAGGCAAAGAAATGTGGAGAATTCCATGTAGGCAAAGAACGAATCCCTCGACTGTACGCTACTACAGTCGAGGGATTCTTCTTTTCTTTTTTGTTATTTTGTGCTTATCTGGTTTTGGAAGCCTCCGCCATCTTCATAGCCCGGACCTTTAAGGGCAGTCCGAAGAGGGTGATAAAGCCGCTGGCGTCGTGGTGGTCATACAGATCGCCCGTCGTAAAGGAGGCCAGGGACTCGTTGTACAGGGAATAGGGAGAGGTAGTTCCCGCCTTGATGATATTGCCTTTGTAAAGCTTAAATTTTACTTCTCCGGTTACATACTCCTGGGTGCTGGAGACAAAGGCCTGGACAGCTTCCCGCAGGGGAGTGAACCATTTTCCCTCGTAGACAATCTGGGCAAATTTATTACCCATGTCTTTTTTTACTTCCATGGTTGCCCGATCCAGCACCAGCTCCTCCAGCTGCTGGTGGGCTTCCATCAGGATAGTTCCGCCGGGTGTCTCGTACACGCCGCGGGATTTCATACCTACCACGCGGTTTTCTACAATATCTACGATGCCGATGCCGTGCTTTCCGCCCAGCGCGTTCAGCTCGGCGATGATCTCGGAAACCTTCATCTTTTTGCCGTTTACAGAGGTGGGAATCCCCTTCTCAAAGGTCATAGTTACATATTCGCCCTCCTCGGGAGCTTTCTCCGGGGTGACGCCTAAGACCAGCATATGTTCGTAGTTGGGCTCGCTGGCAGGATCCTCCAGCTCCAGACCCTCATGGCTGATATGCCAGAGGTTGCGGTCGCGGCTGTAGCTCTGGCTGTGGTCGAAGGGCAGGTGGATGCCGTGCTGGCGGCAGTACTCGATCTCGTCCTCCCGGGACTGCATGGTCCACACATCCGTCATGCGCCAGGGTGCGATGATGGTCAGATCCGGGGCAAGGGCTTTGATGCCCAGTTCAAAGCGGATCTGATCGTTTCCTTTTCCGGTTGCCCCGTGGCAGATGGCAGTTGCCCCTTCCTTGCGGGCGATTTCCACCAAGCGTTTGGCGATGACCGGGCGGGCCATAGAGGTACCGAGAAGATATTTGTTCTCATAGACGGCACCGGCCTGTACGCAGGGCATAATGTAGTCGTCGCAGAATTCATCAATGATATTTTCAATGTATAATTTGGAAGCGCCGGAGAGCTTTGCCCGCTCCTCCAGGCCGTCCAATTCATTTCCCTGCCCGCAGTCGATGCAGCAGCAGATAACTTCATAGTCAAAATTTTCTTTCAGCCAGGGAATGATGGCTGTGGTATCCAGTCCGCCGGAATAGGCCAGTACTACTTTTTCCTTCATGATTGATATCCTCCTTGGGGTGTCTTTCTTCACTGAGGAATAATATACATCATCCAGGAGAAAGAAGCAAGTGAAAATTTATACATATTTATAAAAAATGAATCTTTAAAATTGTATATAATTCAGTTAAAAACGAATATTATTTAATAGAAGTGTATAATTATTAGCGAGTTGGGGAGCAGCTTTTCCTGAGCCGTCTTTCGGAAAGGCCTTTTTTGGACGAAATACTATATAAAGGATCTATTCATTACGATTTTAGGGCAATCTATAACAAGAGGATTGCCCTTTTTACTGCCCTTTGCTATTCTGATAGAGGGTATGATGGCGAAAATGATAAAGTTTGCAATTTGTGATGACGAGCCGCTGATGGCTCAGGAAATCTCAGGACTTATTTCACAGTACATGGAGGAAAAGAAGCTTCCTTCCTACTGTGTCAAACTCTTTTTTGACAGCTGTTCTCTTTTAGAAAGCGGCTGTGATTTTGATGTGCTGTTTTTGGACATTCAGATGGAAAAGCCCAATGGGATAGAGACGGCCAGGACTCTCCGGCAGCGGGGAAATCAAAGCCTGATGATCTTTGTGACTGTTTTGAAGGAATGCGTCTTTGACGTTTTTGAAGTGGAGGCGTACGATTATTTGCTGAAGCCCATAGACAGCAGACATTTTAGGAGAACTATGGATCGGGCAGTCAGGACTTTGGAGCAGCGGAGGTCAAAGAGCATCCTCATCCGGCGGGGAGCATCCTGTGAAGTGATCTTATTGCAGGAGATTGTGTATTGTGAAGTACAGGGGAGAAAAATCTTTATACACAAAAACAGCGGAACAACGATTGATTACTATGAGAAGCTGGAACAGCTGGAGCAGCGTGTTGACAGCCGGTTTTTCCGGTGTCACAGGAGCTACCTCGTCAACCTCGCATATATCCGCGGGTGTCATGCCGGGCAGGTCCTTTTGCCCCAGGGGGAGAAAATTCCGGTGTCCCGGCTCCGGGAGCGGGATCTGTCGCAGGCCCTTCTGCGTTTTATGAAAGAGAAGGATTTCTGATATGGACTATTTTAGTTTTGGCTTGAATATTTTGTGCCTCCTGGTTCAAGGTTTGATGCACATTTCCTTTAGCAGCCGGCTCACCGGCAAAAAACAAAGGATAGGACATTTTCCGGTATATATTTTTCTTCTCTTTTTTCTGGAATGGTTTGCGCGCAGGATGTCCCTTCCCTGGCTGGCAGTGATCGGGGCGGAATTGTTCATGCTGTACGCAATCAACCGTTTTGTTCTGGGTAACTGCTCATCTGCATCCTGGGCCGCAGCAATTTTGGCCGGCTACATTTCTCAATTTTCTTTTGGTCTCATCAATTCCATAGAGGCGGTATGCTTGCCATATTTGGCGGGAACCAGGCTTTTATATCTTTTGGTAATCGCAGCAACAGCAGCCTCCTTTGCAATCTGCGCCCTATGTTATACAGCAGTAGTAAAATCCATTTCGCCAAAGGAGCTTGATCAAACGGCAAATGCGGCCTGCCTGCTGTTTCCGGTGCTGTTCTTCTTTACGGCGGAATTGTATATTGTACAGTCCGCCTATACACAGACATTTTACAATGATTATGCTTCGGTGTTCCGGTTAGAACATGTGGGGAGGCATGCCGGGCTGCTATTTTTGCAGGCTCTGGGGCTGGGGGCGCTGCTCTGCACACTGTATGCGTACCGTCATCTTTGCCGCAGCCTGCAGATACAGGCCAGGATGCACTCTCTCACGCAGGCGTCTCAGGCGCAAAAAGTGTATATTGACGAGGCGCAGACGCGCTATGAACAGACGAAAGCGTTCCGCCACGATATTAAAAACCACTTGTCCGTGCTGAGCGGTCTTTTAAACAGAGGAAAACTGGCGGAGAGCCAGGCCTATCTGGAAAAACTGGAGGCGGCCTCAGCATTGCTGTCGTTTCCCTATCAGACCGGCAATCCGGTGGTGGATATTTTGCTGGGAGAAAAGCTGGGACTTGCAAAGGCAAAGGGAATTGCAGCCGAGGTATCTCTTGTTTTGCCAAACCCCTGCAGGATTGATGATTTTGATTTATGCGTCATTTTTGCCAATGCCCTGGATAACGCGGTCTGTGCATGCCAATCTTTTGAGGGAGAAGCATCTATTTGTATCAGAGGAGAGCAGCAGGGAGATTTTTATATGCTGGTATTTGAAAATGTCTGTTCCGGGGAGCCATTGCCTCCGGCGGGAACGGGTCTTTTGAATATCCAATCTGCAGCGGAAAAATATCACGGAGCGGTGCTGGCGGAAAAAGAGGGGGGGCGCTTTTTGCTGCATATACTCCTGAACATTTCATGACATCCGGAGGACCTTTCAATCCAAAAGCCTTGAACTTCTGCTTTAAGGCAGTAAACTGGAAATATAGCAAATATTATGATTTTTTTGAAGGGAGGAAAATGCTATGCAGCCAATTTCTGGAGTTGTTTCCGGCTCAGTGCGGCAGCCTGTGCCGGTGAAGGATGAATGTGTCCCGGAGAAGAAAGCCGCGGATGAGAAGAAAGAAGGAACCTGCATCTGTAATACGGATAAGGTCGACCGTGAAATTGAAAAGCTGAAGAAGAGGAAGGCGGAACTGGAACAGCAGATTCATTCAGAAACAGACGAAGGGAAACGTAAGAACCTGGAGAAGGAGCTGGCGCAGATAGAACGCGAGCTGAGCCAAAAGGACAATGATGCGTACAGGCGCCGGCATGCGGTGTACACGTATGCTTAGTTCTTTGCTGTGGGAGATAGGACAGGATCGGCAGGAAAGCCCATTTGGCTTTTCTGCCGGTTTGTTTTTTCTGCCTGATTGTGTTATATTTTTTAATACTATAGATGAAATGTAAAATGTCATTTTTACACGGTCAGGAGAAATGCCATGAAGATCATAATATCGCCGGCAAAAAAGATGAATGTCAACACGGACTCTCTTCCTGGGGAGCAGCTGCCGGAATATCTGGAGGATGCCAAGACTCTGTGTGAAATCCTGCGGAGCATGTCCTATGAGGAGGCGAAAGCGCTGTGGAAATGCAATGACAAGCTGGCCAGGCTGAACTTTGAGCGGCATGCGCATATGGATTTGGAGGCAGCTCAGACGCCGGCCGTCCTTTCCTATGAGGGCCTGCAGTATCAGTATATGGCCCCGGAGGTGTTCAGCAGGGATGCACTTTGCTACATACGGGAGCATCTGCGGATATTGTCCGGTCTTTACGGGGTCCTAAGGCCTTTTGACCGGGTAACGCCCTACCGCCTGGAAATGCAGGCAGGACTTTCGGCGGAAGGAAAAAAGGATCTGTATGAATTTTGGGGTGATAAATGTTACCGGGCAGTGCGGGATATAGACGGGGTCATTGTAAATCTGGCATCCAAGGAGTATTCCCGCATTGTAGAGGCGTATCTTAAGCCGGAGGACCGGTTTCTTACCATTGTCTTTGGGGAGCTTTCGAACGGAACCATTCGGCAGAAGGGAACCCTTGCCAAGATGGCCCGGGGAGAGATGGTACGGTATATGGCAGAGAGCCGGATTGAAGATCCGGAGGAGATCAAGAAGTTTTGCGCCTTGGAGTATGCTTTTTCTGCGGAGCATTCCGTGGAGCGGGAGTGGGTGTTTCTTAGACGGGAGGCTTCAAAGCCTTCGGAACCGCAGATTTTAGACTTGAAAAAAATGTGAAAGCCGCCTATTATAGTAACAGGAAATAACAAAAAGAGGGATATTATATGCGGGGAATCGAGCGAAGATTACAGATTATGAACCAAATACAGCAATCAGGCGCGGCGGAAGTGAGCGAGCTGGCGGAGCTTTATCAAGTTTCCACCATGACCATACGCCGGGATCTGGCAAAGCTGGAAGAAGACGGTTTGATACGGATGGAATACGGCGGCGCAGTGCTGAACCGGGGAACTCTTTTTGAATATAATATGGCTATGAAGCAATGTGAACATCTGGAAGAAAAAATGGCAATAGCGGAAGTGGCAGAGACATATATCAAAGACGGAGATTCCATATTTCTGGATGCGGGAACAACGGTTTGCGAGCTTGCAAAACGGCTTGTAAAGCGTAAGAATATAAAGATTATGACCCAGTCTCTCTTGGTGGCGAATGTTTTGGCCGGCTCCGACGTGGATCTGGTTATGTGTCCGGGCAGATTCCGGGCGACCTCTATGGCTTTTATGGGGCAGCTTACAGACGCCTTTCTTTCCTCGTTCCGTATTGATAAATTGTTTCTTGGGGTAGAAGGAGTGGCAGCAGAGGCGGGCGTATCGGTTCCAAATGTCAGAGACGGAATTACGAAGCAGAATTTGGTCAGAAGATCGAATTGGGCGGCCTGTGTTGCGGACAGCTCAAAGTTCGGAAAATCTTATCACTATAATATTTGCGAATTGTCACAGCTTGATGTCCTGATTACAGATAAAGGGGTTGGCAGACAGCAGGAAGGATTATGTGAAAAAGAAACTGCGTTAGTAAAAGCATAGAAAGCAGGAAAGAAAGCCGCGTCTATAAATGCGGCTTTTATTTTGCCACGAAAAAACATAAAACAACATAAAAATAACAAGAAAGAAAATTTTTGCTTTGAAATGTTGGATATGTGACGCATCAATATTCCGGAAATGATGTAAGAGAAGAGGAAAGGAAAGAGTAAGAGAATCGTGTCAGACAGGAAAATCGTTTATAAAGCGGTTCGGGAACCGGGGAAGGATTGCGCCCTGCCGGTGGAATTGACCGATGAAACCATGGAAGAACGGCGCAGGGAAGTACTGGCAAGAATGAGAGAAAAGGGTCTGGATAAGCTTATTGTGTACTGCGATGTGGAGCACTACGGAAACTTTTATTATCTTATTTGAAAAAATTCTCCCAAAAGCAGAATATCATTGGAAATTGTGCCCGGGACATTTGACGGCGGAGGAAGAGTGGCTGTCATCGCCCATCTATGCCGGTTCTGTGGAAGAACTAAAAAGCGGAATGATATTCCAAATAGATATCATACCTTGCAAAAGCGGAATGAAAGGCGTATCGGCGGAGAGTACCGTGGTCCTTGCGGATAAGCGCCTGCAGAAGGATATCCGGGAAAACTATCCGGATCTCTGGGAACGCATGATGCGCCGAAAGAACTATATAAGAGAAGAACTCCGCATCCATATAGCAGATGAACTGTTTCCGCTGTGCAGTACGGCAGCTTATCTGAGACCGTATTTGCTAAATAAAACATATGCGCTTGCGGTTTCGGAACAATAACCGCAGGGATTACAAAAAAGAGGGTAAGAAGATGAAAGAAAAAAATACAGTGTTTGGGATATTGCAAAAAATAGGCCATTCCTTTATGCTTCCCATTGCAGCGCTTCCTGCTGCAGGCTTGCTTTTGGGCATTGGCTGCACTTTTACAGGAGAAGGAATATTCTTTAAAATATTGGGATTGCTATCAAATTGCGGGAATCAGATTTTTGGCATGTTGCCATTACTATTTGCAGTAGCGGTGGCAGTGGGATTAGCGTATGAGAACAAGGAGGTTGCAGGGTTATCGGCCGTAATTGGTTTTTTCGTAATGCACCTAGCAACGGCAACTGTGGTGACAACATTTATGGATATGGAAAAATTGTCCCAAACTGCCGGAATCCTTACAACAACCATGGGAATTGAAAATACCATGAACAGCAGCGTCCTTGGGGGAGTTGTAATTGGCTATGCAGTTTCTGTTTTGCATAATAGGTATCAAAACATAAAGCTTCCCGACCTGCTGTCCTTCTTTGGCGGAACACATTTTATCCCCATTATTTCAACAGCAGCAGCTATTGTTATGGGAACGGTTTTCGCCCTTGCATGGCCGTATCTGGGCATGTTTATTGCATGGCTGGGAACGGTAATTGCAAAATTAGGCGTATTCGGCACATTCCTGTATGGAACGATTCTCAGGGCATTAATTCCCACAGGCCTTCATCATGTGTTTTATATGCCCTTTTGGCAGACTGCCCTTGGCGGCGCTGCAGAGGTGGGCGGACAGTATCTGGAAGGTGCCCGGAATATTTTATTCGCACAGCTGGCAAACGGCGATGTGATCAGCTCTTCCGTGGCGAAATTTTATTCGGGGAATTTCCCAATTATGATGTTTGGCTTCCCGGGTGCGGCTTTCGCTATGTATCATACGGCGAAAAAAGAAAACCGCGAGAAGGTGAAGGGCCTCCTGTTCTCTTCCGGACTTACATCTTTCTTAACAGGCATTACAGAACCCTTGGAGTTTTCGTTTTTGTTTGCGTCGCCGTTCTTGTTTTTTGGTGTTCACTGCCTTCTGGGAGGGCTGTCATTCGCAATCGTTTATGCCCTTGGAGCAGGAGTGGGATATACATTTTCGGCAGGATTATTTGACTTTATTTTATATGGGGTACTGCCGGGAAACTCCCGCACACACTGGATTATCGTTTTGATGGTAGGTTTGATATACGCAGTTGCTTATTATGGGGCGTTTCGGTTCCTTATTACAAAATTTAATCTGAAGACCCCGGGACGGGAGGATAATAGGGAGGATGTGAGGCTTCACAGCAAGAAGGAATATCTGGAAAGTAAAAAAGGAAACTCGGAGGAAAATGTATATGAATGGATCCTAAAGGGGCTCGGGGGTCTGGAAAATATTATGGATGTGAACAACTGCGCCACCAGGCTGAGGGTGTCATTAAAAGACGGGGCAAAGGTGGATAAAAATATGTTAGCGGCATCAGGGGCCTCCGGCGTATTTGCGAAAGGAAATAATATTCAGGTGATTTATGGGCCCAGGGTTGTCAATCTCAAGGCTGAACTGATAAAATACATGGAGAATTTATCCAAGGAGTCTGAATAGAATGAAGCTAAAAAATAATCTGTATCTCCTTTCGGGAGGAGTCTACGGACAGCTGGGAAATGTGTTGGCAGTGAAGCATGAGGAAGGGTGCTTTTTGGTGGACTGCGGTAATCCTGGGTCTTTCCATACGATTGTGGAAAATTTGAATTATTGGGGCTTGTCGGAGAGAGAGGTTACCCATGTATTGCTGACCCACGGGCATGACGATCATGCCGGAACCTCAAACATGTTTCAAAAACTGGGAGCGGAAATTGTTGTTGGAAAAGAGGATTCCTACATGCTGCGGCAGGGAAATTTCGGAAAAGAGAGCCCTTTTGCCAATCATCAAATGCCTTGCTGCGAACCGGACACGCTGATAGACAAAGATACGCATTTGTCTATCGGCGGTGTAGAGATTGACGTGTTTGCTATGCCGGGACATACAAACGGTACGCTCCTGTATTATGTTTATGCAGATAATGAGCGGATTCTTTTCAGCGGAGACATGTTTAACTGCGATGGAGAAAAAGGTGATATAGCACGTACCTGGTGGATGGGAGATATGAATTACGACGGAAAAAAGCTTGGCGAAAGTTTTGCAAGACTTTGGGCCATGGACTTAAATCCGACAGTTATCATAGGAGGACATGGCAATCCCCGCATGGGTGATCAGGCGAAAGATTTGATCATGACAGCTTATAAGTATTACCTTTTGAATCATAGATAAGCGGAGGCGATGATATGTTTTTGGAATTTTGGAAACGGCTGTATCCGCGGCATTTCTGAAAAATTCCATTACTGCCATGTAATCCAAAAGAAATTTATCAAACGGAATAATATCTGTCCGATCGTATAAATCCGTGTGAC
This sequence comes from uncultured Lachnospiraceae bacterium, assembly GCA_910587955.1. Lineage (GTDB taxonomy): Bacteria > Bacillota > Clostridia > Lachnospirales > Lachnospiraceae > Laedolimicola. The sequence goes on along the minus strand of CAJUNN010000055.1, from coordinate 334 downwards.
TTGCTTCCGGAACACGCAGCAGTTCTTTGTTAACCTGATACTTGTTTCCGTCGGTCATAGCCGCATAGGCGTCCTTGCCGAAATAGCAGGAATGTGCCTTGTCCCCATGAAGCACCATGACCGCACTGCGGATTTCATTACTATAATAAAGAATCGGCATATTCAGTGCCGGCCAATATTGACAATATCATTTTTTATAATTCAGAGGGGCAATGGCACTCAAGCTGTCGCCCCCGCTAAACTCAAAAATTTATAGTTTAATTTTATAAATGTCTGCTGCTTCATTTTCAAAAGAAAAGCTCCGTTCATACACGCCGCCATTTTTTTGTATAAC
>CAJUNN010000054.1:14447-17795 GCA_910587955.1 uncultured Lachnospiraceae bacterium | reverse complement strand
GCTTAAATAAAGGATTTTTGCGATATGATGTTAAAAAGAAGTGTCAAACACCCGGATTTGGATATAAATTCAATGCAGGGTAAGAAGAACAGACCACTGCTTATGGAGAATATGAACCTTATGAAATAAAAGTATTTTCAATAAAACCCTTGCATTTTTCCCCAGATATGCTATACTTAAGAAGATTTAATACTGTGGCTGAAAAGAGTGGACGAAAGTTCACTCTTTGTTTATGGTATGGGAAACGGAAGGAAGGGTATGGCGAAGAGAGAAGAATACGAACAGAGAACGGAGCAGCTGGTTCTGCCTATTATCCAGTCCAACAAGTTTGAGCTGGTGGACGTGGAGTATGTGAAGGAGGGCGGAACCTGGTATCTGCGGGCTTACATTGACAAGCCGGGAGGCATTACCGTAGATGACTGCGAGATAGTGAACCGGGCATTGGGCGATCTGCTGGACCGGGAGGATTTTATCGAGGATTCCTATATTCTGGAGGTCAGCTCCCCGGGGCTTGGAAGACCCTTGAAAAAGGAAAAGGATTTTGTCCGCAGCCAGGGGAAAGAGGTGGAGATCCGCACTTACCGCATGGTAGAGAGACAGAAAGAATTCCGGGGGATTCTGAAAGCCTGGGATAAAGAAACCGTGACCATTGAAACAGAGGAAGGGGAACAGGTCTTTTCAAGAGACAACATTGCCCTGATCCGATTGGCCTTTGACTTTTAACTGCTGCCTGCTGGAAATCGGGCGGAGGATAAAAAATACCGTGTTTGAAACGAGGAGGAAAGAGAAGAATGAACACAGAGTTGCTGGAAGCTTTGGAAATTTTGGAGAGAGAGAAAGACATCAGCAAAGAAACTTTGCTGGAGGCGATTGAGAATTCCCTGCTTACGGCGTGCAAGAACCATTTTGGAAAGGCAGATAATGTAAAGGTAAACATCGATCCGAAGACCTGTCAGTTTTCCGTCTATGCGGAGAAGACTGTGGTGGAGCAGGTGGAGGATGATGTTATGGAAATCAGCCTGTCTGGCGCTAAGATGATGGATTCCAAGTATGAGCTGGGAGACATTGTAAATGTGGCGATTAAGTCCAAGGAGTTTGGGCGCATTGCCACCCAGAACGCAAAGAACGTGATTCTTCAGAAGATCCGGGAAGAAGAGCGCAAAGTCCTCTACAACCAGTATTACGGAAAAGAACGGGATGTGGTGACAGGCGTGGTGCAGCGCTATTTCGGCCGGAATGTGAGCATTAACCTGGGCAAGGTAGACGCCATTCTCAATGAAAACGAGATGGTAAAGGGCGAGGTATTCAAGCCTACGGAGCGGATTAAGGTGTATATCCTGGAAGTTAAAGATACCACCAAAGGACCGCGGATTCTGGTTTCCAGAACCCACCCGGAGCTGGTGAAGCGCCTCTTTGAGTCGGAAGTAACCGAGGTGCGGGACGGCACGGTGGAGATCAAATGTATTGCCAGGGAGGCGGGCTCCCGGACAAAGATTGCCGTGTGGTCCAACGATCCAGACGTGGATCCGGTGGGTGCCTGCGTGGGAATGAACGGAGCCCGTGTAAATGCCATCGTGAGTGAACTGCGGGGAGAAAAGATTGATATTATCAACTGGAGCGAGAATCCGGCGATTCTGATCGAAAATGCTTTAAGCCCGGCCAAAGTGGTGGCGGTGCTGGCGGATCCGGAGGATAAGACGGCGAAGGTGGTGGTTCCTGATTACCAGCTGTCCCTGGCCATCGGCAAGGAAGGGCAGAACGCACGTCTGGCTGCAAGACTTACGGGATTTAAAATTGATATCAAGAGCGAGACCCAGGCCAAGGAGATTGAAGGCTGGCTGGATGTGGACGACGAGTATGAGGAGTATGAAGACTTCGAAGACTACCAGGCGCGGGCCGTTTACGAGGAGGAAGACGCTCTGTCCTATGAAGAAGATTATGATTCCGGGCAGGATTTTGCAGAGGAATTTTCAGAAGAACAGAGACAGGAAGTGATAGATTGAGTGCAAATAGAAAAGTACCTATGCGCCAGTGCACCGGTTGCGGGGAAATGAAGAACAAAAAGGAAATGCTGCGGGTGTTGAAGACGGCGGAGGGCGAAGTGGTCCTGGATGCCACCGGGCGCAGGAACGGACGGGGCGCCTACCTGTGTTTTTCAAAGGAATGCCTGCAGAAAGCCAGAAAAAACCGGGGACTGGAGCGCTCCCTGAAAATGGGTATCCCGTCTGAAGTGTACGACAATCTGGAAAAGGAGCTGAGTGAACTTGGCACAGAATAAAGTATATTCCATGATTGGCCTGGCCATGAAAGCGGGACGGGTAGCCAGCGGGGAATTTTCCACGGAGCGGGCAGTCAAGACAGGAGCGGCCTTTCTGGTGATTGTGTCCAAGAAGGCTTCGGAGAATACCAAGAAACAGTTTCGGAATATGTGTTCTTACTATGAAGTGCCTTTGTACTTTTTGGGTGAGAAGGAGGAGCTGGGGCATGCCATCGGAAAAGAATTCCGGGCTTCTCTGGCAGTACTGGACGAAGGATTTGCAAAGGCCATAGAGAAAAATCTGATCAAAGAAACGGAATAACGGAGGTAGTGAGAGTGTCGAAAAGAGTACATGAACTTGCGAAAGAATTAGAGAAGACAAATAAAGAAATCATTGCCTTTCTCAACGAGAAAGGCAATGAAGTCAAAAGCCATATGAGCATGCTGACAGAAGATCAGGAGAAACTGGTGAAGCGGGTATTCGGGCCGAAGAGTCCGGAAGCGCAGGCGCCGCAGCCCGGGGCTTCTACAGAACCGGCAGGCGCTTCCGGGGAGTCCCGCCAGGAGGCGGCGAAGCCGGCCGCTCCGCCTAAGAAAAAGAAAATCATTGCGGTATACAATGCCCATAACAGCCAGACGGGAATCAAGGATCCCAGAGGAGATCGGCGTTCCGGCCAGGGGGCCCGGGCATCCCAGGGCCGCCCGGCACAAGGGCAGCAGGCCAGACCGGCAGCAGGCCGTCCGGGGGCAGCTCAGCCTGCAAGACCGTCCCAGCCCAAGGCTTCTGCGGGAGAACCGACAGGGGGAAGCCCCAGGACTGCGGCAGAGAGAACTGCGGCGGCGTTTGAAAGAGCCATCGGCGGAGCTGCATCTCAGAATACCCAGCCGGAGAAAAAGGCCCCCAGCGTGCAGCAAGAAAGAAAACCTCAGAATGTACAGCCGGAACGGCGTCCCCAGAATGGGCAGCCGGAGCGCAGGCCCCAGAGTCCTCATCCGGAGCGCAGGCCTCAGCAGGTCCAGGGAGGACGTGAGGGTCAGAGGCCTTACGGCGGCCCGAACCGGGAAGGCCGTCCTGCACCTGGGAACCGTGA
>CAJUNN010000054.1:0-14347 GCA_910587955.1 uncultured Lachnospiraceae bacterium | reverse complement strand
ACCGGGAAGGCCGTCCTGCACCTGGGAACCGTGAGGGCCAGAGGCCTTACGGCGGTCCGAACCGGGAAGGCCGTCCGGGACAGGGCCGGGGTGAGGGAAGACGTTCCATGGAGATTCCCGCAGCTCCGTCCGTAGAGCTTCGCAAGAACGACAACCGCAGAGCGGAGAATAAGAGCCGGAATGATGACAGCAGGAAAGAAAAGAACACGAAATTTAATGACAGCTGGGGCGGAAAGCCCGGTCAGGGCGGCCGCCGTCCAAACCAAGGAGGCAATCGCCCGAATCAGAAAAACAATCGGGGCGGCAAAGGCTCTGCACCGGTGCGTCCGACGCCTCCGGCACCTAAGAAAGAAGATCTGACGCCGAAGGTAATCGCTATTCCTGAACTGATCAGCATTCACGATCTGGCGGAGAAGATGAAGATTCAGCCTTCCGTGATTATCAAGAAGCTGTTTCTGGCCGGAAAAATGGTGACGGTGAATTCCGAGCTGGATTTTGACGCGGCCGGAGAGCTGGCTATGGAGATGAATTTTGATCCCGTGCCGGAAGAAAAGGAAGATGTTATCGGCAAAATGCTGGAGGATGTGGAAGACGCAGCGGAGACCCTTGTATCCCGCCCGCCGGTAGTCTGCGTGATGGGTCATGTAGACCACGGAAAAACATCTCTTCTGGATGCCATCCGGGACACCCATGTGATCGACAGGGAGGCAGGCGGAATCACCCAGCACATCGGCGCTTATGTGGTGACCATCAATGGGGAGAAGATTACCTTCCTGGATACACCGGGACACGAAGCTTTTACGGCTATGCGTATGCGCGGGGCAAACTCCACGGATATTGCGATCCTGGTAGTTGCCGCGGACGACGGCGTGATGCCCCAGACCGTGGAGGCCATCAACCATGCCAAGGCTGCAGGGATTGAGATTATCGTAGCCATTAACAAGATTGATAAACCCAGCGCCAACATCGAGCGTGTAAAGCAAGAGCTGGTGGAATACGAATTGATTCCCGAGGACTGGGGCGGCAGCACCATCTTTGTTCCTGTGTCTGCTCATACCCATGAGGGCCTGGATCAGCTGCTGGAAATGATTCTTTTGACAGCGGAAGTGCTGGAGCTGAAATCCAATCCCGACCGCCGGGCGAGAGGCCTTGTCATCGAGGCGGAGCTGGACAAAGGAAAAGGCCCGGTGGCCACGGTTCTGGTGCAGAAGGGAACGCTCCATGTAGGAGATCCCATTGCCGTAGGATCCTGCCACGGAAAAGTCCGGGCTATGATGGACGACAACGGGCGCAGGGTGAAGGAGGCAGGTCCCTCCAAGCCGGTGGAGATTCTGGGTCTGAACGACGTTCCGGGCGCGGGCGAGATTTTTGTGTCGCCTGAGACGGACAAAGAGGCCAGGGCTTTCGCGGAGACTTATGTAAAGGAGAGCCGCGAGAAGCTCATTGAAGATACGAAGCTTAAGATGTCCCTGGACGATCTGTATTCCCAGATCCAGTCCGGAAATTTAAAGGAACTGAATATTATTGTGAAGGCCGACGTGCAGGGCTCCGTGGAGGCAGTGAAGCAGAGTCTCTTAAAGCTTTCCAACGAGGAGGTCGTGGTGAAAATTATCCACGGCGGCGTGGGAGCCATCAACGAGTCCGATGTGAGCCTGGCTTCCGCATCCAATGCGATTATCATTGGTTTCAATGTCCGCCCGGATGCAACGGCCAAGGAGACCGCAGAGCGGGAGAAAGTGGATTTGAGGCTGTACCGTGTGATTTACGACGCCATCAATGACGTGGAGGCGGCCATGAAGGGAATGCTGGATCCGATTTTCGAGGAGAAGGTACTGGGCCATGCGGAGGTGCGCCAGATTTTCAAGGCTTCCGGTATAGGCAACATTGCCGGATCCTATGTGCTGGACGGCGTTTTCCAGAGAAACTGCAAGTGCCGGATTACACGGGAGGGTACGCAGATATTCGACGGCGCTCTGGCTTCCTTAAAGCGGTTTAAGGATGATGTGAAGGAAGTAAGGGCAGGCTATGAATGCGGCCTGGTATTTGAGAAATTTAACGATATCCAGGAGCTGGATATTGTGGAAGCCTACACCATGGTGGAGGTTCCCAGGTAAGAGTTAAGAGGTAAAAATCAGAATATGAGAAAAAACAGTATCAAAAATACAAAAATCAACGGAGAGGTCCGGCGGGAGCTGAGTAATATCATCCGGGGAGAGATTAAAGATCCCCGGATCGGCCCCATGACCTCTGTGGTAGAAGTGGAGGTTGCCCCCGATCTAAAGAGCGCCAAAGCTTATATCAGCGTGCTGGGGGATGAGAAAGCCCAGCAGGATACCCTGGAGGGGCTTCGGAGCGCAGAAGGGTATATCCGGCGCGCACTGGCGAAATCCATCAATCTGCGCAATACGCCGGAGATCCGGTTTGTGCTGGATCAGTCCATCGAATATGGTGTCAATATGTCTAAACTCATTGACGATGTCAACAAGAGCAGCAAAGAAGATAAGGATGATGAGGATGATAAAACTGAAAAATGAGCTGCAGCATGCGGAGACCGTAATCATAGCGGGGCATGTGAGGCCGGACGGGGACAGTACCGGCTCCTGTCTGGCTGTGTACAACTATATCCGGGAGCAGTTTCCGGGGGTAGATGTGAAGGTTTATCTGGAAACTGTGAATCCCAATTTTCTCTTTCTCAAAGGAGCGGAGGAGATCCGCACGGAGTATCCGGCAGAAGAGAGCTGCGATCTGTTTGTGTCCCTGGATGTGAGTGATAAGGAGCGCCTGGGGAAGGCCCTGCCCTATTTTGAAGGGGCAAAGCGGACGCTCTGCATCGATCATCACATTACCAATCCGGGATTTGCAGATGAAAACCTGATTTGCGCGGACGCAAGCTCCACCTCGGAGCTGGTCTATGAAATTCTGGATGAGGAAAAAATTTCCAAGGAAACGGCGGAGGCGCTGTATCTGGGCATTGTTCACGATACGGGAGTTTTCCAGTATTCCAATACCACAGAAAAGACCATGGGAATCGCCGGAAAGCTGATGGCCAAGGGCATTGATTTTACCAGGATTGTAGACGATACGTTTTATAAGAAGACTTATGTACAGAACCAGATTCTGGGCAGGGCGCTGATGGAGAGTATCCTTCTTTTGGAAGGCCGGGTTATTATGGGAAGAATCCGGCAGAAAGATATGGAGTTTTACGGCGTGGGCCCAAAGGATCTGGAGGGAATCGTAAACCAGCTCCGGGTGACGCAAGGTGTGGAGGTGGCGATTTTCCTCCATGAGACAGGAACCCAGGAATATAAAGTAAGTTTGCGCTCCAACGGAATCGTGGATGTAAGCCGGGTCTGCGCTTATTTCGGAGGAGGCGGCCATGTGAAGGCTGCCGGATGTACCATGCACGGCACCATGTACGATGTGGTGAACAATCTGACGTTACATATTGAGCAGCAGCTTTTGGGAGAAGATACGGAACAGGAAAGCGGGAAATGAACGGAGTACTGAATGTATATAAGGAGGCGGGCTATACCTCCCACGATGTGGTAGCAAAGCTGCGCGGCATTTTAAAACAGAAGAAGATTGGGCATACAGGAACTCTCGATCCGGGTGCGGAGGGAGTTCTTCCTGTGTGTCTGGGAAATGCTACACGGCTTAGCGGCATGCTCACGGAAAAGAAAAAGACGTATGAGGCGGTGCTGCTGCTGGGCCGGGAGACGGATACCCAGGATATCTGGGGCCGGGTGGAGGCGGAGCGTACCGTTGACGCGGACGAAGAAACCGTGCGGCGGGCTGTCCTGGATTTTCAGGGAAGCTATGATCAGATTCCTCCCATGTATTCCGCCCGCCGGGTAGGAGGAAAAAGGCTCTATGAGCTGGCCCGGGAGGGAAAGGAAGTAGAACGCCGGCCAAAAAGGGTAGAGATTTACGGGATCACTGTCCAGTGGATCCGTCTTCCACGTGTCTGCTTTACGGTAGACTGCGGAGAGGGAACGTATATCCGTACTCTCTGCCGGGATATAGGGGAGCGTCTGGGCTGCGGGGGCTGCATGGAGAGCCTTCTTCGCACCCGGGTAGGAAATTTTGTACAAGAGGAGAGTCTCCGGCTTTCAAAGATACAGGAACTGGCGGATCAGGGCAGGCTATCCCAGGCCGTAATACCTGTGGACCGGATGTTCAGGGAATATCCCAGGGCGTTGATGAAGCCGGAAGGGGATCGGCTGGTTTATAACGGCAATTCTTTTTCCGCATCTCTGGCAGTTCTGGAAGAAGGGAAGAACCGTCCGGAGACGCTGGTGCGGGTCTATGATTCCCGCGGGGTTTTTGTAGGTGTTTACCGGAGGAAAGAGGAGAGCTTCCGCCCGGTAAAGATGTTTTTGTCCTGACGGGCTTTTGCAACAGGGGAACAAGCGATGGAATTGATAAGAGGAACGAGCGAATTTGCGGTTGGGAGGCCCACAGCGGTTTCCCTGGGAAAATTTGACGGGCTGCACCGGGGGCATCAGCTTCTTTTGGAGCGGATTCTGGAGAAAAAGGAAACGGGACTTGCCCCCCTTATATTTACCTTTGATTTCGGGAAACGGCCCGGGCTGATGCTGCCCAAAGAGCGCAGGCTTATGCTGGAGCAAAAGGGCACGGATTACCTTCTGGAATGTCCTTTTGTGCCGGAGATTTCCCGTTTGGAACCGGAAGTGTTCGTGGAGGAGATTCTGGTACGGCGTCTTCGGACGGAGTACCTGGCGGTGGGCGCGGATTTCCGCTTCGGCTATAAGCGCCGGGGGGATTACCGTCTGCTTATGGAACTGGGCGGCCGTTTGGGCTTCCGGGTGGATGTGGTGGAGAAGGCCTGCTTTGAGGGCCGTGAGATTAGCAGCACCTTTATCCGGGAAGAACTGGAGCAGGGCCGTATGGAGCGGGTCAATGCACTTCTGGGTTATCCCTACTCTGTTACAGGGGAGGTGGTACACGGCCTGCAGATCGGCCGTACTCTTGGGATGCCCACCACCAATCTGAACCCGGAGGAGGAGAAGCTGCTTCCGCCTAACGGGGTCTATGCTACGAAAACCCGGATTGACGGCAGGAACTATGAAGGGATCACCAATATCGGCTTAAAGCCCACGGTGGAGGGAGAGCGGAAAAAGGGAGTGGAGACGTATCTCTTTGGTGTTGAGCAAGATCTCTACGGAAAAGAAATTACGGTAGAGTTTTATACTTTCCGGCGCCCGGAGCGGAAATTTGATTCCCTGGAAGAACTGAAAAATCAGCTTTTCCGGGACGTGGAGTGGGGAAGGCGGCATTTTGAGGGAAAACCTTAGAATATGCTTGCAGGATTTGGAAAAGTATATTACAGTATTATTGGAACGTTCGTGAAAGATTTGTAAAAATCCAAGATGCAAAGGAGAAAGTTCATGGATTATTCAATCGTTCTTGGGCTGATCGGGGGCCTGGGCTTATTCCTGTACGGTATGAAGCTGATGAGCGACGGGCTGGAGAAAGCGGCTGGGGCGAAATTGCGCGGTATTCTGGAATTTTTTACCAAGAACCGCTTTGTGGGAATGCTGGTAGGCGTGGTGTTCTGCGCCATTATTCAGTCTTCCAGTGCCACTACCGTTATGGTAGTGAGTTTTGTAAATTCCGGTCTGATGAACCTGTACCAGGCAGCCGGTGTCATTATGGGTGCCAATATCGGTACCACCATTACCTCCCAGCTGGTTGCGTTTAACCTGTCTGAGATCGCACCGGTTTTTTTGATGGCCGGCGTGATTATGGTGATGTTCTGCAAGAAGCCCATGATAAAAAAGATCGGGGAAGTAGTCCTGGGCTTCGGTGTTTTGTTTATGGGTTTAAGCGGAATGTCCGGCAGTATGTCTTCCCTGCGGGAATCGCCTTTGATTGTGCAGGCGCTTTCCTCCCTGTCCCAGCCGTTGCTGGCGATTGTTATGGGATTTCTGGTGACAGCTATTGTCCAGAGCTCTTCCGTGACGGTGAGTATTGTTCTTTTGATGGCCCAGCAAGGGCTTCTGGATCTGGGCATGTGCTTTTATATTATTCTCGGCTGCAATATCGGTGCCTGTACCTCTGCCCTTCTGGCCGGTTTAAGCGGAAAGAAGGATGCCAAGCGGGCGGCTTTGATCCATTTCCTGTTTAATGTGTTCGGCACCATACTGATGGTGGTAGTGCTGGCTTTTGCCTCAGACTGGATGGAAGGCTTTTTCCTGCAGATTTCCGGCGGGAATATGGGACGTGCCGTAGCCAACGCCCATACGATTTTCAAGGTATTCCAGGTACTTGTATTGTTCCCCTTCTCCGGGTTCATTGTGAAGCTGACATATCTTCTGGTGCCCGGCAGCGAGAGCGACGACGAGAAGGATTTCGAGCTGGTGTATATCGGTTCCAAAAATGTGTTTTCCCCGGCTACGGCCGTGGTTGAGGTGACCATGGAGCTGGAGCGCATGGGACAGTTGGCTTACAACAATCTGAACCGGGCCATGAATGCCCTGATTACCCTGGACGAGGAGGATATTGAAGAGGTCTATCATGTGGAGGAGAACATCAATTTCCTGAACCATGCCATTACGGATTACCTGGTCAAAATCAACCAGTCTACCCTTCCGGTGGATGATGCGAAAAGCATCGGCGGTCTCTTCCACGTGGTGAATGATATTGAGCGCATCGGAGATCATGCGGAAAATGCGGCGGACGCAGCCAAGCAGAGGATTGAAAAAGGAGTGGGATTCAGCAAGGAAGCCCAGCATGAACTGGGAGAGCTTCTGGAACTGGTAAATAAAATCTTGATGTACTCACTGGACACCTTCTCTCACAACAACCGGGAGCATGTGGAGGAGATCGCCCAGATTGAAGATCAGGTGGATCATCTGGAGAAGAAACTTCAGCAATCCCATGTAGACCGCCTGACACGCAACGAATGTACGCCTGCGGCGGGCATGATTTTTTCGGACATCTGTTCCGGACTGGAGCGTGTGGCGGACCATGCCACAAACATCGCATTTGCGATTCTGGATGAATGATGATGCGGCTCTTTTATTATCTGGTGGCGGCGCCTGTCCTGCTGGTGCTGCGCCTCCTCTTCTGGCCGGTGAAAATGCTGCTGCGCTTTTTCTTCCGGCGGCAGTATTTCCGAAGCGTGGATTTTGACTCCATGGACGGATGGGAATTTGAGAAATTTGTAGCGGAGCTTCTTGCCCGGAACGGGTTCTGCCATGTGGAGGTTACCAAGGGGAGCGGGGATCAGGGGGTGGATATTCTGGCCCAGAAGGACGGGATATCTTATGCCGTACAGTGCAAGCACTATGCTTCCAAAATTCCCAACAAAGCGGTCCAGGAAGCTTATGCCGGAGCCCGTTTCTACGGCTGCGACCAGGCTGTGGTTCTCACAAACAGTTATTTCACCCAGTCTGCTTTGGAATTGGGAGACGAGATTGAAGTAGAGCTTTGGGATCGGGAGGAACTTCAGAAATTGATTCGGAGGGCAAGGCGGTAAGCCGGCTCTCCGTTTTTTTGTAATTTTACCTAAACGGATTTAATAAAATCTTAAGTAGTATTGTCAAAGTGCTTGTGTTATACTACATGTGGTAGAATCGACGAAGTGAGGAATTTTTTATGGCGAAGGAACGGGAGCCTGTGATCCAGGTGAAAAATTTGTACAAAATTTACCGGGTAGGAGAGAATAAGGTGCGTGCTCTGAACGGCGTGAATTTGAAAATTTACCGGGGAGAGTTCTGTTCCATTGTGGGAACCTCCGGCTCCGGAAAATCCACCATGCTGAACATGCTGGCCGGATTGGAGAAGCCTACCAAAGGAGAAATTATTGTGGGAGGCGAGCATCTGGAGAAAATGAATGAAAACCAGCTGGTGCGCTTCCGAAGAGAGCATGTGGGATTTATCTTCCAGTCTTTCAATCTGCTGGGAACAATGAACGCCAAGGAAAATGTGGCCCTGCCCCTGACGTTCCGTAGAGTTCCCAAGAAAGTGCGGCTGGAGAAGGCGGATCAGATGCTGGAGCTGGTGGGACTGCCCAAGCATAAGACCCATAGGCCCAATGAGATGTCCGGCGGACAGCAGCAGCGGGTGGGCGTGGCAAGGGCCCTGGTGGTAGATCCGGAGATTATCTTTGCGGACGAGCCGACGGGAAACCTGGATTCCAATACTTCAGCGGAGGTGATGGAGCTGATGAAGCGGATTGTGCGGGAGCAGAACCAGACCCTTGTAATGGTAACCCACGACAACCATCTGGCCAGCTTTGCAGACCGGATTTTTCATATTATTGACGGCAAGATTGTGAAAATAGAGGATAACCGAGGAAAAGGGGAGGGAAAAGAGCAATGAGGAAATTTCGAGTAGCAAAAAGAGTACTGATGCTTGTACTGTGCGGGATGCTGGCTGTTCCGGCAGCGGGGATGCTGGCGCGGCCGATGGTTGTGGAGGCGGCACAAGATGACAGTGTTCCTGAAGCTAAAAAAGTAGCACGCAATAAGAAAGCAAGTAATTTAAAGAGTTATTATGATAAATATGCAAATTTGATGTCTTCAGAAGATAAAACGGCATTAGATACTTCTGTGAATGCTGTTATAACTCAGATAACAAAACCTAAAGCTGATAATTCAGATTATGAAGTAAGCAATGCGGATGCAGATGAGTTAATTGCCATTATGAAATCTCGGATTGATAATGCAGCCGGAGTTACTAAATCCGATGCAAATGAGGAACCATCCGAACCTGAACCCGACCCCGATCCCACCCCCAAGACCACCAACGACAATATTATGATAGGCGGCAACTGGGTGACTCCTGTGGCCAATGCCGGCCGTCATGTAAATGTGGTTCTTCCGGTGGTGAATATGGGACGGACCCGGGTGAAGAATGCGGTGGTAACGCCGCAGATCAGCGATGACGCAAGTAAATGGCCCTTTGAAATAGAGACTTCCAATTATACCCAGACTATCGATATCCTTCCGGGAACCGACGACGGCGGCACGGATATGGAGCGGCGCAGGGAGCTGACCTGGACTTTAAAGACCAGGAAAGACGCTCCCAGCGGCTATATGCCCATTGCCTTTGACGTGACTTTTGAGAAAGAAGACCGCACTCTGGAAACGGTAACCTTGACCAGCTATGTGAACGTAGTCGGAACGACTGGTGTATCCGCAGATGGGACGGCTTCTACTCCCCGGGTGATTGTTACGGGATTTTCCACCAGCCCGGAAGTGGTTCATGCAGGCGAGACCTTTACGCTGACCTTACATATGCAGAACACCTCCAAGGCTACGGCGGTCCAGAATATGCTTTTTGATATCCAGGCGGCCAGCGAGAGCACGGATACCACTTATGTGGCAGCGGCTTTTCTCCCGACTGCCGGTTCCAGCACCATTTTTGTAGACCGGATTCCGGCGGGAGCTACCAAGGATATTTCCATGGAGATGGAAGCGCGTTCCGATTTGTCCCAGAAGCCCTATGTAGTGAATGTAAAAATGAACTACGAGGATGAGAATGTAAATGCTTATGAGAATACAGCCAGTGTCTCCATTCCGGTCCGTCAGGAAGCCCGGGTGGATATCAGCAGCGTAGATGTAATGCCGGATTCCATTGAGGTGGGGTCCGAGGTCAACGTTATGTTCAGCATTTACAATATCGGCAAGACGAAGCTCTACAATACAAGCGTGAAATTTATTGCGGATTCCGTTACCGGCGGGGATACCTATCTGGGAAATATCGATCCGGGAGCTACGGCCAACTTGGACGCTTATTTAACCGGGGCGGCGGCTACCATGGATGACGGAACTGTAAAAATCCAGATTACTTATGAGGACGAAGCCGGAGAGGCGGCTACGATAGAAAAGGAAATGACCCTTTTTGTGAACGAAATGTATATCCCGGATGATATGGGTATGGAGGGAGATATGTTTGGCGAGGATATGATGCAGGAGAAGGGGGGCTTCAAGATCTGGTATGTGCTGGTTCCCCTGGTGCTGGTTATCATAGGCGCGGCTGTATTCCTTGTGATACGCCGTAAGAAAAAGAAAAAGGCGGCGGAGCTTTTGGAAGCGATTGATGATGACGAGTTTGCGGATATGGAAGAAGTGGATTTGTCGGATGGGGATGAAGAAGAGAAAGAGGAGTAACGCATGAGTGTTGTTGATTTGCTCAAAATGAGCCTCAGCAGTCTCTGGCGCCGGAAGCTCCGTACCATTCTCACAATTCTGGGTGTGGTCATAGGAACCGCCTCCATTGTGGTTATGATTTCCCTGGGACTGGGGCTGAACCGTTCTATGATGGAGCAGATTGAGGAGTACGGCGGGATCACCACCATTAACGTGTACGGCGGGGACAGCGGGTATTATGGATATGAAGTGGCGGTCGCCGTTGATTCAGACAGTGAGCAGCAGGAGCCGGTCCGCATTGACGATGCGGCTATTGAAGCTTTCTCTCAGATGGAGCATGTGGAGCTGGCGTCTCCCGTATTGTCCATCTATGTGGCGGCGAAACAGGGCGTGTGGGAAAATACCTTTAACATCCAGGGAATGAGCCAGGAGGCACTGCATAAGATGAATCTGGAGGTAGGAGAGGGAACGCTTCCGCCGGAAGGAGAGGAGCTGCAGCTTTTTTACGGGAATACCCTGATCCGGGATTTTTACAATGCCAAGACCGGGCAGAATCCTTACTGGGAATCCCCGGATCCGGAAAATCCGCAGTTGGCGGATGTGGATTTGATGAACGATCCCATGTTTATTATTTTTGATATGGATGCTTATTGGGGCGGAGGGACGGACGAGAACGGAAATCCCTTGCCGGCGCCCAAGAAATATGTGGTGCCTGCCTGCGGAGTGATGGCCGGAAAGCCGGACGAATGGAGTGAATATTCCTATACGGCCCTTTGTGATGTGGAAGCTTTGAAAACACAGCTAAGGAAGGTGTTTAAGGGGAAGCAGATTCCCGGCCAGCCTACGAACAAGTCGGGCAAGCCTTATAAAGAGATTTATTACGATCGGGCTTACATCCGTGTGGATGATATCAACCATATGGAGGAAGTGCAGGAAGCGATCCGGGGGATGGGTTATCAGGCGGAGAGCAATGCAGAGTGGATGGAGCAGACCCAGGAGCAGTCCAGGTCTATCCAGGCGGCTTTGGGAGGTATCGGTGCAGTCTCACTTTTCGTGGCGGCTATCGGTATTGCCAATACGATGATGATGTCTATCTATGAGCGGACCAAAGAGATCGGCGTAATCAAGGTGCTGGGCTGTGATATGTCCGCCATCCGGAATATGTTTCTGGCGGAGGCAGGGTTTATCGGGCTCATCGGCGGCGTTGTGGGCTTGGCCTTGAGTTACGGAATCTCATCGATTATTAATTTCGTTGCCAAGGAGACTTATTATGCGGGGATTTCCTACATCCCGTTCTATCTGTCAGGGATGGCTATGATTTTTGCAGTGATAATCGGTATGATGGCAGGGCTGTTTCCGGCCCTTCGGGCCATGCGTTTGAGTCCTCTGGCGGCGATACGGAATGAATAAAGAAAAGAAGAACGGCATTTCCGGCTCTGTTTTAAAGAACTGGAAATGCCGCTTTTTATAATTAATACCCCAGCTCTTCTCCTATCAAAATTACTTTGATTCGTCCGGGAATATGAGATCTGCGGGTAACTACAATCTGGCTGCAGATACATTCCGAAGAGAGACAGTGATAGCATTTCCCCTTGGTAAAACAAGGGGTATTTTTGTTCAGCCGCACGGTGTTTTTGGGCGCGGCAATATTTCTTGCCCGGTTATGTCCTTCTTCCACTGTGGCAGTTACTTTGTTCATGCCGGCCAGGACAATGACGTTGTCCGGTCCGCTGCACAGACAGGCCACCCGGTTTCCGGCGCCGTCTACATTGACCAGTTCTCCGTCCAGGGTAATGGCGTTGGTGCTCATAAAGAAGTAGTCTGCACAGACGGCTTTGGCGTACAGTTCTTTTTTTTCCTGGGGAGTTTTGGCGGACAGGCGATCGATGAGGCTGTAATTTCCTTTTTTCAAGGCATCCATCACGCCGCATTCTTCCATGGTCATGGTTCCGCCCCAGGTAACGGAGGAGCCTTCAGGCACCAGTTCCAGCACCTTTTTTACGGCGGCGGCACAGTCCTCACAGTAAAAGCCTTCCATCTGGCGTTTTTCCAGGGCTGCGATGATAGTTTTGGCAGCGTTTTCGTAGTATTGCTTTTGGGGTGTCATAAGTAGAATCCTCCTATTTAAAGTTCCGCAAACATCCTTCCAATGCCTTTTAGGAGAAGAATTTCCGATTGCATGCTGCATTCGAAAATCCTTCTGGGCATTGTACGGATATTTGCTGATTTAAAGTTCCGCAAACATCCTTCCAATGCCTTTTAGGAGAAGAATTTCCGATTGCATGCTGCATTCGAAAATCCTTCTGGGCATTGTACGGATATTTGCTGATTTAAAGTTCCGCAAACATCCTCCCAATGCCTTTTAGGAGAAGAATTTCCGCCTGCATGCTGCATCCGAAAATCCTTCTGGGCATTGGTGCGGCTGTTTGCTGATTTTTAACTTTATTATAAGAGGATTTCCGCCGTTTTTCAAGCCTGCCTTATATAGACAGGGGAATCATGGAGAGGCGGATAAAATAGCCCTGTTCTTCATGGCAGATGGGGCAGACGGAAGGTGCCAGAGGCCCGGTGTGGATATGGCCGCAGTTCAGGCACAGCCAGGCTTCCTGTCCTCCGGCGGAGAATAAGGCATTGTTTTCGATCAGTTCGGCAAAGCAGCCGAAGCGGTCGCCATGGGTCTTTTCGATGGCAGCGATTCCGTGGAAGGAGGAAGCCACTGCCGGAAAACCTTCTTCCGCAGCTTTGTCGCCGAAAGCTTTGTAGATGGGATCGTGCTCTTCGTATTCGTTGTGCTGGGCGGTGCGTAGAAGCTGAACCACGTCGGGATACAGATCTACGGGATACCCGCCGTCAATGTGGATGGTGGTTCCGGAAAGGGAATTTAAGTGGTTGTAGAAGATCTGGGCGTGTTCTCTTTCCTGGTTGGCGGTAAACGTAAAGAGCTGTTCAATCACAGGAAGCCCCTGTTTGCGGGCTTGCTCCGCCGCAAAGGTGTAGCGGTTCCGCGCCTGGCTTTCGCCTGCGAAGGCGCGCATAAGGTTTTCTCTGGTTTCGCTGTTCTTAAATTCTACAGGCATGGCTGAGGTTCTCCTTTTTATTCATTTTTCTGGTAGGCCGCCAGTACAATGTCTCTGCCAAGTTCCTGGCTGAGGGCTTTTTCTGCATCTTTCACTATGGAATAGGCGGTTCCGTTTAAGTGTGCGGTGCTGTAGGAAGCTTGGTCTTCCTCCCGGAGCGCCGCTTCCATCCGGTCTGCTGCCGCTCGGCAGGAGTTCGGAAGCTCCAGGACAGATTCTTTTGGTGTAGTGTGGTTCATGGCTGATTCCTCCTTTGGGAGGTAGTATGTGCCGAAAGAGCAGAGTTTATGAAAAAATGCAGGAAAAGGGATTGAAAAAACGTATTTTTTATAAGGGTGGGTCTTGATTGATACCAGATAAGGATAAAAATAGATATGTATGGGCAGGAGCGCAGACTTTCTCCTGCCACGCCTATATTTAGGCGGTTTGACGTTTGGTACGTTTTCTGTATTCCCGTTCCATTTCCCGCATTCATGGACTACGATTTTATCCACAAAAGTATTTAAAATTTCGGGCGTTAGCTCGTCAATACGGGTATATTTTTTGTTGACGGCAAATCAGCTTAGAAACATTGGCTGCTTCTGTGCCGGCTTCGCTGACTTCGGCTTTCAAGGCTTCGATTTCCTGTTTTAGCTGTTCCTGCTCGGCTTCATATCCATCTGACAGCTTGTAAAAGCGTTCGTCATTCAGCTTTCCATTAACATGATCCTCATAGATTTTACGGAACAGGCGGTCAAGTTCTTCATGGAATTCCGTTATTGAGAATTGTACTGTGTTGGATTAAATCGGAGGGACTTGCAGAAAAAGTAAAGTTAACATTTATATAGGATACTGTTGGAGGGAGAAAGCAAGAGGTTTTTTTAGATAAAGACCGAGTGTATTTAATTCCGGGATATCATAGATTGCGGCTAGGGGATATTTTTCTTTTGACAGCGCAGCCGGAAGTGGATTGCGTGGTATTACTGCTATTTAATGTAGGCAAGTTATTGGGGCAGGATGAATTGTTCCATGAATGTGGGAAGCATATTGGAGATTACAATCGGATATGCTTTTTTTGAACGCAAAACAAAAAACAGCCGGATATACCGACTGTTTTTAAGAGCACGAGACGGGATTCGAACCCGCGACCCTCGCCTTGGCAAGGCGATACTC
>CAJUNN010000053.1 GCA_910587955.1 uncultured Lachnospiraceae bacterium | reverse complement strand
ATATTTGTCTTGGCCTGTATAATAGCATACAGAAATTGGAGCAGATACCCTCTCTTGTCAAGAGAGGACAGGGATTAGACAGCACACAGGAGGGGAACAAAACGATGGACAGAGTGTACACCATTGGGATAGATGCGGGAGGCACCAAAGTAGCATACGGCCTGTTTGACCGGGAGGGGGTTCTTGTGGACCGTGTGCAGCACCCTTCGGATGCCCGGGCGGACGGTCCGGCTTTTGCGGATAAGATGCTGGAAACGATCCGGGAATTGCTTGCGCAGAACCGTCTTTCTGCAGAAGCTCTTTCGGGAATCGGAATCTGTATGCCTTCTTACATAATGTTTGACAAGGGATACGTATATCTCACTTCCGCCCTGCCGGAGATCCGGGAGTTTTTCATGCGGGACTATTTCGAGGATCGGCTGCCGGGGGTGAAAATTGTGCTGGACAATGACAGCAACGCGGCTGCACTGGCAGAATACCGCCGGGGCGCGGGACGGGGCTGCAGGCATATGGTGTATATGGCCGTCAGCACGGGAATCGGAAGCGGAATTATCATCGACGGGAAGCTTTTCCGGGGAAGCTACGGCTGGGCAGGTGAGAGCGGACATATGCTGGCGTCCCCCGGTGAAGGGGTCTTATGCGGCTGCGGGAACCGGGGCTGCTTTATGTCTTACGCCAGCGGCAGGTATATCCCCAGGCATCTGAAGATCCGCATGCTGGAGGGTGAAAAAAGCAGCCTGGAGGAAGCCGGGGATTTGAACGGTGAGGCCCTGCTGGCAGCGTATGAGGCAGGAGATGCCCTGGCAGAGGAGATGCTGGATTCTATGGCCCATTATCTGGCGGTGTGTCTCTACAACATTTACCAGATGCTGAATATCCATGTCTTTGTGTTCGGCGGCGGGCTTACAAATTTTGGGGCTCCTCTGTTTGAGCGGGTGCGCAGGGAGTTTGACCATTACAACCGGATTCCCGTGCCCGTGGAATTCCGCTTTGCAGAGCTTAAGAAAGATTTCGGCATTGTGGGAGCGGCAGAGCTGGTGAGAGGAGAGGCGTAAAATGTTAAAATTGATTGCGTTTGATTTGGACGGAACAATTCTGCGGGACAATAAGGAGCTCAGCAGGCGGAGCCTGGAGGCTTTGGAGCTGGCAGCAGGGAAGGGAATCCGGATCGTTCCGGCTACGGGCCGTCTCTACAGTGGTATTCCGGAGGAGATCCGGACCCTGCCCTTTGTCCGTTATGTGATTGCCGCAAACGGGGCGGAAGTTTATGACGCCGCAGAGGGGAAGGTTCTGCGCCGGGCAGAACTGACCCTTGCAGAGGCCGGGCGGATTCTGGCATATATCAAAGGGGAACCGGCTATTCTCGGCTGTTACCGGGACGGAAAAGGCTGGATGGATCGGGAGGAACTGTCCCGGATGGAGGAATATGCCCAGACGCCAAAGCTTGCTGAAATTATGAAGCGTGTCTACACGCCTGTGGATGGAATGGAAAATTTCCTGAAAAGTTCGGATCACACGGTCCAGAAGCTGATGCTGTTCTACTCGGATCTGGAGGCCCGGAAGAGAACTTTGGAGCGTATGGGGGCAGAACTGGCGGATCTTGCAGTCTCCACCTCCGTTCCCAACAACATTGAGATCAATGCCCGGGAAGCCACCAAGGGGGGAGCCTTAAAATTCCTCTGCGAATATCTGCACCTTAACCGCCGGGAAAGCGTGGCCTTCGGGGACGGTACCAACGATATCACCATGATCCGGCAGGCCGGCACAGGCATTGCCATGGGAAATGCCTGCCCGGAGGTTTTGAAGGCGGCAGATCAGGTGACCAAGAGCAACGATCAGGACGGGGTTGCGGTCTGGATTGAGGAGTACTTGACAGGCGGACATTGATTTGTTATTCTAATAGAAGCAAGAAACACATAACAAAATCAGGAAAAGGAGCTGAAAGGATGATTATTTACTTCTGCTAACAGGGAAATGAAACAGGTGTTAAGAGTACGGCGGCATGAGCGGCTGCTCTTAAGATTACCCGGCAGAAGTCAGATACTTTCAGTGATAAGACGACAGTTGCAGGCAGGTTCCCCGAAAGAGGAGCTTGCTGTGTGCGGCGCGGGGAAAGGCGATTCTCCGCGCCTTTTCTTTTATCTTAGTGGAGATGCCTGCCGGAAGGAAAGGGGACTTGATTCTATGGCACAGATAAAAGCCAGTGATTTGACCTTCTGTTACGAAGGCAGTTATGATAATGTTTTTGAACATGCAGATTTCCAGATTGATACGGACTGGCGGTGCGGCCTTATCGGCAGGAACGGGAAAGGAAAAACCACCCTGATGGGACTTCTGGCCGGAAAATATGAATACTCCGGCTCTATCAGAGGCGTTCCGGAGTGCGTATATTTTCCATATCCCTTAGGGGAGGGGCCCAAGGGCCTGACAGACGGAATGACTATGGAGGTTCTGGAGGCCCTGGACCCGGCGTGTGAGCTTTGGAAGGTCTGCAGGGAACTGGAGCTCTTAGGGGTGGATTCGGAAGTGCTGAGCCGGAGCTTTTCTTCCCTGAGCGGCGGGGAACAGACCAAGGTTCTTTTGGCCCTGCTCTTTTCGGGAGAAGACCGGTTTTTGCTCATTGACGAGCCCACCAACCACCTGGACCGGGAGGGAAGAGAGAAGACGGCGGAATATTTAAGAAAGAAGAAAGGCTTTCTCCTGGTATCCCACGACAAATATTTCCTGGACCGGTGCGTGGACCACGTGCTGGTATTAGAGCGCAGGCAGATTACCGTAATGCAGGGAAATTTTACCGGATGGCAGGAACAGAAAAAGAGACGGGATCTCCATGAACAGGCGGAGAACCGGAAGCTTAGGCGGGAAATTTCCCATCTAAAGGAAGCTTCCCGGCAGACGGGAGAGTGGTCGGAAGCAGTGGAGCGCACCAAGATTGGAACCCGCATCGGAGGCCTCCGGCCGGATCGGGGCGCCATCGGGCACAAGGCGGCCAAAATGATGAAGCGGGCAAAAAATACCCAGCGCCGCATGGAGGATGCAGTCCGAGAGAAAGAGGGACTTTTAAAAAATCTGGAGATTGCGGAGGAATTAAAATTGTATCCGCTGTCTTATCACGGCGGGCGTCTGGTACAGGCGGAGCGGCTTTCCCTGTTTTACGGGGAACGTCCGGTGTGCCGGCCGGTGGATTTTGAACTTCTGCGGGGCTCCCGGATGGCTTTGACAGGCGGGAACGGCTGCGGAAAATCAACCATATTAAAACAAATCCTGGGGGCGGAACTCCGGATGGAGGGAAAGCTTTATGTGGCTTCCGGCCTGGAAATCTCCTATGTGCCCCAGGATGTGAGCCATTTGTCGGGAAGTCTTTTGGATTTTGCCAGGGAACAGGGGCTCCCCGGACATCTTTTCCTGGCCCTTCTTCGGAAGCTGGATTTTTCCAGGGTCCAGTTTGAAAAGGATATGAGCTGCCTAAGCCAGGGGCAGAAGAAGAAAGCGGCCCTGGCGGCCAGCCTTTTGACCCGGGCCCATCTCTATATCTGGGATGAGCCATTGAATTACATTGATATTTTTTCCCGGATGCAGCTGGCAGAGCTGATACGTACCTATCGTCCCTCTATGCTTCTGGTGGAGCATGACCAAAGCTTCTTGGAAGAAATCGGGGCAGAGGAGATTGCAGTTTCTGTATGTCCTTGTTAAGAGGGCACAAGAGTTTCACAAATAAGGGGTTGTTAATCTTTTAACAACGTGCTATAATAAGTCTAATTGATAGAAAGTTATCAATCGGATGGAAACCACAGGAAAATCCAGAATCCCGCAGCAGGCTGACGGGAGATCAAAGGAAGAGAGAGAGGTAGCAGTATGAAGCAGGAAACAGCGAACAAAATTGTGGTAGTCGGCGCAGGCAAGGTTGGAGAGACCATTTGCTACACCTTAATGCTGAAAACCCAGGTGAGTGAGATTGTCATCATTGACGTGGACGAGGACCGGGCCAAGGGCGCGGCTCTTGATATCTCCCACGGAACTGCCTTTTACAGCCAGGTACGGGTGCGCCAGGGCGGCTATGAGGAGTGCGCGGATGCCAAGGCAATTATCGTGACTGCAGGTGTTCCCAGAAAGCCGGGACAGACCAGGCTTGATTTGGCAAAGGTGAACACAGGCGTGGCGAAGAGCATTGCGAGAAACATTATGGAGTATGCCAAGAATCCGTTGATCATTGTGGTGGCGAATCCGGTTGACGTAAATACGTATCTCATTCAGAAAGAGACGGGCCTTCCTACGGGACGGGTCATCGGAACAGGAACTTCCCTGGATACGGCCCGGTTCCGCTATCTCATCAGCGAGCGCTGCAATGTGGATATCCGGGATATCCAGGGTTATATCCTGGGTGAGCACGGAGATGCACAGGTGCCGATCTGGAGCGGCGTGAACGTGGCGGGAGAGCCGGTGGATCACTTCCTTTCCCAGGATCCCGAGGAGCGGGCGAAGGAGAAGGAAGAGATTGCCCAGAGGGCCCGTTCCGGCGGTGCGGATGTCATTTCCTTAAAGGGCGCTACCTTTGACGGAATTGCCATGTCCACCCTGCGCATTGTGGAGTCGATTATCAAGGATCAGAACACGGTTCTTCCGGTTGCCCATGTGCTGGGGGACGATTATGGCGATATGGCGGATTCCTGCATCAGCCTTCCCTGCGTGGTGAACAGCGACGGAATCGGAAAAGTCCTGAAAATCAGTATGACGGAAGAAGAGGAAAAGAAGATGGTTCATTCTGCGGATACACTGAAAGCCTTTATTCAGAATGTATGCAGCGGGAATGAGTAAGAAGAAGGAGGTTTGCCAAATGGTGTACAGTTATTATCCTGGCTGCACCCTGAAGAATAAAGCCCGGGATTTGGATCGATATGCCAGAATGTCGGCCGAAGTTCTGGGATTTACCCTGGAAGAGATTGAGGAGTGGCAGTGCTGCGGCGCTGTCTATCCTCAGGCATCGGACGAGATTGCCACGAAGCTGTCTGCTGTGCGGGCGCTCAATGATGCCAAGGAAAAGGGGCAGGATTTGGTGACGCTTTGCTCTGCCTGCCACCATGTGATTAAGCGTGTCAATGACGACATGCAGCATGTGGAGGATATCCGGACGCGGGCCAACAATTATCTTCAGCTTGCCGAACCCTATATGGGGGAGACAAAGGTTTTGCATTTCCTGGAGGTCCTCCGGGACCGGGTTGGCTTTGACGTCCTCAAGGAGAAGGCAGTCAAACCTTTAACCGGAAGGAAAATCGGCGCTTACTACGGCTGTATGCTCCTGCGTCCCAGCGGTGTCATGGCCTTCGACGATCCGGAGAATCCCAGGATTATGGAGGACTTTATCCGGGCGCTTGGGGGGGAGCCGGTTGTATATCCCTACCGGAACGAGTGCTGCGGCGGCTACATATCCTTGAAGGAGAAAGCCCTGGCGGGAAGCCTGGTGGATCAGGTGATGGAGTCTGCGGCGGACAAGGGAGCAGAGGAGCTTATTACGGCCTGTCCCCTCTGCCTTTACAACCTGAAGAACAGCGGTGCTGCGAAGAAGCTGCCCGTCCGCTATATTACAGAGCTTCTGGCAGAAGCCCTGGGGCTGATTACGGAATAAGGGGGTAGGAAAAGTTGCATAGAACAGAACAAGAACAGGCAGAGCTGATAAAAGAGATCAGCGGTGTTAATACGAAGAAGTGTATGAAGTGCGGGAAATGCTCCGCCTCCTGCCCGGCCTACGAGGAAATGGATATCCGGCCGCACCAGTTTGTGTCTTACGTGCAGAATGGGGATACGGATGCTTTGCTGAAGTCGAAGAGCATCTGGAAATGCCTCTCCTGCTTTGCGTGCGTGGAGCGCTGTCCCCGGGATGTGAAGCCTGCGAAACTCATTGAAGCGGCCAGGCTTTTGGTAATCCGCCAGAGGGGCGGCAATTACCTGTCCCCGGATGAGATTCCGGAGCTTTTGGACGAAGAACTGCCCCAGCAGCTTTTAGCCAGCGCATTTCGGAAATACAGTAAATAAGAAAGGTTGGAGGTGAATCGAGTGCAAAGAATAGGAGTATTTGTCTGCCATTGCGGAACGAATATTGCGGCGACTGTGGACATTGCCCGGGTCGTGGAGGCTGCGGCCAAGGAACCGGGTGTGGTTCATGCGGAAGACTATCAATATATGTGTTCCGAGGCCGGACAGCTCAAAATCCGCGAGGCAATCAAAGAAAAAAATCTGACGGGCATTGTGGTTTGCTCGTGTTCTCCGCGTATGCACGAGAATACGTTCCGTCAGGCGGCACAGCGTGCGGGCATTAACCCGTACATGGTGGAGATCGCAAATATCCGTGAGCATTGTTCCTGGATTCATAAGGATATAGAGGAAGCAACAGAGAAGGCGGTGATCCTGGCCAGAGCGGCCATTGCAAAGGTGCTTTTGAACGCGCCTCTTCAGGCGGGAACCAGCAAGGTGGTAAAAAGAGCCCTGGTTATCGGAGGAGGAATTGCCGGGATTCAGACGGCCCTGGATATTGCGGATGCAGGCTACGAGGTGGATATTGTGGAGAAGACGCCCAGCATCGGCGGAAGGATGTCCCAGCTTGACAAGACCTTCCCCACCCTGGACTGCTCGGCCTGTATCCTGACGCCGAAGATGGTGGAGGCTGCGGCTCACGAAAAGATTACCATTTATACATACAGTGAAGTAGAAAAAGTGTCTGGATTTGTAGGGGATTTCCAGGTGGATATCCGCAAGAAGGCCCGGAGCGTGGACATGGATAAGTGTACCGGCTGCGGAGTGTGCCAGGAGAAGTGTCCCTCCAAGAAGACGCCCAACGAGTTTAACCGGGGCCTGAATACGAGAAGCGCTATCTATACGCCTTTCGCTCAGGCCATTCCCAATGTCCCGGTGATTGACCGGGAGAACTGCATCAAGTTCAAGACCGGAAAGTGCGGTGTCTGCGCCAAAGTCTGCCAGGCAGGCGCCATTGACTATGAGCAGAAGGACGAGATTTTAACCCAGAATTACGGAGCTATCGTGGTGGCCACGGGTTTTGACACCATCAAATTGGATGCGTTTGACGAGTATTCCTACAGCACCAGCCCCGATGTGATTACTTCACTGGAGCTGGAGCGTATTATGAACGCGGCAGGACCGACCAAAGGCCATCTGGAGCGCATGTCGGATCACAGGGCGCCCAAGTCCATGGTGTTTATCCAATGCGTAGGCTCCCGCTGTGCGGATAAGAGGGGCAAGAGCTATTGCTCCAAGATCTGCTGCATGTATACGGCCAAGCATGCCATGCTTATCCGCGACAAGTACCCGGATGTAGAGGTAACGGTGTTCTACATCGATGTCCGCACGCCGGGCAAGAACTTTGACGAGTTCTACCGCCGGGCCGTAGAGGATTACGGTGTAAATTACATCAAAGGCCAGGTAGGAAAAGTGGCGGAAAAAGGCGATAAGCTTGTTGTACAGGGCGTGGATCTTCTGGACAATAAGCGCATTGTCATGGAGACGGATATGGTGGTGCTGGCTACGGCCATTGAGCCCAATCCCGATGTGCGTAAAATCGCCACCATGCTGACGGCCAGCATTGATACCAATAACTTCCTTACGGAGTCCCATGCAAAGCTGCGTCCGGTGGAATCCCCCACGGCGGGTATCTTCCTCTCCGGCGTCTGCCAGGGTCCCAAGGATATCCCGGAGACGGTTGCCCAGGCGGGAGCTGCTGCCATAAAGGTGGTGGGCCTCCTGGCGAAGGATCACCTGGTGACCAATCCCTGCGTGGCACAGTCGGATCAGCTTTTGTGCAATGGCTGCTCTTCCTGCGAGAAGGTGTGTCCCTACGGCGCCATTTCCTATGAGGAGAAGGAGGTCAACGATCACGGAATCCGGGAGACCCGGCGGGTGGCTGTGGTGAACAGTGCCCTGTGCCAGGGCTGCGGAGCCTGTACGGTCGCCTGTCCCTCCGGCGCCATGGATCTGCAGGGCTTTTCCAACAGACAAATTCTTGCGGAGGTGGATGCGATATGCAGGTAGAAAACAAGAAAGAATTCCGGCCTAAGATCGTGGCGTTCTGCTGCAACTGGTGCAGCTATGCGGGCGCGGATCTGGCGGGCAGCAGCCGCCTGGCGTATCCGGCGGATGTAAAGATTATCCGGGTGCCCTGTTCCTGCAGGGTCAATCCCATGTTTATTTTGAGGGCTTTCCAGAGGGGCGCAGACGGAGTGATTCTGTGCGGCTGCCATCCGGGGGACTGCCATTATACAACCGGAAATTATTATGCGAGAAGAAGAATGACGCTGCTGTTCTCTATGCTGGATTATCTGGGCGTGGAAAACGGACGGACGCGTGTGGAGTGGGTGTCCGCAGCAGAAGGCGTGAAGTTCTCCACCACCATGAATGAATTTGTAGAGAAGATTTATTCCCTGGGTGAGAATGTGAGATTGGAGGATTTGCGATGCAAGAAAGACTGATTGAGAGAGCAAAGGAGCTTTTAGCGGACGGAACCGTGGTCCGGGTCTTAGGCTGGCAGCAGGGGGATCTGGGATACAATCCGGAGCCTGCCTATTTTAACGGCCCTGAGGAGCTGGAAGGTTTCGTGTATGACGGTTTCTGCGGCGCAAACCTGAGCAAATATATGATTCAGGCGGGGAAGCTGGAGGGGAAGTCCCTGGTATTCTTAAAACCCTGCGATACCTACAGCTTTAACCAGCTCATCAAGGAACACCGGGTAAACCGTGACAAGACCTACATCATCGGCGTGGGCTGCAAGGGAACCCTGGATATTGATAAGGTGAAAAACGCGGGGATTAAGGGAATTGAAAGCATTTCCCAGGAAGGGGATGTGCTGAAAATTAAGACCATTTACGGGGAGAAGGAATTCCCCTTTGAGGACGCCCTCTTAGAGCGCTGTACCGTATGCAAGGGCAAGACCCATCAAATCTATGACGAGCTGATCGGCGCGGAGGAAGGCCAGGAGGCGGGACCTTTGGGGAACCGCTTTGAGATGGTGGAAAAGCTGGAGGCCATGAGCCCGGAGGAGCGCTTTGCGTTTTGGCAGAACGAGCTTTCCAAATGTATCCGCTGCAATGCCTGCCGCAATGTGTGCCCGGCCTGCAGCTGCCTGAAATGTGTGTTTGACAGCAATCAGTTTGACAGTGCCCAGAAAGCCAACGCAGATACGTTTGAGGAGCAGATGTTCCACATTATCCGCGCCTTCCATGTGGCGGGACGCTGCACGGACTGCGGCGAGTGCAGCCGGGTATGTCCCCAGGGAATCCCCCTGCATCTTCTGAACCGGAAGTTTATCAAGGATATCAACGAGTTCTACGGAGAGTATCAGGCAGGCGAGGATACGGACAGCCGTGCGCCTTTGACGGACTTTACATTCGAGGACGCGGAGCCTGGGATTGTCACCGAGAGAGGAGGGAAGCACTAGATGTATCAGATAGCGAAAAACCGCCTGCCGGAGCTTTTTGCGGCCATTGCTAAGGAGCAGGATCTGTTCCTTCCCATCCGCAAGTGCGATCAGGCCAACTACGGACTTTGGAGCGAAGAAGTGCAGGTGGATCTGGATACCTTGAAGACCGTGAAATCGGGCAAGGACTGTTTCTTCCCTCAGAGCGAGACCTTATACAGCTGTAAAAAAGAGGACGGAAAGCTTTCCCTTGATCCGGCCAAATTGACGGAAGAGCCCTTTGTGGTTTTCGGCATGCGCGCATGCGATGTGCAGGGGCTTAAGGTCCTGGACCATGTATTTTTAAAGGATCCCGTGGATAGCTTTTACGCAGCCCGCCGGGAGCACGGCACAGTGGTGGCCCTGGCCTGCCATGAACCGGAAGAGACGTGCTTCTGCAAGGTATTCGGCATTGACGCGGCAGAGCCTGCGGCGGATGTGGCAGCCTGGATGATCGGGGAGGCCCTGTACTGGAAGCCTTTGACCGGAAAGGGGGAGACCCTGACCGGCATGGTGAAGGAGTTTCTGACAGAGACAGAGGAACGGGCTGTGGAAGAGGAACAGGCGCAGATCCGGACAATCATAGAAAAACTGCCCTACTCTCACCTGGATCTTTCCCGCTTCAAGCCGGAGAATACCATGGACCTTTTTGACGATTCCCGCTGGGAGGAGATGTACCAGCCCTGTCTGGCCTGCGGCACCTGCACCTTTGTGTGTCCTACCTGCCAGTGCTATGATATCAAAGATTTCAACACAGGGGACGGCGTGCAGCGCTACCGCTGCTGGGATTCCTGCATGTATTCCGACTTTACCATGATGGCTCACGGAAATATGCGCACCAGCCAGATGCAGCGCTTCCGCCAGCGGTTCATGCACAAGCTGGTGTACTATCCGGCCAACAATGAGGGAATGTATTCCTGTGTGGGCTGCGGCCGCTGCGTAAGCAAATGTCCGGCCTCGTTAAATATTGTGAAAGTTATCAAAAAACTGGGAGGTGAGGCGTAATGGATACCTGTACATGCGGCAAAAGCCACAAGCATGAAATCCCGCAAGGGGATACCTTTATGTCCGGAAAGAATGGACAGATTAAGGAAATGTTAATCCCCTTGATCGGCGTGATCACGGATATCCGCACGGAGACTCCGGATGTGAAGACATTCCGGGTGGTGGGCCGGGACGGTAAAAAGCTTTTTGAGCATATGCCGGGCCAGTGCGCCATGGTTTCTGTGCCGGGCGTGGGAGAGGCTATGTTTTCCATTACCTCTTCCCCTACAAATAAGGAATTTCAGGAATTTTCCATCAAGCGCTGCGGAAGCCTCACAGATGTGCTCCATGGGATGAATCCGGGGGACGAGATTACGGTGCGCGGGCCCTACGGCAATGCATTTCCGGTGGAGACGGCCCTGAAGGGACAGAATCTCCTGTTTATTGCCGGCGGCATCGGCCTGGCGCCTCTGCGCTCGGTGATCAATTATGTGCTGGACAACCGGGAGAACTACGGTACGGTGGAGATTCTCTACGGTTCCCGTTCTGCGGATGATCTGGTGCAGCTTGAGGAGATCCAGCAGGTGTGGTGCAAGACCCCGGGCGTGGATGTGTATCTCACCATTGACCGGGAGCAGGAGGGCTGGGACGGCCATGTAGGTTTTGTCCCCTCCTATCTGAAAGAGATTGGGTTTACGACGGACAAAACGGTACTTGTCTGCGGGCCGCCTATTATGATTAAGTTCGTGCTGGCGGGCCTGACGGAAATGGGCTTTACCAAGGAACAGATTTACACTACCCTGGAGCTGCGCATGAAATGCGGAATCGGAAAATGCGGACGCTGCAACATCGGTTCCAAATATGTGTGCAAGGATGGGCCGGTGTTCCGGTTTGATGAGATCGACGAACTTCCACCTGAGTATTGATAGCAATGAGCAGCGCACAGACAGATGCGAAAGAGCCGCTGTTGTGCTTGCACGTAAAGCGGAACTTTTGCAGATGGCTGTATGGGGCGACTGCCCCAACCGAGATGGAGCCCTTTAGGGCGGAACCGAGGTGTCGCGCTGCATAGTAGAGCTTTCTATTTGAAACAGAAAGGACTGGTATAAATAAAATGCAGGAAATGGTAAACGTATATTTTTATGGAAAGCAGTACTCCGTACCGGCAGAACTGACCATCATGACTGCCATGGAGTATGCGGGCTACAAGCTGGTGCGGGGCTGCGGCTGCCGCCACGGCTTCTGCGGGGCCTGCGCCACCATTTATAGAATCAAGGGAAATAACGAGCTGAAAACCTGTCTGGCATGCCAGACCCAGGTGCAGGAGGGAATGTACGTGGCAACCTTGCCGTTCTTCCCCACCGATAAGCGGAATTACAATATCAGCGAGGCAGAGGCCAAGCAGAAAATTATGATGGAGCTCTACCCGGAGATCAGATCTACACTCTTTCCCTACACGACGCTCTTCCGATCTCCCCAGAGTCTGAGCGTGATGCAGTATATTGCTTATGCCCAGCGGGGAGACTTTGAGAAGTGCGCGGAGGAATCCTTCGACTGCATCGGCTGCGGCATCTGTACTTCCCGCTGTCCGGCGGGTATTTCCCATCCCATGGTGGGTGTGCTGGCAAGACGTCTGACCGGAAAATACATTGCTCCCAAATCGGAACATCTGGCCCAGCGGGTGGAGGCTATTAACAGCGGCGAGTTTGACAGCCTTATCGAGCAGGTGATGCAAAAACCTGTGGAAGAGCTGAAGGAACTGTACAACAACCGGGATATTGAGAAATAGGAGGGGAGCGCATATGTTTACAGCAGAAATGTTGGAATCCATTAAAAAAGTAGAGGCTACCAGAGCTGAGCGGATCGGCATGGAGCCCAGAAGGATGACGGCTGAGGAAAAAGACGAGCTGCTCCGCAAATTTCATCCCGACTACCGGCAGGAGGGCTTTCAGGAGCTGAAAATCGGGCCCAACAAGGGAGAGAAGGTTCCCTATGAGCTGGGCACCCTCCTGCACTCCAACAGCCGCATCAAGGATGTGCCCATTGATCTGAACCATGTGGATTATGATGTGGATGTACTGGTTATCGGAGGAGGCGGAGCCGGCTCTTCGGCAGCCATTGAGGCCCACGAGGCGGGCGCCAATGTTATGATGGTGACGAAGCTGCGCATCGGCGATGCCAATACCATGATGGCGGAGGGCGGAATCCAGGCGGCGGATAAGGAGAACGATTCTCCCCAGCAGCATTACTTAGATGCCTTCGGAGGCGGACACTTTGCCGCACGGCCGGAACTTCTGCGCCGTCTGGTTATGGAAGCTCCTGATGCCATAAAGTGGCTCAACGAGCTGGGCGTCATGTTTGACAAGGACAAGGACGGCAGGATGGTGACCACCCACGGAGGCGGAACTTCCAGAAAGCGCATGCACGCCTGCAAGGACTACTCCGGCGCGGAGATTATGCGTGTGCTCCGGGACGAGGTGTGGAACCGCCAGATTCCCATTGCGGACTTTACGGCGGCGGTAGAGCTGATCAAGGACGACAAGGGCCAGACAGCCGGAGCCGTTCTCAAGGATATGGAGACGGGCGTTTATAAAGTGGCGAGGGCCAAGACCGTGATTATTGCCACCGGCGGAGCAGGACGGCTGCACTATCAGAACTTCCCCACCTCCAACCATTACGGAGCCACTGCAGACGGACTGGTAATGGGATACCGGGCGGGAGCGCCGCTTCTGTACCAGGATACTATCCAGTACCATCCCACGGGCGTGGCTTACCCGGCGCAGATCTTCGGAGCTTTGGTGACGGAGAAGGTGCGTTCCCTGGGAGCTATGCTGATCAATGCGGAGGGTGAGGCTTTCATGCACCCCCTGGAGACCCGGGATGTGTCCGCAGCCTCCATTATCCGGGAGTGCACGGAGCGGGGCAAGGGTGTTCCCACCCCCACAGGCTACGGTATCTGGCTGGATACTCCCATGATTGAGATGATCCACGGAGAGGGGACCATTGAGAAACGGATTCCGGCCATGCTGCGGATGTACCTGAATTATGACATTGATATGAGAAAGCAGCCCATTTTGATTTATCCGACCCTCCATTACCAGAACGGCGGCCTGGAGATCGGCGGAGCGGGCTTTACCAAAGCCATCCCCAACCTTCTGGTAGCGGGGGAGGCCGTGGGAGGCATTCACGGAAGAAACCGTCTTATGGGCAACTCTCTTTTGGACATTATTGTATTCGGGCGTAATGCAGGTAAGGCTGCGGCTGCCAAATGCCGGGAGGTGGAGCTTGGAACCATGAACCTCGATCACATCCAGGAGTACGCCGGGGAGCTTGCAAAGGCAGATCTTCACACGGGAGAGGTTTCCCCCATGCTGCTGCCCAACTATACCTTTGGAATGCCCAAATAAACAGAAGGAGAATGGTTTATGGGAATCGTTGCATGGTTTCAGGAAAATATCTTTTCCAATACTTTGATGATGGTATTTCTCATTGCCGTTATCGGATATCTGGTAGGCAGTATTAAGATTTGCGGACTGGAGCTGGGGACTGCCGGCATTTTGCTGGTAGCCCTGGTCTTCGGTCATTTCGGCGTGGAGATTCCATCCCTGGTGCAGAACCTGGGGCTGATTTGCTTTGTGACCTCCGTGGGTTTTATCGCGGGACCGAAGTTTTTCCGGAATTTTAAATTAAATGCCACGTCCTATATTCTGCTGGGAATTATTGTCATTGCCTCCGGGGCTCTGACCTGTGTTCTGGTAATCAAGGCCTTTGGGGTTCCCGTAGATATCAGTCTGGGAATGATGACGGGCGCTTTGACCAGCACGCCGGGACTTGCGGCGGCACTGGAAGCTACCGGGTCAGAGGCGGCCTCCGTGGGCTACGGCATCGCCTATCCCTTCGGTGTCATCGGCGTGGTTCTCTTTGTACAGCTGGTTCCCAAGCTTTTGAAGGTGGACATGGCGGCGGAGCGGGCCAAATATGAGGCTGCCGCCAACGTGGCCGAAGAAGAGTATCACAAGACGAAAAAGGAGGAGCTGTTCTATGCGGACAGTATGGGATTCTTCCCCTTCTCCCTGGCTATCGCTTTCGGCATTGTCCTGGCAAAAATTGAGATCCCTCTTCCCGGCGGCGCGGTTTTCGCCCTGGGAACTTCCGGCGGTCCTCTGATCGCCGGACTGATTCTGGGCCATTTCGGCCGTATCGGAAGATTGAGCGTGAAAGTAGAGAAGCACGTGCTGGAATGCCTGCGGGAGTTCGGACTGGCGCTCTTCCTGCTGGGTGCCGGCTCCCAGGCCGGTTCCGGTTTTGTGGAAATTTTAAAGGAGCAGGGAGCCCTTTTGTTCCTTTACGGAGCGTTGATGACATTGATTCCCATGCTGCTGGGCTATGTATTTGCGGCCAAGGTGCTGCGCTTAAGCATCTTCAACACCTTGGGATCTATCTGCGGCGGCATGACCAGTACGCCGGCTCTGGGAACCCTGATCCGTGTGACGGAGACGGATGATGTGGCGTCCGCCTATGCGGCTACGTATCCCATTGCCCTGGTGATGGTGGTGCTGGCCAGCCAGTTTATAGGAATATTCCTGTAGCATCGAGCTGTGCATGGCGTAAGAAAGCTTATCAAACTTTAGTTTAGAAGTGATAAAAGAAACAAGAGCGCAAAATAAGGATTTGGAAAGTAGAAAATAGAAAATAGAATCAGGAGGTGACTGCTCATGCGTGAGATTCAGGCACAACAGATCACAGACGTTGTGGAGAAACTATGTATTGAGGCAAACCAGTATCTTCCCGAGGATGTCCAGGGGGCGATTCGCCGTTGCCGGGCATGCGAGGACTGGGAGATAGCCCAGGGGGTGCTGGATAAGATTATTACAAATTTTGAGATCGCCAAGGAGGAAAATGTTCCTATCTGCCAGGATACCGGCATGGCCTGCGTGTTCCTGGAGATTGGCCAGGATGTCCATATCGCAGGCGGCGATCTGAAGGAGGCCGTGGACGAAGGCGTGCGCCGGGGATATGACAAGGGATATTTAAGAAAATCCGTGGTGAAGGATCCGGTGCGCCGGGGAAATACCGGCGACAATACGCCGGCTATGCTCTACACGGAGATTGTTCCCGGGGAGCAGATTAAGGTTACGGTTGGCCCCAAGGGCTTTGGCAGCGAAAATATGAGCGCCATCCGCATGTTTAAGCCTTCCGCAGGCATTGAGGGAATCAAAGATTTTATCCTGGAGACAGTGGAGACGGCCGGTCCCAATCCCTGCCCGCCTATGGTAGTAGGCGTGGGAATCGGGGGCACGTTTGACAAATGCGCGCTCCTTGCGAAGAAAGCCCTTATGCGCAGTACGGATGAGCGGAATCCGGATCCCTACTATGCGGATCTGGAGGCAGAGATGTTGGAGAAAATTAACAAGCTTGGCATCGGCCCTCAGGGTTTCGGCGGAAAGACCACGGCTCTGGCTCTCAATATTGAGACCCTGCCTACGCATATTGCGGGTATGCCCTGCGCGGTGAATATCAACTGCCATGTAACCCGCCACAAGACGGAGGTGATCTAGGATGGAGAAACATATTCAGCTGCCATTGACTGAGGAAGTAGCGAAGACCCTTCATGCCGGGGACAGCGTGTATCTGACCGGCACCATCTATACATCCAGGGATGCGGGACATAAGCGTATGTGCGAAGCGCTGGCCCGGGGAGAGGAGCTGCCTTTTGACCCCACGGACGCCACCATTTACTATGTAGGACCTACACCGGCGAAGCCGGGACAGGTGATCGGGTCTGCCGGACCTACCACCAGCGGACGGATGGACGCTTATGCGCCTACTATGATGTCGGTGGGAGCCCGTGGCATGATTGGCAAGGGCGCAAGGCTTCCGGAGGTAGTGGAGGCTATGAAGAAGTACCACGGCGTATATTTCGGCGCTATCGGCGGAGCAGGCGCTCTGCTGGCCAGATGTATTAAAAAGTGCGAGCTGATTGCCTATGAGGATCTGGGGGCGGAGGCCCTTCGGAAACTTTATGTGGAAGATATGCCTCTGGTGGTCATTATTGACAGCGAGGGGAAGAACCTTTACGAGGACGGAAAAGCGGCTTATCTGGCAGCGCAGAAGTCATAACATATAGAGCGGAAGTTTGAAAAAACAGGGGGATGCGGGAAAGGCATCCCCTTTCCAAAATTCCTCCATTGTTTTATTAAATTCCTGCGGCACATCCATATTAACGCAGTGTCCTGCATTTTCAAAAACAACGGCTGTACAATCGGGTTCCTTGCTTTTCCACGCTTTTATTGCCTCTAATTCCGCCGGAATATCAAATTTTCCGCATCCAATCAGCAAAGGATAATTCCTTTGCCCGGTTTTATACTTGTTTACCATATGATGGAGCGTTGCCAGAAACAGAAATGATTTTTTGGGAAAGCATACATTCATAGCAAAAAATTCATTTTGAGCCTGTGGAGTATAAGCAGAAATTTTCTTGTTTGCTTTTGCAAACCATTTCACCGAAAAGAGTGCTTTCAACATCATCAGCGTCTGCTTGGCACTATTTTCATGTTTCATTTTTGCGTCAAAATGATTGATGTCATATCCTCCAAAGCAAGCCAGCGAGCTTACTGCATGGGGATAGCGATTAGCAAAATCCTGTGCTAAAACTGCGCCCAATGAAACGCCGGCAATATGTACGTTATCAATATGTTCCGTTTTTAAGATGTCAGCGATCCATTTCGCCGTCTTATCTATGGTATCGCCTTTTTGCGTATCCGTGGACTGTCCGTGGCCAATGATGTCAATGGCCAGAATATTATATGTATTCTCAAAATACGCAAACTGTGCGTTGAACATATTGTGGTTGACGAAAGCGGCGTGGATAAAGAGTATCCATTCGGCTTGCCCGGTCCTGCTTACAAAATATGTAATTGGTGAATTGGCTAACTTTACCGGCTTCATTGCTTTTCATTCCTCATTTCATCAAGAAGTTCTGAATTTTACTGCTCTGTGTTCCTGTGTTTTCCATTATAACTATTCATGACATTATTATATCCGCTCTTTCTGATAAAATCAATGAATAGTAGAGGATGCAAGGCAAAACCCTGCATCCGCAAGATTCCCTTGTTCTATGAAGTATTCAATCGCCTTTGGAAAGGCTCTGTATCATGCAGGGCTTTTCGTGTTTGACAAAAAGACAGAATGAATGAGTGGGATTCCCCAATGCAATTTTAGGTACTTGTCATTGCCCAAATCTCCACATATAATTATAATGCGGCTGTAATCTCGGCATATAGATGTATAATTTGATGAACGGAGGAACGTCAATAATGAACAGGATTTTGATTATAGATGATGACAAGGAACTTTGTGCACTAATCAAGCAGAGTGTTTTACAGGAAAGCATAGAAGCCGACTGCTGTTATTCCGGAAAATCCGGTCTACTGCAACTGAAGGA
>CAJUNN010000052.1 GCA_910587955.1 uncultured Lachnospiraceae bacterium | reverse complement strand
TCTCAACCTTCTTTCTTGGAATTCCCTATATTTGAATTATACAGGAAGCTCCTTTGTTTGATTCCCGAATCTTATGACGAAGATAATCCATTCGATCTAGCTGCATTTCTCTGAAATGAATTTCATCCAGCGTAGCGCTGCGCCTTCTATTCAACATAGCAAGCCTTTGCGCCTCGGTACTTTCCCCTTCCAGTAACAGGCGCATATAGCTTTCTACTTCGTCATTCAGAAAGCCGATGTCATGCAGCGTCATAATCATACTCAGCCGTTCTATATCCTGATCGTCATACTGCCATGCGCCCATGACTTTTTTTACAGCGCCGCATAGTCCCCAGCTCTCATACTCGCGTAGAATATCAAGGGGAATATTGTAACGTGTGCTTGCTTCATCAATCGTCATTCGTAAGCTCCTTTCCACAGATAAATTGAGCAGGGAAGGTTTATCCTCCTACTCGTGCGCCGGGCACCCGTCAGCTTCTGCTGACAAATTTCGCTTGGGGTCCGTGTGCATAAATAATGCAGGTGTCCTCCTTTGAACACCTGCATTTTAATTTAATTTTCAAGAAATGTCTAATGCCTGTATTAAATATCTTGCAATGCCTAAAAAGCATTTTTAAGAAAACTCATAAATTGGGAAGTGGCCGCTCCAAGCGCCTGATTCTTTTTCCAGACTAACACCGAACCCGTTTCTAATGTTGGAGCAAGCGGAACAAAACATAAGTCCTCATAAAAAGCTACGCCAAGATCAAAACACAGTGCAATGCCAACCCCGCGTTCCACCATAGCCGCAGCATTTAAAATCAAATTATAGACAGCCGCAATTTGAAGTCCTTCGTAATAATCTCCAAACCAACTGGCCAGTTCGTTTTTTACCAATTCCCGTTTTACCATGATGAGAGGCACACCTGTTAAATCCTCAGGATTGACAGATTCCTTGGCTGCCAATTCAGAATCTTTCCTTACCAATATCCCCCATTTTTCTTTCTGCGGCATACGGATAAATTCATACTTCCCAACATCCACAGGTTCCATAAGAAGCCCTATATCTAAAATCCCTTTCCCAATCCGTTCTTTAATATCATCTGCGATTGCACTATGAATACTAAACTGCACAAGGGGATATTTGTGCTGGAATTTTCTGATCTGTTCCGAAAGAAAGAGCATACCTTTCGTTTCCCCACATCCTATTGCAATTTCACCTGACAGCACATCTTCCTTATGGGAAAGCTCCTGAACCGTCTTATGGGACAATGAAACGATTTCCTGCGCCCGGCGCTTTAAGAGCATACCGTCCTCAGTTAGAATAATACTGTGTTTGCTTCTATGAAACAGTTTTACCCCTAATTCTTCTTCAAGCTGCCTAAGCTGCCGGGAAAGTGTTGGCTGTGTAAGATGTAATAGGGCTGCGGCCTTTGTAATATTTTCTTCTCTGGCAACCATCAAAAAATATTTCAAAACTCTTAATTCCATAATTTTTGCCTCCTTAGTTTCCAAAAATATTATAGCAGATTTTATCCTTATTTTTCAGCAAGGAATATAATAATCTCTCTGCAGTTCATACCACAGACCATTTTTATCACCGTAAATGCACTTGTCTATAGAAAAATTCTCCGTTATAATATAAGCGCACATACATCACAGTTCTCCGACTGCCGCACTCTATTGTATCTTGTCATGAGATTTTTTGCCCTCTCATTTGCCCTTATGAGCAATGAGAGAAGGCGTAAACTTGTCGGGAAATTACATATAAATAATCAAAGTTTGGAGTTTATTAAGATGCTGCATATAAGGAAAGCAAAAGAAACAGACCGGAATCATGTAGCTTTATGTATTGCAGAAGCATTTGAAAAGGATTTTTCTATATTATGTAAAGATAATCAAAAAGTGGCAGATGCTATGGCAGCGGGATTGAATATGGAAAAATTTTATGTGGCAGATAGAAAGGGAACTATTGCGGGAGTATTGGCAATTTCTGATTGCAATGGCAGAGCTGCAAGAGCAGAAAAAGCATCTTTGAAGAAACATTTCGGGTTCTTCAAAGGAATGATCGGTACTTTCGTTTTGAAAGAAGAATTTGAAAAGCAACTTGAGTATCCGATTACAACTGGATACCTAGAGTTTGTAGCAGTACGAAAAAAATACCGCAAACAAGGCATTGCTACAGCTATGATCCAAGAAAGTATGCTGCTAACAAAGTATCAAGATTTTGTGCTTGATGTTACTGATATAAATACCAATGCTATTAAATGTTATACGCGTATCGGGTTTGAGGAATTTAAGCGCATTCCGGAAAAACATGGCAAGCAAAAAGGGTTTAACGAGAAGATTTTTATGCGGTATTGCCGCAAATAAAGCTC
Organism: uncultured Lachnospiraceae bacterium; assembly: GCA_910587955.1. Taxonomy (GTDB): domain Bacteria; phylum Bacillota; class Clostridia; order Lachnospirales; family Lachnospiraceae; genus Laedolimicola. The sequence continues at coordinate 15,698 of CAJUNN010000052.1, read as the reverse complement.
TCCGGCATCCTCCTTTTTTCTGCCCCTCTGCCGGCCTTATGATTTTAGAATCGCACGCCGCAAGGCACATGCGCAAAAGGCTGGGCGTCTATCTACGCCGCAGCCTTTTTCTGCTTCTCATCTCATTTCTTCTCCCGCCGCTTCCCGCTCATCCGCTCTACTTTCAGCTTCAGCATCCGCGTGCGCGGAATTACAGCCTCGCTGTACCGGAATCCCGTAGGAACCGGATAATGCTCCATAAGGATATCCAGGGCCTCCTTTTTCTGATCCTCCGGTACTTCTTCCACTACGCCGAAACCTATCACGCTCTCATAACACATGGTGCAGTTTCCCCGCTCCATATCGGTAAACAGCATATGTCCGCAGTCCATCTCAAAACAGACCCGGTTATTCTTTGCCAGGAGCTCGTACTTCATCCCCTCCATGGCTCCGTGGAAATAGAGAGTCACCTGCCGCCCCTCCGCCTCCATTCCAAAATTCAGAGGCACCACATAAGGATACTCGTCTCCCTGCATGGCGATCCGGCACACGTCGCACTTCTTCATCACTTCTACGATCTCGTCAAATTCTTTGATTTCTCTGTCGCTTCTCCGCATTCTTTCCCCTTTCACACCCTGAAAAATGCAGCCGGCAAATGTTCTCTGCACTTAAGCCGGCATCCCTCTCCCCCATCAGAACTGCGCTAAACAGGGCGGAGAATATCCGCCCTTTTCTGAATTTACTATGCCGTTTTCGGTTGTATTTGTCAAGTTTTCGGTGAAAATTTAATATTTTTGCAACAATCTGTTCATACCTGGCCGCTGTTCCCGTCTTTTTTTGACCACTTTCCCATCAGCATCACTGCCAGGGTGAGAATCCCGATGACCGCAAAAATCCCCGCCATGCCCTTTGCCATAATCTCCAAAGAAATCAGAAAATTTGTCCACATCATAGTTTGCTCCTATTCTTATTCCGGGTTGCTGCTGTCTTTTATTCTGATACAAAAAGGCAAGGGAGCGAACAAAGGCTTCTGGCTTTATCCACTCTCTCCACCATAATAATAGCATACCATTTTCATGAATACAAGACTGTTTATAGGTACTGGCGTATGCTAAATTTTCTCCGGGAAGGGCGCGGATCCGAGCTGCAGGGTGTATTTATCATACCAGCCTATCTGTCACAGGGGTTGGAATTTGATGCTGTCCTGGTTTGTGATGCAGACAACTGGAACTACCATGATGAAGATGATAAAAACCTTTTGTATGTCGCCTGCACCGGAGCACTCCACAGACTCAGCCTATTTTGCGAAAAAGAGGTCAGCACTTTGATCTAAAAAGATACAAATCAAGATCCGGTACTCAAGCTTCCGCAGTGTGATTCTCCAGAATCCTCTATCCGCGTGTACACCAATTCTGCAAACTGTCCGTATTGCTTTACTTCTCTCAGCCTAAAACGCTTCCTTGCTTCTTTTTGGGAAAACAAAGGTATTCCTTTTCCCAATAATACAGGTGCAATCTGCATGATGATCGTGTCAACCAAATTATTATCCAATAAAGGAGACAGTATCGTAGTTCCTCCAATAATCCATATATTTTTATTCTTGTTGATCTGTTTTACAAATTCCGCAACGTCACCCTTAATCGGGATAAAACCCTTCCGGGATAATTGTTCCGAATGGGTAAATACATAATTTTGAGTGGTTGGATAAAAGGACTCTGCCCCTTCTGATTTTTCTATTTCAGCAAATGTTCTTTTTCCCATAATGGTAATATCCATATTCTTGTAAAAGCTTTCATAATCTGTTTCCCCTACGGAACCGCTTTGATAAAGCCAATCTAAGTTATGCTCCTTATCAGCTAAGTAGCCATCCATAGTAACACATCCATAAAAGTATACGCTCATATCCTGTTCCTCTGTTATCAAATTCTTGACTGTCTTTTACAAATACGCCGCCACTAAGCTAATCACCAGCCCTCCGGCAATGACGGAGGCAATCTGCCCCGACACATTTGCGCCGATGGCGTGCATCAGTATGATGTTGCCCGGGTCCTCCTCCAGGGCCATTTTCTGCACCACCCGCGCCGACATGGGAAAGGCTGAGATTCCGGCCGCGCCAATCATGGGATTGATCTTTTTCTTCCGGAACAAATTTATAAATTTAGCCAGCAATACGCCCCCGATGCTGTCAAAGATAAAGGCCACCAGCCCGATCAGCATAATCAGCAGCGTGTCCACATTTACAAAGACATCCGCCCGCATGCTGAAGGAAATGGTCAGCCCCAAAAGCAGGGTAATAAGATTGGCCAGCACATTCTGGGCCGTGTCCGACAAGGTCCCCATCACACCGCACTCCCGGATCAGATTGCCGAACATGAGAAAGCCCACCAGCGCTACGGACTGGGGCGCCACCAGTCCTACCAGAAATGTCACCAGAATGGGAAATGCAATCCGCATAGGCTTTGACACGGTTCCCGGCGTGTAGTCCATGGAAATCCGCCGCTCTTTTTTCGTCGTCACCAGACGGATAGCAAAGGGCTGTACAATGGGAACCAGGGCCATATAGGAATAAGCTGCCACAGCGATGGGGCCGATGTAGCGGGAGCGGAGAATCTGCGATACCAGAATGGAGGTCGGTCCGTCTGCTGCCCCGATAATGCCGATGGAGGCCGCGTCCCGCAGATCAAAGCCCAGAAGAACCGCCAGGCAGATGGCAAAGAAGATTCCGAACTGGGCTCCGGCGCCAAAGAGAAACATAGACGGCATGGATAATAAAGGGCCGAAATCAATCATGGCGCCGATTCCAATAAACAGCAGGATAGGAAGCGCCTCGGAAGCTTCAATCCCCACCTCAAAAAGCCACTCAATGATTCCGTTTACCACGCCGATTCCTTCCATATTCTGGTTAAGAACCCCGGAGAGGGGCAGGTTTACCAGAATTGCGCCGAATCCCATAGGCAGAAGCAGCGCCGGCTCATAATCTTTTTTGATGGCCAGGTAGATCAAAAGAATTCCCACCAGGTACATGACTGCCTGCTGCCAGGTTATCTGCATTAAGCCTTCCCATAAAAATTCCATGTATGTGCCTCCTATTTTTAGTTCCGCATTCGCCCTCTCTGCTCCCTGCGGGAAATAAAAAAGGACGAAACTGCGGCTTTTCAGCCAAAAGTCTCGTCCTTCCATCTTCTGAAAGTGTGCAACCATGACGCTTGGGTCAGGGAATGTTGATTGCACTTTATAACTACTCCCTTTTGTTATGTTTAACTTATCACAGAGGGAAAAATCTGTCAACCGGAACATACATTTCCTTATGGTGAAAGAGTTTTCACCTTGTCCGCTTCCTCCTCAAGCACCTCCGCCTGATTTTTTCTTAGAAACTCTTCGAGGATTCCCTTCCGGATACAGCTTTCTATGGCTTCGGCGACGGCTGCTTTGAGGGATAGGTTCCGGCTCAGACGGTCGTTTACCTCTGCAATAAATTCTGAGTATTCCCACAAACGCCTGCACTTCTCCACCAACTCCCGGTTGTGTCCGCGGTTGATGTTCAAAACTACTGCCCTGCATTCCAGACAGCCGGAATTACACCCTGATTCAAAAGCGTCCGAGAGAAATAATTCCCACCGCTCCCCCTGTTCCTGTTTCCCATTATAGAAGATAATATTTGCCATAGATTATAATGAAATTACATGAAAAAAGATTTATGTTCAAATTATACTGGAAAATTGTTTTTAACAGCCCTTTATAAAAGGAAAAGCCGGACACCCGCATTTTATACGAAATATCCGGCTCTCATCCTCCCCAAATCAGTGCCCTTCTATATTATCTTCAAAAGGGGCACGGGTATTGAGATAAATCAGGTAGTTTCCCTCTTCTGTTCTTTCTACAAAACAAGCCCATTCGTCAAATCCATAATCCGAAGACAGCCTGTTTTCTATTTCCCCTTCTTCCATCTCTGCAGAAAAAGTGATGACAGACAGGCAGTCCACGTGATTCCCGGTCCCCGAAGTGTTTCCGGTCTCCGAATATACGCTCACAATTTCCACACCGGGGATCTTCTCTTCCAAATCGGCCCGAAGTCTTTCCGTCTGGCGCCAGGTGGCAAAATGGTTAACGCCCATGCCGAAGATTTCATACAAAATAAAAATCCCTATCAGAAGAACCGGCAGAAAGAAAAGCGCCAGTCCGGTCCATTTCAGCCATTTCATAATCTTCCTCCGCTTCGAATTTAGCCGCTCATCCCTCCGGCTTCACCCACTCCCGATCCGGATGTTCTCCCGACCAGCCAAGCTGGGGTAGGGTCATCAGGCGGTGCATATCCTCCTCTCCAATCTCAAAGGAAAAGACATCCATATTCTGCCGCATCCGCTCTGCCGAAGAGGACTTGGGCAAAGGCAGAACGCCGCACTGCAGGGCGAAACGGATGCAAAGCTGCGCCTCAGACACCTTGTACTTTCCGGCAAACTCCCGGAGCATGGGTTCTCCCAGGACCCGGGCCCTTCCCATAGGGCTCCAGGCCTCCACCAGAATCCCCTGGCGCTGGCAGAAATCTACCGCTGCCTTCTGGATATAGCCTGGGTGAAATTCTAACTGATCCACCAGCGGAATAATCCCGGTCCGCTCCATCAGCCGGTTCAGATGGTGAGGCAGAAAATTGCTCACGCCGATGGCCCGGATCTTCCCGGCCCGATATAGTTCCTCCATGGCCTTCCAGGCCTCTATATCCCGCTCCATAAAGGTATCGGTCCCGTCCGCAGGCGAGGGCCAGTGAATAAGGTACAGATCCAGATAATCCACGCCCAGCCTCTCCAAAGAGGCTTCAAAGGCTGCCAATGCGGACTCATAGCCCAGATCCGCCTTCCACAGCTTGGAGGTGATGAAAAACTCCTTCCGGTCCACACCGCTCTCCCGGATCGCCTTTCCTACCTCCCGCTCATTGTCATAAAAGGCCGCCGTGTCCAGATGGCGGTAGCCCTGGGCAATGGCCTCCTTTATAATCTCCTCGTTCTTCTCCGCTGCCTTGTAGGTTCCGAAACCTACCGCCGGAATCTCTACGCCGTTTGCCAGCATAAATGTCTGTTTCATCTCATTCCTGCCTTTCTCTTTTTTCTATTTTTCCCCGTCCGGAAATTCTGCATAGTAAAGGACAGCTCCCTCATCCGCTATGCAGAAATCCAGCCGGCAGATTTCTTCCATCTCCCCCGTATGCTCCGGCCAGTCGGGGACCTGGCTCTTCTCACCGCAGATCAGATACATCCCTTCTGCCTGGGGATACCTGTCCATTACCCGATCCACCAGCTCCTCATAGCTTATGGTCTTCTCCCTTCTCTCATCCCACACGGAAAATTCCACGGTCCGTTCCTCCGCGGGATTCCAGATCTCCCGCTCCGGCAGATAGGCCGAAAGTCCCACGGCAGACAAATCACCTGTGGCTATCAGGGGTGCCTCCTCCGGTACATTCTGGCGGACGCAGGCCGCCATCCCCTTGGAGCTGGAATAGGGAAGCTCCAGATCCTTATAGATATCCGGCGCACGGTTCCACAAAGACACAAAAAGCAACGCCGCTAGTCCGGCCTGGACGCCGATTCTTTGAAATTTCCTCCCCCCGTCCTTCTTAAGAATTATCCACAGAAGGAAGATGCTCTCATGCACCAGAATCAGGGAACTTTGGATCCCCGCCGGATACACATAAGCAAAAATGAGAATCTGTATGAAATAAGCGGCCGCCAAAGTCACGGTCTCCCTGGGTGCATAAAAGAGCAGCACCGCCAGGCCGATAGCGGCGAGAACCATCAAGACCATGGCCCCAGTCCCGTCAAATTTCATCCCCAGGAACTCCTGCATGGCTTTCCAGACTGCCTCCCCCATCTGCCGCAGATTGGCTCCGAGGGAAGAGGAAACACGCACATGGACGGAGGCGTTATTTCCGATGGAACCGGCCAGCTCCCAGACCAGAAACAAGCCGCTAAGAAGAGAAATCCCCAGGCCGCCCCAAACTGCCGCTCCCTGTTTTCCCATCTCGTTTTGCCGGGCTGTTCTCCATTCAAAAACTGTCTCAAGAAGCCAGGCTGCCGACAGGGAAAAAGACAGGGCCGCCGCCAGAACATGGGTCTGGGTCAGAAGTCCCAGCATAGCCCCGTACCGGACAGGCTTTTCCCGTCGGACCGGATACAGGAGGGCAAGGAATGCCAGCAAGGGCGGTATCAGGCAGTAGCTTCTGGCTATCACCGGATAGAAATACACAAAGGCGCTCCCGAAAACCGACAGAAGCTTTACCGGAGGGGAAAAGGGCGATTTCGCCAGCAGCAGCCAGACAGCTGCCGCCATAAAGAAAAGGCTGAGAAATCCAAGACCGGAAAAAGGATATCCAAGCTTGGCAAAGGGCATTAAAACCAGATACCAGAGACAGGGATGCCCCTCGTATTTCAACTGTTCAAACAATTCTTTCAAACCTGACTGCCGGGCAATCTGCCACGCCTGCGCCTCATCCCGCCAGCTCTCATGATTGAGAATGAGAACTGCATTGACAGCCAGATAGAGAAACAAAGGCAGCAGCCACCAGAACTGCCCGGGCTGCCGCCATTTTCCGTTTTTCTCCATGTCCATCCGCTCTTCCCCTGCTCCGCTGTTCTTCTTATCCTACCATAAATCCCGGCAGGGGGCAACCGGATCTCAGAGTTTCTACCCTTCCTCCGCAAACTTCTTGATCTCATAGAGATACAGCACGTCCGTCACGGACTCCTCCCTGGCAAGGGTCTCCAGATCCTGCCGGTAATACCTGGGATCTACCACCAGAATTTCTTCATAATCCTCCGTCAGAAACTGCACAAAGGTATTGGCAAAGGAATCCTTGATCAGAAGAAGCTTCTTTCCGTTCTCCGCAGAAGCGGCAATCCGCGTCAGGGGATAATTTCCCTTTAAAAACACCCGGTATTTGTCCCGTTTAGCAAGAAAACTCCGGTCGTAGAGAGAATTTTCCGGTTCTCCGGTTCCGTAGTCTACCTGCACCGCCCCCGGACTCTTCCGGTACATAGCGTACATGGTATCCGGTTTTAAGCCGTACAGTCCCGCTCTGGCGTAACTGCTCCCGTAGAATCCGGTGCTTAAAACCTCCCTCTCATATTCCGAAAGCTCCGGGGCCTCCCTGCCTTCTGCCTGGCAGAGGGCCTGGTAGGCGTAATAGGCTCCCAGGGAAGTCCAGTGGTGATCCGTGCGGTAGTAAAGCTGGTTCTCCTCACACTCGGGAAGCTCTTCCCATGCCCTCCGAAGGGCCGGTTCCGCATTCACAAATCCCGGTAGCTTCTCTCCCAGCTCCTCAAGCATTGCCCGCTGGTCAAGCTCCGGCGCATACCGGGGAAGCTTGTCTTCCATCACGCAGGCTCCGGTGGGAACCATCAAAAAATGAACAGTCCGCCCCTCCGCTTCCATACGCTCTAAGAAACCGGCGGCTTTTTCCGTATTCCTGTTTAGTTTTTCCCGGTCTGTCTTTGTAAACATTTCCAAAAGATATCCGTCCTGGCCCAGATACACGCCGCCTATATCCCCCCGGCCCAAAGTCCGATCCACGGAAGCTTTCAAGGAGACGAAGCCATCCCGGAGTATCAGCTGATCCGTCATCCATTTCTCGTAGCCTTCTGTATATGCGCCGCTTAAGACTGCCTTTTTGTCCAGCTTTGGCTTTTGCTCCAGGTAGCGGTTCTCCGCTTCGGAAAAGACGCGCTTGGGAGCCAGGAAATTAAAAAGGGCAAAAAGAGCCCAGGCTCCGCATATCATCCATACTTTTAGTTTCATAATTTAACCCTGTCAGATCCCTGCTGTATTTTTCATTTGGAAGGAATCTGTTTGATTTTGCATATTTCCCGCTGCCCTTTCAAAATCGAAAATACAAAAAGGGATTGTAACTGCCTGCCGCAAGCCCTGCAAAGCTTAAAATCCCCACTGCCAGAAGGCCCGCTGTCTGCCAGGCCGGACGGCAGAAAATCGTTCTTCCCAGATTCCGGCACAGGGGCGTACTGGCAAGGATGCCTACTACAAGCAGTATCCCATAAGAGCAAAGCTCGTACAAATCCCCCCGGCTCCAAACGGGCCCGCCGGACAGGCCTGTCATGCGTCCAATCCATGCCAACCCCCCGGACAGGGAATCAAAGGCAAAAATCACCCAGCCCCCTAAAATGGCCAGCAGGGCATAGAGGTGGGAAACTGCCGCCGGCAGCTTCTTCAACACATTAAAGAGCAGCACCTTTTCCGCAATCAAAATCACCGCGAAATAAAGGCCCCACACCAGAAAGTTCCACCCGGCTCCGTGCCAGATGCCCGTGAGCATCCAGACAACCAGAATATTGCGAAGCTGTAAAAGGCGCCCTCTGCGGCTGCCGCCCAGAGGAATGTACACGTATTCCCGGAACCAGCCGCCCAGGGTCATATGCCAGCGCCTCCAGAATTCTGTAATGCTCCGGGAGATATAGGGATAGTTGAAATTCTCCGGGAAGGTGAAGCCGAACATTCTTCCAAGCCCCACTGCCATATCGGAATAGCCGGAAAAATCAAAATAAATCTGCAGGGCAAAAGCCAGAATTCCCAGCCAGGCCCCCAGTACGCTCACAGCAGTTCCCTGGCTGTAATGAAGCCACAGCTCTCCGAAAGAATTTGCCAGAAGCACCTTCTTTCCAAGCCCCAAAAGGAACCGATCCAGCCCGGCGCTCATATCCTCCATGCCGATCCTTCTCTCGTCCAATTCCTTTTGAATCTCCGCATAGCGGACAATGGGGCCGGCAATCAGCTGGGGAAACATGGCTACATAGGCACCGAAGGAAATGAGATTCTTCTGTACGGGCGTACGCCCCCGGTATACATCTATGGTGTAAGACATGGTCTGAAAGGTATAAAACGAAATCCCGATGGGAAGAGGGGCTAAGCCGCTGTATTTAAAAAATCCAAGAAGTCCCAGGTTTACGGTCACGGAAGAGCAGAGCACCGCAGTACCTTTCCGCGTCCCCCGCCACCGCTCTGCCAAAAATCCATGCGTATAATCCACCAGGGTAGAAAAAATCATCAGCAGTACATAAACTGGCTCCCCCCAGGCATAGAAAAACAAGCTTCCCAAAAAGAGAATTCCGTTGCGGAACCGGAAGGGCACCAGAAAATAGACTGCCAGCATCACCGGCAGAAACGCCAGCAAAAAGGAAAAGCTGCTGAATACCATTTAAAAACAGCCCTCAAAAGCATCTACCGCCTTCTGGGTCTCCTCCTTGGCAAAAGCAAGAGCCTCCTCCTCCGAGATATCCAGGCGCTCATCCACCGCACCCACCAGCAGAAGCGCTACGTAATCCCCGTGCCGCACTACCTGGCTGGCCTGGACCTTGGCTATATTCATAGGATACACCAAGGTGTCCTCCACCAGAGCTGTGCGCATCTTCGTAAGCTCTGCCTCCAGATCGTCGCCCCTGCCCTCTTTCGCTTTGGCAATGATCACCCGGTCCGGATGCGCACCGATCATGGGCATCTGGCCGGCAAAGGACTCCACGGAATCCAAATCCATCCCCATCATCTGGGAAAGGGCAGTCTCATCCAGATCCGTATCCGGAAGATAATTCTCTCCGTACGCTTCCTGGACCGCCTTTAAAATCTCTTCTACCTCCGGCTGCTTCTCTTCTTTCCCTGAGCCTCCCTTGCAGCCTGCAAGAAGAAGCAGGCAAAGCCCCAAAAGTCCTGCGGAAATACATGTTCTCATTTTCATTTCTTTCATCCTCCTGTGATTGTTTTACTGTAACCGTTAAATAATATCCGATCCGGTTAAACCCGGCCTCGATTCCCACCGGCGTATAAAAAACCAGATTGTTCCAGTCATCCGTGAAATAAAACCGGTAGATGGACTCCGGCGTCTCCAGATCCATGCTGCTCCGTCTGGGATTTTTCTCCTCCTGTTCTTCCAAAAGCTTAAGAAACCGGGCGGCAAAGTCTGCATCCATATCCAGAATCTCCAGCTTCGGAATCTCCTTTCCCTCTGCCAGATCGAAGGTGACGCTGTAGAGACGCCCCGGCCCTTCCCAGATTCCCTCCAGGTTCAGAATATACGTATACTCGCACACCACAATGCTGATGACTTCTTCATCCATATAGGTCACGTAGGAAATCGTCTCCACTCCGCTGGGAGCCCCCAGAAAAGGTTCCTCTCCGTAAATCCAGGCAGCTTCCCGGATGCGGGCATTGATCTCCTCCAGGTTGGGAATCTCTCCTCCCGCAAGCTGGGGATAATAGAAATAATACCGCCCTGTCTCATCCTCGTAGTTATGGACCTGAAATTCCACCTGGTAGCTCAAATCCTCCCGGACAGCATTGACCAGCCTTTTATAGTACGCATCCTCCGGCGAGGGCTCATAGTCTGGCTCCTCCAGGAAATACCGATAGAAAGGCAGGGAGTGTTCCCGGTTCATGGTAGCCGTAATATAGCCCCGCTCATCCCGGAAGCCAATTTCCAGCCCCACCGGCGTGTAAAAGAAAATCCCCTCTTCCCCGGACAGCTTCTCCGCCAATCCTTCGATTCCCAGATCCGCAAAGGTGTCAAGCATACTGTGGTTGGGATTCTGCCAGCAGCACAGAGACCAGAAACGGCTGGCCATAGCCGGCGTCACCGCAAGCATGTCCCCGTTGGAAAGCCTCTCTCCCGTTTGCAGATCGTAGTTGAGTGTCCGCAGAAGCTTGGGATATTCCATATAGGTAACGCCTGCGTACTCCTGCTGGGTGGATGGATCCGGAATTCCCAGCTTCAGCACTGCGCTGAACCGTTCCTCGCTCATGCAGGTCACATAGAAAGAAATCTGGGGCAGGTACTCTCCTTTTAGATCCTCTGGTAAAATCATCTCCCGAATTTCAGAATTCATACGCCCGGCAAGCTCTGTATCTTCCATCTCCACCCTGGGAATCTCAAAGGTACCCTTCTCTGCTCCGTTCTCCAGGGCAATCTCCACCGGTTCCCATGTCACGGAATAGCCAAGTCCCTCCTCCGCCTGGGCATTGGCCAGACACCGGTAAAAATCATCCTCCGGATCCGGATGATAGGATTCCGGATCTACCTCCGGCTGATAAGGCAGAACCGGCCGCCCTCCAAAAAGGCCGCCGCTTCCGGTCAGGGGTTCTCCGTAAGCGGTTGGGTCCTCCGTAACCAGAGAGCCGTCAAAATAATATTCCTGCTCCCCGCCGGAAAAACCGGAATCCCCGGACATATCCGTATCCTCCTCTTCCAACGGAAGCTCCCCCCTGTCTTTAAAAGAAGTCCCAATCACCATGCCGCAGAGCACAACGACCGCCAGAACCAGCCACAGAATCCCTTTTCCGGAACTGCGGGATCCGGACTTTTTCCGTTCTTTGGCTGCACCTCTGCGGATTCCTTTCCCAGATCCGCAGCCCGGACATATCCCGCCGCGCATGACTGCTCCGCATTTCGGACAAAAGCTATAACCTCCCATTTCCTGCATACAGCATTCCCCTCGATTGTAAATGTTCCGTACCGGAACCTTTTCTCAGACCATTATATTTCACCTTTGCGCAAATCGCAATCTCCAATTACAATTTTCTTCCGCTTCCCTAGCCGCTCCCGGAAAAAACACTTGCAAAATCGGCATTTTTCTGTAAAATAGGAAGGGATTACAACAACCATCATGAGGAGCGGAATCTATGATTAGTGCAAATAATGTAACCCTGCGGATTGGCAAAAAGGCCTTATTCGAGGACGTGAATATCAAATTTACCGAGGGCAACTGCTACGGCCTTATCGGGGCCAACGGGGCCGGAAAGTCCACCTTCCTGAAAATCCTCTCCGGGGAGCTGGATTCCACCAACGGCGACATTGCCGTCACTCCCGGCCAGCGCCTCTCCTTCCTAAAGCAGGATCACTTCCAATACGACGAGTACACGGTTCTGGACACAGTGATTATGGGAAATGCAAGGCTTTATGAGATTATGAAGGAGAAAGACGCCATCTACGCCAAGGAGGATTTCACCGATGAGGACGGCATCCGCGCCAGCGAACTGGAGGCGGAATTTGCCGACATGGACGGCTGGGAGGCAGAGTCCGACGCCGCCACCCTGTTAAACGGCTTAGGCATTGAAACGGACCTCCACTACAGCGTCATGAAAGATCTTTTAGGTGCCCAGAAAGTAAAAGTGCTGCTGGCCCAGGCACTTTTCGGCAACCCGGACATCCTGCTCTTAGACGAGCCCACCAACCACCTGGATCTGGACGCCATCGCCTGGCTGGAGGAATTTCTGATTAATTTCAGCAACACGGTCATCGTGGTCTCCCATGACCGCTATTTCCTGAACAAGGTCTGCACCCATATTGCGGACATTGACTACGGCAAAATCCAGCTCTACGCCGGAAACTACGATTTCTGGTACGAGTCCAGCCAGCTCCTGATCCGCCAGATGAAGGAAGCCAACAAGAAGAAAGAGGAAAAGATCAAAGAACTGCAGGAATTTATCTCCCGGTTCAGCGCCAACGCTTCCAAGTCCAAGCAGGCCACTTCCCGGAAACGCGCCCTGGAAAAAATTGAGCTGGACGAAATAAAGCCCTCCAGCCGGAAATATCCTTATATTGATTTCCGCCCCAACCGTGAGATCGGAAACGAGGTTCTTACGGTAGAGGGAATTTCCAAGACCATCGACGGGGTCAAGGTACTGGACAATATTTCCTTTATCCTGGGACACGACGACAAAGTAGCCTTTGTGGGCAGCAACGAATTTGCAAAGACCACGCTCTTCCGCATTCTGGCCGGAGAACTGGAACCGGACGAGGGCACTTACAAATGGGGCGTAACCACCAGCCAGTCCTACTTCCCCAAGGACAACTCCCCGGAGTTTGACAACGACGACATCATCGTAGACTGGCTGACCCAGTACTCTGAGATTAAGGACGCCACCTATGTGCGCGGCTTTCTGGGAAGGATGCTCTTCGCCGGGGAGGACGGCGTGAAGAAGGTAAAAGTACTCTCGGGAGGCGAAAAAGTCCGCTGTATGCTTTCCAAGCTGATGATCTCCGGGGCCAACATCCTGATTCTTGACGAGCCCACCGACCATCTGGACATGGAAGCCATTACGGCTTTAAACAACGGACTGATCAAATTCCCCGGCGTGCTGCTCTTCTCTTCCCGGGACCACCAGATTGTCCAGACAACGGCTAACCGGATTATCGAGCTTCTGCCGGGGGGCACCATGATTGATAAGATTACCACCTACGACGAATATCTGGAGAGCGACGTCATGGCCAGAAAGCGGACGGTTTATACCAAGACCGCAAATGACGAGGATGATAATTAAATGAAAATCGACCGTATGATCGGAATCCTTTCCGTCCTTCTGCAGCAGGATAAGGTCACAGCGCCTTATCTTGCCGCTAAATTTGAAGTTTCCCGCCGCACTGTGAACCGCGATATCGAGGCCCTGTGTATGGCGGGAATTCCCATTGTTACCACCCGGGGCGCCCGGGGCGGCATCTCCATTATGGAGGGCTACCGTATGGACCGCACCCTTTTAACCTCCTCGGACATGCAGGCCATCCTGGCGGGGCTTAAGAGCCTGGACAGTGTCAGCAAAACGAACCGCTATGCCCGGCTTATGGAAAAGCTGTCGGCGGGAACTCCGGGCCTTTCCGCCGGAGATCCGCATATTCTCATTGACCTCTCCTCCTGGTACAAATCCACCCTGTCCCCCAAAATCGAACAGATTCACAGCGCCATAGAAAAAGGCCGCGCGATCTCTTTTTGGTACTATTCCCACCGGGGAGAATCCGGCCGCTCCATAGAGCCTTATTACCTGATCTTCCAGTGGGCCGGATGGTATGTATGGGGGTGGTGCCGGACACGGCAGGATTTCCGTCTCTTCAAATTAAACCGCATGACGGACTTAAAGACCGGGGAACCCTTTTCCAAACGCCCGGCGCCGCTTCCCGACCTTACAGCAGAGCGGGTATTTCCCCCGGACTTCCGGGTAAAAGCTCTGATTCGCCCGGAGTACAAATGGCGGCTCATTGAGGAATTCGGGGCAGACTGCTTCACCGTACAGCCGGACGGGAATCTGTTGTTCTCCTTCGGATTTACGGACAAGGAACGTCTTGTACGCTACATGGCTTCCTTTGGGGACGGTGCAGAGCTTCTGGAACCGCCCCGGCTCCGGAAAGACATTGCCGCCTTTGCAGAAAAGATACTGAAAAATTACCCGGTTACCTGAGCTCCAAAGGGCATTAAGGCCAGACGGGCCAGCTTAAACTGCTGCAGGCCGAAGGGAATGCCTATTACCGTGAAGCACTGCACCCCCACAGGGATACCCACAATGCTGATGCACCACAGGCAGCCCATATCATTTCCTTCTTTCTGTTTCTTTTCCTGCCTATCATCTGCCCGGCCGCCTTTTGTCAGCGATAGGCATAGTTCTCCAGCTCCTTTTTGCGCATCCTCCAGTCCGGCATCAGCACAGTCAGCAGATCGTAAAACTGCCGGGAGTGGTTGGGATGGACAAAATGCGCAAGTTCATGCAGGACCACGTATTCGATGCAGGATCTGGGCACTGACAGAAGACGCCTGTTCAGGGTGATGCTCCCTTTCTTCGGATGGCACACCCCCCAGCAGGAGGTCATGGCGCGTATTTTTATCTGCGGATAGGGGACGGGATATGCGCCGAACAAGGGATAAATCTCCCCGCAGATTTCCCGGAAAATCTCCTCCCTGTGAGACTGCCTGGGAAGCAGGGCCGACAGCTTTCTCTTTTCTTCATAGCTTTCCAGGGCGCGGAGAATAAAATCCTGTTTTTCTATTACAAATGCGTCAATCCGCCCGGCCGGAACCGACGGATGGGCCGACACCAGGATCCGGCCGTCCGGACAGATCCGCAGGTTGATATGTTTCACGGGCTTTCTGATAAGCCGGTACTGCAAGGTCCGGTCTTGGCATACCGCTTTACGGCATTCTTCTCTTTCCAAAGACTACACCCATTTTCCTTTCCCCGCCGTCTCCCAGCGCTCCTGCTGCTCTCCATATACCTGGTTCAGCCAGGACACAGCTGCGTCAAAGCCTTCCTCTGTAAAGGGAAATTCCCGGAACTCCTTTTCTTCCTCTGCCGTAACCTCAAAGCAGAAGGGCTCCGGATAAATCACAGCTTCCAGGTATTTTCCCCCTTCTTCCTTTTCCTTCTTGCACATCCGGTAGCGCATTCCCCGGTAGCTTCCTGTGTAAACGCCCCGATTTACATAAGGAAGTCCTGCCTGTCCGCCCAGGTCAATCATGGATTTCCTCCCTGGGATGGCGCCTGCGCACTACCTCAAAGGCTTCCTCGGCCACAGCCAGGGTCTCGGCAATATCAGCATCCGTCAGGGACGCATTGATAAAATGATTGTGATGATTGGTAAAGAACACGCCCCGCAGCACGCACTCCGCCACCCACTCCTGATGGAGCTGCAAGGTGGGATCGTCCGCTATCCGCAGATAGAACAAAGAAGGCATTCCCGTTACCCGCAGGTCAAAGCCAAACTTCTCTGCCGCAGCCCTCAGGCCTTCTTTCAGCTTCGTTCCTTTTTCATTCAAGAGATTGGCAATATCCAGCTTTTTCATTTTTTCTATGCAGGCAATACCTGCCGCAAAGGGCACGGCACTCATCCAATAGCTCCCTGTAAAGGAAAGGCTGCTGACCGCATTTTTCAGAAAATCCTTTCCGCAGAGGGCGGATACATTGTAACC
>CAJUNN010000051.1:13072-18607 GCA_910587955.1 uncultured Lachnospiraceae bacterium | reverse complement strand
TGCGGGCATCCATATCCATGTTGATACTTTTCTGTAATTCCGGATATTCAATGCGTTCAATGTTCAAATCCGGGAGAATCCTCTGCAATAGCTCTTTGCACAATTCCGGATTCTGCATGACCTTTCCAAACAGGAAATCATTGGATATGCTTAATTCTTCCCATTTTGTCTGCTTTGTTTCCATGTCTCCCATTTTATCCACCTGCTTTCTTTCAACAAATCACTGCCGGAAAACTCTGCATGTTCCAAAAATCCTGTTATCTATTTCTATTATACACAGCCATTCGGTAAATTACAATAAGCCAAGAGCCTGTCTCCTGGCATTTCCCTTTCATATCCGGTGTTCCAGTTGCCACATACATAATATGTAATCTTATTTTTAGAACCATCTTTGAGTGAACCTTAACTATAAGTCCATAATACTACCCCCATGAAAGCCACAAACTCCCAGAGGGGTAAAATACAACACTTATTCTCTTTTATTTCCAGAATATCCGTTCTCTTTCGCCCTCACTTATGATATGGTTCTCCTTTCATAATCCGGAAACTCCGGTAAAGCTGCTCTAACAGAATGACCCGCATGAGCTGGTGCGGAAAGGTCATGCGGGAGAAACTCAGCTTTTCATCGGCCCGTTTCAGTACCAAGGAAGAAAGTCCCAGAGAGCCTCCAATCACAAAGGTGACATGGCTGGTTCCGCCAATTCCAAGGCGCTCTAGTTTTTGGGACAGCCCAACGGAATCGGGAGCCTGTCCTTCGATGGCCAGGGCGATGACGTAGGCGTCCTCCCGGATGGCTTTTAAAATCCGCTCTCCCTCCCGGTTTTTGATGGCAGTCTCCTGGGCCTGGCTGGCCCCGTCGGGAGTTTTCTCGTCCGGCAGTTCGATGATTTCCAGCTTACAGTAACGGCTTAGGCGCTTGGAATACTCTTTCACTGCATCCGTATAATATGTTTCCTTTATTTTTCCTACGGTGATACATGTAATCTTCATGTTTTTATACTAGCATTCAGGGGTAAGTCTGTCAACGAAGGGATTTTTCTTGACACATCAAGGAAAATTTCCGATAATAAAACATATATGAAATGCCATAAAACAGTATCCTTCCAGGCTTTGTCCGGGCGGATGCAAAACTGGAATCAAACGAAAATAAGTAGGAGAAACGAACATGCCTTGGTGTCCCAAATGCAGAAATGAATATGTAGAAGGAAAAACCCACTGTCCGGACTGCGATGTGGATTTGGTAGAGGAACTAAGCTTTGAGAAAGAGGAGATCCTTCCCCCGGAAGACTATGAATTTCCGGAAGATTTCCGTCCGGAAGAAGTTTTAAACGGGCCAAAAGAGCGCCCCAAACCGGTCCGTACCTACAAAAGCCCGGAAGAACGCTACAAGGATGCCCGCTCTTCGGCCGGCTCGTTTCTGCTGGTGGGAGGCGCAGGTTTTATCCTGATGATTCTTGCCCTGGCAGGCATACTCTCATTCCCCTTCCACGATTTCGCGCTGATCTCCATGCTGATTTTTTTCGGCGTATTTCTGGGTATCGGAGTTTTTTCCCTGAAAAATTCCCGGAAAATCCGGGAATCCATGGAGGAAGAACGCACCTTTGTAGAAAAGGTAACTTCCTGGTTTGAAACCCAGGGGAAGCATCAGGAACGGATAAAAGCCGTCCCTTCGGATTTGCCGGAAGAAATCCGCTATTTCCAGCTCTATGATGCAGTCCGTCGGACGCTCACGGAACGGTTTCCGGAAATGGACGAAGCCCTTTTGGACAAGCTTACTTCTGATTTTTGCGAGGAAAACTAAACCTGCATGAAAAAAGAGATTCCTCTGCGGTTCAGCAGAAAGGAATCTCTTTTATGTGTTTGTTTTCTACCAGGTCTTTTCAAGCGTTATCTGATAGTCTACCACGTAGGGATTGTCATCCCGGCTCTTTAAGTCTTCATAGACGGCTCTGCGGTCATCGCTGCTCTCTTCTGCCCAGTATTCATATCCATACATATAACTGTCGATGAGATCGTCCCAGGAAGTAAAGAGGGGCTGTGCAGTCTCGGCAATCTCCAAGGATTTGTCCAAAGCCTCTTCTTCCGTATAATATCCGGCCACGTAGTAGTAGGACATAAGATTCAAGGCGCGGCAGTAGTCCCAGCCGGCGATACAGTTTTCGCCCCGTTCCGTGTAGGCCTTGTAGCAGTTCACATACATTTCTGCCACCTCGGTCTCAATATCGAAATTTTCCAGCATAAAGTCCAGGCGCCGGTCCTCTTCTTCTTCAGCAATGCCGCACTCTTCCAAATACTGCATCATTTCCACGAATTCTACCCGGTGTCCTTCTTCCAGAATCCACTGGAGCGTTTCATCTGCCGTTGCCCGGTCCGTTACGCCCCACCACTCGTCCAAAAGCTTCTGGACCAGAGATTTGCTGCTCTCTGTTGCCTCCATGCCTCCGAACAGGGTGTAATCCCAGTTGTTTAAATCCGTCAGAACTGCATAAGAAGCGTTAAACCAGCGGACGGTATCGGATAAGGGGACGGTTTCCGGTGTCTCGTCCCCAGCCTCTGTCTGGTCTTCAAAAGAGTCCTGCTCAGGAGCAGAAGTCTCCTGCTCTGCCGGCAATTCTTGTTCTGCCTTTTTGGAATCGCAGGCCTGTATGCCTGTCAGAAGCAAGGTCAGAATCAGGCAGACGGCAAAAAAGCGATATCTTCTTTTCATGATTCTCTATCCTCCCAAATACGTGAAACAGCGCTTAGTTCCGGCTTAAGTATTCATGAATTCCCCTGGCTGCATCTTTTCCTGCGCCCATGGCAAGAATCACGGTAGCTGCTCCGGTAACGGCATCTCCGCCGGCGTAAACACCTTCTTTGGAGGTTGCGCCTACATCTTCGCTGGCTACAATACATTTGCGCTTATTGATTTCCAGTCCCTTGGTGGTAGAGGAAATCAGCGGATTGGGGGAAGTACCCAGGGACATGATTACCGTATCCACTTCAATATCAAACTCGGATCCGGGAACTTCTACCGGGCGTCTTCTTCCGGAGGCATCCGGTTCGCCCAATTCCATGCGGATGCAGCGGATCCCCTTGACCCATCCGTCCTCACCCACGAGAATTTCCGTAGGATTGGTCAGCAGGTCGAAGATGATTCCTTCTTCTTTGGCGTGATGAACCTCCTCCACACGGGCGGGAAGTTCTTCCTCGGAACGGCGGTACACAATATGTACCTCTGCGCCCAGGCGCAGAGCCGTACGGGCTGCATCCATGGCAACATTTCCGCCGCCTACCACAGCTACTTTCTTGCCCAGGGCAATGGGGGTGTCATAGCTGGGATCAAAGGCTTTCATCAGATTGTTTCGGGTCAGGTATTCGTTGGCAGAGAACACACCGCAGGCTGTTTCTCCGGGAATTCCCATGAATTTAGGCAGTCCTGCGCCGGAACCGATGAAAACGGCGTCAAAACCTTCCTCTTCCATCAGCTCATCAATGGTCACTGATTTACCGATAATCACGTCGGTCTCAATTTTTACTCCCAGGGATTTTACATTTTCCACCTCCGGGAGAACAACCCCGTCTTTGGGAAGACGGAATTCGGGAATGCCGTACACCAGCACGCCGCCTGCCTTGTGCAGGGCCTCGAAAATCGTGACTTCGTAGCCCAGTTTGGCCAGATCGCCGGCGCAGGTCAGACCGGCAGGGCCGGAACCGATTACGGCTACTTTCTTTCCGTTCTTTTCGGTGGGAGCCGCAGGCTTGATGCCGTTCTCCCTGGCCCAGTCTGCTACAAAGCGCTCCAGCTTGCCGATGGACACGGGCTCTCCCTTGATGCCGCGGATACAGCGGCCTTCGCACTGGCTTTCCTGGGGACATACGCGTCCGCAGATAGCCGGAAGGGCGGAAGACTCACTGATAACCTCATAGGCACCTGCAAAATTCCCTTCTTTTACTTCTTTGATAAAATTCGGAATATGTATTTTTACCGGGCAGCCTTCCATACATTTGGCATTTTTGCAGCCGATACAGCGCTGCGCCTCTTCCACTGCTTCTTCCTTGTTGTAGCCAAGGCAAACCTCGTCAAAATTTGCAGCCCGGACCTTGGGATCCTGCTCTCTCACCGGTACTTTCTTTAATACGTCTGCCATTATTTGTCACCTCCGCAATTTCCGCATCCGCCGTGATGGGTATCACCTTCCTGGTATTTCAGAAGGCGGCGGCCTTCCTCAGTCTTGTACATCGCCGCACGTTTCATAGCCTGGTCAAAGTCAATCAGATGGCCGTCAAATTCCGGGCCGTCTACACAGGCAAATTTCACCTCATCTCCTACCAGAACCCGGCAGGCACCGCACATGCCGGTTCCGTCCACCATAATGGGGTTCATGCTGACGATGGTAGGGATGCCCAGCTTCTTGGTCGTAAGGCAGGCAAATTTCATCATGATCATGGGGCCGATGGCTACACAGAGATCGTACTGACGGCCTTCGCTCACCAGTTTTTCCAGCATAGCCGTGCCTACGCCGTGGAATCCGTAGCTTCCGTCATCCGTACACAGATGCAGGTTTCCTACCTTGCTCATTTCTTCCTCCAGAATCAGGAGATCTTTTGTCCTGGCTCCTACAATAATATCACATTCGATTCCGTGGTCATGGAGCCATTTAGCCTGGGGATAGACAGGAGCCGTTCCCACACCGCCTGCGATAAAGACCACCCTTTTCTTCTTGACTTCCTCGAAATCGTCTGTGACGAGCTCGGAAGGACGTCCCAGAGGACCTACAAAGTCCAGGAAGAAATCCCCTTCCTTCAGATCGACCATTTTAGAGGTGGATACTCCGATGGGCTGGAATACGATGGTGACGGTTCCGGCCTCTCTGTCGTAATCACAGATGGTCAGCGGAATCCGTTCTGCTGTCTCGTCCAGTCTTACGATAATAAACTGTCCCGGCTCACAGGTCTTTGCCACTCTGGGAGCGTGGACGACTTTCATGTAGACATTTGCAGAGAGCTGCTCTGCTTTCAAAATCTTGAACATAAGTTTCCTCCTGGAGTATATTTTTGAGCACAATCTTCTTTCCCTTGTGCTGCTTCTGCACTGCCTTCGGATTTTGGCTGTGCGTTTTTACTCATCTTTTTTATCATAATGCAAATCGGCTTGGATTTCAACCAGATTCTTATATTTCGTAATCAAAACAAGCCCGGTCGCAGGCTGCAGGTTTGATGACTTCTTCGGCTACCGCTACATGGAGGGGATGTACCTGATATGCCTCCAAGTCCTCCGGCGTGTCCAGATCCGATACCAGCATCAAATCCCGGTTGCTGCCCGGCAGAGCGTTTAATTTCATTTCCGCAGACCGCAGGCCCGGGATCTGCCCGATCAGGGCTTTTAAACGGGTATCCGCTTCCTTTGCCATCTGTTCCCGCTTTTCTGCGGGGAAATCTTCTTTAAAATTCCACATCACGATATGTTTTACCATAATTTTTCTCCTATTTTTAGTTCCGCATCCGCCCCTCCAGCGCCGCCTGGTAGCTCAATTTCCGTCCGCATTCTGCGTC
>CAJUNN010000051.1:0-12972 GCA_910587955.1 uncultured Lachnospiraceae bacterium | reverse complement strand
CGTAATTTGAGCTGGCGCTCTCAGGGCTTCTGCTGTTTTAGTTCCGCATCCGCCCCTCCAGCGCCGCCTGGTAGCTCAATTTCCGTTCGCATTCTGCGTCCGTAATTTGAGCTGGCGCTCTCAGGGCTTCTGCTGTTTTAGTTCCGCATCCGCCCTTCCAATACCACTTATTGAGAAGAATTTCCGGCCGTTTACTACGTCCGTAAATCCTTCTGGCATTGTCAGGGCTCCTGCGGTTTTTAGGGTTTCAGCTTGTACACCAGCACCAGCTTTTCGCTGATCATGCCCTTTTCGTTGATGGCTACGGCAGTGAGCAGGGTTTCTTCCGAGGCTATGCGGATGGCCTTTTCGTAGCGGGTGCTTTCCGCCGTGGGATCCGTGCCGTCCAGGGTGTAATAAATATCTCCGTATTCTGCGAATAGCTCCAGGCTCATAGCCCGTTCGTAGGTTCCTTCCGGGAGGCTGCAGGTGGGCTTTTGCACCCGGTAGAGTGAAAGCTCCTGCCGGAGCCCCTCGTGGGGGCAGTTTTTGATGACAGATTCAATCTGGCCGGTCTGGCCGGTTTCGTTTAGAATTTCCATCATCTCCAGGTAAAGCTCTTCCAGTACAATGCCGTCCCCCCGGATGGTATCCTCCAGGTGGATGGCGTTTTTCATACAATCTATAGCCAGTTCGTCCGCCCCGATGCCTGCATAGGCCCTGGCCAGATACCGCAGGGGGCGGATATCGGAGTCTGCGTTGTGTTCCTGAAGCTCCCGGGCGTGCTTCAGATAGGGGAGCGCTTCTTCGTAAGCTTCCTTTTCCGTCAGAGAAATGCCTTTTTTTAGCTGGTAGGAATAACTGTTCTCCCGGATAATGGAAAAATAGGAGGCCATAAAAACCAAAAAACAGAACAGGATCCCGCATAGCATAAGAAAACCTTTATGGGCCCCCCGGAACTGCCGCTTGGATTCCTTCGGGGGCGGCTCTGCTTTCTTTTCCCGGCTTTGTGATTTTTCCGTATTTCCTTCCATGGTCTTGGGAACATGTCCGCCGACGACCAGATCGTCCAGCGGATCATAATCCGGAACAATCTGCACTTCCCGGCCGCAGATGCGGCAGAAAAGGCTTCCGGGTTCCAGCTCTGTGTTGCAGTTCGGACAGCGCATAAACCTTTCCTCTTTCTCACATCAAAAGCGTATTTCTTAAAGATACTCCTCTACATAGTGGTCAAACTCTTCCTGGGTCATCAGGATCTCGCGGGGTTTCGTTCCCGCTTCCTCCCCTACCACGCCGGCTTCCGCCAGCTGATCCATAATACGGGCAGCCCGGTTAAAGCCTACCTTAAACCAGCGCTGGAGCATTCCGATGGAAGCCTTATCTTTTTCAATGATAAATTTCCCTGCTTCCACAAAGAGGGCGTCCCGTTCCGGGCCGTCTCCCTGGGCGCTTGTATCCATGCCGGAGGCAGACGGAAGTGTGTTGATTTCCTCCTCCACCTGGCTGTTATAGGCAGTTTCCGCATGGTTCTCTTTTAAAAAGTCTACCACAGCGCCTACTTCCTCATCGGAAACAAAGGCGCCCTGTACCCGGACGGGCTTGGGGTAGCCGTAAGGATAAAACAGCATATCTCCCTTTCCCAGAAGCTTTTCCGCCCCGTTCATATCAAGAATGGTCCGGGAATCTACCCCGGAGGATACCGCAAAGGCAATCCGGGACGGCATGTTGGCCTTGATAAGGCCGGTAATTACGTTTACCGACGGGCGCTGGGTGGCAATGATAAGATGGATGCCGGCGGCCCGGGCAAGCTGTGCCAGACGGCAGATGGCGTCCTCCACCTCTCCGGGCGCTACCATCATCAAATCTGCCAGCTCGTCCACCACAATGACAATTTGGGGCATTTTCTGAGGCTTATTCTCGTCGTCAATCTCTTCGATGCCCCGTATTTTCTCATTGTAGCCCTGGAGATTGCGGACGTTGTAATCCGCAAACAATTTGTAGCGCTTTGTCATCTCCGCAACGGCCCAGTTTAAAGCCCCTGAAGCCTTCTTGGGATCCGTTACCACGGGAATGAGAAGATGGGGAATGCCGTTGTAGACACTCAGCTCTACTACCTTGGGGTCTACCATAATCAGTTTTACGTCTTCCGGATCCGCTTTGTAGAGAATGCTCATAATCAGCGTATTGATACAGACGGATTTTCCCGACCCCGTAGCGCCTGCAATGAGAAGGTGAGGCATTTTGGCAATATCCGTCACCATGGTTTTCCCGGCGATATCTTTTCCCACTGCAAAAGCAATATTGGATTTATGGCTTTTAAATTCTTGGGAGGAAATAAGTTCCCGGAAAGAGACAATGGAATTTTCCGCATTGGGAACCTCGATTCCCACCGCCGCTTTCCCGGGAATAGGTGCTTCGATCCGGATATCCGCCACTGCCAGGTTCAGCTTGATATCATCTGCCAGGCCCACAATCTTGCTGACCTTTACCCCTTGATCCGGCTGGATCTCGTAGCGGGTCACAGACGGTCCCCTGCTTACGTCCGTTACGGTAACGCTGACGCCGAAATCCCTTAAGATCTGCTGCAGGTGCATGGCTGTTTCCTGAAGTTTCCGATCTACATCTTTTCCTGCTGTATTCTTCACCTGCTTCAAAAGGCTGATGGGCGGAGGCGTATAGGTACGGGACCGGGCTTCCTGGGCTGCCGGGAAGGACTGCTCCCGGACAGGTTCCCGGGAAACGCTTTCCCGTACTGGTTCCGGCCGCCTGGGAGCTGACAGCTCCGGCTTTTGCATCTGCAGTTTTACCGCCGGAGCCGGCGGCGCAGCTTCCGGTTCTTCCAAGGAGAAGTTCTCCAAGGAAATCTCTTCCTGCGGACCTGCATCCGGTTCCGGCTCTTTTACAAAAAGGGGAGCCGGTTCTTCTTCGGGCAGGCAGGTTTCCTCCGGACGCTGCCTGTGAACGGGAATTTCAAACATTTCATCCAGATCCTTCAGGTCGGGTTCTGACGAAAAAGTGATCTCCCGCATTTCATCCGTGTAAGCGTCTTTGCGCATGGTGGTTTCTTCCAGGGCCACCCCGGAGACTTTGCGCTCGATACGGCTCTTCTTCTCCTGTTCTTCCTGTCCGGCCTCCCGCGCTTCCAGGGCTTTCTGCCGGGCGGCGCGGCGCTCTTCTGCAAGCAGGCGGTGGCGTCTGGCATCCTCCCTGGCTGTATTGTATACTTTTTTCCCGCCGGTTTTGACTCCGCTGATAAAGGAGCGCTCCGTGATCACGACCACACAGATGATCAGAAGAGCCAGAAGTACGATCCATGCCCCGGCAGTCCCGAAGGCTCCTTTCAAGATTTTGCAGAGCATTCCTCCGAAAAATCCTCCGCCGGTCTTGTGTTCCGCCGAAAAAGCATAAAAAGCCGCAGCCGTCTCCTCTCCGCCTCTTTCCCCGCCAAACATCTGCAGGATGCCGCAGAGCAGAAAACCGGCTGCAACCATAGCCGTCCCTTTTACCAGTGCGATGGTGTTCTCCCGGTTGGAAATGGAAAACGCCGCAACCAGGAACATGCCCACAGGCAGTATGTATGCAAAAATCCCAAACAGGCCGAACATGACGCCGCTTACGAAGCCGCCCGCAGCCCCGCCGAATCCGAAATTGCTGATCAAAAGCAGCACCGAGAAGGCAAAGAGAAGCAGAACCTGTATCTCGTCCCGGATAAATGCGTTGTCCGCTTGTTTTTTCCCGGCCGTCCGCCTGGAGGCGGAGGATGTCTTCTTTCGTGTGCCTGTCCGGCGTCTGCCGGATGTGTTGGATGCCATTGCTGTTTCGTCCCTCCCATTTACGCAATTATAATTAGTATAGCATTTTTTCAGGATTTTGTAAATGTTCGGCACAAATTTTGCCCGGCGCCTCTGTTTTGTCAGATGAGCCCCCGGAAGGGCTGGATCACAAAACCGAAAATCTTCCAGGCCGCCCGCTTCCACAGCGGAGCTTTTGCCGGCGTAAGATGGGCCGGGATTTCGTAATTCTTCCCGTCCAGGACCTTTCTGGAATCCGCCTCCATGGCCATCATATATCCTTCCAATTCCCGGTTCAGCTCTTTGCTTTCAATAACCAGCATCAGCTCCGTATCCAGATACGAACTCCTGAGATCCAGGTTGTAAGAACCGATCAGGGACAAATCATCGTCAATAAGGATACTCTTTCCGTGGTTTGAAATTCCGCCGTCATACTCATAGAGGGTAATTCCCGTGTCCCAAATCTCCTCTTTGTGGCGGAGGTAATCGCTGGAAGCCACGAAATTGTCCCCATTTTCCACGGCATTCAAAATCAGCCGGGTATCCGGTACCTTCTCCTTCAATTCCCGGAGCCGGCCGTACATATAATCGTTGCAGACCACATAGGGAGATTGGATCACCACCCGCTCCCTGGCTTCTTCCATCAGCCGGGTCATCTGGTAGAACAGCACAGGCTCCTTGCTGTAGATGGCGGTGGGATTGGACAAAAGGCGGACGGCCCCGGTCTCATAGGTATGGGCTCCATAATCCCAGCTTTCGTCAAATAAATGGGGATGAGAGCCCAGGAGGCTTCGGAACCGTTCTTCCAGCATAGCCCGCTGCTCCCTTACTTTTTCTGTTTCCGCCAGCCTTTCATCTTCATGAAAAGGCCTGCACTCCTTCTGATTCCAGACCCCCTTAAAATAAGCTTCCAGCTCATACAGGGAGCTGGAAAGATTTCCCGGCTGTGTGTTATACACCAGGACTTCCCGGTCCAGGCTTACATTTTTGTCCGTGTAGGTTCCGATGAAGTAATCAAAAGTATTACGCCCTCCGAGAAGATAGGCTTCCTCATCTACTATCACATATTTGTCGTGCATTCTTCCCTGAAGCTTCCAGGGAGTTAAAAGATTCGGCTTGTTATAAAGACGGATTTCCACATTGGGATGGGAAGACAGCGCATAAAACATTTCCTTTCCCTCCATGCGGAGGAGCCCGCTTAGCCCGTCTACCAGAATCTTAACCTGCACTCCTGCATCCGCCCGGTTTAAAAGAACGGCCAGAATATCCTTCGTACTCTCCCCGGGCCGCATATCAAAGGTAGCCAGCACAATCCGTTCCTCTGCCCTGCTTAAAAGGCGCATACGCTCCTCCCAGGCTCCCTCATTGGTTTCTATTATCCCGGCCCGGTCGCAGCCCGGCGTTCCCTGCCGGAACTCAGACAAATCAAAATCGGAAACCGTGCTTTCTGTCACTTCCGGGTACGAGAAAAAGGGAGCCGTAGCTCCCACAATGAGATAAAGCAAAGCAAACAGCAGCAGGCTCTTAAGGGTAAACCTTACAGGATGCTCTATCCTGTGTTTCCGAATCCAGGTTTTCATAAATCCTCTCCTCTTTCGCAGCATATTCAAAACCATAGTCTGCTGCCGTCCGTCTGTCAAGCACTGAAATGTGAAATTTTTATTAAAATTCTTATTCCGTCATACGCAGCCGCTCCACAATGCTTGATTTTTGCACCGATCGGTACACCAGTACGGGAATGACAGCTCCCAGCCCCAGAAAAACGGGCAGTATTCCCAAAACCGGATACCAGATAAAGCGGGCCTTAAAGAACCAGAGCATATCCTCCAGCCTGCTCATAACCAGAAGGGAAAGGAGGACATTCAAAACCAGGGAGAGGGATACAGCAATTACTCCGTAGAAACAGCCCTCCAAAATCAGCATCTCTTTTAGCTGCTTCCCTGTCATGCCGATGCTTTGAAGCATGGCCAGCTCCCGCCTGCGGGTGCGGATTCCCGTTACCACAGCATTGACAAAGTTTAAGATTCCCACCAGGGCAACAATGGCGCTGGCAGAGATGCCAACGGCGAAGAACATCCGGCGCAGGGAGTCAAACTCCTTATAGTACTTGGCTCTGGATTCAAAATCAAACTCCGGCTCCGTCTGTTTGGTATAATCTGCCAGGAAATTTTCCAGTTCAAAAGTCCTTCCCTCTTCCATATCCGCCAGATAGCTCATCACGGAGGCCTGCTCTCCCGCTTCCTCCTGCAGCTGTCCTGCAGCCATGGCAAATTCTGCATTTCCGAACCGGCGGACGCTAAGGGATGTAGGAAGAATGGCAGAGGCGGCAATGGTATAAGTTTCCCGGTGGCTTTTCAGAATTTCAAGCTGCGGATTCAGTTCTGTTCCCGTATAAGTGTATTCATCCACAACCAGAAGGGAGACTTGATCTCCTGTCTTAAAAGGCGCCTTCTCCATGAGGGGATTTCCGTAATCATCCTCCCGCAGAATCTGTATCAGAATATGATCCCCTTGGAACTCCTCCCAGGAAAGGGGATCCCCCACAAATTTTAAGGATTCGAAGGGGAGGCGATCCAATCCGTAGAGGCCCACTGCGAAATCTCCTTTTTCATCATCCTCCATGGCGCGGATAGCGTCATCCAGATTCTGAAGCTGCATGGACGCCAAAGTTTTCAAATACTGGGCTTTGGTCATTTCCGCCTGGACAATGCCCGTATCCCTTAAAATGCGCCCGGTTTTCTTAACACCCTCCCGGGATTCTACCGACTCCATCAAGGTTTCGGGTACGGACTGGCCGGGGGAGCCGAATCGGGCCTGGAAATAGTCTTCATGAGCAATGAGGTAGTCCGTGCTGGAAAGCTTGCCCACAAACTTATCCATGTCAAAGCCTGTCGCTATGGAGCAGACTGTATGAAACAGCACCACGCTTAAGGACAGGGAGAGAATGACAAAAGCGGTCTTCTTCCGGTTCCGGGACAATCCGGCTGCCGCCATTTGAAGGATTTTGGGTCCCACTCGTTTCCGGCTGCTGCGCTTTTTGAGTTTAATATCGGCGTCCACATAACGGACAGCCTCAATGGGCGATACGCAAGCCGCCATCTTCCCCGGCTTTCTCACGCTTATCAGCACCGTGAGAATGGAAAACAGGGCGGAACCAATGAAAATCCAGGGGTTTAAGGTCTGGAATGCGTTCTGCCGGTAAGCGGTTTCCAGTACCAAGGAGGTTACGGCCATCCCCGCCAGATAACCCAGAAAAAGCCCCGCCGGAATGCCCGCCAGGCACAGACGCAGAGCCTGGTAGCGAATAATCCTTTTCAGCTGCGTCCCTGTTGTGCCGATGGTTTTTAAGAGACCGTAAAACCGGATATCTCCGGCCACGGATATTTGGAAAATGTTGTTAATAATCAGATAACCCACAAAAATAATCAGGAGAATCAGACTTAAGCCGGCCAGAACATTGATTATCTCCTCTCCGCTGTTGGTATGGGTGCTGGTATACGCCCAGTTGACGCCTATATCCAGGTAATCATCTGATAGGGGATCCTCCGTCTGGAAGCCGCAGTCCCGGGCTATGGTGCGGAGATTTTCCTCAATATGGCGGCTGTTTGCAAAGCACAAATTTAAGTTCCAGGTCCCGGCAGACGCAGTCTCCATCCGCGTGTCCGGCTCTACGGATGCCAGCACGTCATCTACAAATTCCTCGGAAAGCCACATCTGGCTCACAGGGATAGCCTCATCCGTCTCCCAGTATCCGCAGAGGGTAAAAGTTTTTTCTACAGTCTCCTCGTGAAACAAGAAGGGAACCGTAACCGAGGCGCCGATCTCATGGGGAACCCCCAAAAGATCTAAGACTGCGGTATCCGTAGCCAGATCCGTAGAATTCTTCGGCATTCTCCCTACGGAGGGCTCACAGAAAAACATTTTCGCCCCTGTCAGATCGGAATAGCGCACTTCCACGCGGTGTTTGGAAAAGAGGCCTTCCTCCAGAAAAGTCAGCATTTTGTTGCTTCCGTGTTCTTTCACCAGGGGATGCTCTTTGAGCACCTCATGCTGTTCCTTTGTCAATCCCTTAAACCCTCCGTGGGCATAGCCGCCTACCTGGCGCATGGTCTGCTGCTCCACGGAATAGTTAACGGAAATAATGGTGGTAAAAAGAGCGGAAAATAAAAGAGTTGTGAGGGCAATGGCCAAGGCTGCCATGCCGTTTCTTGTCCGGTTTGCCAGAAAACTTTTCTTTGCCAGGCGCTGAATGGATTTCCGGTTTTTCACACGATACATCCTACTCACCATCCTTTACAATCCGGCCGTCCTCAATGCGGATCAGGCGGTCCGCCATCTGGGCCAGCTCCTCATTGTGGGTAATCATCACAATGGTTTGATGGAATTTCCGGCTGGTTACTTTTAAAAGTCCCATCACGTCCAGGCTGGTTTTGGAATCCAGGTTTCCGGTGGGCTCGTCAGCTAGGATAATGGCCGGTTTGCTGGCCAGGGCCCGGGCAATGGCCACCCGCTGCTGCTGTCCGCCGGAGAGATTGCTTGGAAGGCTTAAGAGCTTTTCCTGAAGGCCCAGCATTTCTACTATAGCCTCTACATAATGTACGTCCGGCCGGTTTCCGTCCAGCTCAATGGGAAGTTCAATATTTTCCTTTACATTCAGCACCGGAACCAGATTGTAGTTCTGAAATACAAAGCCGATTTTCCTGCGCCGGAAAATCGTCAGAGCTTCTTCCTTCAGAGAGAAAATATCCTTTTTGTCTACCAGAACCTTTCCTTTGCTTGGCCGGTCCAGACCGCCCAGCATGTGGAGCAGGGTTGATTTCCCGCTTCCCGATGTCCCCACGATGGCTGTAAAGCTTCCGTCTTCAATTTTCAGGTCCACGCCGTCCAGTGCTTTGACGGTGTTTTCCCCTGTCCCGTAATATTTTTTTAAATCCTGGGTCTCTAAAATAGTCATGAAAAAAAGATTCCTCCGTTTTTTTTCTTAGGATACCACAGGAATCTTTCCACATTCTTTCTGAAATCTAACAGTTCTGCAAGATTTCCCCTCCGCCGTTTCTGGGAAGAAACAGGGAGAATACCGTCTCCTTCCCGGAGGCAACCTTAATATAACCGCCCTGGGCGCCTATGATTTCCCGGGCCAGGTAAAGTCCGATTCCCACGCCCTCCACTTCCCGGACCTGCCTGGAACGGTAAAACCGCTGAAATATTTTCGGAATCTCTTCTTCCCGGATTCCGGGACCGTGATCCGTCACGGTAATGCGGTAGAAAAATTCGTAGGACACCCCCTCCAGAAGAATGGTATCTCCCTGGCAGGTATATTTTACCGCATTGTCCAAAATATTCCAAAGTGCCTCCCCTGTCCACCGCTGGTCGAAAAAGGCTTTATCCTCCGGGCGCTCGATCTTCCACTGTATCCGGATTCCCCGGAGAGCTGCTTTTGGCTTGGCCTGCATAGCCGTTTGCTCAAGAAGATCCCGGACCGGACTGCGTTTGGGGGACAGCACAACAGCTCCCCGTTCCAGAGAGGAGGCCTTAAACAGGGAGTCTGTGAGAAAACGAAGTTTTTCCGATTGAAACAGAATCTGGGCGGCCAGCTTTCCTGCCTGTCCGGAAAGCTTTTCTTCTTCCAGAAGCTGGCTGTAAAGGAGAAGATTGGCCACCGGCGTTTTCGTCTGATGGGAAATATCCGAGATCAGAGCATGGACAGCCTTTTGCTCATCCTTGAGTTTCTGCTCCCGGCCGGCCTGTCCCTTGAGATACTGTCCCATCCGGGCTTCCAAGGCCGAAAGACGGGATTCACTGAACACTTCTTCCGAAAAGTTTCCGCTGACAGCCGCTTCCAGCATGTTCTCCATGCGGTGCAGGGTTTTCGAGACACGGATCCAGTAAAGGAAGAAACAAAAGACCCCGCCCAGAAAAATGACAAGTCCTCCGGCCACAAGGAGCAGCAGTCTATCCATGAAGCCCTCCGGCGGCCCGGTTCCGTTCATCCGCCCAAGTATAACCGATGCCGTAGACGGTCTTAATGTACCGGGGGGAGGAAGGATTATCCTCCAGCTTATCCCGCAGGCGCTTGACGGTGACGGACAGAGCATTTTCATCCACATACTGGGCGCCGTCCGTCCAGATCCGGTCCACCAGCTCCCCCCTGGACAGAGTAAGGCCTCTGTTTTCCACCAGAAGCTTTAAAAGGCGCTGCTCCGTTTTGCTCAGCTCCACCGGGTGGTTTCCTTTGATAAATTCCATGCTGTGAAAAGAAAAGTAGAAATCTCCCGTCTGGTAGACCTGGAGGCCGCTGCTTTTTACCCGGCGGATCTGGGTGTTGATCCGCGCCCGCAGGACCATTAGACTGAAGGGCTTGGTAATATAATCGTCCGCGCCCAGCTCCAGTCCTGTGACGATCTCCGTCTCCTGGTCCCTGGCCGTCAGAATCACTACGGGAATATCCATATGTTCTTTTATTTCTTTTAGAAAATCCAAACCGTTTCCGTCGGGAAGGTTTAGATCCAATATCACCAGGCATACCTCCTGGGTCTTTATCAGGTCCCTGGCCTGTTCCAAATCAAAGGCCTGCATAAAGCCGTAGCTCTCCGCCTTCAGGGCAAGGGAAATCCCGTTATTTAAAGCTCTGTCATCTTCCACAACCAAAATCTTCTGCATATACATTCCTCCGGTTCTCCATATCCTGTGGAAATCTTTCGTGTTTTGACATCCCTTTTTCGGCTGCCTTTTTTAGTGTAGAAGAAGAAATTTGAAATGGGGTTAGGGTTTTCTTAATCTTTTCTTAAATTGCCTCCCTTTCGGAGCATCCGAATAGAAGTCCAGTTCCTGCTTGGGCAATGCCCTTTTTCCCTTAGTGGGATGTGTCCACCGCTACAATACTGGAATCTCCTTTGCGCGCCTGTTCCACCACCGCCTGGGCCAGTATTTGAAACGATTCATGGGAAGACGACGCCCCTGAAATTGCGTCGATGCTCCCTTCGCCCTGTCCCTCCAGAAGCTGGTTTGCATAATACCGGGTATACTCATTGGGATAAGTTCCGGCGGCATGGAGCATGGTCTGCATATAGGTGTTATCCCAGCTTTTGATGAATCCGCTGGCATTCTCCGCATTATACTCTACAGAGACAATGCTCCCCCCTTTCACTAAAATGGTAATATATTCTTTCCAGCCGTGGCTGAATTCGGATGCTTGGGCCGTGTAATATCCATCCTGAAGTCCCTCCTGTTTTCCGCAGGCTGCCAGCGGTGCCGCCATCAGCAGCAAGCTCAGAAGCATGACAAAAATTCGTTTCATTTGCTGCATTTCTCCTTTAAAATAAATTTTTGTACTTGTGATTGCAGCGCCTCCGCTTCTTTCGCCAGAGAGCCGCTGGACTGTTCCGTTTCTCCTGCATTTTGCAGATTGCGATCCGCAATCGCTGAAATCGTGGCAATCCGCTCCTCCATTACAGTCAGGGCAAGCTCCTGTCCCTGTACTGCCGCCGCCAGCTGATCTGAGATTGTGTTGATTTGTCCGGAGACGTCGGATATCGCGTGAAGGGAACCGGCAGTATCCGCTGTCAGCACCACACCTGTCTGAATGATCGCTTTGGTGTTGTTGACCATTTCCGTAGCGCTCTGCGCAGCCTCCGCGCTTTTAGCTGCCAGCTGCTTTACCTCATTGGCTACAACTGCAAAGCCTTTTCCGGCAGCTCCTGCCCTTGCTGCCTCTACGGAGGCATTGAGAGACAAAATATTGGTCTGGAACGCAATATCTTCAATATCCTTGGCGATTTTTGTAATCTGCTGTGCATTGGCACTGATGTCGTCCATTGCAGAGGACAAGGATGCCATCTGTTCATTGGCGCTTTGAATACGGCGGCTAATCTCCTCTGTCTGGGAACGGGTCTGGCTGCTGCTCTTTGCAACATCAGCCAGCTGTTCTTTCACATGAGTCACCTCAAAGACCAGTTCTTCCGTGGAACGGTTTTGTTCCAGAGATGCCTGGTGCAGCTGTACAGACTGTCCGTTCAGCTGCTCTGCCATTGCGGTAAGACGGTCCGCGGCGGAGCGGAATCCAAGGAGTGTTTCATTCATCGACCGGGTAATGATATGCAGGCTGCCGCGGATTAGCTCAAAATCTCCTTTGTAGTCCACTTGAGGCCCGGTACGCAGGTCCCCGTCTGCAACATGGCTTAATACCTGCTGGATATCGGATATGTATCGGTTTATACTTACCAGCGTAGCGTCCAATGTCTGTGTCATAACCTCCAGCTCATCCTGCGTGTTAACATGGAGTACATCTGTGTGCAGATCTCCGTTGGAGAGAGCCACCATCCGATCTGTTACGCACTTCACCGGGTAAGAGATGGAACGGGCAAATCGCAGGATCAGCAGCATGGAAATCAATAGGCCAGCCAAGGTAGCCAGGATTGATATCAGCATGGCTCCGTTAATAAAATGGCTGTAATCCGACTTGGGAATCTGAATCACCAATGACCACTGGGTTCCTCGAATGGGAGAAAACGCCACCAGCATCTTTTCCCCATTGACGGGAAATTCTGTCGCTCCTGTCTCTCCGGTAGTAACCCGTTCCACCGCTTCCCCATTGCCACCGCTGAGCTCAATCAGAGAACTTTTATTAAGCGCAAGGGACTGGTCCGGATGGCCGGTAACAAGTCCTTCCTGATTAACCATAAAAGCTCTGCCGCTCTTGCCCAGATTGATGCTGCTGATTACATCGTTGAGTATATCATATTTATATACGCCCATTACATAAAGAATGGTCTCACCGTTCTCCTTCACCGGCATACCCATTGTGATACCCAGCCTGCCCTGAAAAATGGTGGAGGCATCCGTTGTCAAATTGTCTGTCTCTTTCAACAGCGAAAAAAAACTGCTGTCCAAATTCTCCGGCGCTCCTTCAATCCCTTGGACCAACTGCCCGTTTAAATCATACAAAGCGATTGTGTAAAGCTCATAAATCTCTGCCGCTTCTTCTAAGAGTGCTCTGCGGTTCTCAGCGGTTGCCGAAGCATCCGAACGGGATACCTCCGCTTCGTCTAAATCAGCTGTAACCGTGTTCATCCTGGAATCACCGGCAATGGCCATCATGCGGTCAGCCAGCATAAGATTGCGTTTTATTAGGAAAACACACTGTCAAAAGGATTTTATGCTTTGGCGGGGGTCAGCCCGCCTCGGCGGTGTCAGTGGTGTTGAT
>CAJUNN010000050.1 GCA_910587955.1 uncultured Lachnospiraceae bacterium | reverse complement strand
CCGGGCAGTAGGAGTCGTCCGCTGGTTAAAAGAACATAAGCTGCGGCCGGGCCGGGATGTGGATGTAGTAGGCTTTGACAATGTGGATATTTCCCAGATGGTAGAGCCGGAGATTACCACCATCGCCCAGCCCCGCAAAGAGCTGGGGAGTGAGGGGGCTAAGCTTCTGATCAGTCAGATCCGGGATCGGGAACAATCTGCCCGGGGCATTATTCTCCAGCATAAAATGATTATACGGGAGACCACCCGCAGGCGGGATACAGGAAAAGGGAAGGCAAAATAGCCTTCCCTTTTCACGTCAAGAGACAAAAAATTCAGCGAAAGACCTTACCGGATGTCTTCCGGCAGGGGGAACATTTTCACATAGGCTTCAAAGAGCTCTTCCAGTTCCCGGTGTTCCTCCTCTGTCACATCCAGAAGCGGCGCCTGCATGTGTCCGCCGGGAAGTCCCCGGAGGGTCTGCACGTCCTTAAAAATGCTCATGCGGCTTCCGGATTTCAGCTTCACTACAATGTCGTTGCACAGCCACATGGCTTTTTTCACGGCTTCCTTATCACCGGCTTTGAAAGCCCGGTAAATTTCTACCAGAGGCTCCGGGAAGACAGAGGAGACGCCGGAGACGCAGCCGTCGCAGCCCAGCTCCAGGGCCGGATAGAGCAGCCGGTCAAAGCCTACCAGGACCGAGAATTTCCCCTCCCGGATGCGCAGGTAATCCAGGGTGCGGTGCATATCGCAGTAGCTGTATTTAACGCCGATCACGTTGGGACACCGCTCAGCCACCTCCGCGCAGACCTGAGGGGAGAGATCGTTGGTGGTACACTGGGGAATGTTGTAGAGATACATGGGGAAATCCTCAGGGATACTTTTTGCCACAGTACAGTAATACTCGGTAAGCTCCCGGTCTGTGAGACCGAAGAAGGCGGGGGATACCACCCCGATGCCGTCCGCGCCGATTTCGCGGGCATGGCGGGCCAGGCGGATGGTCTCTTCCTGGCGGATGGCTCCTACATGGATGAATACCGTTACCCGTCCGGCTGCTTTGCGGACCACGCACTCAGCCACAGCCTCCCGCTGCTCGGCCGTCATCAGCATCATTTCCCCTGTAGTTCCGCAGGGATAGAGACAATCCACCCCGGACCGGATGAGAAATTCCGTCATAGTCTCCAGGGCTGCCAGGTCTGCCTGGCCGTCTTCCCGGAAGGGTGTTGTCATGGCTGTGATAACTCCATACATCTTTTTCATAAATCGTTTTCTCCTTTATTTTAAAATATAGTATTGCCTTTTGTGTAAAACAAGTGTTATAATAGCGCCAAAATTCCCAAAGAAAGGTGGAAGCAGAAATGAAATTTGGTTGTTTTGGCTTTGTAAACCAGTTAGATGACATTGCGGCCTGCGGTTTTGACACTGCAGAGCTGGATTTGTGTGAAATTGCCGCTATGGATGAGAAATCGTTTTCTAAATTTTGCGAGAAAGCGATGGGATCAGGGCTCACATTTGAGGTGTTTTCCGGACTTCTGCCCCTGTCGGTCCGTATTCACGGGCAAAATTTCGACCGGGAGAAATGGCTGTCCCACATTGATCTGGCTTCCCGGCGGGCGGCTCTTCTTGGAGCCCGCATGATTCCCTTCGGGGCGGGAAAGTGCCGGAGCATTCCCGAGGGCTGCGCCGATGTTTTGGCGGCCCGGAGGCGGACGGCAGAATTTATCAGCAGCATTTGCGGCATTTTTCAAAAATACGGCCTGGATCTGGTGATTGAACCCCTGGGTCCGGCCAACTCCAACTTTCTGAACCGCGTGGGTGAGACAGCGGTTTTTGCCGCGTCCCTGGGAAAAGAAAACTGCCATACCATGTGCGATCTGCGGCACATGCACAAAACAAAAGATGACTTCGGAACTATTTGTGAGAACCGGGAGGAAATCCGCCATGCCCACATCGATTATCCAAGAGGAGATCTGCGCAGATTTCCTCAGGAAAATGACGGGTATGATTATGGTCCCTATTTTGAAGCCCTTCTGCGTTCCGGTTACGACGGGATTCTCACCATCGAAGCCGCCAGCTTCGAAAATTTTCGTGCAGAAGCGGATAAAAGCCTCCGTTTTTTGAAAAAATGTGAGTATGAGGCACTTCTACGTCTGTAAGCTGGATTCCTATGACGAGAAAACGATTTATCAAAACGGCGTCAAGTGTAGATTTGATGCCGTTTTTGTTTTTAAAAATCCACATTCTCGTGGTCTTTAGTATACGCTTTTTATCTCTATATTGCAAGAAAATTTCAGAATTATGACAAGATATGTGCAAATTATACAAAAAAGTGAGTGAAAAATAGTGAAAAATGGACATTGCATTTCTATGAAACCTCTGGCATAATTAGCTTAAATCGTTTTCACAAAAATGAAGCAAAACACGAAACGATTCAAAAAAATCTAAGGAGGAATGGAAATGAAAAAAGTAATTGCAATGCTTCTCGCTGTGACCCTCTGCGTATCCCTGACGGCATGTTCCGGGAAAGAGGAGCCGGCCAAAACAGAAACCCCGGCAGCGCCGGAGACAGGCAGTGATGCGGAGGAACCGGCAGAATCCGGCTCCGGGAAGACCGGCGTGCTGAAAATCGGCGCCATCCACGATTTGACCGGAAACGGTTCTGTACTGGGAATTGCTTCTGTAAACGGCTCTGAGCTGGCAGTTAAGGACATTAACGAGGCAGGCGGCGTGGTCATCGGCGACACCACCTACACCTTGGAATTGATTCCCTATGACTGCAAATCCGATCCCAACGAAGGAATCAGCTCCCTGCAGCGTCTCGTACAGGTAGATGATGTGTCTCTGGTTCTAGGGCCCTCCCTCTCCAATGTAGGACTGGCCAGCGTGGATACCACCAATGAACTGAAGGTGGCTTATCTGGGACAGTTCGGAGACCCCAGATGTATGCAGGGCGAGAATCTGGATTCCCTGAATCCCTATATGTTCCTGATGCAGCCTTCCGCGGCCCAGTCCGGTATCTTCAGCATTTCCTATCTGGTAGAGAAACTGGGATGCAAGAAGGTGGGCTTTTTGATTGCGCAGGATCACGCATACTGTGCAACTCAGGCCAACGCGGCTCTTCAGTACTGCGAGGACAACAATATTGAGGTAGTGGCTGTGGAGTACAACAACCAGGCGGACCTGGATATGAAGACCCAGCTGACCAATATTCAGAATGCAGGTGCGGACTGCCTTTTCAATGCCAATCCCACCCAGCCTTTGACCGTTTCTACCAACCAGAAGAGCCAGCTCGGCTTTAACGTTCCTCAGACGGGATCCCTGGACTACTCGTCCCCCTTTGCTTCCCTTTGTGCGGACGCAGCCAGTGCAAGCAACATCTACTTTATGTCCAACTGCAGCTATGAAACAGAAGAGTTTAAGGAGCTGGATGCCAAATGCCAGGAGGCTTTCGGCCAGGAAGCTACCATTAAGACAGCCCTTGGATACGATCAGGTGCTGATCGCGGTAGCGGCAGCCCAGGCGGCAGGCAGTACAGACCGTGAGGCTATCCGGGATGCCCTGGAAACAATTTCCGGCGTGGATACCATTATCACGGACAGCTTTAATATGGATCCGGAGACCCATATGCCCCTCGGTGTAGAGATTTTCATGATGGGCATTGAAAACGGGGAATACAAAGGCCTGGAAACCTGGTGCCCGGATTATCTGAAATAGGTTTTCTTAAAATATTGACAGCATAGATGGACTTAAAAAAGAAAACAGATGTAAACAGAAGGGCCGCATGTCATGAGGCGTGCGGCCTTTCCCGGCATCTAAGAGGGATGCCGTGTAAGAAAAGGACGGTGAATATGGGATATTATCTTCAGCTATTGGTTAACGGAATATCGATGGGCGCCGTGTATGCAATTATTGCGGTGGGCTGGGCGCTGATTTTCAGTATTTTGAAATTTTCCAACTTTGCCCATGGAGGAACGATGGTAGCAGCCGCTTACGGCGGAATGCTCTGTACCCAGGTGTTCGGCGGAAATCTGTGGCTGACCCTGATTTGCGCAGCTTTGATTGGCGGTGTGCTGAATATTGCGGTGGAGTTTGTAAGCTTCCGGCGGATCCGCGTGAAGACCAACCAGCTCCTTCTGCTTTTCGTTTCGGCCATTACCATGGGTCTGCTCCTGCAGAATCTGGTGGCCATCCGGTTCGGGGGAATTTTCTATTCCTACCCGGATTTCTTTGCAAACACGAACCGCTATATTACGGTTCTGGGACTGAGTGTGGATACGGCGGATCTCTACATGCTTTTAGTTGCCTCTGTGTGTATTCTTGCCCTGATTTTGATTTTAAAGAAGACGCGGCTGGGCGTGGCCGTCCGGGCGCTTTCCATGGATTCCCGTGCTACCAGCCTCATGGGGATGAATGTGAATCTGATTGTTTTAAGCACCTTTTTCCTGGCGGGGGCGCTGGCCGGAGTAGCAGGCGTATTTGTGGGAACCCGCACGGTGCTTTCCCCTACCCTGGGATCTACCTACACGGTAAAAGCTTTTATGGTAGCGGTAATCGGAGGACTGGGAAGCTTAAACGGCGCCCTGTATGCGGCTCTGATGCTTGGGATTTTGGAGACCTTTCTCACAAGCTGGATTGGCTCTGCCCTGCAGCCCGTAGGTTCCTTCGTTTTCATGATGATCTTCCTGCTTCTGTTCCCCAACGGACTGGCGGGCAATTTCACATCCGACAAGGCGTAAGGAGGGAGAACCATGGCAAGCTATTATTTGACGTATATGATAAACAATGCGTTTATCATTGTAATCGGCATGCTGGGCGTATACGTAATCACGGGACTGACCGGCATGTTTTCCATGGGCCAGGCGGCCTTTATGGCAGTGGGCGGCTACACGGCTGCCATGCTGGCGAAATATCTGGGAGCGCCGATTTTCATTACGCTTCCGGCATCCATGATTGTAGGGGCTTTTCTGGGATTCCTTATCGGAATTCCCGTTATACGGCTCCGGAGGGATTATGTGGCAGTGGTGACACTGGGCTTTAGCCAGGCCCTGGTGGCTCTTTTGAACAACTCGGCCAGTATTACGGGCGGTGCTCTGGGCCTCAATGGAATTCCCCGTTACACCAGCAAGCCTATGATTGTGATCATTCTGGTTCTGGTGACGGCCGGTATCTGGCAGTTAAAGAAATCCCGCTTCGGACGGGAGTGCGTTGCCATTAAGATGGACGAACTGGCAGCGGCCTCCATGGGTATCGATGTGGCAAAGACGAAGCTCACTGTGTTTATTCTGGCCTGCGCCATCTCTGCACTGGCGGGCTGTCTGTACGTGCATACCACCTCCTACCTGGATTCGGCTTCTTTCGGCTGGGACCAGTCTTCCATGTGGATTATCATGGTGTATTTCGGAGGGGTAAGTTCCCTGACAGGCTCTATTTTCTCCGGCATTGTGCTGACCATGATTCAGGAAATTTTCCGTTTCTCTGCCGAGTGGCGGACGGTAATCTACTGCGTGATTGTGCTGGTGATCATTAATTTCCGGCCCCAGGGACTCTTTGGGGAAGCGGAACTGGACGGAAAAACCCTGCGGAAGGTCGGAAGAGGAATCCGATCCCTTCCACAGAAGCTGAGAAATGCGGCGGGCGGAAAGGGGGAGCGGTAATGCTGCTGGAGCTTAAGTCTATCCAAAAGAGTTTCGGAGGCGTACAGGCGGTAAAGGATGTCTCCCTGAAAGTAGAAGAAGGACAGATCATTGGGATTATCGGTCCCAACGGGGCAGGGAAGACCACCGTGCTGAACCTGATTTCCGGTATTTATCCGGTAGACACCGGGGAAGTGATGTTCCGGGATCAAAACATTGCCGGCATGAAGCAGCACAAGATCGCGCGGCTGGGCATTTCCCGGACCTTCCAGAATATCCGGCTCTTTAAGGGCCTGACGGTTCTGGAGAATGTGATGACGGCTTTGGATGCCGCCACCAATTACAATATTTTCTCGGCTATTCTGCACCTGCCTTCCAAGCACAGGCTGGAGAAGGCCAACCGGGAGAAAGCCCTGGAAGCCCTGCGTTTGGTAGGACTGGAGGAACACCGGGATGCCAGTCCCTTCAACCTCCCCTACGGCCTCCAGAGACGGGTAGAGCTGGCACGGGCTATAGTGAATGAGCCCCGGCTTCTCATGCTGGACGAACCGGCTGCGGGACTGAACCCCAGCGAGATCGAAGAGTTCATTGCCCTGATCTTAAAGCTGCGGGAAAAATACGGATTCGGAATTCTCTTTATCGAGCACCGGATGAAAGTGGTGAACGAGCTTTCCGAGTACATCTATGTAATTAACTTTGGAGATTTGCTGACGGAGGGAGATCCGGAAAAGGTCGTGAACAATCCTGAGGTTATTAAAGCATATCTCGGAGAGGAGGGCGGGGTATGAGCTTTTTCGAGGTAGACAATCTTTCGGTAAGCTACGGGCATATTTCGGCCCTGCGGGATGTTTCTGTCCGCGTGGA
The DNA here is from genome assembly GCA_910587955.1 of uncultured Lachnospiraceae bacterium. GTDB lineage: Bacteria > Bacillota > Clostridia > Lachnospirales > Lachnospiraceae > Laedolimicola. The sequence continues at coordinate 13,647 of CAJUNN010000050.1, read as the reverse complement.
GGAAGGAATGATTGTATCCATCATCGGTTCCAACGGCGCGGGAAAAAGTACCCTGATGAATGCTATCAGCGGAGTGGTAAAGAGGGAGAGCGGAACTCTTTGCCTGGAAGGAAAAGCGCTGCCGGGCCAGGCCCACCGGGTGGTGCACAGCGGTATTATCCAGGTGCCGGAGGGAAGGCGGGTCTTCGCCGGACTTACGGTGACGGAGAACCTGATTATGGGCGGCTGCCGGATTCCGGCTGCGGAAGCCAGAAAGAAAATTCCCGGCATGTATGATTTGTTTCCCATTTTGGGACAGCGGAAAAACCAGATGGCCGGAACTCTTTCCGGCGGCGAACAGCAGATGCTGGCCATTGCCAGGGGCTTGATGGCGGAGCCGAAGATTCTGCTCCTGGACGAACCCTCCCTGGGCCTTGCTCCCATTGTTGTGAGCCAGGTATTTGAAATTGTGAAACAGATCAACGAACAGGGAATCACCGTCCTTCTGGTGGAGCAGAACGCCAGCAAGGCCATGGCGATTTCCGATTATACCTATGTGCTGGAGACAGGAAGAATCGTAGCGGAGGGCTCCTCCGACAAGCTGCGCAATGACGACACCATTAAAAAAGCATATTTAGGAAAGTGAGGAGAGAAAAAATATGAGCGAACAGAAAAAAATGCGGATTGGCATTATCGGAGCAGGCTCCATTGCACATTCCGCCCATTTCCCGGTATTTTCCTCTTTTGAGGATGTAGAGGTAGCGGCGGTTATGAACCGGACCTACGAGAAGGCGGAACAGGCCTGCCGGCAGTATGGTTTCGGCAAGGCCGTGAAAACTTTTGATGAGTTTCTGAATCAGGATTTGGATGCGGCCGTTCTTCTGACGCCGAAGACCGTGCGGAAAGAATATCTGGTTCCGCTTCTGGAGGCCAAGCTGGATGTTTTGATTGAGAAACCCCTGGCAAGTACCATGGAGGAGTGCGAGTATTTGGCGGAGGCTTCCAAAAATTCCGGCCGCATCGTGATGGTGGCCTTTAACCGCCGCTATTCTCCCGTGTTCCGGCGGGGGCTGGATGAATTTAAAGATAAGGCACCCCACTATGTGCTGGCCCACAAGTGCAGGGAGTTTAAGGAATACCGGGCAACCCTGGAAAATTCCATACATATGGTCGACATGCTGCGCTATGCCCTGGGCGAGTGCGGGGAGGTGACGGCCAGGGCCAAATGGTCCGATCGGTTTTATGAAGACCTTTGTACGGCCCAGCTGGAGTTCGAGAACGGTTCCCTGGCACTTCTGGGAGCCAGCCGGGAAGCAGGCCAGTGGTATGAGCGGGTGGAAATGTTCGGGGATAATAAGACGGTAATTGTGGAATCTCCCGACCGCCTGACCATCATCCGGCCGGAATATGAGGAAGTGCGCAATTCTACGCCTCTGCACAAGGGATGGTCCAATTATCTGGATGCCATCGGATTCCGCCCCTGCGACCGGCACTTTATCGACTGCTGCAAAACCAGGCAGAAGCCGCTGACCAGTGCGGAGGACGCTTTGAAGACCATGCAGCTGATGAACCGCATCCTGCAGTCCGCCGGACTGCCGGATATGACAAAAGAATGGGGGCATTAAAAAATGATGAAGATTGCGGGACACACCATGGGGACGCCGGAGTACAGCTTGTTTGAGGCCATGGATCTGTTTGCGGAGATTGGTCTTGCGGGCATCGAGATTATCATCCAGACGGACGGCTACAAGTGCGCTATTCCCTTGGACGCGGATATGGAATATGTGAAAGAGGTGCGGGCCAAGGCGGACGCTGCGGGACTGAAGGTTTCCGGCGTAACTCCCTATATGAATTTGTACAACAGCCTGAATGAGGCGGAGCGGGAGCAGTCGGAACAGGAGCTGAAGCGCGTCATTGATATGGCCGTAATTCTGGGAGCTAAAAACGTGAGAATCTACGGCGGAAAGCTGGTGGACGGGGAGACGGATCCGGACGGGAAAAAGCTTAATCAGCTGGTGAAGACCATGCGGGAGTGCGGAGACTACGGCAAGCCCCACGGCATCCGCCTGGTGCTGGAAAATCATTTCGGCACTATGACGACCACGGCGGCCCGGACGGCAGAGATTATCAAGGAGATCGATCACCCCAATGTGGGCATTCTCTACGACCAGGCCAACATAGCTTTTTTCCCGGCAGAAGAGTACCCGGAGGCCATTGCTCTGCAGAAAGACAAGATTTATTACGTACACTGCAAGGATCTGGTGTACCGGGGCGGCGTGGCCAGGAAACCTAAATTTACCATGGTGTCTCACGTGAACGAGGAGGACCGGACGGTTTATTCCAGAGTGCCGGGGGACGGTATTCTGGATTGGCCGGGAATCTTAAAGACCTTGAAGGAGTCCGGTTATGACGGCTGGGTGTCCATGGAGTACGAGCGGCGCTGGCAGCCGCAGGATCTGCCGGATGCCAAAGAGGGCATGAAGCGGGGCGGAGATTACATACGGAGGATTTTGGAATCGTTGGAATAGGGAAGTAAGAGAAGAGTTAAAAAGGGGAAGGAGAGAAGTGAATATGAAAAATATGAAGGTAAACTATGCGGGAATCGAGCTTGCGCACCCCATTCTGGCAGCTTCTACGGGGGCGACCCGGGACTGGCAGCAGGCAGTGAAGTGCGAGGAGAGCGGCTATTCCGGCGTGGTCTTGAAATCGGTGCAGGAGGAGGAGATTATGCGCTACAATCCTTTCCCCAGATTTAAAGTGATAAGGAGCGGGATTCCGGGATTTTCCTCCGCTACCTTTTACAGCTACGAGCAGGCGTACCACGGGGGAATGGACGACTACTATGAGACGGTGTACCAGTCCAAAAGGCGCTGCTCCATTCCCATTATCGCCAGCATTAACTGCATCAACCCGGAAACCTGGGGAGAATATGCCCTGTCCTGCCAGCAGGCGGGAGCGGATGCGGTTGAAATTGTGCCAAGCTGCCCTTCCGGGCTTCTGGTCCGGGATCCCAGCAACGACAATCACGCCATTTCCATTGCGGCGCTGAAGCTCTGCAAGGAAAAGGTAAACATTCCCGTGATCCCCAAGATGACGGCCCAGGTAGCAAATCCTCTGTACACGGCCATGTGCCTGGACGAAGCAGGGGCGGACGGACTGACCATGATCAACCGCACCACCGGGATTGACATTGATGTAAATACTATGGCGCCTATTCTCCACGGAGGCGTGGCAGGCCACGGGGGCTCCTGGGCGCTGCATGCAGTTCTTCGCTGGATTATCGTTACATATCCCAAGGTAAAGGGAACCATCAGCGCTACGGGCGGTGCGACCAACGGAGAGGAAGTAATTAAATGCCTGCTGGCCGGCGCAAGCAGTGTCCAGGCCGGTACGGTTATGTACCTGAAAGGATACGGCTATGTGCGCACCATGCTGGAGCAGGTGGAGGCGTATATGGAGCGGATGGGAATAGAAAAGATTTCTGATATCATCGGAAAAGCCAGCGGGCGTATGCTCTCCATGGAAGAGTACGACCGGGTTACCCGGTATTTTGCATCACCGGATTTGACGAAATGTAAAAAGTGCGGCCAGTGCAGTCCGCTCTGCATTTACGATGCCCTGACCTACACAAAAGAGGGGCCGCAGATTGATCCGGATAAATGCGACGGCTGCGGTTTATGTGCCAGCGTGTGCAGAAATGATGTGATTGAGATGAAGAAAAAGGGATGAACGGTCCGGCCGGCATGGGAGACCGTGCAGAACAAAAGAAAAGACGCCGGCAGGCAGTTTACCCGTGGCTGATCGTGCTTAGCTGCCAGCCGTGAAAGCGGGCGGAAAGGAAAGGATTTGAGATGAGAAAATTAAAGGCGGCGGTCATCGGAACCGGCTTTATAGGAGAAGCCCATGCGGAGGCTTTGAGAAGACTTCCTTATGTGGAACTGGCTGCTGTTGTGAGCCGGGCGAATGGGAAAGAGAAGGCGGCCAGGCTGGGTGCAGTGGCTGCTTTTGAAGACTATAGAGAGATGATTGACGTTTGCAGGCCGGACTGCGTCCATATCTGTACGCCCAACCATCTCCATATGGAGACAGCTCTCTATGCCCTGAGCCGCGGCATCCATGTAATCTGCGAGAAGCCCCTGGCTTTGCATGCAGAAGAGGCCAAAAAGATGCAGGAAGCGGCAAAGAAAAGCGGCCTGGTCCATGCGGTCAATTTCCATAACCGGTATTATCCCGTAATCCACAATTTGAGAAATATGGTGCAGGACGGAGAGCTGGGGCAAATTTACACGGTTCAAGGGGGATATCTTCAGGACTGGCTTATGTATGACACGGATTTTAATTGGAGGATTCTTTCCCAAAAATCCGGAAAAACCAGGGCTGTCTCGGACATCGGATCTCACTGGATCGATCTGGCGGAGTATGTGACAGGCCAGAGGGTAACGGAGGTTTTTGCGGAATTTAAAACAGTACATTCCAAGAGAAAGCACCAAACGCCGGAGGGCTGCCGGGAGATGGAGGTGGATACGGAGGACCTGGCATATTTTATGCTCCGGTTTGACGGCGGCGCCGTGGGAAACGGAGCGGTTTCCATGGTATTTTCCGGCAAGAAGAATCAGACCACCCTGCAGGTATCCGGTTCAAAAATGTCGGCCGAGTGGGACAATGAAAAGGTGGAACAGCTGCTTCTGGGCTGCCGGGGGGAGACAAACCGGATTTTCGTCAAGGATCCGAAAATGGCTCACCGAGACACCGCTTCTGTGATTGGCTATCCGGCAGGCCACACAGAGGGCTTTCCCGATGCTTTCAAACACAACTTCGCGGCCGTGTATGCGGCCATCCGGGGAGAAAAGCCGGTGCAGCCTTTTGCCACCTTTGCGGACGGCTGCCATCAGATGGAGATTTGCGACAAGCTCTGGGAGAGCGCCCGGACAGGCCGGTGGGTGAAACTATAATCCGTGGGGGACAAATCATATGAAAATAGGCATTGTTGCGAATATGCTTCATGATAAGCCTCTGGGGGAAGCATTGGAATATTACCGCAGCCTGGGAATCGAGGCTGCGGAGATCGGCTGCGGCGGCTATCCGGGGAAAGCCCACGCAGATCCGGAAGAATTGCTGGCGAACCGTTGGGAATTGAAGAAGTTTAAAGATACAATGGAGACTTCCGGCCTTTCCATCAGCGCCTTTGCCTGCCATGGAAATCCCGTTCATCCGGACAGAGAACTTGCAGCCGGATATCACAGGGATATGTGTGATGCGGCAAGGCTGGCCGGTGAGATGGGAGTGGATACTATAACCTGTTTTTCCGGCTGTCCGGGAGATCACCCGGGAGCAAAATATCCCAACTGGGTCACCTGTGCCTGGCCTGACGATTATCTGAAAATCCTGGATTACCAGTGGAATGAAGTGCTGGTTCCCTATTGGAGCAAGTTTGCCGGATTTGCCCGTATGTATGGGGTGACGAAACTTGCCCTGGAGCTGCATCCGGGATTTATGGTTTACAACACGGACACCCTGCTGCGGCTGCGAGCTGCCGCAGGTCCTGCCATCGGTGCGAATTTTGATCCCAGCCATCTTCTGTGGCAGGGCATGGAGCCGGCAGCCGTGATCCGAGAGCTGGGAGAGGCTATTTACCATGTTCACGCAAAAGATGTAAAGATGGATCCCTGGAACCGGGCGAAAAACGGAGTGCTGGATACGAAGCACTACAGTGACGAGCGGAACCGGTCCTGGATCTTCCGCACGGTAGGGTACGGAAATGACGGGGCTTATTGGAAAGAGATTTTTTCGGCTCTCCGTCTGGCCGGATATGACGGGGCCGTGAGCATCGAACATGAGGACAGCCTCATGGATCGGCTGGAAGGCCTTGAAAAAGCAGTGGATTTCCTTAAAAACTGCATTATCAGCGGAGGACGGACAGAGATGTGGTGGGCATAAAAAAGGAAAAGAAAGGAGAACCAGAAACCATGAAAAAAATTATGAACCGGCCGGAAGGCTACACGGACGACATGCTGCGGGGCATCTACGCGGCTCACAAGGATCAGGTAAAGTATGCAAACGGAGATCTGCGGTGCTACTGCACGGCCAAAAAGATTCCCGGAAAGGTGGCCATTGTCACCGGAGGGGGAACGGGGCATCTGCCTCTCTTCCTGGGCTATGTGGGCGAAGGCCTGCTGGACGGCTGCGGAGTGGGAAGCGTCTTCCAGTCTCCTTCCGCAGAGCAGATCTTTGAGATCAGCAAAGAGGTGGAGGCCGGGGCGGGCGTTTTATACCTCTACGGCAATTACACCGGGGATATTATGAATTTTGATATGGCGGCGGAGCTGTGTGAGATGGAAGATATCGAGACCTGCACTGTGGTGGGGGCAGACGATGTAAATTCCGGGGAGCCCGAAGTGCGCCGGGGTGTTGCGGGTATATTCTTCCTATATAAAGCAGCCGGGGCAAAGGCTGCCAAGATGGGAACCCTGGCGGAGGTGGCGGCCGCCGCCCAAAAGGCCAAGGAGGCCACACGGACTGTGGGCTTCGCCTTTACTCCCTGTATTATCCCGGAGATTGGCCATCCCAATTTTACCTTGGAAGAAAATGAGATGGCTATGGGAATGGGAATTCACGGGGAACCCGGGATCTGGAATGGGCCGGTGCGCACTTCCGCTAAGATTGCTGAGGAGTCGCTGGAAACGCTTCTAAAGGACATGCCCGTGGAGGCCGGGGAAGAGGTGGCCGTACTGATCAACGGCTTGGGAGCCACTTCTGTAGAAGAACTTTATATCTTATTAAATGACGTACTTGCGCAGCTTGGGGAGAGGGAGATTAGGGTTTACCGCTCCTTTGTGGGAGAGTATGCCACGTCCATGGAGATGGCAGGCGCGTCCGTATCCATCTGCCGTCTGGATGATGAACTGAAAGAGTGGCTGGATTATCCGGCTGCAACGCCTTTTTATGTGCAGAAATGAGAGGTGACAGAGAAGTGGATTATTTGACACGAGAAGATTTGCCGGCATTATTTGCGCAGGTTGCTGCTGTGATGACGGAACAGGCAGAATTTTTAAGCGAAATGGACGCCAGGATGGGAGACGGGGATCTGGGAATTACCATGGGCAAGGGATTCTCGGTCCTGCCGGAGATTCTGCGGGAAAGTGAAGAGAGGGATTTCGGGAAAACTTTCGTGAAGGCGGGCATGAAGATGGCTTCTGTGGTGCCCTCTACCATGGGTACCCTCATGGCTTCCGGCATCATGTCCGGCGGAAAGAAGACAGCAGGAAAGGAAAAACTGGATGCGCCCGGATACCTTTTATTCCTGCAGGGGTTTGCGGAAGGAATCGCTAAGCGGGGGAAATGCGTCCGGGGCGAGCGCACGGTCCTGGACGCCGTAGGGGAAGCGGCAGACTGTCTGGAAACGGCCCTGGCCGGAAGCGGGGAACTGTCTCTTTCCCAGGCGGCAGAGATTGCAGCCTGCGGCGCCATGGAGGGCGTGGAGAAGACGAAATCCATGGAACCCAAGTACGGAAAGGCGGCCGTTCACAAGGCGGCAGCCTTAGGAACACCGGATCAGGGGGCGTACGCAGGATATTTTATGCTCAAAGGGATGGCGGACTTTCTGAAACAATAAAAAAACATCGAAATCCCTTCCAATGCCCAGAAGGGCATTGGAAGGGGTGAAGCGGAACTGAAATGGAGAATTTTCTATGGATAAAGAAGAAGTAAAGAAATTCGGCGGCATGTTCAACATTTTCGAAGGTTACAACTGGGAGAAATCAAGCGGCCTGGACCTGCACTTAGTCCTGACCCCGCGGCTTGGCTCCCGCAACATCGGCATCACCAGCGCGGTACATTATCCGGGCATGGAGTTTGAGCCCCACGTGCATCCCCTCTCGGAGGAGCTGGTTTTCTGCTATGAGGGGGAAGGGGAATTTTATCTCTATGACAAATGGATTCCGGTGAAAGCGGGGGATGTGCTGTATGCGCCTCCGGGAGTGTATCACGGGACGAGAAAACCCAAAGGCAGCGAGGGAACCTTTATTACCATCGGCGTGGCCACTCCGCCCCAGCTGGATCTGTATAACCGGATTGGATACGATGTGCTGGGGGAAGGAGATGGGATAGAAGAGTAAGAAAACCCAGCCTGTTTGGATAGCCAGAAAACAAAGTCTTCCCAAAGAAAAACATTTACACCGAAGCCTTCTTTTATTATAATGTAGGAAGAGAACGCAGAACGGCAGTTTTCGGATTGCCGGGGCTGCAGGAGGGTGGATTTGATATGGCCAGAGGAAGAGTGAAGCGTGTGCAGGAGCCGAAGAGCCAGTCGGCAAATATGATTTTAGCTCTCGATATTGGGACGCGGAGCATTATCGGTATGGTGGGAACGGTAGAGGAAGGAAAGGTTCGGATTCTTGCCATCGAAAAAGAAGAGCATACAGAACGGGCAATGATCGACGGGCAGATCGAGAATATAGAAAAGGTGGCGTCTTTGGCCGGGAAGGTGAAAGACCGTCTGGAGAAAAAGGTGAACTGCCGTCTGGAGCGGGTGTGTGTGGCGGCCGCCGGAAGGGCGCTGCGCACCAAGCGGGCGGAGTTTGAACTGGAGCTTCCGGGGCCCCAGCTTATTGACGACGAGATTATCAGCCGTCTGGAGGCGGGAGCCATCAGCCGGGCGGAGGAAGCCTTTGATGCGGAGAATGCGGCAGAGGAGGACACCAGGCGTTTTTACCTGGTGGGATATACGGTCTGCCAGTATTATCTGGATAAATATATGATTTCCAGCTTGAAAGATCACCGGGGAAAGCAGGTAAAGGCGGATCTCATTGCCACCTTTCTTCCAAGTGAGGTGGTGGAAAGCCTTTATACGACTATGAATAAGATCGGCCTGGAGGTGGCAAGCATTACACTGGAGCCGATTGCCGCTATCAACGCCACCATTCCCGCCAATCTGCGCCTTTTAAATCTGGTAATGGTGGATATTGGCGCCGGAACCTCCGATATCGCGGCTTGTACGGACGGAAGCGTTACCGGCTATACCATGGCTACAGTAGCAGGGGATGAGGTTACAGAGACTCTGATGAAGGAGTACCTGGTGGATTTTGAAACGGCTGAGGGCATGAAAGCACAGGTGGAGGGAGAAGAGGAAATTACCTTTACGGATATTCTGGGCTTTGAGCAGACCATATCCAGAGAGACGCTGCTCCAGAGCATTCAGGGAACTTCGGATTCTCTCTGCCGGGAGATAGCAGATAAGGTATTGGAAATAAATGGGAACTCCCCGTCGGCCCTGTTTCTGGCAGGAGGAGGCAGCAAGCTGGCCGGACTGAAAGACGGACTGACCAGGGCCTTGGGAATGGATGCCAAGCGTGTGGCCATTGCGGGAAATAATTTCCGGGCAAATGCGTATTCCCAGGAATACGATCTGAATAATCCGGAGTATGCTACGCCCCTTGGAATTGTGATTTCTTCCGGCCTGAATCTGATCAACGACGGTTTCCGGGTGACGCTGAATGACCGGCCTGCCAAGCTGTTCCGCAGCGGCAGTTTTACGGCTTTGAATCTTTTGATGATGAATGGATACAGTTTCCAGGATATTATGGGGCGTCCCGGCTTCAACGTGGCAGTGACGGTGAACGGAAAGCGGAAGGTATTTTACGGCACTTCCGCGGAGCCTGCTGCCCTCTATATTAATAAGAAAGAAGGGAAGCTTTCGGAAGTGATCCATGCGGGAGACAGCATTGAGTTTATTCCTGCCGTCCCGGGAGTGTCGGCTTCTCCCTGCCTGGGGGATGTAGAGGGAGCGGCTTCCAGTCTGGAGCTTACCTTAAACGGCGGCCCGGCGGATTTAGAGACGCCTTTGAAAAACGGAGACGTGATTTTCATGCGGGGGCCGGAACCGAAAGAGCCGAAAAAGCCTTTCGTTCCCGAAAGAGAGCCGGAGGCTGAACCAGAGGCGGAAAAAGTACAGGCACCGGAGCCTGTCGAAGAGAAAAAGCCTCTGCCTGTGCCGGAAACGAAGACGGAATCCGGTCCTTTATCAGAAGCAGCACGGCCTCAGCCTGCTGCGCCTGCGGAGAAACCGGCAGAGCGGAAGCTTTTGTTTCACTTAAACGGCCTGCCTATTCACCTCCCCCGCAAGGAGGATGGGAGTCCTTATTATCTGATGGATATGATCCAGTATTCCGGCATTGACCTAAAGCAGCCCAGAGGAGCGATTTCACTGCTTGTCAACGGACAGGAGGGGGTGTTCCAGCAGGTACTGAAAGAAGGGGACAATATCCGGATTGAGGAAGAAGGGGAATTAGAAGAATAAGGAATCAAGATACCGTCTTTTAACAAGGGTATACATTCATACTCGTATAATTACAGATATTTTCCGCCAATTAGAAAGAGAGCAAAGGGAGTATTGCCATCATGAAATGTTTTAATCATCCCGAAAGGGAAGCTGTCGCAACCTGCCAAAAATGCGGAAAAGGGTTGTGCCGGGAGTGTGCCGAAAAGTTTACGCCTTGTATGTGCGCACCTTGCGCTGACCAGACTCGGCGCAGCCGGCAGCAGGAAGCTCAAAACAAGGAAGAACAGAGAAAACAGAAATACAAGGAAGCTTTGGTTGACACCCGCAGCGAGTTCATAAAAACGGCTGTTTCCGGTATTCTCCTCGGCATACTTTGTATCTGGTTTATGAAGAGTAACCATGACGGACTTACTTTTGCCGATTGTGCAGGTTATTTGCTCATAGGGTTCTTTGTTCCATTTGGCTGGAAATTCCTTACATATCTGCAATCGTTCTTTCCTCTCTCCATTTTTGGAACATTTTGGTTTTGGATTATATACGGAATCGTTAAGTTTGTGTTATCCGTATTTGTTGGAATTCCCGCTTTTATTTATCAGCTCGTGAAGACGATCTTGACCCAAAGAAAAATTCATAGACTGGAATAGCAATAGTTAGAGGGTATCTGCAACCGGCAGCGCCCTCTATTCGTTCTATAGGAGTAAGGATTACACTTCGAACAGGACGAAAGGAGGAGACTATGCCGGATGATTTCATCAGGCGCACGGTTCGGGCGGTCATCGAATCCTTCCCAATAGATAGGGAGAAAAAAACGGATTTGCTGCAGAACATCATGAGTCAAAAAAAGATAGGGGAGGACCAGTAAATTATGAACAGCACTTTTTGCGGGAAACAAATTGCGGACGATGAGTTAGCCAATCTGGTGGCCGCGGCGCGTATCGGAGATCAAGACGCTGTCAGTGCTTTATATGAAAAGACTTACAGCAAGGTTTATTATACCGTCAAGTCTATGATCAAGGATGAGGACGCAGTGTTTGACATCGTACAGGACACTTATATAAAAGCGTTCTCCCGCCTGGATGGTTTCCAGGGCGATACGAAGTTTTTGCCATGGGTACGGCAGATTGCCGCCAACACAGCCCGGGATTGGCTGAAAAAGAGGCGTCCCATGCTCTTTGCGGAGCTGGGCTCCGGCGGCGATACGGATACTCCCGTGGAAGAGCTGTTCCCGGATGAGCGCATCGAGAATCTCCCGGAGCAGGTCATCGACCAGAAAGAGACAACCCGTCTGCTCCGGGAGATTCTCGATGAATTGCCGGAGGATCAGCGCGCTGCCATCGGTATGTTCTACTACGAAGAACTGTCGGTAAAAGAGATTGCGGACGCCATGAGCGTCTCTGAGAGCGCAGTCAAGAGCCGGCTGATGTACGGGCGCAGAAAAATCGAAAAGAAGGTCCGGGAACTGGAGAAGCAGGGTACGAAGCTTTACAGCCTGTCTCCGCTTCCGTTCCTGCTGCTGCTTTTCCGCAGCCAGAAGGCGTATGGGGCCGCGGTGCCGGACAGCCGGATCCTTCAGGCAGTCCTGTCCTTGAAGCCCACGGGCGCCGCAGCGGCCGGGACTGCACAGGGCGCTGGTACAACTGGAGCGGCGGCAGGCACCGAAGCAGCCGGTACAGCCGCTGCGGCTGGCGGTCTTGGTACGCTGAAGATCGGACTTATCGCTTTTGCCGCCGTGGCAGTTGTCGGCCTCGGCGCTTTTGGCGCGGCCCGGATGGCCTCCCGTTCTTCTGAGCCCCAGGAACCATCGGCCATGGAGGACGATATCGGCTGGGAGGCGTCGGAGGAATCGGAGGCTCTGGAAGACCGGAAGGAGCCGGAGGAACCGGAGGAGCCTGACCCCGTGGGTGAGGCCCTGGAGCAGTACCGTATCATCATCAGCCAGGCGGACAGCTATGAATATGGTGAATTTCATGATGAAATAAACCTGCCGGGGCGTGAGTTAGTCGGCTACCGGTATGCGCTGGTGCAGATGCAGCCGGACGATCCGGTTCCGACGCTGCTGCTGGAAAGGGAGGTAATGGATACTGAGATATCCGTATCCTCCAGTTATGCCCTTGTCTTTCAATATGACCCGGATACAAAAACCGTACGTCAGCCCGCTGAAGCGATTGCGGACGGCGGAATCCGCGGCGGCCTCTCCATGGCAGGGGACGGAGACGGAATGATGAGCATGTCCTGGTCCAGCGGAACCGGCGAAGCCTTTGTGAAACGGATCACACTGGAGGGAGATTCCCTCAATCAGGACACCTATTGGACCGGCCAGATATTCGAGATGCCCGACTCAATTACGTTAATTGAGATCGAATGGCACGAAACCGGGGACCCGTCCGCCCTGGATAGCTGGACAGCGCCTGAACCAAGCGGGGCGGAGCCGTCCGGGCCGGGAGGCAGTGATACGCTTCCCACCGACGGGGACCGCATCGTGCGCACCGGCACTGTTGGCACGTACGATTATGACGAGATTGTCACTCTGCAGGGATAGCCTGACCCCAACATCCCGTATTATGATGATGAGTCTCAAATCTATACGGACGGCATGGACCAGTATGAGGGCCAGCATATCACGTTCAGCATCGACCCTGCCGCTACCTTTTGGCCCAGCTCTGCGGATCTTCCCTTTGGGCAGCCCTTTACCAGCGATATCTGTATTCTTGACTAAAAAATTTTAAAAATTTTTCAAAAACCTGCAACCGCCTGACGGCCTTAGTAGTTTCTTAGATGTAAACAAAAATATATAAATAAGAAAGGTGAGGTAATTGATTATGACAAAAATGGTATTAGGAAGAGTAGCTGCGCTGATGTCTGCATGCGTGTTGGGCGGAAATGTTTCGGGCACAGGTATATCTGCATTGGTTTTAAATGAAACAGTTCAGACAGAAACAGTGGCAAGCCCGGTTGCTATGAGCGACGCTAAATCCGAGTATGTTGCCCGGACAGCAGCAGCTCTTAATCAGACCGCATCCGTTGCATTTGCTGTAGCTGCGAATCCGTTGCATCAGAGAAATCCTCTGATACCACAATGGTACGTGTATGCCAGTGTAAAGAGCATTTTGTGATGGAAGGCGACTGGAAAACAGAGTGGCGTAAGCACGTGATCCAGGCTCACGGTGGAAGCTGCCATTGGGGCGACAATGCGTTCACGGAAGAAGAGATGAGAAAATACTGGCCGGAAGACTTTGAAGACAAGACCGTTGAAGATACATTCGACAAAGACCAGGCCGAGAAAGAAGAGGCAGAACGTAAGGCCGAGGAAGAGCGCAAGGCTAAAGAAGAGGCGGAGCGTAAGGCAGAAGAAGAGCGCAAGGCTAGAGAAGAGGCGGAGCGTAAAGCTGAAG
>CAJUNN010000049.1 GCA_910587955.1 uncultured Lachnospiraceae bacterium | reverse complement strand
GGCACCCCGTATGACAAGTCCTTCGAACTGTCCGTTAAGGTATACCCTTCGGGCATCCCGTATGACAAGTCCTTCGCACTGTCCGTTAAGGTATGAATTTCCTTGCATCCTCCATAATGTCTTGCATGGTTATGGCGCTCATTTCCCGTTCCATTGCGCTCTGGATGCTTTCGATCCGTCGGTCCAGGATAGAATGAATGTTTTTCCCCACAGGACAGAGAGGATTGGGGTTTTCGTGAAAATGGAAAAGCCGGCCGTCTTCCACGCATTCTACTGCTTGATAAATGTCCAGGAGCGTAATCTTGTCCAGAGGTTTTTCTATATCGGTTCCGCCTGTTCCCCGTGCAACCTTTACAAGTCCGGCTTTTTTTAACTGCAGCAGCAGCCTTCGAATGACAACCGGATTTACCTTTACGCTGGATGCAAGGAAATCACTTGTTACTTTCTGCTCTTTTTTAAAGGTCTCAATACATACGAGTACATGAACTGCAATGGTAAATCTGCTTGAAATCTGCATAGGGTACCTCCGTGTTTCCGAGCTTGGGCAAAGGCGTTTTTTTCAAACACAGTATAGCAGAAAAAGAAGGATTCCTCAACGCAATTTTCCATTGCTTTTTTGAAATATATATGTTATAAATATAACAGTTATATTTATAACATATTAGAAAAAAGGAGAAATGCAAATGGAGACAGGCACTTACGTTGCTCATGTCAATTATTTTAAGAAATTTTACGACCTCTGTTTTAAGGAGCAGGCCGCAGAGTACGGACTCCAGATGATTGATGTGCATGTGCTGCTATTTTTGAAAAATAATCCCGGGATGAATACGGCCCGGGACATTGTGGCCAACCGGGGGCTTTCCAAATCCAATGTTTCCAATGCCCTGGAAAAGCTGCGGGGGAGAGGGATGCTGCGTCTGGAGGAAGATCCCGGAAGCCGACGGATTCAAAGGATTTTCTTAAATCCCTCCGGGGATTCGGTGGCTGCTGCTTTGAAGAAAACGCAGAGCCGCTGCTTTGAGGAACTGCTGCGGGGATTTTCTGGGGAGGAGCGCAGGACTTTGAGCCTTTATTTCCGGCGGATCAACGAAAATGTAGCCGCAGCAGTCAAAAACCGGGAGCAGGAGAGGAGGAAACCTTAGATGCTGATTAAAATGATAGTCTGTTTTTTTGCAGGCATGGGAGCGGGACTGGGAACGGGATTTGCAGGGATGAGCGCCGCTGCGGCTATTACGCCTATGCTGATTGCTTTCTTGGGAATGGAAGCTTACCAGGCGGTGGGCATTGCCCTAGCCAGTGATGTGCTGGCCAGCGCTGTTTCAGCCTGGACCTATGGAAAAAATAAAAATCTGGACATCAAAAACGGAGCGGTGATGATGACGGCCGTGCTTAGCTTTACCCTGGTGGGAAGCTATGTGTCCAGTCTGGTGCCGAATCAGGCCATGGGCGGTTTTTCCATGTTTATGACACTGCTGATGGGGATTAAATTTATGGTCCGTCCCGTTATGACCACCAAGGAGAAGAGTGAGGGGACAGATGCAAAGACGCGGTTTGTCCGTTCCGTCCTCAGCGGCGCCCTGGTAGGCTTTATCTGCGGATTTGTGGGGGCCGGGGGAGGCATGATGATGCTTCTGGTGCTGACCAGCCTTCTGGGCTACGACCTGAAAACGGCAGTGGGAACCAGTGTCTTTATTATGACATTTACGGCTTTTACGGGATCCGTGAGCCATTTTGCCATTGGAGGCATAGGGGATACAGCCAGCCTGGTACTCTGTGTGGCCAGTACCCTGTTCTGGGCCAGGATTGCCGCCCGCTTTGCCAATAAGGCAGAGCCGGAAGTTCTAAACCGGGCCACAGGCGCGGTGCTGACAGTTCTGGGACTTGCCATTATACTGGTGAATTATTTCTAGGGATTTGCAGCGGCATCTTATATTCCGCCTTTTTCTGCCGATAGTAAAATATACCTTAACGGACAGTCCGAAGGACTTGTCATACGGGATACTCGAAGGGTATACCTTAACGGACAGTTATAGTTCCAAAAGTTTATCAGCGAGAGGGGAGAGGAAGATGCAGGGAATTAACGGAATGGGATTATCGGCCCGTGCAGGCCAGGTGGGAGTATCCCAGACGGCCGACTCCGTGACTAAAACCATTCAGAAACAGATTCAGGATTTGAAGAAGCAGCTCAAGGAAGTTTCTGCGGATCCCAATATGAATGCAGAAGTGAAGGCCCGGAAGCAGCAGGACATCCAGCAGCAGATTACAGACCTGCAGAACCAGCTCCGGCAGCATCAGATGGATCAGAGACAGCAGAAGCTGAAGGAAAAGACAGAAGAGGCAAAATCCTCCGAGCAGGCGGGGATGGAAGCCGTGGTTTCCGCGGACAATGCGGTCCGGAATGCGGAGGTCCAGGAAGGTGTGGCTTCCAAGATGAAGGGCAGGGCATCTGTCCTGAGAAGTGAGATGGAATTGGACGCAGGACGGAACTCCGGGACCATTCCCAGCAAGATGAATGAACTGGCCCGGGCGGAACAGGCTTCTGAAAATGCCAGAACAACCCAGATGGAGCTTTTGGGCGATGCGTCTCAGGAACTCCAGGGAGTGAATGAGGCGGAGCAGGATCCGGAGAAGAAGACGGAGGAGGCCAGAGAGGAAGAAGAGGCCAAAGCACGCCAGGAAGAAGCGGAACAGGCGGAGGCGCTTATGTATACCAGCGACGGGAAGACGGTTTCGGAGGAGCAGGAGCCCCGGATTACAGTGCGGGCCTGAAAGTCTGCCGGGATTGAAAATGAAATCTGGACAGGGCACAAACGATGGTTTTGTACCCTGTCTTTTTCTTTCTGAATTTATTCCGTCGAAATTTGCCGAAAGGTATTGACTTAAAGTTCACTGGAACTGTTATACTGAGGACAAAGCAAAGAAGAAATTTTGTAAAAAGTTTTGCGCGTGAAATCTGCAGACAGAGAGGAAACAGATATGGGTTATTTGGGAGAAGAAATAAAAAAGCTGGGCTTCGGCCTGATGCGCCTGCCGGAAAAGGACGGCGTCATCCAGGTGGATGAAGTAAAAGAAATGGTAGATCTATTCCTGGAGGCCGGGTTTACCTATTTTGATACGGCCTGGGCCTACCCGGGGAGCGAAGACGCCATCCGCCGGGCTTTGGTGGAGCGCTACCCCAGAGAGCGTTTTCAGCTGGCAACGAAGAATGCTGCGTGGATTGGCTGTAAGACAAAGGAAGAGGCCTATGCTCAGTTTGATGATTCACTCCGGCAGACAGGGGCAGGATACTTTGATTTTTACCTGCTTCACAATCTGGGAGAGGGCAGAAGCCATTATTTTGACGATTTTGACAGCTGGAGCTGGGTACAGGAGAAAAAGAAGACAGGGCTTATCCGCCATGTGGGATTTTCCTTTCACTCCACCCCGGAAGAATTGGAGGAAATTTTAAATGCCCACCCGGAGATGGAATTTGTCCAGCTGCAGATCAATTATGCAGATTGGGACAATCCTGCCGTGGAGTCCAGGCGCTGCTACGAGACAGCAAGGAGACACGGCAAACCGGTGATTATTATGGAGCCGGTAAAGGGCGGGATGCTGGCGACACCGCCCGGGACGGTGGAAGAGGTGTTAAGAACGGCGGAACCGGAGAGCTCTGCGGCTTCCTGGGCCATTCGCTTTGCGGCGGATCTGGAAGGTGTGATTACGGTGCTCTCAGGAATGAGCAGCCGGGAACAGATGGAAGACAATCTCTTCCATATGAAATCTTTTTCCGGCCTTACTGCCGGCCAGCGGAAAACCTTGGAGCGGGCCAGGGAGGAGCTGAAAAAAATCCCCTTGATTCCCTGTACCTCCTGCAACTACTGCGCGAAAGTATGCCCCAAGGAAATCGGGATTTCCGGTTCTTTTACGGCTATGAATTACCTGACACTTTACGGAAACACGGATATGGCAAAGCATCAGGAAGAATGGCTGGTGGAGGGACACGGACGAAGCCGCGCAGATGCGTGCGTCCAGTGCGGCAAATGCGAGGAGGCCTGTCCCCAGCATATTTCCATCCGCAAGGAGCTGGAAAAGGTGAAGGAAGCCCTGCTATTTTTTCCAGCGCTTTAATGTGGGAAACCATTGCAGCATGATTTTTCTTGCCTCTTCTTCCTGGATATCAGGGTTGGCGGCGGTCATATTGGGCACGCAGATCTCAATCATTTCTTCCATGGTGCCGTTGAACGTAAAAGCGCCCTTTTCAAAACAATACTTGCAGTACTCCTTATTTTTGCTGCCGTCGGCGTTGGTTCCGTACTGCTCGTCCGTATCTCCCATGGGCATGCCGCAGCACTGGCAGAATTTCTGGTTCATTGCGTTCCTGTTGTTTTCGTTCATGATTTTACCTCCGTTATTGTGTATGGTTTGTTTGCGCGCAGCTTAGCTGCTTCGCTATTGAATATAGCACACTTATCCTGACATCTTTTGTCAGGGTTTGTATTTTTTTAAAATGATTGGAGATACCCTGAGCGGGGCGGGAATCCACGTTTATGCAGAGGATTTCATCCTGGCGGAACAGGTAAAAATGGATCTATGAAAAAATATTCCAAGGATACACGGGGAACTTTGTACCGGCAGTTAAGCCTGTGGGAGTTGGAAGTGAACGAATTTGGAGCCGGGGATGTCCCCGGCTCCATGCGTTGTCTTGTAAAGCGGCCTTCAGCCTTTTTGTGTTTTGCAGCCGCAGTTCCCGCCATTGGTGTCGAAGGCTGGGTTGAAGGCATAGTAGTTCTTGGAATCCAGATGTTCCTGGACGATGCGCAGGGCTTCACCGAACCGCTGAAAGTGCACGACTTCCCTGGCCCGCAGGAAGCGGATGGCGTCAGTTACATCCGGGGAATCCACGGACAGACGCAGGATGTTGTCGTAGGTGGTGCGGGCTTTTTCCTCTGCCGCCATATCCTCCATCAAATCCGTAATGGGATCTCCCACGGATTGAAACATGGCAGCAGAGAAGGGTGTTCCCGAAGCAGCCTGGGGCCAAAGTCCCAATGTATGATCCACGTAATAGGCGTCAAAACCGGAAGCCTTCAGCTCTTCCATGGACAGATTCCGGGTGAGCTGGTGGACGATGGTGGCGATCATTTCGAAGTGGCCCAGCTCTTCTGTACCTATATCCGTCAACACCGCCATACATTCTTTATAAGGCATGGTATAGCGCTGGGACAGGTAGCGCATGGAGGCTCCGAGCTCCCCGTTGGGTCCACCATACTGAGTAATAATCGCCTGTGCCAGCTTCGGATTTGTTTCTTTGATATGAATCGGGTATTCCAGACGTTTTTCATAATTAAACATATAAGATTGATTCCCTCCTTTCTATTGCCACGGCCACGGCTGATTGACCCAGTCCCAGTAAGTATCGCAGTGTCTGGCATGGGAAATGGTGAGGGGGCCGTAGGATTTTGCATATTCGTCCATAGCTTCCTGGTAGAGCCGGTTGTATTCCTGGAAGTAGGCAAGCGCTTCCCGGTCGCAGGGATGGGTGTCCAGATAAAGGTTCGCATCCACACAGGCAAATTTAGTCAGGGTAATCCACTTAAGAAGCTGCTCCTGGGTCATCTGATCCCAGGGACGGGAGGGTCCCGGACAGGGAGGCGTAGGCCTTTGAGGGGGCGGACAGGGAGGTGTGGGCCTCTGAGGCGGCGCGCAGGGAGGAACCGGGCGCTGTGCCGTGGGAGGACAGCAGGAAGAAGCGGGCCTTGGCTGCGGCTGCTGGCAGGAAGCGGAATTTCCCTGGGGCTGGGAGCAGGGGGAAGCCGTTCTTGACTGCATTACAGAATAATTGGTCATGGGCCGCTGCTGCTGATTGCAGGAATTGCCCCGCTGGAACTGACCGCGTGTCTGATTCGGCGTCATCTGCATGCACCCCGCTTTCCTAAAAATGGTTTGTCAAGCTCCGGGAAGATGGTACCTGCCCACAGGGCTTTCTCCAGTTCATATGTCTGATTCCATCGCTGCCAGGGCACATATGCCATTGCCAGGGAGAAATGGTGAAGGGGATCTTCACGGTGTCCTTCCTGGCAGGAGGCTGTCTGATTGCAAAAGTCTGCCATAGAGTACTCCTTTCAAAATGATTTCTTTTATATCCTATGTGAAAAGAAAAAATGAGTGAAGGCATAAAAAACCTTGACTTTGAGAGCAAAGTGCGTCATGATATGCTATATGAATTGTAAAAATATGGAAATTTCGAAAGGGAACGAGAGGATGAAAAGAAATATAAGGAGAGCGATGGCGGCGGGATGTATGGCCGCCGCACTGCTGGGAGGATGCGGAAGCTTGCAGAAAGGACAAGCGGAAACACCGCAGTTTCCGGAACAGGAGAGTCTGCCGAAGGAACATGCGGATGAGGAAGTAGACCGGTATCTGGCAGAGATGGAAAAGCTGAGCGGGGCGGCCGGGGAGCTGGCGCAGGCAGGTCAGGATCTGGCAGAGCTCTGCGATGCAGACCCGGAAAACGTGGAAGAAATGGAAGCCCGTGTGGAGCAGATGCGGCAATTAAAGCAAGCATTTGTAGATTTTTCCGCCATGGAAGAAGCGCCGGAAGCCTTTAGCGAAGCACATGAAAAAATGGCGGAGGCCGCCGGAGATTATGGGGCGCTTATTGACACTTATTGCGACGTTCTGGTGGCAAGCATCCGGGGAGAGGAGCATCCGGATCGGGAGCAGATCCGGACGGAGTGGGAAGAACAGAGCCTTGCCATTGCCCTTGCCATGGAAGAGGTACAAAAAGCAGCCGGTCACTTTTCGCCCTGAACCAGGCTGAAAGCAGGCTTTTTCCCGGCAGGGTAAGACTGGTAGCAGCTGATCCGGGGCGCTTCAAAGTCCAGAAGGGGAATGGAGATCAGGGAACCGTCTTCCAGGCAGGGACGTACCAGGCTGTAGGGAAGAAAGCTGCATCCGATGCCGTCCAGCAGATAGGGGAGAAGCTTGGTGCTGTTGTCGATTTCAAAGGGAAACTGGTAAAAGGGGGGAAACAGCTCCCGGATAAACTGTCCGACCTCCTGGAGGGCAAAGTTGCAGAACAGGTAATTCAGGCCGGGCAGCTCTTCCTTGCGGATTCCCTGCTCCAGGAGGGCGTTTCCCGGGGCAGACGCCAGAAGAAGCTCGTCCGTTTCAAAACGCTCGCAGCAGAATCCGGGCTTTTGCAGGGGCTGGTAGGAGAAGGCCATGTCCAAAAGACCGTCCTGGAGCATTTGGAGAACGTTGACGGAGTGGCTGATGGTGAGATTTATGGAGTATCCGGCATCTTCTTTCAAAAGCCGGGTGAGCAGAGGGGCCAGACGGCATTCATAAATGGTGTTGGTAGTTCCCAGGCGCAGAGGAGCGCGGGAAAAGGCCTGGGAATTGATTTCCCGGAGGGACATTTCCTCCAGATCCAGGATTCTTTTTGCGTAATCCTGGAAGAGAAGGCCTTCTCTGGTAAGGGATAGATGCTTTTTGCTACGGATAAAGAGCTGCTTTCCCAGCTCCCGTTCCAGCTCGGCAATGCGGTTGGTGACAGTGGACTGGGCGATAAACATCAGATTGGCTGTCTGGGTAAAATTTTTTACGCTGGCCAGGGTGAGAAATGTTCTTAAATTCTGTGTGTCCATGGAGAAGCCTCCTTGTTTTGTATGATTTGAAAATCGAATGATAATAATCAAAATTATTCGCTATACAAATAGTAAAATTTATGTTTATAATAGTCAAGAGAAAAAGAAATCAAAAGAGGAGTACCGAGTGATGAAAAAGGAAACGTTTGTAACCCTGGAGCAGCTCCGGGAAATCGAAAAGACTTATCCTACGCCCTTTTATCTCTACGATGAGAAGGGAATCCGGGAGAATGCGCAGGCTTTGAAAGAAGCCTTTGCCTGGAATCCGGGCTATAAAGAATATTTTGCAGTAAAGGCTACGCCGAATCCCTTTCTGATTCAAATTTTGCGGGAGTACGGCTGCGGCTGTGACTGTTCCTCCATGACGGAGCTGATGCTGTCTGAAGCCATCGGAGTCCGGGGCCAAGATATTATGTTTTCCTCCAACGATACGCCGGCAGAGGAGTTTGTGTATGCAGACAAGCTGGGCGCCCTTATCAATCTGGACGATTACACCCATATAGAATTTTTGGAACAGACCATCGGCCATATTCCGGAAACCATCAGCTGCCGTTACAATCCCGGCGGGGTTTTCCAGGTCAGCAATGATATTATGGATAATCCCGGAGACTCCAAGTACGGCATGACGGAGGAGCAGCTTTTCGATGCTTACCGGGTTCTCATGGAGAAGGGGGCGAAGCACTTCGGCCTTCACGCATTTCTGGCCAGCAATACAGTAACGAATGCGTATTATCCCATGCTGGCAAAAGTACTCTTTGAAGTAGCCGTGCGTTTGAAAAAAGAGACCGGAGCGGATATCCGTTTTATCAATCTCTCCGGCGGGGTCGGCATACCCTACCGCCCGGACCAGGAGCCCAATGATATCCGTGCCATTGGGGAGGGAGTCCGCAGGGTATATGAGGAGGTTCTCGTTCCGGCAGGCATGGGTGATGTGGCTATCTATACGGAACTGGGCCGCTTTATGATGGGACCCTACGGCTGTCTGGTGACGAAAGCCATTCATAAGAAGCATATTCACAAAGAATACATCGGCTGTGACGCCTGTGCCGTAAATCTCATGCGCCCGGCCATGTACGGAGCCTATCACCATATCACCGTAATGGGCAAGGAGGACGCTCCGGCGGACCACGTGTACGATGTTACCGGGTCCTTATGTGAAAACAACGACAAGTTTGCTGTGGACCGGGCACTGCCGAAGATTGACCGGGGCGATCTGCTGGTTATCCATGATACGGGAGCCCATGGGTTTGCCATGGGTTACAATTACAACGGCAAGCTGAAATCCGCGGAACTGCTTCTCAAAGAGGACGGAACCGTTCAGCTGATCCGCAGGGCGGAGACGCCGAAAGATTACTTTGCTACATTTGACTGTTTTGGCAATCTGAAGGGACTGGTTTCCTAAATATGGAGAAGAGATCGGGAAAAGAAACGCTGATCCGGGTGCTTATTTTGCTGGCGGGGCTCACCATTGCCCATCTGGGGGTGACTTTATTTCTGCTGGCGGATCTGGGAGCAGATCCCTTCAATGTGCTGGTGCAGGGGATCTTCCGGACCCTCGGCCGGGTGAAGGGCTTCCAGGCATTGACGCACGGATATACCCATATTTCCATCTGCTTTTTGATTATTCTGGTGCTTGTCATTGCGGACAAAAGTTACATAAAGATAGGAACCATCCTCTGCATGATCTGCGGCGGCCCTATTATTGATTTTTTTACCGGCATTTTGGGCTCGCTCTTTTCCGGCGGCGGCAGTCTCTTTGTCAAGATTCCGGTCCTGGCGGCAGGCTGTGTGATTCTTGCTTTCGGTATGACCATTGTGATAAAGTCGGATGCGGGAACCGGGCCCAACGATCTGGTGGCCCTTGTGATCAGCGACAAGAGCCATGCAAAATTCAGTCTGGTGCGTGTGCTGGTGGATGTTTCCTTTGTGGCGGCGGGCTTTCTCCTGGGAGGCGTGTTCGGAATCGGCACACTTATCTGTGCGGGACTGGTGGGTCCGGTGGCAGGCTTTCTGCTTCCCAGAAGTGAGAAAATTGTCAAGGGGATACTGGCTAAGTTTTCTCTGTGAGCATAAGGCTTTTAGCCCGGGGAAAATTCGGTAATCACAGGCCATATGGAAGAGGATTCCCAGGTCGCTCAGGAGATCGCCCAGTGGTGCCGGGCGGTTTCTGTAAAAAAGACATTGGCAGGCCGGAATCTGGGGCTTTTGGGAAGACCTTATGAGGGGTCCAGTTACCATGCTGGCACTAACGGAGACAAAAGAGGGAGGCTTTAAACTTGTTGCGGCGGAGGGAATGGGAGTGCCCGGGCCGGTTCTGAAGCTGGGGGACACCAATATGAGAGTAAAATTCCCTATGGATCTGGAGACCTTTATGGAGCGCTGGTGCATGGAGGGACCAACCCACCACGGCGTGCTGGCCAGGGGCTTCTGGGTAAAAGCCCTGCGCAAGGTTGCAGCGGTATTGGGAACAGAATTGGCAGTGGTCAGTACCATGGAGGAGGGAATTAAGAATTAAAAAAAGGGTTGTGGGGAGGCTGTCCGCCGTATAAGCGGACAGCCTTTTTGGCTCCGGCGATGAAATTAGCCCTTGCGTGAGCCCGCCAAATATACTAATATGAAGGGTGGAAAAAGGAGTGAAAACCATGAGTATAAGAAAAACAAAGATTATCTGCACACTGGGCCCGGCTTCTGAGACGGAGGAAGTTATCCGGGAACTGATGCTGGCCGGAATGAATGTGGCCAGGCTTAATTTTTCTCACGGAACCTACGATGAACAGCGCGGGAAGATTGACTTGGTAAAGAAAGTACGGGCGGAGCTTGGACTGCCGGTTGCTCTGCTTTTGGATACCAAGGGACCGGAGATCCGCACCCGCGACGTGGAAGGCGGCCGGATTGAGCTTAAGAAAGGACAGAGTTTTATTCTCACAACAGAAGACATTCTCGGAAGTGAGAGAAAAGTTTCTATTACCTATCAGGATTTGGTGAAGGATGTAGAGCCTGGAGATGCCATTCTCATTGACGACGGACTGATTGAACTGAAAGTTAACCAAGTGACGGAGAAGGATATTATCTGCACGGTGAAAAACGGCGGTGTAGTTTCCAATAAGAAGGGAATCAATGTGCCGGGGGTGAATCTCAACATGCCTTTTGTGAGCCAAAAGGACTATGAAGATATTCTCTTCGGTATTGAGGAAGGCTTTGATTTTATTGCGGCTTCTTTTACCCGAAGCCCGGAGGATATTCTGGAGATCCGGAAAATCCTGGACGAAAAGAACTGCCATCATATAAAAATAATCGCCAAGATTGAAAATCTCCAGGGCGTGGAACGTATAGACGAGATTATGCGTGTATCCGACGGCATTATGATTGCCAGGGGGGATATGGGTGTGGAAATTCCCCTGGAGGAAGTGCCGGGCATTCAGAAAAAACTCATTCAGAAAAGCTTTGAAACAGGCAAGCCTGTGATCACGGCTACCCAGATGCTGGATTCCATGATGAAAAATCCCCGTCCCACCCGGGCGGAGACTACCGACGTGGCAAATGCCATCTACCAGGGAACCAGCGCCATTATGCTTTCCGGGGAGACGGCCTCCGGCCAGTACCCGGTGGAAGCCTTAAAGACCATGGTGCGTATTGCCATACGCACGGAGGAAGATATTGACTACGATGCCCGCTTTAAACACCGGACCATCAAGGACAATCCCGATATTACCAACGCCGTGTCCCATGCCACCTGCACCACAGCCGTGGATCTGCAGGCGGCGGCCATTATCACCGTAACCAAGTCGGGAAGGACCGTAGGCATGGTGTCCAAGTACCGTCCGGGCTGCACCATCATCGGCTGCTGCATGGATGACTACGTGTGCCGGCAGCTCAATCTCTCCTGGGGCGTCCAGCCCATTCTTTTAGAGAAGGAGGACAATGCGGAGGAACTGTTCCTCCATGCCGTGGAGGCTGCAGAGCGGGCAGGCCTGGTTTCCATCGGCGATCTGACGGTGCTGACGGCCGGAGTTCCCTTAGGGATTACGGGAACCACCAATCTCATCAAAGTCCAGGTAGCCGGCCGGGTTCTGGTGACCGGGGAAGGCATTACCCGCAAGAAGGTCTCCGGGCCTGTGTGCGTGGCAAAGAATGCGGCGGAGCTTCGGGAGAATTTCCAGGCGGGAAGCATTGTGGTGGTGCCGGAGACGGACAATGAGATGCTGCCCCAGATTAAGACGGCCCTGGCCCTGGTGACGGAGCGGGCGGGAAGCAATTCCCATGGGGCCATTGTAGGCCTGGCCCTGGATATCCCGGTAATTGTGGGCGCCCAGGGAGCCACGGAGATTTTGAAAAACGGGGCTGTGGTGCTGGTAAACGCGGAAGAAGGAACCGTATCCAGCAATCATTAAAATGTGAAACTACAGAACGGCAGCAGGAGAAAGAATTATGGCTGAAATGACACCCATGATGCAGCAGTACTTAAAGACAAAGGAGCAGTACAAAGACTGTATTTTGTTTTACCGGCTGGGTGATTTCTATGAGATGTTTTTCGACGACGCCCTGACGGTATCCAAAGAGCTGGAACTGACGCTGACCGGAAAAAACTGCGGGCTGGAGGAACGCGCACCCATGTGCGGCGTTCCTTATCATGCTGTGGAAGGGTATCTCAACCGCCTGGTTTCAAAAGGATATAAGGTAGCCATCTGCGAGCAGATAGAGGATCCCAAGACGGCCAAGGGCCTGGTTGCCAGGGATGTCGTGCGTATTGTCACGCCGGGGACCAATCTCAACACGGCGGACGAGACCCGCAACAATTACCTCATGTGCATTGTATGCCTTTCGGACCGTTTCGGGCTGTCCACGGCGGATATTACCACCGGGGACTATGTGGTCACAGAGGTGGATTCCAGGCGCAAACTGGTGGATGAAATCAATAAATTTGCGCCCTCGGAGATTGTCTGCAACGATGCCTTTACCATGAGCGGCGTGGATACCGGCGATCTGAGATACCGGATGGGAATCAGCGTCTATCCTTTGGAGTCCTGGTACTTTGACGATGAGCTTTGCAAAAAGACCCTATTGGAACATTTCCACGTCTCCGATCTGCAGGGACTGGGCCTTAAGGATTTCGGCTGCGGGACCATCGCCGCGGGAGCCCTTTTGAAATACCTGTATGAGACCCAGAAAAATTCACTGGCCCATATGACGCGGATCCAGCCTTACACCATCGGCCGGTATATGATCATCGACAGCTCCACCAGAAGAAATCTGGAGCTGGTAGAGACCCTGCGGGAAAAACAGAAGCGGGGCTCCCTTCTCTGGGTGCTGGACAAGACCAGGACGGCTATGGGAGCCAGAACCCTGCGGGGAATGGTGGAGCAGCCCCTGATTGACCGGGGGGAGATAGAGAAGCGCCATGAGGCCATTGCGGAATTGAATGAAAGTGCGATTACCAGGGAAGAACTGCGGGAGTATTTAAATCCCATCTACGATCTGGAGCGCCTGATTGGGCGCATCAGCTATCAGACAGCCAATCCCAGGGATCTCACGGCTTTTAGCACGTCACTGGAGATGATTCCCCATATTAAGACTTTAATGCAGGATTTCCGGTCGCCCCTTCTGCGCTCCCTTTATGAGGAACTGGACGAGCTTTCGGATCTGCAGTCTATGGTAGCCCGGGCAATCCGGGAGGATCCACCCGTGTCCATCCGGGACGGGGATATCATACGGGACGGTTACCATGAGGATGTGGACCGCTACCGGAAAGCTAAGACGGAAGGGAAGGGCTGGCTTGCCAAACTGGAGGCCCAGGAGCGGGAAAAAACAGGAATCAAGAACCTGAAAATTAAATACAACAAGGTGTTCGGCTATTACCTGGAGGTGACAAATTCCTACAAGGATCTGGTGCCGGATACCTATATGCGCAAGCAGACCCTGGCCAATGCGGAGCGCTACATAACGCCGGAACTTAAAGAGCTGGAGGATACCATTCTGGGAGCGGAAGACAAGCTGACTGCCCTGGAATACGCCCTCTTCTGCGAGCTGCGGGAGGCGATCGCCGGCCAGGTCCTGCGGATTCAGAAAACGGCCAAAGCCATTGCGGGAATTGACGTGTTCACCTCCCTGGCCTTTGTGGCGGAGCGGAACAACTATGTGCGCCCGAAGATGAACGAGAAGGGCCTGATAGATATCAAGGGCGGCCGCCATCCGGTGGTGGAGAAAATGATTGAGAATGACATGTTTATTCCCAACGATACTTACCTGGACAACGGCAGCAGGCGCATTTCCGTGATCACCGGCCCCAATATGGCCGGAAAATCCACCTATATGCGCCAGGCGGCCCTGATTGTCCTTATGGCCCAGGTAGGGAGCTTTGTCCCCGCCGCAAGCGCCAAAATCGGGATTGCAGACCGGATCTTTACCCGTGTGGGCGCCTCCGACGATCTGGCTTCGGGGCAGAGCACCTTTATGGTGGAGATGACGGAGGTAGCCAACATCCTGCGCAATGCCACCGGAAACAGCCTATTGATTCTGGACGAGATTGGAAGGGGGACCAGCACCTTCGACGGCCTGTCCATTGCCTGGGCGGTCATCGAATATATCAGCAATCCGAAAGTCCTGGGCGCTAAGACCCTTTTCGCTACCCATTACCATGAATTGACGGAGCTTGAGGGATCCCTGGCGGGAGTGAACAACTACTGCATTGCCGTGAAAGAAAAAGGCGACGACATCGTATTCCTGCGCAAGATTGTCAAAGGGGGTGCGGACAAAAGCTACGGCATTCAGGTGGCCAAGCTGGCCGGAGTCCCGGATCCCGTTATTTCCAGGGCGAAAGAGCTGGTGGAGGAACTGAGCGCGGCGGATATTTCCCTGAAGCCGAAGGCCCTTCCGGCAGAGCCGGAGATGGAACAGATTTCTCTTTTCGACACGGTCAAAGACGACGACATTATCACGGAGCTGCGGGAAATGGATCTGAGCAATATGACGCCCATCGACGCGTTGAACACCATTTACCGGCTGCAGAACAAGGTAAAAAACCGCTGGTAACGGCGCTGTCCGGGCGGATGCGGAACTGGAATCAAAACAGCAGGAGCCCGGACGGCGCCAGCGGAACTGGAATCATAGGAGCACTTCATAATGGCAAAAATAGCACTGCTTGATCAGCACACCATCGACAAAATCGCCGCAGGCGAGGTCATAGAGCGCCCCTCCTCCGTGGTGAAGGAGCTGGTGGAAAACGCCATCGATGCGGGGGCCACGGCTGTAACCGTGGAAATCCGGGAAGGCGGTATTTCCTTTCTCAGGGTGACGGACAATGGAAGCGGCATAGAGAAGGAGCAGGTTCCCTTAGCCTTTCTGCGCCATTCCACCAGCAAGATCCGCAGGGTAGAAGATTTGTTCCAGGTATCCTCCCTGGGATTTCGGGGAGAGGCCCTCTCCAGCATTGCGGCCATTGCCATGGTAGAGCTTATCACCAAGACGGCGGAAGCGGAAGCAGGGGTGCGCTGCTGCATGGAGGGAGGCGTACAGAAGAAGCTGGAAGAAACGGCGGCGCCGGACGGAACCACGTTTCTGGTGCGGAGCCTTTTTTACAATACGCCTGCCCGCCGGAAATTTCTCAAATCTCCCATGACAGAGGCGGGCTATATCAGCGATCTGATGGAGCGGATGGCCTTATCCCACCCGGAGGTTTCCTTCCAGTTTATCAATAACGGACAGACAAAGCTTCACACCTCCGGCAACCACAATTTAAAAGATGTGATTTACCATATTTACGGCCGGGAAGTGGCCGCAAACCTGGCGGAGATCCATGCAGTCCGGGGAGATGTGGAGATTACGGGATTTATCGGAAAGCCGGTGATCTCCCGGGGAAACCGGGCATATGAAAATTATTTTATCAACGGGCGCTATATTAAGAGCAGTTTAATTTCCAGGGGAATTGAGGATGCTTACCGTACCTTTCTGATGCAGCACAAGTATCCTTTTACGGCTCTGCATTTTGCCATGGACGGACAGCTTTTGGATGTGAACGTGCATCCCACGAAAATGGAGCTGCGCTTTTCCAACCAGGAGGAGCTGTACGAGTTTGTCAGGGAAACCGTGCGGCAGGGGCTTTCCGGACGGGAACTGATTCCGGAGGTGAAGCTTGTCCGGGAGATGCCTAAGACCAAGGCTGTACAGGAGAAAAAGGCGGAGCCGGCTGTGCCTTTGGACGGGCCCGGCTTTTCCCCCGTGCCGGTTTTGGAATCTCCGGGGCAGAAACCGGAACAAAAGCAGATGTCCCAGGGGCCGCAGCCAAAGCCGGTTTGCGCCTCCCAGGAGCGCAGCCTGGAATATTTTCTGGCCCAGATGCAGAAAAGAGTGACGGCGGAATTCCAGGAGAATGTTATCCGGGAGCGGGGCAGCTACGGAGAGAAAGAGCCAAAGCGTGTTCCTGCTCCGGCAGCAAAATCCCCAAAGGAGCCCAAAGAAGAAGCGCGGCAGATGGAGCTTTTTGAGACCGGGCTTTTGAATCCTGCGTCCAAATCGGAGATCCGCATGATCGGACAGCTCTTCGAGACTTACTGGCTGGTCCAGTTTGAGGATAAATTTTACATGATCGATCAGCATGCGGCCCATGAAAAGGTCCTTTATGAGCGCACGGTGAAAGAGCTGGAGACAAAGGAAATTACCTCTCAGATGGTGAGCCCGCCTTTGGTCCTTACTCTGACCATGCAGGAGGCCCAGCGCCTGGAAGAGTACAGGGATTGTTTCCGGCGTCTTGGCTTTGAGATTGAGCCTTTCGGAGGCAGGGACTATGCAGTGAGCGCCGTGCCCGGCAATCTCTTCGGGATAGCGGAGAAAGATTTGTTTCTGGAGGTGCTGGGGGGACTGGAGCAGGCGGGGAGCCGGGATTCCGGCCTGGTGCTGGAAAAGATTGCCTCTATGTCCTGCAAGGCGGCCGTGAAGGGCTGCCAGCGGATGAGCACGGCGGAGGCCTATGCCTTGATCGAAGAGCTGCTGACTTTGGAGAATCCTTATAACTGCCCCCACGGGCGGCCCACGATTATTTCCATGACGAAGCAGGAGATTGAAAAGAAATTTAAGAGGATTGTGTGATGGCGGAGGAAAAGAGCAAGGGAAGCAACTGCGAGTACTGCGGCAATTATGTGTACGACGATGACTATGGCTATTATGTCTGTGAGATGGATCTGGATGAGGATGAGATGCGTCTCTTTCTCCAGGGAAATTTCCATGGATGCCCTTATTTCCAGTACGGGGATGAGTACCGGATTGTGCGGCATCAGATGTGAGGAGGAGCCGGGCAGGACTGCGCGCCGCGTCTGCCCTGACCGCCGCCGTAGCCGCATCTTCCGGGAAGCTGCATAGGAAGCTCCAGTCCTTTACCGGCGTTGCCGCAAAAACTTCTGCAGTTTTAAAAGGAAACAGGATGACAGCTTATTTGCTGCTCTATATACAATACGATTGAGTATCCGAAATCCGTTCAATTCGGGTACATTTTTTTTATTATATACTGGCCTGGTTAAAAATGCAATTACTGGATATATTATTCAATCCAGAATAGGAGTACAATGGGAAAATCAAACAGTAGGAGGTTTATTATGAATTTGAATCAGAAGAAATTAGTTACGGCAGCTCTTTTTACGGCTTTTACCTGTGTGGCAACTATGTCCATACGCATTCCCACGCCCGGAACCGGCGGTTATATTCATCCGGGAGATGCCCTTGTCATACTCTCAGGCGTGATTCTGGGACCGGGATGGGGATTTTTGGCAGCCGCAGTTGGTTCGGCTATGGCGGATTTGCTGGGCGGTTATTTGCTTTATGTTCCTGTCACCTTTGTGATTAAGGGGACGGCGGCTTTTGCGGCAGGGGCAGTTTATGGGAAGGCCGGAAAAGATCCGAGACATGGCTGTTTGGCGGTGGTCCTGGGAGGAGCGGCGGATATGATACTGGTAGCCGGCGGGTATTTTTTATGCGAAATCTTTTTGTACGGTGTCCCGGCGGCAGCGGCCAGCGTCCCCGCAAATCTCATACAGGGAGCCGGAGGCTTGGTGCTCGGCGCCGCCCTGTACCCGGTTTTGATTGCCGTTCCGGATATCCGGCGTATGGCACGTAAGGCAGATGCGCATGGATGATTTGCGGCTTTCCTATTTTGATTGACATTCCCCGTGCAATATGATAGTTTATATTTAGTAATACTAAATATTTAGAGAAAAGAACGGGAAGAAATGAATCCAAAATATGAACGCCAACTGAAAAAGGGTGTGCTGGAGCTTCTGGTGCTGTGCCTTTTGAGAGAAGAGGAAAAGTATGGGTATCAGCTGCTCAGCGAACTGCGGGACAGAGGCGGCGGGATGTTTGCCATGAAAGAGGGGACTCTGTATCCGATTTTGTACCGCCTGGAGGATGACGGCCTGGTCATAAGCAGGTGGAGGGAACCAAAGGGCAAGGAGATTTCCCGGAAGTACTATGCCCTTACACGGCAGGGTGAGGAGACGCTGGCAGATTTAAGAGAATTGTGGGCTGCTTTTGAGGAGCAGGTAACGGCAATTTTGGGGGAGGAGAGCAGATGAATCAGGAGCTTTATTTCAAAAAACTGGGGAAAGAACTGCACTGCGCCGGGAAGAAAAGGGCGGATATCTTGGAAGATCTGCGGGCGGATGTGCGGGAAGCCATAAGCCAGGGCGAATCCTGGGAGCAGGTGATGGAACGCATGGGGACGCCGGAAGAGCTGGCCGGTGAACTGAATGAAAATATGGGTCTGAAAGGAAAAGGCTTTGGAGGGATCCGGGTATGGAAAACAGTTCTCTGTACGGCGGGGGTCATACTTTTCCTTCTTATCCTGGGAGGCATTTGGTTTTACCGCAGCCTGCCCAAAAGCTATGAGATAGGGGAGAGCGGTCTCTTTGACAAGGAGACGGTGGAGACTTCCGCCCAGGAGATTGTGGAGCTTTTCGATAGCGGAGATTATGAGGCTTTGCAGGAAAAAGCCATTGATGAGATGAAACCATTCCTGACAGAGGAAGAGCTGGGAAAAGCCAGGGAGGAATCTCTTGGGGAGTTAGGAGAGTTCCAGAAATTTTCGGGATATATAGCAGCGGAGATAAAACAGGGCAAAGACACGCTTGCGATAACGGAAGTGACTGCCTTATATGAGGAGCGCAGCGTCATCTACCGCATCAGCTTTGACGCGGATATGAAGCTGGCAGGGCTGTATATGCGGTGAAAGCCCCCCGGGAGGCGCCTCTTTTTTGAAAAGGGTATTGTCAACCGGAACCGGGCAGTGTATAATTGCAAAAGATAACAGATTCAGGGGGTAATGGGAAGTGCCGGCACCGGATGACACCAAGACTCGAATTATTTCCGCAGCTATGAAGGCTGTGCGGCAGTACGGCCTGGAAGGAGTGCGCATCCAGAATGTCAGCGAGCTGGCAGGAATTTCTCCCGGAGCGATTTACCGTTACTTTGACAGCAAGGATCAACTGCTGGTGGAATGCTTTACCTATATAGACATGCAGGCGGCAGCGATTTTTGACCATTTGAAGTTTGATCCCCGGATGCTGCTTACGGATCCCTTGCAGGCGGTGAAAGGCCTGTGGCTTCCTTACTTCCGGTTCTGGGTAGCCCGCCCGGATGAAACCATCTTCTATCACCGGTTTCGGGACAGTGCATTTTTTCCGAAATATGACAGAGAGCGGGAAGTGAACTATTTTGATTCTTTTGTGGGAATGGTGCGGGTTTTCCGCAGAGTATTTCCCAGCCTGGCGGAGATGAACCAGGACTTGTTGTGGCTTCATGTACTCACTTCCACGGTGCTGTATGCCAAATATGTGGTGGAAGGGATTCTCCCCGACGATGCGGAGACAGAAGAGGCGGTATTCCGGCTGCTGGCCACAGGCCTGAGCGGTTATCTGAAGCCGTAGAAGAACAAGACATGCTGCTGCAGGGCAGTTTGTTTTTTGTACGTTGTAAACAAATATTTCTTTAGGTTTGGAATGAAAAGACGCTGTCCGAAGGTGTTTTCTTTTTTGAATATATGTAAATAAACGTTTATTTACAACCTTGAGACAGGAACCATTCTGTGACGGGATTCATACAATATGGGGACACCGTAATACATATCCCTCCAGGATGGACAGACTGCGTCCGATGAAGGATTCTTTTGAATTATGAGAGATGGTAGGATTTCAACAGCCTAAATAAGGAGTGAAATTATGGAGAACATATTAATTGTTGATGACAGCCGCCTGCAGGCGGTTCAGCTGGAATCCATTTTGGAAGATGAATATGATATCACGGTGGCGCAGACGGCAGAAGAAGGGCTCGGCCTTGCAAGAGATAAGAATTTTTCCTTGATTCTTCTGGATGTTATTATGCCGGGCATGGACGGCTTTGAACTGCTGAAAAGACTTCAGGAGGAGATTGTCACCCAGAGTGTCCCGGTGATTCTGATTACCAGTCTTTCAGACGCGCAGAATGAGCAGCGGGGACTTATTCTGGGCGCGGTTGACTACATTACCAAGCCTTTCAATCCGCTGATAGTAAAGGCCCGGGTCAATACGCATATTAAACTGTATAATTACCGCAGGCAGGTAGAATACCAGTCCAGGACGGATCAGCTGACCGGCATAGCCAACAGGCGGCAGCACGATCGTTACAGCTTTACGAAATGGAACGAGGCTGCCCGCCTGCAGATTCCCTTTTCTGTCTGCATGCTGGATATTGACCGTTTCAAAGCATACAATGACACCTTCGGACATCCTGCCGGAGACAAAGTGATTGCAGCAGTGGCAAAAACGGTTTCGTCTCATCTAAAACGAAATACGGACTTCCTGGCCCGTTACGGGGGAGAGGAATTTGTGGCTTTTCTTCTGGGGGACAATTCGCGCAAAGCATTTGAGCATCTGAAAAAAGTCCGGCAGGCCATAGAAGAACTTCATGTTCCCCATGCCCCTTTTGCAGGCCAGTGGGTGACAGTCAGCATCGGAGGCGTGACTGTCATCCCCAAGGTGGAAAGCTCTTATGAGATCCATTTAAGAATTGCGGACGCCATGCTGTATGACGCGAAAAGGCTGGGACGGAACCAGGTGGTCTGGGCCAACGAAAATATGGAGCAGTTAAGAGAAAAATAAGATACGTCAAGATAGGGGCTTAGATGGGAGGAAGAGAACATGGGGCTGCTGGATTTATTCAGCCGGAGAGAAAAAGAACAAGAGTTTGAAGCTAATAAAGAGGCGGAACGTGCAAAAGAGCTTCCGGCGTATTCCGGGATCCGGGTGGAAGTAACAACTCTTGATGAACGTCTGCTGTTTGTTGCAAAAATAGTGGGAATTCGGGGAAACCGGGCGGAGCTGCACCAGTATTCAGAGAAGTGAATTGTTAGTAAAGTGGGTTTTGCCAAAACAAGAGGAATAAAAGCTGGTGTGCAGGTGGTTCTTATAAAATGAATATGGTAAAATTTTATAAGAAACGAGGTAAAGCAATATGGAAAAGAAGATTTATATCACAGATGAAGAACGTGCAAAATGTCAAAAGGTGGCTGATGCGTTTGCAGAGCTGTACGAAATGGCGGATATTGTAGTGCTTGATGTAGGCAGATATGGTTTTGTGATGCTCAAATATTATACGCCGCCGCATGGCTTTGAGGAAGATGCAACTTTTACGGACAGCAAGGCATTGTTTGAAGCATTATGGCAGGAATGGCTTGATATGAAGCTGTATCTTATCGCAAAAGGTACTCCATTGCTGGAAAAAGGGTATAAGGGTGTGTTTGAGAGCCTGACAAAAGAAAAACAGTCGGAACTTATC
>CAJUNN010000048.1 GCA_910587955.1 uncultured Lachnospiraceae bacterium | reverse complement strand
TTATCGGGCTTTCTGACCCTAATTTCACGTTGAAAGGTGATATATTCGGGGAAGCACCGGCTATAGTTGGCACAAAGCTGAATGGCCTTGCTGATGATGAAAGCAGCTACACTATTTTACTTTCACACTGACCAGAACTATGATCGGCGGGCTGATTGCCCCCGATCAAGGGATATTTCCAATGATCAGCATGGCAGGCGCCCCGTAGAAGGGATCAAAACCTTCCTTCCATCCGCCGATCTCACAGTTGCGCTTCGCTATCTCGTCCCGGAGCTTCCTGTCCGTAACCTGAATGATAATGGTATTCTGCTGTCCCTTGCCGCTGGCGGCGTAAAGCCCTGCCTCGATAATCTGATCCAGGATCTCCTGAGGTACCATGTCCGGCTTAAACTTGCGGATACTTCTTCTTTTTTTCATCTGTTCCAGCACTTGGCTCATCGCTTCATCCTCCTCTGATTTTCCGGCTTTTCGTACTTATTGGACCGACAATGTTCAATAAGGTATTATAATCCGGACGCCGAAAGGGAAGAGGCCCCGGTAAACAATTCAGGGGGCGCTTAGAAATGTAGGTGAGATCCACTCTTTAGAAAGCACTTAGCGAAGAAGCCATTGCTGATGAACTTAGTGCGTCTTAAGAGTTAGCTCACCAGAATTTCTACCCCGTTTGCCGGAGCCTCTTCCGCTTCTGAACGCGTCCGGTTTTATATACCTTCTTGGACATTAGTAGTCCAAGAAGTATATCTTATTGAACATTAACACCCCAACATGTATAGAAAATTATAACAGAAAGGGGTTCCCGCCGCAAGAGACAGAACCGGCTCTTTAAAAACTGTAATGCCACTGTGCAGCATCCTGGTTTTATATCTTATTTTTCCGAAAGCCCGCAAGCAGGCACAACGTGAGCAGCACCGGAAAAACAGCGGCCGCCAGAATCCCGCGCCTCATATCTCCTTCCCACAGATCAGAGACAGCGCCAACCAGGGAAGGCCCTGCAGAGCAGCCCAGATCTCCTGCCAGCGCCAGCATGGCAAACATAGCCGTACCTCCGCCGCGCAGGGATGCGGAGGCTTTGCTGAATGTTCCCGGCCAGAGAATGCCCACCGAAATGCCGCTTAGAGCACACCCAAAGAGACTGAGCAGCGGGGACGGTGCGGCGCTCATCAAAAGATATGCAAGGATGCAGAAAGAACTGCTGAAAATCATAAATTTGCCGAGATTTATCTTTTCCCCGTATTTTCCGTAAAAAACCCGGGCGCTGCCCATCAGAACGGCAAAGGCCATGGGACCTGCCAGATCGCCTGCCGTTTTGCTGATGCCGAGTGCCCGCTCGGCAAAGGCCGAAGCCCACTGGCTCACAGACAGCTCGCTTGCGCCGGAACAGGCCATCATAATCATAAAGAGCCAGAACATGCTGTTTCCAAACAATTCTTTTACCGTCATCCCCTTTTCACCGGAGGATATCAGGGGAGCGATGGGCGTCTTTATAAATACAGCGCCATTTAAAAGGGGAAGCACAGCCCACAAAAGTGCAAGAATCCGCCATTGGCCCAGGCCGAATACCCGGAAAAACAGAGTGGATAAAAGCACAACCCCCACATGCCCCCAGCAGTAAAAGGAATGGAGCAGGCTCATGGCCTTTTCTTTGTGTTCCGTGGGGCAGCTCTCCATTATGGGACTGATCAGGACTTCTATAATGCCTCCGCCTACTGCGTAGACAATGACAGAAAGCAGAATGCCTGCAAAAGGATCCATGACCTCCGGCAAAACAGTAAGTAACAGAAATCCCGCAGACGAGCAGGCGTGAGCTGTCAGAATGGAAGCCCGGTAGCCGATTTTATCAATAAAGCCTGCCCCCAGCAGATCCACCGTCAGCTGCACCAAAAAATTTACAGTTACCAGAAGGGTGATTTTGCTCAAAGGTATCCCGTAAATGTCCTGGAACATAACAAATAAAAGCGGTGCAAAATTATTTACCACTGCCTGGACGATGTATCCCACGAAGCAGGAAAACATGGTCGTTTTATAATTCAGTCTCATGAAGCATCCTCCGTTTCCTGCAGCCTTGCAGTCAAATGTTGTTACCCGATTCCCTTACAATTTCTTCCACACAGTCCCCATCATGGTAAGATAGCAGGCCAGACCTCCCACAATGTTTGTGACAGGCTCTGACACCAGCACGCCGTAGATCCCTAAGTTCCACAGATGAGGCAGCAGAAGTATCAGCGGCACTCCCAGAATGGCTTTGCGGAACAGGGAAAAGAAAACAGCCTGCTTTGCCTTGCCCAGACTCACGAAAACAGTCTGCCCCACATACTGGAAAGCCATAAAGAAAAACAGCACAAAATGCAGGCGCAAAGAAACAGTTGCTGCTTCCAAAAGCCGGGCTTCCCCATTAAAGAGGCGAATCACCCCTTGGGGAAAAAGCATCAGCAGCGCCCAGATAACCAGGGAATAGCACAAAGTCACCCGCATCATAAAGCGAATTCCCTCTTTGACCCGCCCGTTTGTCCCGGCTCCGTAATTATAACCAAGCACCGGCTGGGCTCCCAGGGTGAAGCCCTGCATCGGCATCTGCACCACTTCCCGGACAGAATAGATGATGGTCATGGCTCCCACATAGAGGTCGCCCCCGTAGAACTGCAGGGAGGCATTGCAGAAAATCTGGACCAGACTGTTGGTCACTGACATGGTAAAACCGGAAAGACCCAGGGACAGAATCTCTCTCACTAGTCCAAGCCGCAGGCGCAGATTGGAAAGCCGCAGACAAAGAATCGCCCTCCTTCCGCCTAAAAATGCCAGCACCCAGGCTGCCGACGCCAGCTGGGAGAGAACGGTAGCCAGCGCAGCCCCTCTCACTCCCAGCCCCATTCCGAAAATGAACAGGGGATCTAACACCAGGTTTAAGGCAGCTCCAATGATCACCGTAAACATGCCCGTGCGGGCGAAACCCTGGGATTCAATAAAGGGATTCATCCCTAAACCCAGCATTACAAAGAGATTGCCCGCCAGATAAATATTCATATAGTCATTGGCATAGGAAATTGTCTGTCTGCTGGCTCCGAAAAGATACAAAAGGGGAACCTTGAAAAGATACCCGGCCCCAGTCAGCAAAACGCCGAAAAGGACCAAGAGCGTCAGAGAATTTCCCATAATCTCCTCCGCCCGCCTGTCATTGCCCCTCCCCCGTTCAATGGAACAAAGAGGTGCCCCGCCGCTGCCGCAGAGGTTGGCGAAGGCATTGACCATGGTAATGATGGGGAATGCCACTCCAACGCCGGTCAGAGCCAAACGCCCGTCCCCCGGCATATGGCCCAGATACATCCGGTCCACAATGTTGTACAGCACATTCACAAGCTGCGCCAATATCATAGGAAAAGACAGGCGCAGGATATTTGCCGCCATGCTTCCTTCCGTAAAATCATGTTTCGTCCCGGCCGTCTCCGCCATGAAAAGCCCTCCTCATTTCCGTTCTGCCGTTTATTATAATATATAATTCTGCATCCGAAAAGGTTTTCCGTCCTCATCTCTTGACATTTGTACGAAATCATACTATAATCGCAACTGTCAAGTCCGATTTCGTACTATATGGAGGGGCCGCATGGAACACAAAGCATCCACATTCATGAAACGTTTTAATTATCTGCTGGGAGAAACCAACGCTGTTTACCACGACATGGCCCAAAGGCTGGGGCTTTCCGACAGCATCATGCAGATTCTTTACTCCATCTGCGACAACGGAACCAGCTGTCTCCTTCAGGATATCTGCCGCAACTCCGGTTTAAGCAAGCAGACTGTAAATTCTGCTCTTCGGAAAATGGAGGCGGAAGAGCTGGTTTATCTCAAACCTGCGGGAGCGAAAAGCAAGCGGGTCTGTCTTACCGAAAAGGGGGAGTGCCTGTCCCGGCAAACAGCCGGGAAAGTCCTGAAGATAGAGAATGAGATTCTGTCCTGCTGGGCAAAGGAAGATGTACAGAAATATTTAGAATTAACAGAGGCATTTCTAACTGCCCTCCGGGAAAAAGCAAAAGAATTGTAAAAGGAGTCATCCATATGATACAGTTATCCGATCACTTTACTTATAAACGTCTGCTCCGCTATACGTATCCTTCTATCCTGATGCTGATTTTCACTTCCATCTACGGTATCGTGGACGGATTTTTTATCTCAAACTTTGTAGGAAAAACGCCCTTTGCGGCCGTTAATTTCATCATGCCCTTCCTCATGATGCTCGGCTGCGCAGGCTTTATGTTCGGCACCGGAGGGAGCGCCCTCATTGCCATCCGTATGGGCCAGGGAAAGACCGAGGAAGCCAACGAACTCTTTTCCCTGATTATCTACGTCTCTGCAGGCTTCGGCCTTGTGCTCACCCTCCTGGGCTTTGTATTTCTGCGCCCTGTGGCAGCCCTTATGGGAGCGGAGGGCCGGCTTTTAGCGCACTGCATCACCTATGGCAGAATTGTTCTCGCAGCCCTGCCCTTCCTGATTCTGGAATTTGAATTCCAGTGCCTCTTCGCCACCGCCGGGAAGCCCAAGCTCGGCCTGGCCGTAACTGCCGCCGCAGGCATCGTCAACATGGCCCTGGATGCTCTGTTTGTGGCAGTATTCCAATGGGGAATCGAAGGCGCGGCAGCCGCTACTGCCGTAAGCCAGTTTTTCGGCGGCGCCATTCCCCTCCTCTACTTCGGACGCAGGAACAAAAGCCTGCTCCGGCTGACCAAGTGCCGTTTTGACCGGCGCGCCCTTTTCAACACCTGCACCAACGGTTCCTCCGAGCTGATGACCAACATCTCCATGTCCCTGGTGAACATGCTCTACAATATCCAGCTGATGAAATACGTAGGGGAAAACGGCGTCTCCGCCTACGGGGTCCTCATGTATGTGAGCCTGATCTTCCAGGCCGTATTCCTGGGCTATGCCGTGGGCGCAGCCCCCGTTATCAGCTACCACCACGGAGCCGGAAATACGCAGGAGTGCAAAAGCCTGTTAAAAAAGAGTCTGGTACTGACGGTCTCCTTCTCTCTTTTGATGCTTCTGGCAGGCCAGACCCTGGCCCGGCCCCTGACCTTACTGTTTGTGGGCTACGACCCGGAGCTTATGAGCCTGACCGTCCGGGCCTTTGCTATTTTTTCCTTTTCCTTCCTCTTCT
The DNA here is from genome assembly GCA_910587955.1 of uncultured Lachnospiraceae bacterium. Classification (GTDB taxonomy): domain Bacteria; phylum Bacillota; class Clostridia; order Lachnospirales; family Lachnospiraceae; genus Laedolimicola. The sequence goes on along the minus strand of CAJUNN010000048.1, from coordinate 16,883 downwards.
CAGGCTTCGCCATTTTCGGCTCCTCCTTCTTTACGGCCCTGGGAGACGGACTTACCTCCGCGCTCATCTCTTTTCTGCGCACCTTACTCTTCCAGTGCGCGGCGGTCCTTCTCCTGCCCCTTATTTGGGGTGTTGACGGAATCTGGTGTTCTACCGTGTTGGCAGAGATTCTGGCGCTTATAGTGACAGTTTTGTTCCTTTGTGGGAAACGGAAAAAATACGGATACTAAAAAAGCTGCCCCGGATCTTTACCTCTCCGGGACAGCTTTCCCTTTTTACAATTCGCCGTTTCTATTTTTTCTGTCTCGCTTCCGCCGCCTCCACTCCACCCTTGAAATCTGTTCCATTTCCTCTAGCCTCACCCGGGAGCCATTCCACGCGCCCAAAAACATAAAAAGGACTGCCCTGGCCATCAAAAGGCCCACCGTCAGAGGAATCATAGGATTGTCATACCAGCCAAACCAGAAATAAGCGGTGATGCACACCCCGTACCATATCCCGAGGATGGCTGTGGCACCGTAATCCGCCAGCCCCACCAGGGACAGGCGGGTGGGATATTTATTGACATAAAATACGTTATACAGGGCGGGAATGTTGGTTTGAATGTGAGTGCTGCATCCCAGATACTCTGGAATCAGAAGCCTGGCAAGCCTGGGGTTGGAGATTTCAATGTAGCCTTGTATTTTATCCTCCTCATGCCACCACGACGTGCGCCTGCAAGTCTGCCCTGTAATCAAAATTACGCCAAGGAGGAAGATCAGCCAGAGGGCGGACAAAAGCAAAAGATAAAAGAAAACCATCTGTGCATCCTCCTTACTACTCCTTCGCGCTCTCCGGCTTTGCCTCCAGAATCCCCATAAACTCTTCCCCGGTAATGGTTTCCCTCTCATACAGGAACTTGGCGATCTCGTGGAGCTTGGACAGATTTTCCGACAGCAGGGTTCTGGCTTTCTCGTGCTGGGCCTTCACCACCTCCACCACCTTCCGGTCAATGAGAGCAGCCGTCTCATTGGAACAGGCCAGGGACGTATCCCCGCCCAGGTACTGGTTGTTCACGGTCTCCATAGCCACCATATCGAATTCCTCGCTCATGCCGAACCGGGTGATCATGGCCCGGGCCAGCTTGGTAGCCTGTTCAATATCGTTAGAAGCTCCCGTAGTCACGGAATGGAAAACCAGCTCCTCCGCCACGCGGCCTCCCGTAAAGGTGGCTATCTTGTTCTCGATCTCCTCCTTGGACATCAGATTATGCTCCCCTTCCTCCACCTGCATGGTATAGCCCAGGGCGCCGGAGGTACGGGGGATAATGGTAATCTTGTGGACCGGAGCCGAATGGTTCTGCAGGGCAGCCACCAAGGCGTGCCCCACCTCATGGTAGGATACAATCAGCTTTTCTTTGTTGGAAAGCACCTTGTTTTTCTTCTGGTAGCCGGCAATGACCACCTCCACGCTCTCCTCCAAATCGCTCTGGACCACATATGGACGGCCCTGGCGCACGGCCCGCAGGGCCGCCTCGTTGATCATATTGGCCAGCTCTGCACCCGACGCTCCCGCAGCCGCCCGGGCAATGGCATTGAAATCCACATCCTCCGCCAGGCGGACTTTTTTCGCGTGAACCTTGAGAATATCCTCCCGGCCTTTCAGATCCGGCAGCTCCACCGGAACTCTCCGGTCGAAACGCCCCGGACGCAGGAGAGCCGGATCCAGAGACTCCGGCCGGTTGGTGGCAGCCAGGATCATCACGCCTTTCCTCCCGTCAAATCCGTCCATTTCCGTCAGAAGCTGGTTTAAGGTCTGTTCCCGCTCATCGTTTCCGCCCATCCCACCGTTGTCCCGCTTTTTGCCGATGGTATCAATCTCGTCAATAAAGACAATGCAGGGGGCTTTCTCATTGGCCTGCTTAAAGAGATCCCGCACCTTGGCCGCACCCATACCTACAAACATCTCCACAAATTCCGAACCGGAGATGGAGAAAAACGGAACATTTGCCTCTCCGGCCACCGCCTTGGCAAGCAGGGTCTTTCCCGTTCCCGGAGGGCCCACCAGAAGCGCACCCTTGGGCATAGAGGCGCCAATCTGGGCGTATTTCTCCGGATTGTGCAGAAAATCTACAATCTCCGTCAAAACCTCCTTGGCCTCATCCTCCCCCGCCACATCGGAAAAATGAATCCCGGTCGTAGACTCCACATAGATCTTGGCATTGCTCTTTCCAAAGGTCATGGCATTTCCCATGCCGCCCATGCGCTTGCTCATGCTCCGCATGAGAAGCTGGCCCAGCAGAATGAAAAAGAGAAACGGCGCCAGGGAGACCAGAAGGGAGGTCCAGACGGAGGGCTCCTCCACAATCTCCGTGCCGAAAACTACGCCTGCCGTACGCAAGCGCTCCACCAGCCCCGGATCGTTGAAAAGGCCGGTCTTATAGTACCCTGCAGGGTCTGATTTATCCGAGAAAATGATCTGGTTTTCCTCCACCTGGACTTCCTTGATATTCTCCTCCTCCAGCATGGTCAGGAACGTGTCATACCCCACCTCTTTTACTTTGGGCGCCAAAGCCCTTGGGATCAGCAGCCAGTTCAGCAGGATCATAATGACGCAGACCACCAGATAATAATATAGAAACGGTTTCTTTGAATTCTTGACTTCCTTCATACGTGTCCATTCCCTCCTATCCGGCCTTCCGGCCGGATGCAGTTTTCTTGTAGGGAAGTGTACCACCAGCGGCCTGCAGAATCAATGAAGGAAATATTAATAATTCTAAAAACTTTATGACAAATTCCTACAAACTCTCCTGCCGGATATTGTCAATCACATTCTCCTTTTTCATCTTGTTCCGGGCATAAATCATAGTGGCAAACACCACTGCAAACACACTGAACACCGCAATAACAATGCTGGCCGCCGGGATAAAAAAGCCTGTCTCGATACTATCCTGCACCACTTTGTAGATCCGCCAGGTAACAAATACCGACACCGGAAGGCCGTAAAGCAGGGCTTTGCACCCGTAAAGAATGCACTCACAGCTCAGCATCCGGTTCATACCCTTAGGCGCCATGCCAACGGAGGTGAGGATTGCAAATTCACGCCTGCGCAGGAGGAAGCCTGTGGATATGGTATTAAACACATTGGCCACGGCAATCAGGGAAATCAGTACAATAAAGCCGTAGGTAAATACTTCCACGGTAAACAGCATATTCTGCTCGGTTATCATACTCTCTGTCTCGTCATACACAAAGAGGTAGGTACTGCCCTGGGCCTCCAGGCTGAGATTCTCAATCCGCTCCCGCACGCCTTGGTGATCCGATGCCTGCACGTAAACATTGTGCCCGTTCAGATAGCGCTCCCCTTGCGGAATCCGTGCCTCAAACACACTCTGAGACATAATCAGCCCAAAGAGGTCCCCCTGCCGGGCAAACAGATTCATAGGCCCCTTCTCCACAAAAGCGGTAACGGTAAAGGACACCTCCTGCTGGTAATTCTCCGTCTCCAGGTCCTCCTCCGGCGCTTCTTCCTGGTTTCTTGCCATACTCTTGTAGTCTGTTACCGACATCTTCAGTTCACTGCCGATGGTTTCCGGATCCAGTACATCTAAAAACCGGTACCGCTCTTCCCCCGGATCGTAAACGCGGATCTGGTTCAGCACCAGCACCCCGCCCTCTGCAGGGTCAACGGAAATCTGGCCGGAAAGTCCCAGTTCCTCCAGGTACGCCGCAAAGTCCGCATCTTCCAGAACCGCCACAAAGGTCCCCAGCCCTGCAGTCCCGTCTTCCTGCCAGAACTCTTGGTCCCAGCGGGCCGCGTCTTCTTCCGCATAGGTCCGGTACTTCTCCGTCATCTGCTCCGGAAGCACGGCAAGTTCCCCGTTGGCCCCCTTGACGGAAATCATGCGCTCTACTCCTTCCACCCGGCGGATGGATTCCACAAACCGCTCTTCCTCCTCCGGTTTCACGTCCGCACCTTCAAAATACACGCTCACATCATAACCCACAGCCTCTCCCATCCCGCCGATGCTGTTCTTTAAATAGGCAGAAAAAGAGCTGGCGCTGATAAAAAGCACAATGCTGATAAACAAGGAAAATATGGTTGCCCGGTACTGCCGCCGGTTGCGGCTGAAATGCTTTCCGGCAATCATCCCCTCCAGGCCGAACAGCCGGAAAAACAGCCGTCCCTTCTTTTGCACCTGCCTGGGAACCCGGATATCCCTGGACTGCCGGATGGCCTCCATGGGAGACACCCGGGCCGCCCGCCCGGCCGGAAGAAAAGCCGACAAAAGTACCGTAAGGAGAGCCGTTGCTCCCGCAATTACAACTGCAGGTACAGACACGGAAAGGTACATGGGCACATTCCCCGCATACATATAGGCAAAAGAATTCTCCAGAAAATGCAGCGTCACTCCAATGCCGCCAATGCCGCTTAATATTCCCAGGGGAATCCCGATTCCTCCCACAATCAAGGCTTCCGTAATCACCATCCTGCGAATCTGCTTCGGCGTAGCGCCTGTAGAGGCCAGAAGGCCGAATTGGCGGGTCCGGTCGCTGACGGAAATGGCAAAAGAATTGTACACCAGAGACACTCCGCCCGTCATAATCAGCAGAATCAAAATGGCGGCAAGGCCGTAAATCATCCGCATCATAGGACGGTTATTGGAAGCTCCCAGATACCGTAGCAGATTGGTATTGTAGACTCCCCCGTAGCCTGCCGTTCTCGTTTCCTGGAAGCTGTAAATATCCGAAGATTTCCGGATCCGGTAATAGCAGGTAAAGGTACTGTCATCGGCAGGGTCCGGATCCGCCCCAGTCATGCAGAAATAACCGGCCGCATTGTAGTCCTCCAGATCCGGCCGTTCTATCACGCCCACAATGGTGTAAGTCCGCGTCTCCTCATAAACCAGCTCTTCTTCCGTCTCCCCGTCTTCGGTAATAAGAACTACAGGATTTGCAAAGGAAAGCTTCCCGCTGTCTGAAACCCGCTCCCCCAGCTCAAGGGTTATCGTATCCCCGATATCCGCCGTAAGCCTGCGCTGCACCAGCATATGCCTGGGAATTACAAGCTCCGTGCTGTCCTCGGGCAGGCGTCCTCTCACAAGATGGATCGGCAGCAGATCGTAAAAAGTATCCTCCACTCCGGCCACAAAGAGATAGGGCTTCGACGAATCTCCTTCTGCCTCAAGCCTGGCGTACCCGATCTCCTGGAACGAAGTAAAAGCCGTTACCTCCGGATCGCCTGCAAGCTCCTCCCGCTTATCCTTAGGAATCTGGAAGGCGGCCCCATACCAGTTTCCTGCCTCCGCAATGGCGGAGCGCACCATGAAGCTCTGGAGGCTGGAGATAAAAGTCGTTACAGCCGTGAGCATAGCTGTAGCCAGAACAATGCCGATGACGGTCACAGCCGTCCGCATCCTGTTTTTCTTCAAAGTCTTCACCGTCACATGGGTAAATACATTCATCTGCGGATCACCTCATCTCTTGCCACCCGGCCATCCTCAATGGAAATAATCCGGTCCGCCTGGAGGGCAATATTTTCGTCATGGGTGATAATCACCAAGGTCTGCCCGTATTTCTGGTTGGACAGCTTTAAAAGCTCCATAATCTCCTGGCTGTTCTTCGAATCCAGATTGCCGGTGGGCTCGTCGGCCAGCACAATGGCCGGAGCATTCATCAGTGCCCGCCCAATGGAAACCCGCTGCTGCTGCCCCCCGGAAAGCTGGTTTGGCAGATGGCCCCTGCGCTTTTCCAAATCCAGGATCTCCAAAAGCTCCATGAGCCGCTCCCGGTTCACCTGCCGCCCGTCCATCAGCACGGGAAGGGTCAGGTTCTCCTCCACATTCAGTACCGGAATCAGGTTATAGAACTGGTAAATCAATCCCACTTCCCTGCGCCGGAAGATGGCCAGCTGCTCTTCATTCTGGCTGTACACATCCTTTCCGTCCAGATACACATGGCCGGAGGTGGGCCGGTCCACGCCTCCCAATATGTGAAGGAGGGTGGATTTCCCGGAACCGGAAGGACCGATGATGGCTACAAACTCTCCCGGCTGAATGAGAAAGGACACATCGTCCAGGGCCCGTACTTCATTTTCTCCCGTTCCATATACCTTTGAAAGGTGTTCTGCTTTCAATAATTCCATAATACTCCTCGCCTTCCTTTTCTTTTTCTTTCTCCAGTATATCCCTGCTCCATGACAGTTCCGTGACTGTAAAATAACAAAATTGTCACATAAGAAAAGGGGCTGTGCCGTCACACAACCCCTTTGTAAAACTGCAGGACAAAGCGCGCGCCGCCCTCCGGCCGGTTTTCCGCTTTCAGGGTCCCGTTCTGGCAGCCCACGATCATCCGGGAGAGGGCAAGCCCAATCCCCACGCTGGAATCGGAAGCATTCTTCCCTCTATAAAACCGCTCAAAGAGATGGGGCAGATCCTCCGGATCAATACCGGTTCCGTTGTCTTCAACCACAAACTCCGTATACAGCCGGTTCTCCTCCGCCTTTAGGCGGATGGTTCCGCCCGGCCCCGTATGCTCCATGCAGTTTTTCAATATGTTGCCCAGCGCCTCCGCACTCCATGCAAAATCTCCCGTAAATCCCGCGTCCTTTTGGATATCGCAGATCACCTGCTGTTCCCGCAGCTCCATGGGAATCGACAGGGGCGACAGGGCTTTCCCGGCCAGCTCCTGCGCCGATACCCAGTCCCTGGAAAAAACTGCCGTCCCCGCATCAATCCGGGAAATTTTCAAAAGGGCATTTACCAGCCAGTCCAGACGCTCCAAAAGCTGGATGCCCTCGTAAGACAGGCGGCGTCGCTCTGTCCCTTCCGTTTCTTTCTGAAGACGGGAGAGAATGAGGTGAAGGGATGTAAGGGGCGTGCGCAGCTGGTGGGAGATATCCGCCAGGGAATCGCTCAAATATACCTTCTCTTTCTTAAGGACCTCCGACTGCTCCGTCAGGCGCAGCAGAAGTTTCTGCACCTGGTTAATAAGTATGGAAAGCTCCCCCTCCCGGTACTGCTCCAGATTCATCTCCCGGCTGCCGTGAAGCAGACGGTCCAGATCCGCCGAAAGCTGTTCCAGCCTCTGGTAGCGTCTCCCTGTAAGCCAAAGCCACAGGCTTGTGATACACAGTCCGCCCGCTGCCGCAAGAATGCCGGCCCACATGCCGGCCGCCCACATGCAAAATGCAGACCAAACCGCCAGAAAAGCCATGGACGCCAGGGCACACCCCCTGACCTCCGAATTTCGAAACATCTTCATCGTCCTACTCCCCCAGCTTATAGCCCAGTCCCCGGACTGTGCGGATAATTTCCGGGTTCTGGGGATCTGTCTCGATCTTTTCCCGCAGCCGCTTGATATATACGGTCAGGGTATTGTCATTTACAAATTCCCCGGCAGCATCCCAGATCTCCTCCAAAAGCTGGTTCCGGGACAGCACCTGCCCTTTGTGGTTCAGGAAAAACAGCAAAAGCCGGTACTCCAGAGCCGACAGGAAGCATTCCATCCCGCCCTTTGTCACCAGGGCCCGCACCGTATCCACCCGAAGCTCCCCGATCTCCAACACTGCCTGGGTCTTTCCGCACCGCCTGAGAACGCTGCGGATCCGGGATACCAGCTCCCGGGGCCGGAACGGCTTGCTGATATAATCCTCCGCTCCCAGCTCCAGACCCGTGACTACACTAAACTCATCCCCGGAGGCCGTTAGAAAAATCACCGGCAGATCCGAAACCGCCTTCACTGCCGAACAGACGGAAAAACCGTTTCCGTCCTTTAAGGAAACGTCCAGCAAAAGCAGGTCGAAATTTTCCTGCTCCAGAAGCTTAAGAGCCGCCTTCTGTCCGGGGGCGGACTGGATCTGAAAGCCCTCCCCCTTAAGCACCGCGCTCAGATTTTCCACAATGGCGCGGTCGTCTTCCACCAGCAATAGTTTTGTCATACTTCAAAGTCCCCCTATTTTAAGCTCTGCCGGGACCAAAATCCCGTCTGTGCCGGAATAATAAACCTTATGGAGGAAGCCGTCTTCGTTCTCGGTATCCTGCCCGGTATCATAAAGGCTTCTCATAAGGCTTCCGTCCCTGCGCTTTTCCTCTACGATAACATAAGCTGTCTCCTCATGCAACGCCGCTTCTTTCATTTCCCGGGAAATTTCCTGGGTCCGAATCAGCCGGTTTTCCCCGTCCATCTCCAGCAGACGCACGGTTTCTGCCGGAACGCCTGCCTGAAGGGACACCGCAAGCTCCGTAGTATTTACCTCCTGTTTCCCCCGGATCTCCCTGGTATTCGTACTGCTGTAAGACGTTCCGAAGACCTCGCCGCCTGCGGCGCCAAAGAGGAGGTAACCTCCGCCGTCCAGCTGCACATACACTGTGCCGTCTCCTCTTTGGTAAACCGGATTCAGATAGACAGGCTCCCGGAGGCCTGTATCCGTCATTACTACGGCCTCCATCCGGTGTAAAGTTCCTGTATCCGTAACCTTCGTCTCCGCCTTCACAACCCCAAAGCTCCCGTCATTGGCAAAGCGCACACAGGAGCCCTCCTGATCTTCCTCCTCAAAAATCCCCAGGAAATGCCCGTCCACGCCCGCAAAGGTATAGACGCCGTCCTCCCTGCGGGTTCCCTCTGCCGCAGCCGGAGCCGACAGAGCCTCTTCCAGCTCCTGTATGGAGGAAAAGGTGCTTCCCTCCAAGCTCTCCTCCTGCCTAAGCCCTTCCCCCGCATCCCCCACCGTCACCAGCACTCCGCAGAGTCTTTCCTGCTTTAATTCTCCCGCCGCCCGCAGATACCGGGCCAGCAAAAGCGCTCCAAAAGCAGTCAGCAAAGGAGACAGGGAAAGCTCCCACTGATAATCCAGGTGCATCAGCTTCCCTGACAAGAAAAACAATGCGCCGTTCCAGATGAGGCTGCAGAATACGGCGGCCGACACCGTCGCTGCGGCAGCGCCTGCCAGATTCCGTGCCGCCTTCACTTCCGCACGGTCAAAGCCGGTCTCCCGAAGAGCCTTTAAAAGCTCCAGCATCTGCACCAGCACCATTAGCAAAAAGCCCTCTGGAATCAGCACCGTCACTGCATGTAAAGTCAGCGCCGCATAATCCCAGTTTGTGGCGCCTGCATTTTCCTTAAGCCTTAAAATCCCAAACGCAACCTCCTGCCAGCCTGTAAACAGCACCGTCAGCGCCTTCAGCGCTATCACCGCGCACAGCAGCGCCCGGGCGCCCCGGTACAGAAATTCCTTCCGATCCAAAATCTCCTCCTGCCTTAATTTCCGGTTCAGAGTGAGTAAAATCCAGGCCGCCAAAATCGTGAGCCACAGCCCTGCAAAGACCGATTTCATCAGCGGCAGGACGTCTTTTGCCAGATCCGCGCCCTCGAAACGGCCGGGAAAGTGATACGTCAGCAGCACCGGATTGATAAAGGCATAGAGCAGATAAAAGGTGTAGGCGCTCAAGACCAAAAGCCACACGTCCGCTCCCGAAAATCCCCGCCGCTCCTTTCGCAGGATTAGCAAAAGCCCTGCTGCTGGGAGCAGGGAAATACAAACATATAAAAAGAAGGCCAAAGCGTTCCCCGCCGCCCCGCTAAGAGACAGGGCGCGAAGCAGCGCGCTTAAGCCTTCCCATGGAAAATACAAAATCCGCAGTCCGTCCATTGCCATTCCTCCAACCATCCGTGTAATTATTGTTTTACGATAATTATAATTGGAGTATAGCACAGAAATTATTGTTTTTCAATAATTTTTTCAATCTGCAGAGTTATCCCGCACCGTATCTGAGACAACGGCCGCCAGAATGATAAGCCCCAGGACTACCTTCTGCCAGTAGGCGTTGATTCCCAAAAGGTTCAAAAACCGGTAAGCAGGTTTTACAAAAGCCTGAAACTTTCAAAAAAATTTGACCTTTTCTCTTACTTGCCTTTTGGCATATGGCGTATAGGGGCGGTGCCGGAGGATTTACCGGGAAAGGAAGAAACTCATATGATAAAAAACCCATTGCCGGATCGGACTGCAGCGGCGGAGCAGGTGTACAAACCTCCCAATATTGTAATAGATCCCGTTATGTATGGGAGGTGCTGCAAAAAATCTGCCGCCAATCTGTTATACGTAAATAATTTCCTTGTCCGCAACTTTTTTGTTTTTTCAGTTATTGTTTTGTCCATGTACTTTTCTTAACAGCTTTGCGAGATAATGTGCAATAAATATGCAAAGTCCCATCAAGGCCAAATAATCTATATAGAACAGGAAGACCGATTCCCCGTAATCCAAAAACACAAATTCGCTTTTGAGCAGCAAATAAGTCAGAAAATCCCTTCTGATAAATGCTGCTATCCCATACAGGGAAATGGCTGCACCAAGGAGAAACAGCAAAACAGAGCATATCTTTGATGATTTTCTTATCCGCATCCCCTTTTGAGCCATACGAATCACCAGGTTCCAATGCAGACCAAGATGTACATTCATCAGTAAAAATCCCCAGTAAGAACCTAAGATATGAAACCGCCTTGCCAACACCATTCCCCCTTCAATCGGCAAAACCGAAAATACATATCTTGACAAAACAATGCTGCTGTATATTAGGGCAATCATAGAAAACCATGTCAGTATATCTATACAGACCTGAAAAACACGCATTTGTGAATATTTGCCCCGAAATAAATTTTTATGCCATCTCCAATTCAATATATGATGGACGGCAAACAGAACAAATATCCCCGCTCCCGCCCATTCGTGAGCTTCATCTCCCCAGAATTGATAGCCCATCAAGAACAGCAGCGTCGCTGTCATGGCTGCATCAACGGCCCCTTTCATTTTTCTGTTCATGTTTCCGCCCACCGCCTCTCTTATTTCAAACAACCATAGAAAGTATCATCCACTGCTTCCAGCCATTCATTAGAAACCTCTGTGCCGGAAACCTCAACCGCCAGATGGGAAAACCAGCTATCCGGGGCAGCGCCATGCCAGTGTTTCACTCCGGCCGGGATATTGATTACATCTCCGGGGTTTAATTCCTGTGCCTCTTTTCCCCATTCCTGATAATAACCGCGCCCGCCAACACAGATTAGAATCTGCCCGCCGCCCAAAGCAGCACGATGGATATGCCAGTTGTTCCGGCATCCCGGTTCAAAGGTTACATTGAAAATCCCGACCTGCTCTGTGGAAAGTGGCGCAAGGTAGCTCTGTCCGATAAAATACTGCGCATATCCGTCATTGGGTTTTCCCACCGGAAACAGCATATTTTTTTCATGCGCTTCCTTTGCACTCCCTGCCGCATCTTTCTCCGTCCAGACTTCCTTCGCCATCTTAAAAGCCGCCCATGCTTTCGGCCATCCTGCGTAAAATGCCGCATGCGTTAAAATCTCCGCGATTTCCTCTTTTGTAATCCCGTTATTCTTCGCACTCAACAGATGATACTGGAAGGACGAATCCACCAGTCCCTGGGACATCAAAGATACCACCGTCACAAAGGAACGATCCCTTAAAGAGAGTTTTTCCTCCCTGCTCCATACCTCTCCAAATAACACGTCATCGTTTAGCTGTGCGAATTTTGGGGCAAAATCCCCAAGCTGATCTCTGCCTGCTGTCTGCTTTACCATAATCTTAACCTCCATTTTTGCTTATGTCTGTACCTGCGTTATATTTTCTGGTTTCCGGCAGACCATACATGGCTTTCTTTCGCAGAAGCCTGCGTATTCTGCGCCATAACGCCCACCAAATTATGCGGAGCATAAGGTTCCTCTAAATAGGAAATCTCCTCCGCTGACAATTCCATCTCTACTGCTTTTGCCGCTCCTTCAATATGATGAAGCTTCGTTGCGCCGACTACCGGAGAAGTAACCTTTGTCAAAAGCCATGCAAGGGAAATTTCTGTCATAGAAACGTCTTTTTGCACCGCCAGTTTCGCCACCCTGTCAATGATCACGCCATCCTGCCCTGCAGTAGAATCATATTTTAGCCTTGCATAACTGTCCTCCTGCAAACGCTTAGAGCTTTCACCGGGAAGCCTTGCAAGCCTGCCTCCTGCCAGTGCGCTGTATGGTGTCATGGCGATATTGTCCTCCCGACAGAGCTTTGCCATTTCCCGTTCTTCTTCCCTGAAAATCAGATTGTAGTGCCCCTGCACGGATACAAACTTTGCAAATCCTTCTTTTTCCGCCAGTGCGTTTGCCTTTGCAAGCTGATAGGCAAAGCAGTTGGAAATACCAATATAACGGGCTTTACCAGCTCTTACCACGTTATTCAGGCCTTCCATAATGTCGTAAAGCGGCGTTTCATAATCCCACATGTGATAAATATATAAATCTACATAATCCATACCAAGATTGGCGAGGCTTCGGTTTATCATCCGCTCAATATGCTGCTGTCCGGTAATTCCGGCCCGGATGTCATCCTGAGTACGGGGAAGAAATTTTGTTGCCACTACCACATCCTCGCGCTTTACCTGCTCCCACAGCGCCCGGCCGAGATACTGCTCGCTGGTTCCGCTTTGGTAAGCGATTGCCGTATCAAAGAAATTAACGCCCAAATCCAGCCCACGGCGGATAATCTCACGGGAATGTTCCTCGTCAATCGTCCATGAGTGCTGACCGCTATTTGCATTGCCAAATCCCATACATCCCATACAAATGCGGGAAACCGTCAGATCGGAATTTCCAAGTTTTGTATACTGCATTATGCTGCCTCCTATCTATAGTCGCTGCGCGACGGCACTAAAGAGTAAAGCCGCTTCGACACACCTGCAATGAGAGAAACTTTCACTCGAAAGGACACTCACAAAAGTTCCTCTCGTGTGTCTTTGCGGCTTTACGCTCCAGCAAAACGTATTTTTCAAAAACATTTGACATTTCTTAGCTGGGCTATCCATGCACCATTCCATTTACATCAAGCCACTGGCTGATCTCCTCATTTAGTGTTGCCCCACCGGAATAGTGAACCGATAAGGCTTCTCCCATAACCGCATCAGGAGCCAGTTTCGCAATCGCCGTGAGACTCTGCCCGAACCTTCCTCCGCCATGAGAACAGAACGGAATGATGGTCTTGCCTTCCAAATCATATTCCTCCAAGAAGGAAGCAATCGGCATAGGAATAGAAGCCCACCAGTTGGGATAACCGAGAATAATTACGTCGTAATCTTCCATGTTTTCAATATGATTCGCCAGTTCCGGCCTTGCCTGTTCATTCTGATCCCGCTGTGCCTCGTCCAAAACTGTGTTGTAATCATTGGAATAAGGATTCACAAGCGTAATCTCAAATAGGTCGGCTCCTGTCTGGCGCTGTATCTCCCCGGCAATCCCTGCCGTATTCCCGCCCCATGAAAAATAAGCAATCAGTACATTTTCATTATCAGAAGCTCCGTAGTCCTGCTGCAATGCTGTGCCTGTAACACTACCGGAGCCAGCCACCGCATTAAGCACCAAGCGCATACCAATATTAAAACTGCCCTTATCCTGCGCAAGTGTGGCACGATATGCGCTGCGCATATTTTTAGCAAAATCATTCCAGCCGCCGCCCCTGTATACCCGCAACGTACCGCTGTCCGGGCCAGCCGGATCGGTTTCCTCCGTCTTAGGGTATTCGCCATAATAGTCCCACACCCATTCACCCACATTGCCATGCGTGTTATACAGCCCAAAAGCGTTGGGAGCAAAACTGTTTACTGCAACGGTTGTCTGCCTGTATTCGCCGGGCTGTGTATCCAGATTTCCCTGCGAGAAATAATTGTCCTCTATCATATAAGGATAATGCCCATAATAATTTGCTTCTTCTGCACTGATGGAAGTTTCTGTACTAAAAGGAGTTACCGTACCGGCGCGGCAGGCATATTCCCACTCCGCTTCCGTAGGCAAACGGTAGCCATTCGCACTGCGATCCCAGCTTACATTCTGGCCGTCAATGGTATAAACCGGCTTTCGTCCCTCGCTCTCACTCCGGGCGTTGCAGTAACTCACCGCATCCAGCCATGAAATATTGTCAACCGGGAGATCGCTGCCAGAGAAATTGCTGGGATTATTCCCCATCACTTTCTCATATTCTTCCTGCGTCAATTCATACTGGCTCATATAGAAATTGCTGACGGTAACTGTATGCTGCGTTTCATCATCACTCCGCCAGCTTTCCGTTTCCGGGCTTCCCATCTGAAAAGTGCCGCCTTCAATCAAAACAAAACTTTTCGGAATCTCCATCATACTTACCTCGTTTTCTTCCGGCGAAGCGGAAACAGTTACATTTTCCGCCTCGCCTTCGGTATTCTGCACATTTGCAGTATCTTCTTTCTGCTCACTCCGACCACATGCCGACATTCCAAGAACCAGAACGGCTACTATCAAAAGCACTGTCAAATGTTTCATTGTAACCTCCTACTCTGCAAGCCCAAGTCCGCTTAACCAGTCCGCCACTGCGTCGCCGGGATTTGCCGCCTGAGAGCTTCCCAAAGAAAGCCCCTCCAGAACCTCCGCATCCGGTTCCATGCTTTCGATTGTACGGATGGTATTGGAAAATCCGCTGCCGCCACTGGTAACAAACGGAACGATTGTCTTACCGGACAAATCGTAATCATCCAAGAAGCTGTAAAGGATCATCGGCATATCTCCCCACCAGTTTGGATATGAAAACTTGTATCAAGGCAGTTTTTGCTTTATTTATCAGTGTTTTAACACTATACACACTTTCCTCTATTTCACTTCCTTTTGCAACTTATTCAACGCTTTAACCAATTTCCGGTTCTCCTTCTTCAAATTTTCGTTTTCATTCAACAGCCTCTTTATTTCCCTTTGATATAACTCTACCTGTTTCTCTAGGCTTTTATCTCGCACCTCTCTCTTAATCCGGGCAAGTGTTCCCTGATCCTGTTTTTCTTTCTCTTCATTTAATAGGCTTCTCACTTGCTCGTTCTTATAAAAGAATCCTTTCGACAATCCTGTATTTCTGGAAAGTTCAGATACGGATATAGGTTTCCCCTCTGACACAGTCCTATGAATCTCAGCAACGGCAAGTTGTATCTTTCTCTCGCTTTCCTGCTGATTCGCTTCATTCATTTTTTCATACTTTGCCATCAACAGATTTCCTCCCAGACTCCTTTCTTCCTGCTTGAAAAGCTCATCTGACTTTCTGGCCACTTCCTCATCAACCCATCCGATATATTTCTTTACTGTTTCATCCGTAGAATAGCCCATATACTCCCGAATTGCCTGGATTGAAGTACCGTTCCGGTAAAGGGCTTTGCATAATTCTTTCTGATATCCGTTTCCTTTGAAAACATATTCTCCATCCAATATACCGAATTTTAGACATTGTTTTGTGATCGCCTCTTCAAAACTCCTTGCTGTATATTTTTTATCCCTGTTCAGAAAAAGCAGCCTCTCTATATCTATATGATTCTTTTCTGAATACCTCAATACAAGCAAGTGAAGGATATCCGGTATAGGAACGCTCCTGTTCGTACCCGGAACCTTCATCCAACTATCCTCATTCTCATAATAAAAATCTACATTTCTCAGCAAGAACATCTTTCCTTTATCGATACCTGTATATAGTAGAATCAGACTCATAATACGCAGCTGTTCAGGAAACTCCGAAAGATGAAGCATAAGCAAATCCAGCTTCTTATCCAAATCTCTGACCTCATGATTCTTCGGATAACTTTTCTTTTTATAAAAGAAAACAGGTATTGCGAAATGATTTACATAATCTTTCATCTGCAAATATTGAAGAAATATTGTAACTGCCTGAATTTTATTATTATAACTTTGGGGGCTGATTCTCTGTATACTCAGTTTCTCAAAATATTCTTTTACTGAATTAGCATCTATCGTAGTTATTGCTTTCTCCTGCTTCTCTAAATATTTAAGAAATCCTTTTATATAGGTCTGTTTTATGCGTATCGTACCCAGATTCAGATTCGTAACTGTAAAAAGGTATTTCATATACTCCTGGAGCATCTTTCGATTATCTTTCAGTCGAATGTCTAAAAAAGAAAAGCTTTCTATTGTACTGCTTAGGCTGTATCTTTCAGGAGAGATATTTAATTTCTCCACATACCAGACATTAGCTTCCCAGTCAATCTCTTTCGCTTCTAGAAATAATATTTTCCTACAAAATGCAATAAATTTTGTGGCATTTACATCAAATCCTCCTGCCTGCTTTCTTAATAGGGAGGCGAATTCCTTTTCTTGAGCTGTATCCATTCTTAGAATATTCTGAAATCCTGAATTTTCCGCATAACAAAGCAGGTACTTTAACGGAAGCAAGTACCTGTTTCGTCTTTCTTCTGTGTTTCTAACCATTTTTATAATATAATACAGCAACTGCTCTATCTGCAAATTTACGCTTTCATCTGCCTTTTTTCTCAAATCCCAGTATAAGCTTTCCGGATCTACTTCTTCTTGAAATGACTGAGATATAGTTCCTTTTATTATATCCATATTCCAAATTCGCTTATTTAAAGAACTACCCTCGAAGTAAGGTTCCATTTTGCAATGAGTGTTGCAAACAATTGGACTCTCCCCTGGACTTAGTTCCCAAAATAGTTACGTTATATTGCGCTCTAGAACATGATAAATATAATTTATTTAATGCGCTATATTTTAAAAAGTTAGAGGACACATCATAAATCCCACTTTGCGGAACTCGACCTTCATCTACAGCAATTAGCAATACACATTTAAACTCCAAACCATTTATATATTCTGGCAATGTACATATAACTTTATTTTTTTTCATTTCCGATTCATTTTTTTGCCTTCCATCAATATAATAAACTGAATAATTTCCTATTTTTTGGGTAAAATTACTAACAAGCATCTCTTCATCAAAAAAAACTAATGCAATATCATTTGCAGAACACTTAAATTTGTCAGCATAAAAATTTATGGTGAATTTAGATTATCTCTTTAGAAGTTCTTATATGTCGGTAT
>CAJUNN010000047.1:23391-23523 GCA_910587955.1 uncultured Lachnospiraceae bacterium | reverse complement strand
GTAAGGCAGAAGAAGAGCGCAAGGCTAGAGAAGAGGCGGAGCGTAAAGCTGAAGAAGAGCGCAAGGCAGAAGAGGCTCGTAAGGCAGAAGAAGAGCGCAAGGCTAGAGAAGAGGCGGAGCGTAAAGCTGAAG
>CAJUNN010000047.1:0-23291 GCA_910587955.1 uncultured Lachnospiraceae bacterium | reverse complement strand
AGGAGCGTAAGGCAGAAGAGGCTCGTAAGGCAGAAGAAGAACGCAAGGCTAAAGAAGAGGCAGAGCGTAAAGCTGAAGCCGAGCGCCAGGCTGCAGAGGAAGCTCAGATGGAAGCAGAGGGCGGAATAACTGAAGAATTTTCGAGGTCCTATGTCTATGGGAAATGAAATTCCTCTGATAAGAGTTTGATATGTATAAAAATGTTATCCGGAGTAACCGCAACGGTTCTTACAGCGGCAGGCATTGTAGCACCAACCCCGTCGCCGATTCCAGCCCCTCAGCCGGAAGAACACATAGAATTGGTATACATGAAATAACATAAGACAATACTTGCGGCGGAGGGACATGGATGTCCTTCCGCCGTCTGCTTTGCCTCCGCCCCCAACAAATGTACTTTTTGGCGTTTACCTGCTTGAGAATGCTTCCTGCCTTCCTGCGGACATTTTTCTTGACAGAGCAGTCTAATTATATTAGACTAAAAATGTCTAAAAGTATTAGACTGAAAGCGGGAAAGGAAGAATGAAGATGGATCCTTATAAATTGGGAGAGATGGAGCAAAAGTTTGCAGACTTGATATGGGAGCGGGCGCCGATTGGATCAGGGGAATTGGCAAAGGTGTGTGAGGGGATTTTCGGGTGGAAGCGGACAACCACGTATACCATGCTGAAACGGCTCTGCTTGCGGAAATTGTTTGTCAATGACAAGGGCATCGTCCGGGTTGAGACAGCCCGGGAAGATTTTCAGGCGGCCCAGGGGGAACAGTTTCTGGAGGAGAACTTTGACGGGTCCCTGCCCCGGTTCCTGGCGGCTTTTTCCAGAAGAAAGAAGCTGAGCAGCCAGGAGGTAGAAGAGCTGCGGAAAATGATTGAAGAATGGGGGGAATCCTAGATGGCAGAAAAATTGTGGATTGAAGTGTTGAATATGAGCCTTACAGGCAGCGTAGCCATCGGGGCGGTCCTGGTATTCCGCCTGCTTTTGCGCCGGGCTCCCCGGATTTTTTCTTATGCTCTTTGGGCGGCAGTGCTGTTCCGCCTGCTGTGTCCCGTTTCTTTTGCCTCGCCCCTTTCCCTTTTGGGAGTTTTGCAGAATGATCCGGCAAGCCAGGGAAAAATGACGTATATCCCAACCGATATAGGCTATCAGATGGATCCCCAGATTCATCTGCCCATTCCGGCTGCGGAAGAAGCGGTAAATGCAGTCCTGCCGGACGGAAATCCCTCCGGGTCCGTAAATCCGCTCCAGATCAATCTCTATGTGTGTGCCCGTATCTGGATTTTAGGACTTCTGGGTATGGTGCTTTACAGCCTTCTTAGCTGGGTGCGTTTTGGGAAAGTCCTGAAGCAGGCTGTGCGGGAGCGGGATAATCTTTACCGGCTGCCGGGGGAAGGGACTCCCTTTGTCTACGGAATCCTGGCACCTAAAATTTATATGCCCCGTGTCTGCAAAGAGGAGGAAGAGGCTTATCTTCTGCTCCATGAACAGGTCCATATCCGCCGGGGAGATCATTTGTTCCGGCTGCTGGCTTATGCGGCCCTCTGTCTGCACTGGTTTAATCCCCTGGTGTGGCTGGCCTTTGCCCTCAGCGGCAGGGATATGGAAATGTCCTGTGATGAGGCGGTAATCCGGCGGATGGGAAATGAGGTCAAGAAAGAATATTCCCGTTCCCTCTTGTCCCTGGCTTCCGGGAAAGGGCCGGGCAGGGGGATTCCGGCAGCCTTTGTAGAGGGGGATACCAGGAGCCGGGTGAAACATGTTCTGTCTTACCGGAAGCCCTCCGGGTATCTGGCAGGAGCGGTTGCTGCAGTCTGCGTGATACTGGCGGGATTTCTCCTGGCAAATCCGGCAGGCGTGCAGGAAAAGGAAAATCCCAACGTGTTTTACGGGGTGGTGGCTCTTGGAATGCCTTTGGGGGAGGAAGAGGAAACAGGCCCTATGGTGGTTCGGATTCCCGGACTGGGCGACATGGATATTCCCCGGGCGGATCAGGTGGTTCCCTATATAGAGACAGATTTTGACGGGCTGGAGATTGGGGATCTGGTACGGATTACCTTTCCCAAAGATGAAGAGATAGTGATTATGGAAACATACCCGGCACAGTTTTCCGGCAAGGCAGAGCTTATAGAGGTAATGGGGCGGGGCATGTTCCAAATCGAACCGGCAGACGGAGGCGCGTATGCCTTTGCGGTTCCCCTTGGATTGGCACCGGAGGCCAAAGAAGGGGCTCTGCTGGAAATTTACCATCACGATCCGGAAATTGATGGGAAGAAAACAGAGCTTTTGGCTGCGGTTCCCGTACAGTCCGTGAATGCGGAGGAATATCAGATCTGGGTGGAGCTGTCCGCAGAGGAGCTGAAAACCTTCCTTGCAGAGTATGGATTTGGAATCCGGTGCCAGGCAGGACAAAAAGCAGGTGCAGGCAGTTAAAAAACAAACTGTACCAGCAGCATGTATGAGACGGTTCCGCCGGCAATGGACAGGAGCATCTGACGCTTCCAAAGATGAAGGCCTATCACCAGGGAGATGGACACAAATTCGGGGATGCCGCGGCTTCCGGTGTGTATACTTACATGTTTCAGGCAGTAAATTACCAGCAGACCGAAGACTGCGGCAGGCAGAACCTTTCCCAGATACCGGATATATGCCGGGGCAGGTTTGTCTGCCGGAAAAAGCCAAAAAGGCAGAAACCGTGTCAGAACGGTTCCCAGGACTACCATGGCAATGGTGATGAGCTGCTGGGATAAAGTCATGCTCATAAAGTTTTCTCTCCTTTCTCAAAAGGCTTTTGCAAAAGCGTCAAGGCGGCGAGGATAGCAATCATGGAAGGGACCATAAACCGGCCGGGGCCGAACGCCAGAAGGCAGAGAAAGGAAAGGCCCAGGCCCAGAAGGGCGCTTCCGTGATGCTTTTCTTTCATCCATTGTTCCATAAAAATTACCACAAACATGGCTGTCATTACAAAATCCAGGCCTTCCGTATTAAAATGGATGAAGGAGCCGAAAAGTCCTCCCAGAGCGGCCCCGGAAAACCAGTAGAGATGATTTAAGAGGGTGACAAAAAACATAAACCAGCCCCGGTCCACGTCTTCTGGAATTTCGGCTGTGCAGTTGATGGAAAAACTCTCGTCGCACATTCCGAATATGAGATAAATTTTCTTAAGCCCGGTTCCCCGGTATTTGTCCAGCATGGAAATTCCGTAAAATAAATGTCTGGCGTTGAGCATCAGGGTCATGGCCAGGGCCTGAAACGGGCGGAAAGGGCCCAGAAGAAGATTAACGGCTACAAATTCTGCAGAGCCGGCAAAGATCGTCAGGCTCATGAACATGGGGTACCAGAAGCTGAAGCCGGAGACATTCATGTAAATGCCGTAAGTCATGCCCAGAAAGAGGAAGCCGGCAAAGATAGGGACGGTATAAGGAAAGGCGCTTTTAAGCGCCTTTCCCATGATCTGCGATTGTTTTTCCATAACAGATACCTATAGAGAAATAATTCCCAGAACGCTGGCGATGGAGCTTGCCAGAATGATTCCGATACAGATGGGAGCCAGGTATTTGAGGAAAAAGTTATAGAGCTTTTTTCTCTTAAAAGCAGAGGAGACTTCCATTTCCTCCGCAAATCTCTTTAATCCCACCGCCCGCAGAATCAAAAAACAGGTAGCCAGGGCAGCCAGCGGCATCATAATGGAATTGGTGAGGAAGTCGAAAAAGTCCAGGAAGGCCATTCCGAAAATTTTGACGAAATCTAAGGAACCGTAGCCCAGCGCAGAGGCAGAGCCAATGACTGCCATAATGATACCCATCAGAAGGCAGCTTTTGGGGCGGCTCAAGTGGAGCTCGTCCTCAAAGGAGGAAACGCTGGTTTCCACCAGGGAGATGGCACTTGTAAGGGCCGCAAAGAAAAACATCAGGAAGAAGGCGATGCCGATAATAGTTCCGGCTCCCATGCTGGCGAAAATTTTCGGCAGGGTAATGAAAGCCAGGGAAGGACCGGCCTGGAGGGTTTCCATATTTCCGCCGGAGAAGGCAAATACGGCCGGAATGATCATCATGCCCGCCAGAAGAGCGATGGCTGTGTCAAAAAATTCTACCTGTATGGTGGATTTTTCGATATCCACATCTTTTCCCAGGTAAGAACCGTAAGTGTACAGGATGCCCATGGCGATGGAGAGGGAGTAGAACATCTGTCCCATGGCCGCAACCACAGTCATCCAGGAAAAGTCTTCAAACTTGGGGACCAGGAAGTATTTTACGCCTTCCCATGCGCCGGGGCGGGTCACGGAATAGACGGCCACAAAGACGGCGAGAACCACCAGAGCAGGCATCATTACTTTTGATACCCGTTCAATGCCTTTCTTTACACCGGCCAGGATCACGAAGAAGACTATAAGGGAAAACACGATGAACCAGAACTCCGCATTTCCGGAGGACGCGATAAAGCCGGTAAAATATCCGTCAGACGCCAGAGCCGCAGCGCTTCCTTTGAGATATTCCACCAGGTATTTGAGCACCCAGCCGCCGATGGCGCAGTAGTAAGGGGCAATGATCATGGGGACTACGGCGTTGATCCAGCCCCCGAAGCGGAATGGAAAGGTTTTCCCGAAAGCGTGAAAAGCTCCCACCGGGCTTTTTCCCGTCATGCGCCCCAGGGCCGTTTCCGACACAATGAGTACATAGCCGAAGGTCAGCATAAGAATCATGTAGACCAGCAGGAAGATACCGCCGCCGTATTTGGCTGCCAGATATGGGAATCTCCAGATATTTCCAAGTCCCACCGCGGAGCCGGCAACTGCCAGGACGTAGCCGATGCGGCCGGAAAAACGGCTGCGGGAGCCGGAAGCATGGTTTGCGTGTTTTGCAGATGAATCTCCGTTCATGAAATTTCCTCCAAGGGTATGTCTATAAAATAATATCTTAAGAGTAACATTCTTTGGGGATACATTCAAGCAGAGAATGAGCTTTTGGCCGAAAGTCTGTCAAAAGAAGGCGGCATATGCTTAGATATTTCAAGAACCAATCCCCCTGTTTCACTGCGGACAAAAACCGTGAAGCAGGGGGATTTTGTGCTGTTTTACAACAGGATGATTCCATGCCTTCTCGCCGTCTCCCGCACGTCGTCCGGCCAGATAGATACCTGGACCTCCCCGATATGGGCCTTGCGCAGATAGAACATACAGAGCCGGGACTGGCCGATGCCGCCGCCTACGGTGTAGGGGAGCTTCTTTTCCAGGATGGCCTTCTGGAAGGGGAGGTCTTTGCGCTCCTCGCATCCGGCCAGAGAGAGCTGGCGCGCAAGGGCCTCCTCGTCCACCCGGATGCCCATGGAGGACAGCTCCAGAGCGTGGCCGAGAACGGGATACCAGACAATGATGTCGCCGTTTAAATGCCAGTCATCGTAGTCCGGAGCCCGGCCGTCGTGGGGCTTGCCGTCGGCCAGCTTGTCGCCGATTTCCATGAGAAAGACGGCGCCCTTTTCTTTGGCGATGAGATCCTCCCGTTCCTTGGGGGTGCGGTCCGGGTAGCGGTCTGCAAGCTCCTGGGTAGTAATGAAGAAAATATCCCTGGGAAGGATTTCTTCTATATAATCATAGCGGATGGACATATATTTTTCCGTCTTTTTCAGGGCTTTGTAGATTTTGCGGACCACTTCCTTTAAATACTCGGTATTGCGATCTTCTTTGAGGATAATTTTTTCCCAGTCCCACTGGTCTACGTAGATGGAGTGGATGTTGTCCGTGTCCTCGTCCCTGCGGATGGCGTTCATGTCCGTGTACAAGCCTTCTCCAATGTGGAACCCGTACTGCTTAAGGGCATTGCGTTTCCACTTGGCCAGGGAGTGGACGATCTCTACCGGACGTTCTTCCTGCTCCCGGATGCCGAAGGTGACGGGGCGTTCTACGCCGTTTAAGTTGTCGTTGAGTCCTGATTCCGGCACCACGAAGAGGGGGGCGGAGACCCGCAGCAGGTAAAGCTGCTCGGCCAGGCTCTGCTGGAAAAAGTCTTTTACGGTCTTGATGGCGACCTGGGTGTCGTAAAGTGTGAGCTCCGGAGTGTAGCCGGACGGTATGTACAAATGTTCCATAATCAACTCTCCTCTGAAAAAATTTGTGCTCTTCCGTGAAATACGATAACTATTATAGCAGAATCCACAAAAAAGAAAAGAACTTTGTGAATTTGTTTTTCTGCCGGAAATCTCTTGGGGCGGAAAGGAAATAGGGAGCAGGAATGTTTAAAAGATTTTTGGGAAAGTTGACAGGATTGTCACAATTTTGTTAGAAAGTGTTAGAAATCTGTGATACATCCGGAGGAGTCCCGTGCTATAATATCAGTGTCGGCGGCGGGAAAAATCTCTCCAGCCGGCGTTGTT
Source organism: uncultured Lachnospiraceae bacterium (assembly GCA_910587955.1). Taxonomy (GTDB): domain Bacteria; phylum Bacillota; class Clostridia; order Lachnospirales; family Lachnospiraceae; genus Laedolimicola. Next base: position 16,931 of record CAJUNN010000047.1, on the reverse strand, counting down.
TCATTTGGCGGATTAAGCAGTTGGGGAGTTTGGATATGAGAAGGGTATGGATTTTCAGAAGTCTGGCGGCGCTGTGGGTGGCAGTTTCCCTGGTATGGATTCTGGCACTTGTTTTCCGGGGCGGGGACGGGACCCGGGCAGTGTTTGCAGAGACGCCGTTTCTGTTTGCCGAAAGGCAGCAGATGGTTCAGGATCTGGTGATTGAGCGGACTTTAGAGAAGGCAGAAAGCCTGGCAGAGGGATTTTTCTGCGAGGAAGCTTTGGAAACTTTGGAGGAAATCCCAGAGCCCTACCGGGAGGATGAGCGGGTTGCCGGGGCCAGGGAGCGGTTTGAGGAGATACGGGACGGAATGGTTCTCTATGAGAAGCCTGTGCGCCATATTTTCTTCCACTCCCTGATTGTGGATACGGATCTGGCTTTTGACGGGGATTATATGGCAAACGGATACAATTACTGGATGACCACCATTTTGGAGTTTGAGCGCATTCTGGAGCAGATGTATGAGAAGGGATTTATCCTCATTGATATTCATGACATTGAGCATCCGCTGGTGCCGGAAGGCCGGATTCCTTTTGTACTGTCCATTGATGATGTGAATTATTATGAGTATATGAAGGGGGACGGTTTTGCCGATCGCCTGGTGCTGGACGAAAACGGGGAGGTCAAGAATCTTTATTTGGAAGCCGATGGGACGGAGAAAATCGGGAATTATGATGTGATGCCTATTTTAGATGAATTTGTAAAGGAGCATCCGGATTTTTCCCTTCGGGGCGTTAAGGGTGTGATTGCGGAGACCGGTTATGAGGGAACTCTGGGCTACCGGACCAATGATTTGGAGTCCCCCACCCTGGAGGCGGATCGGGAGAGCGCCAGGAAAGTGGCAGAGAGGCTCAAAGAGACGGGCTGGCAGTTTGCTGTCCACGGCTACGGGCACCGGCATACGCCGAAACTGAGCCTTGGGGAGCTTCAGGCGGATACCCGCCAGTGGAAAGAAGAGGTGGGAAGCCTGGTGGGGGAGACGGATGTTTATATCTATCCCTACGGGGAAGAAGTGGAGTACCCCAGCCATCATCTGGCTTATCTTCAGGAAGAGGGATTCCGGTATTACTGCGGGGTCTGGACGAAGCCTTTTGTCCAGGCGGGGGACGGATATATCCGGCAGACCCGGTGCAATCTGGACGGTTATACCCTTACCACAAAGGATGAGGTAGTGGCAGATATGATTGACACAGCTTACACCCGGGATCCGGCCCGCCCGCCGCTGGAATAGAAGATGGGTATGGAGCATAAAAAGAGCGCAGTTCTGCATTTTGCCGGAACTGCGCAGTCTTTTCCAGGTTTTACAGTCTATTTACATTGATAGCCTGTGGTCCTTTTTCACCGTCTACGATGTCGTATTCCACTTCCTGTCCTTCTTCCAGGGATTTAAAGCCCTCCATGGTGATGCCGGAATAGTGTACGAATACATCTTTTCCCTCTTCATCAGAAATAAAGCCATAACCCTTCTGATTGTTGAACCACTTTACTGTACCCTTGCTCATTACGTTCCCTCCAAAATAATAAGACAATATAGTGTTGTTGCGTAGTTGCGCTACGCGACTTTTTTAGCATATCATAAAGGAAAAATACTGTCAATAAATAATTGGTTCTAAAAAAGGGATTTTCTGCATATTTTTTCATAAGGAAACCAGTGCGGATTTTTATGAAAAGGGAAAAAATTTTAAAGGTTTTTGTCCTGCTGGAACTGATGCTCTTGGCAGGATTTTCATCCGTATATTTTTATGGAAAAGAGGAAGGATTTCTTCCGGCTGCCAGCTTGCAGGATGAGGGAGAGGAAGACTTTATCAAATGGGTGGATTTCCGGGTGACGGCTTCCGCTCTGGGCCGGGCCTACGAATATGACCGGGATACTTACGGGGAGGAGGTCCATCTGGACTGGATAGAGCTGCTGGCTTATGCAGCCGCAAAGACCGGCGGTGAGTTTGCAGGAACGAAAGGAGAGGGCTACATTGATGAGGCAGCCAAGCGGCTTCAGAACGGGGAGGAGATGGAAGCACTGACGGAGGGCCTCCAGTACTACGGCTATTATCTGGAGGCGTACAGGGCCGTTCTGGGGGGAATGGTGGGAGAATATGAGGTACAGGTTCCCGCGGAAGGCAAAGAAGGACAGGGGTTTTCAGAAGAGGAAGAGATTCCCGGAGCGGATCCGGACGGTCCCGGGAAGCAATGGGAAAAACGGTACGGTTTGAAAGCCTTTCTTCCTATCGCCAAAGATTTTCCCTACAGCGACTACGATGATTTCGGTGTTTCCAGAAGCTACGGATACCGCCGGCGGCATCTGGGCCATGATATGATGGGACAGACAGGCACGCCTATCATTGCCGTGGAATCCGGGTATGTGGAGGCCTTGGGCTGGAACCAGTACGGCGGCTGGCGGATCGGCATCCGCAGCTTTGACAAGAAGCGATATTACTATTATGCACATCTGCGGCAGGGGTTTCCCTATGCCCTTGGATTGAAGGAGGGCAGCCAGGTACAGGCCGGGGACGTGATTGGCTATATGGGACATACGGGGTACAGCGTGAAGGAAGATGTAAACAATATTGACGAAACCCATCTGCATTTTGGGATCCAGCTGATCTTTGACGAATCCCAGAAAGAGGGAGACGGGGAGATCTGGATTGACTGTTATCAGATAGTCCGGTTTCTCTACCGGAACCGCAGCGAGTGCGTACGGAACGACGAGACAAAGGAATGGCACCGGATCTATGACATGCGTGATTGACTTTTTAAGCGGATGCAGATACACTGGATAGAAAAACGGATTACGAAGGAAGCGATAAAGATGTTAGGAGAATGCCATGCCCATCTGATGATGGACGGGGAAAATTATAAAGCGGCTGCGGCCCTTCACCGGGACGGAGTGAAGGAGGAGGCAATCCGGCAGCATTTCCAGGCGTGGAAGGATGCCGGAGTTGCCTTTGTCCGGGACGGAGGCGATGCTCTGGGCGTATCCCGCAGGGCGCGGGATCTGGCGGAGGAGTATGGGATTGATTACCGCACGCCCCTTTTTGCCATTCACAAAAAGGGCCATTACGGAGGCATCGTGGGACATGCCTTCGGCGATTGGAAGGAGTACCGGGAGCTGGTTCTTTGGGCCAAAAGAGAGGGCGCGGATTTTATTAAAATTATGATCAGCGGGATTATGGATTTCTCCGCGTCCGGTGTACTGACAGAGGAAGGGCTGGAACCAGAGGAGATCCGGGAGATGATCCGGATTGCCCACGGGGAGGGAATGGCGGTGATGGCCCATGGAAACGGGGACAGGCCGGCAGCGGCGGCCCTGGAGGCAGGAGTGGACAGCCTGGAGCACGGAAATTATTTATCACGGGATACGCTGGACCTTTTGACGGAAAGTTCTGCCGTCTGGGTTCCTACTCTGGCTCCGGCAGGGAATCTCCTGGGCTGCGGCCGTTTTCCGGAGGAGGAAGTACAAAAGATTCTGAAAAGGCAGATGGAATGTGTTTCTTATGCTTTTAAAAAAGGAGCCAGGCTGGGCCTGGGAAGCGACGCCGGAGCCTACCGGGTGCCCCACGGACAGGGACTTTTGGATGAATACGGATATATGCTGGAAGCTGTGGGCCGGGATCAGGAAGAATCCCTGAAGCAAAGGCTTCGGGACTCGGAAGCTTGGATTCGCCGGATCTTTCACAATTCTTCCCGGCAGAAGTAACAGGTGAAACGCCCGGGATCGGAGCCTGCGGGGATTTGGTTTTCCGCTCCGCAGTAAGGGCAGCAGATTACCTCCTTTCCGCCGGACAGGGGCATCCAGTCCTCGTACCGCTCTGCTGCGTTGTGGGCGGGACGGTATGGCTTGGAGGGCTGCACGTAGGTGCGGGATTCTTCGGACCTTATTTCCGGCTGAGGAGCAGTCTTGGCAGTCCGGGAGGTGAAGGCCCTGGAAGGACTCCTCCTGGTTTTGGAGACCGCAGGATAGTTCAGGCGGTAGTTTTTCTCGTCTACGGTAATATCGGGGTAATGCCCCTGGGCTTTGAGGTCCTGGATTTCCCGGAGAACCTGCTGCTTGGTGATGCCCAGCTCGTGGGCAATTTTCTCCATATTTTGATAGCGGTCGGTCAAAAGCAGCCGGTTGTAGACGGCGGCCCGGTCTTTGAGATCTGCGGTGCCGAAGATCCGCTGATTGACTTTTTGCTCTACGCTAGCCTGGGACAGGGACGGAGCCTGTGCGGGCGGAGCTGCATGGGAGGAGGTCTTCTCCATCCTTTTTTTGATAGCTATTACAATAACAATGATAATAAGAATTTCCAGCATAATATCACCTCGTGAATAGATAGGGCATAGTTCCGTTTGAATGGAGACAGTCTATAGTTATGATACATGAAAAGACTGGGAAGGGAAAGAGATTTTGACGAAAAAAGTAAAAAAAAGAAACAGAAAAAACAACCGGGCAGGTGTTTTGTTTACGGCCCTTGTGCTGCTAATCCTGGTGTCTTTAACGGCGTGGAGGCTTAAGGAAGGGCCCAGGGAGGAACCCCCTCCCGGCGGGGAACCCCGGCAAGAGGAACAGGAAGAGGCAAAGCCGGAGCAGGCCGTCCGGCCGGAGCCAAAGCCGGAACCAGAACCGGAGCCGGAGGAACCCGAGGAAAAAAGCCCGGAACAGGAGAAGGCAGAATTTCTTCCCGATTATACCAGTGCACCCCTGCTGCATACTACGGAAATCCGTTCCCTGTCCATGGAGGTGGGGGCTTCCGGGGATGAAGTGCGTTTCAACTGGCTTTCTCAAAGCGGCGGCAAAGGCAGTGTCATGTGGAAAAATACCGATACAGGAGAGGAACAGAAATTTGAGGCCCAGAGTGCATCGGCCTCTACTGTGGGAGGATATTATGTAAATAAAGCTTCCGTCACAGGAATCCAGCCGGGAGCTTCTTATACCTACCGGGTGGGAAACGAAGATGCCTGGTCGCCGGAATATACCTACCGGAGGCCAAAAGAGAGCGGACGGCTGACTTTCCTTGTGACCTCGGATGCGCAGATTGGGCAGTCTGAGATGGAGGAGGCCGTGGAGACGGCGGAGCGCTGGGACAGCGTGGTTACGCGGCTACTGCGCTATGTGCCGGAAGCGGAATTTCTGTTTCACCTGGGGGATCATGTGGCAGATGCCCAGAATACGGAGCAGTACGAGCTGTTTTTAGACCACCTGGCGCTTTACCGCATTCCTCTGGCTCCTATTGTGGGAAATCACGATATCATCAATGATTATGGGACCGGGCGTGTGGGCGGGCGGAATTTTTATGAGCATTTTAACGTGCCCAACCGTTCGGACACGGGACAGAGCCAGTTTGATCTGGACGGAAATTATTACTTTGTCCGGGGAGAGACGCTTTTCATTGTGCTGAACAGCAGCACCATACAGTCCTTTGATGTTCTGGAGCAGTATGTAGCCAAAGTGGTACAGGAAAATCCCGATGTGAAATGGCGGATCCTGGCCCAGCATTTTTCGCCATACAGCAGTGTCAGCAAGTACCAGGAGAACAATGACAGCCAGATCCGGGAGTACCTGGCCCGGGCGGCAATGGACAACAACGTGGATCTGGTCCTGTCCGGCCATGAGCATATTTATGCCCGTTCTGCCATCATAAACCGGGAGTGCGAGACCCTTAACGATTACAATTACGAACCGGGAGATACGGTGGTGAATCCCCAGGGAACCCTTTACGTGACCTGCGGAACCAGCAGCGGCTGTCTGTACCATCCGGTGGAGCCGGAGGTCCGGCTCATGTTTCAGAATCAGGAGAACGTACCGACGGCTCTAAGGATAGACATTACGGACACGGAGCTTCATCTGCGGGCCTATCTGGTGGATTTCTGGACGGTGTGTGATGAGTATACCATTCGGAAAGAGTGAGCTTCTTCTGGGTGGCGCAGCAGGAGGAGCGTCCGCATGACACGTGGCCATACGGATGGATAAAATACAATATTGGTGTGACTATAATGCCGTCAGCATTATCCGGGTCGCGGAAACTGTATATTATATCCCCAGATGTATTATCGCTGTCTGGCACAATTCCTACAAATCCCTCTCCTTTAAATGTCCGCGCTTGATTTCCAGCACCACATCTGCTTGCTTTGCCACTTCGCTGGAGTGCGTCACAACTGCCACACACTTCCCGAACGCATGGGCGCTCTCTTTCAAAACTGCTGTGATTTCCTTGGCGGTGTCGGTATCCAGATTCCCAGTTGGTTCGTCCGCCAGAATGACTGGAGAATCGGAAGCCAACGCCCGCGCAATCGCCACCCGCTGTTGTTGTCCGCCGGATAGTTTCAACACATTCCGTTGTGCTTCGTCCTTTGTAAGCCCCAGCCGTTCCAAAATAGGAACAGCGTCTAGCTTGGCGGTGAGCAGCACATTCTCAATGGGCGTCATGTAGTCGATCAGGTTGTAGCTCTGAAAAATCAGCGAGATATGGTTCCTGCGATGGTGTTCCAGTCCTTGTGCTGTAATGTTCTCGCCGTCAAACAGGACGCTGCCCTGTGTCGGCACATCCAGTCCGCCCAGCAGGGACAGCAGCGTGGTTTTACCAGACCCAGACGGGCCGAGGATGGCGTACAGTTTCCCGGTTGCCAGTTCTGCACAGACGTTCTGCAAAACCGTCTTGCCCTTTTCGTAGGTGTAAGATACATTTTTCAATTCCAGTGTAGGCATGCTCGTCCCTCCTTCAGCTCATTTTTGACAGGATTTCGCGGGGTTTCATCCGCATGACCGTGATGGATGAGGTGCTGACGGCCACAATGATAATGGCAATCCCAATCAGATAGAGTTGGGCGAGGTTGTCCAGCCCAACGGACACTGGAATGCCGTTCTCTGTGGGCAGAGGCTTCTGAATAAGATTAATCTCGCCCGCATCAATCCCAGCGGCGGCAGATACAACATCGTTATCGTCCTCCGGCTCCGTCTGCATACTTTGTTCCAACAGGTGGTTGCCTATCTGCCCCGCTATGGCGTTGCTGGTAAAATAGGACAGACCAAAGGCGAGAACAGCGATAAGCAGCACCTCAATCAAATACTGGCCGATGATGGCCGATTTTCTGATACCCACGGACAGGAATACGCCGATTTCGTGGATGCGGGTTTTTGTCCAAAGGGTCAGGATCAGGGCCAGAATAATGGCGCTGACAACAATAATCACCAGCAGCAGGGTCACGATCAATTCATTCAGCGTAGCCAGCGGAGCGGCGGCGCTTTCGTAAGTCTCATTGTCTGCCTCTGCAGTAAAGGCTTTCCAGTCAATTCCCGGCAGGGTCTTGATTTCGGACACCACCCGCGCCATATCCTGCGGGTCATCTATGGTGACATGGAGGGCGGAAAAGCCGTAGTTGATTTCTCCGCCGTCAAACTCTTTCGAGGTCTGCAAATCCACGAATACCCGGTTTTGGATTTTGTCGTAGGTAGTAACGGTTTCCCCAAACTGCTCCACAGCGTTCGGGGTAAACAGTCCGATAATCTGCACCTTGATTTCCTGCCCGGTAAAGCCCTGATCTTCCACGCGGTAGCTGTGGGCGGTAAGATAGTCCCCAATCTTCAGCTCGTTCCGCTCCGCCAAGTCCTGGCTGATGATTGCCGCATGGATATCGTCGGCGGAGATATGCTGTCCTTCCGTCAGCTTCAGTGTGCCGGTAGTGAAAAGTTCATCATCCTCCGTGCTGCAGACGCCCAGCGCCTTTGTATAGCCCTGATATTTTGCGTCGGTTGAGATTGTTCCGGGAAACAGGGAAAGGCCATCGAATGGCAAAAGATTGTCCTGCCTTGCGCTGCAATATTTTACGCCGGGAACACCTTTGATGGCGGCAATGTTCTCCGGGGTAAATTGTACGGTGGAGTACATAATGTAGCTGCTTGATGTTTTGCCGGTTTCCTCGTCTGCGATTTCATCCTTGACGATTTCCTTGACAATATAAGGACTGTTATCCCAATCTGGGAAAATATCGAATTTGCCGCCCAAGCTCTGCCGCAGGTCAAGCTGTGCAGCCTCCGACGCTTTCCAGATGGAGAGGCCCGTTAGGACAAAGGTGGCCATAATTATCAGGATGGCAAACAGGAGAAGGGTTTTCCACCGTTTTCGCGTGACGTATAAAAACGCCCTTTTGAAAATACTCATGGTCGGTACCTCCATATTGTTGTGCTGTTCTTCCGAACCATCCGTAGAATAGCATCCCAATGTGGAATGGGTATGAAACGTATATGGAATTTAGGCAGAAATGAAAAACTCCCCGGCCGGGGAGTTTTCCGCATTTATAGCTGAATTGTAAAACACATTCCAGGAGGAGACTTCATGGGCGCAAAGGAATAGGGGATATTCATAGAGATCAAGAGCGTATCCACGATATAGAGGCCCAGGCCGTTGCCGCCGCTCTCCCTGCTCCGGGAAAAGTCTGGACGGTAGAACGGTTTAAACAGAAGGTGAATTTCATCGTCAGGGATAGGCTTGCACTCATTTTCTACCACGAGGCTGCGCCCCTCCATGTAGACGGAAACGGCTTTCCCGGCTTCCGTATAGGCGACAGCGTTTGCGAGGACATTAGACACCGCCTTGTTGAACAGGCCGGCAGGAAGCACAGCGGGAAACTGTTCCGGCAGATCAAGAGAGAACGTGATTTGATGTGCCGCCGCAATCAGTTGGTAGGGTTCACACAGTTCCGCCAGCAGTTCAGACACATCCACCTGTTTTGGCGGTTCGGCAGTCAAATTCAGCTTGGAGGTTTCCAGAATTTCATGTATCATCCCGGAAAGCTGCTCCGCCATTTCCTTGCACTCCGGGAGATAGGTAGCATAATCCTGATATTTCCCCACGCCCAAAATCATATTTTCCAGGGTGGCGTTCAAAGCGGTCACGGGCGTTTTCAGTTCATGGGACGCCGCCCGCAGAAAGTCCACCTTGGCCCGCTCCATATTACGCACAGTGTCCTTTTCCCGTTCTAAATGTTCAATGGTAGACAGCAGATTAGAATACAGATCATTGACGTTCTGCGCCAGCATACCAATTTCATCCTTTGTATGGATAGGGCAGTTCGCCCTGTGGTCTAATTTCATCATCTCCTCGGTTGACGCAGAAATTTTTTTGATGGGGCCGGCAATCGCTTTGGAAAACACGAGAGAGCAAACAACGGAGATCAGCAGGGAACAGCTTAAAGAAATCGGCAGGGCCTTTTCTACTGCCTCGGTCACAAATTGCTTTTGCCTGATGCTGATAACAATATCGTCCGGGGTACTCACTGCAAGCTGCATCCGTGGGGCAAGCAGGTAGATCAACCCATGTGTGATAACAACGACAAAGAGCATGATAGTCAAGGTATAAAGGAATATTTTTGGAAACAGTTTTAAGCGTTTCATGGCTTTACCTCATATTTATAGCCGATGCCCTTGACTGTCACGATACAGTCAAGCCGCAGCTTCTTCCGCAGATTTTTGATGTAGGTGTCCACGGTTCGGTCGATGATCGGATAGTCAGCGCCCCACAACTCGTCCAAAATCTGCGAACGGGTCAGCACCAGCCCTCTATGCTCCACCAGCAGCCGAAGCAAATCAATCTCCTTGGGCATGATGTCAATCTTTCCAGTGCTGTCGCTGGCGGTGTAGCCGGAGAAATCGACGGTCACATCGCCAAAGGTTATTGTTTGGGGCAACGAAGCCTGCCCACTTCGCCGCAGGAGGGCGGTAATCCGCTTCCCCAGCAATACCATAGAAAAGGGCTTTGTCATGTAGTCGTCTGCCTGCTCGTCAAAACTCATGACCTGGGTATATTCATCCTCGATAGCGGTGAGCATCAGAACAGGTGTGGTGCTTGTCTGCCGTATCTCATGCAGGATGGACAGGCCGCTGACATGGGGCAACATAATATCCAATACAACAAGGTCAATACTATTTTCCCGGAAAAGCTGTAACGCCTCCATGCCGTCATAAGCTGGGATAACTTTATGGCCTGCGGGCCTCAGATATTCACAGACTGCATCGTTGGTTTTGTGATCATCCTCAACAATCAGTAATGTTGCCATTGTAACACCTCCTGGAATAGTGTAGCAGGGGAATGTGGAATGGGTATGAAATTTTCTTTACGATTAAATTTTATCCAGCCTTTAACTATATGGCAACCGAAATACGGAATAAAATAGTACCAAGCATAGAATGTCATTCCGTTTTCATGTCCCTCCCGTAAATGTAAAATAGGGTGAGGGGATGTGAAAATGTACCAATATGAAATGCACTTGACATGCGTATTTCGGACCGTCCGTTAGGGTATACAAAAGCAGACACAGCCAAAACCGGGCAAGGTCCCCAGCAAACGGGGTAGAAACTCCGGTGAGCTAACTCTTAAGACGCACTAAGCTCATCAGCAATGGCTTCTTCGCTAAGTGCTTTCTAAAGAGTGGATCTCACCTGCGCTTCTAAGCACCCCTGAATTGTTTGCTGGGGACCTTGCCCGGTTTTGGCTGTTGTTGGCTGTTAGCCCCGAAAGCTGTCATAACCGCCAGCTTAAAGGGAGAACCATCCCCCTCCAAACTATTTGGAGGCATTCAAGAGGTGGCGGGAAGATCCATCCCTTAGAAAGCACTTAAACTGGGAGGCCATTGCCGAGCAGTTTTCTAGTGCGTCTTAGGGATTAGCTTCCCAGAACCTCTGCCTCTGTTTGGAGGGGGATGGTTCTCCCTTTCGGTGTCCGAATTATGATACCTTCTCGGACATTAGTAGTCCAAGAAGTATATTTTACTGGGCCGCTTTCTCAGCAAATTCTGTTGTCACCAGTTCGCTATAGGGAACTCTTTGTTCCAGTTCCCCGGCTTCTTCCAGGATATCCTGGAGCAGGGTAAAGCTGGGTTCTTCAAAAATCAGATCTTTTTTCCAAGTGTCCTGCTCGTAGTAGCGGGTTACGATGGTGGTGATATCCTCCAGATCCGTTTCCTTAAACTGGGGAGCGATCACTTTGGCAATCTCCTCCGGCGTGTGGTTCTGCACGTAATCCATACCTTTTTGCAGAGCGTTGGTAAAGCCCTGAACCAGCTCCGGGTGTTCCTTGAGAAAGCTCTGCTTTGCACTGTAAGCGGTGTAGGGCACGTAGCCGGAGTCTATGCCAAGGGAGGCTACTACATATCCGGCCCCTTCTTTCTCCAGGGTGGAGGCGCCTGGCTCGAATTCTACCGTAAAGTCTCCCTGTCCGCCGGAAAATGCTGCCGCTGTAGCGCCGAAGTCGATGCTTTGGTCAATATTCATATCGGCTGCAGGATCCAGGTTGTTCTTCTTAAGGATGTATTCGAAGACCATCTGAGGCATACCGCCCTTGCGGCCGCCCAGAACATCTTTCCCCTTCAAATCCGACCACTGGAAATTTTCTACGGGCTCCCGGGCTACCAGAAAATTTCCGGCCCGCTGGGTGAGCTGGGCAAAATTCACAATGTAATCGTCAGGGTTCTGGCTGTAGACGTAGATAGAAGATTCAGATCCCATGAATCCAATATCTGCTTCGCCGGAGAGCACAGCGGTCATGGTTTTATCGGCACCAAAAGGAGTAAACAATTAGTACAAGACAAATTATAAAAAAAGAATCTCTTTGATTTGGCTGTCTTCCCCTATTACAATTTCTTTGATTAAGGAACGCCAGAGGGCTCTGCGTCCTTCCGGGGACATTTTTCCATAGAGGATTCGGAAATCCTCTGCAAATAGTTGGTTTAAATGTTCTTTGTTCTCCAGGGCAGGAAGAGGAATGATGTTTACCGTTTGTAATTCCTTTTCCAGGGAATCGTATTCCTTTTCATAGTATTCATAAGAGACTCTTCCCTTCTGAAATAGAAGGTTCAGCCGTTCCAGTTCTGCTTTCACCTGTTGCGGATCCCTGCCTTTCTTTTTCCGGATCCGGTTCTGGGTATGGATGTTTCGGAAATGAAATTTTTCATATTCTTCCTGGACGTGTTCCAAAAGGTAATCTTCAATAAGGTTCTGGCTCATTCTGTGGGTGTACGTGCAGATGTGATCTATCAGAGCGCGGTTACAGCGGTAATAGCAATAGGTTCTTTTTTCCCCGGTTTTACGGTTGATGACGGAGCTTGAGCCGGTACCTGCCAGCTTTTGACCGCACAAGGGACAGTGCATAAGACCGGAAAAGAGGTAGATTCTCCCGGATGGGGTCTGCTTGACATTGCGCTTGGAGGAATACTGCACCTTTTCCCATTGTTCTAGTGTGAGATATGCAGGGCAGTAGTTTCGGTTATCCCGGTATTTACCGATATAGAACTCACTTTGGAGCATGGTGCGCAGCATGCTGTAGGAGAATGGAATACCGAACATTTCTTGAATATGCACCACAGTTTGTTTTTTATTCTGGTGTTCCAGGAAATAGCGGTATACTTCTTCCACAATGGGGGCCTTTTCTTCATCCTTTACCATGCGTTTTTTTCCGTCTACAAGTTCGATTTTATATCCCAGTGGCAAGTTTACTTCCCCCCAGACCATCCCGCCGTTTTTGATGGTATTGTCTACGGTGAACCGGATACGCTCGGAAGTGGTATCCACTTCGTTCTGGCCGATAGCCAGGGCCAGGTTCAGGCTTAATCTTCCATCCCGGGTTTCCATGTTGATATTCGGCTCTCCCACATCGATCCAGTGTGTGCCGTGTGCATCCAGGACGTCCTGCACCTTATAGAAGTCTGAGACATTGCGGAACCATCGGTCCATGCGCCAGAAGAGGATTACATCAATTTTATTTTCTTTTACATCGGCCAGCAGGGCATGGATGGCCTTGCGCTTTTTCAATTCTTTCCGGGCGGTCTGGCCTTCGTCTGCGTATACGCCTACAACTTTCATGCCGTGGGTTTCGGCATAGTTTTCCAGGTATTCTTTTTGTGCAGTCAGGGATTTCCCGTGAACTGCCTGTTCCCAGGTGCTGACGCGGATGTAAATGGCTGCTCTTTTCAGCTTGTTTGTCTCCATGGAAACAACTCCCTTTTATGATTTCTTTCTCTTGTTTGGTGTGAAGCCTTGTCGAAATATGGAATAGCATGCTATAATAACTACGTTGTCATACCCAATCCGGCAACGGAAAGGGGGTGCTTGCATGAGTATATTGACTTCTTTTTTGGTTGCCGTTGCGGCTGGTGTAGCCTGCCACTACATCATCAAATGGTTAGACGGCGACGACAATGACAACTAGCCTAAAGAAAACCCCGGAGGTGACGCTCCGGGGTTTTCGCTTTGTGCTCGCATGAACACTGACTTCTTTTTGCCTACTGGCATTATAGCATATGCAGGACTGGATTGCAATATCCCCCGAAAGAGGTTTTTCTTTATATTGTCGAAATAAGGAACTCTATGCTATAATAATTGCGTTGTCCTACCGATACCCGGCAACGGGAGGAGGTGATCCAATGGAAACGTTCATATCCTTTTTAGTCGCCGTCGCGGGTGGTGTAGCCTGCCACTACATCATCAAATGGCTGGACGGCGACCGTAAGGACAACAAATAGCCTAGTGGGTGCTTTGCCACTATAAAAGAAAAGAAAAATCCCTCAACTGTATGCCCGTACAGTTGGGGGATTTGTTCTTTGTCCCAATGGACTGTTCATATCCTTTTGCCTACTGGCATTATAGCATATGCAAGTTTGGATTGCAATATCCCCCGAAAAGGTTTTAAGTTCTATGTATTCGACAAATTCCGACAAATCTATTCTCTTATAAAATTTAATTTCCAAATGTATTCCTCAAAATTTGAAAGGATGATTTTTTCTACTCCGGTAGGCTTCTTTTTTAGAAGATGATGCTTTTTACATCTCTGAGCTTTTTTTACGGATTCCTGGAAGGGCAGCCGGCAATATTCAAATAGTTCCGCCTGTGAATAAAGCTTGCAAGCATCTAGGATTATGTCAGGAGCAAGAAAATAGTATGCAAAGTCTGTGACGGACCGGAGATTTTGAGGGATTGCAAAGGGGATGTTGTAGGGAGCTATATCAAGCTCCAGAGCTCCAATGGCCAGTGCAAGGTTCCATAAAATCTGTTTTGCTGGATAATCTTTATTAACGTATATCTGATCTCTATGTAAACCGTCTTTGCGTTCCCGATAAATAAAGCCGGCTTCGCCAATGGAAAGGATGAGTTCTACAGGAAGCTTGAAAAACTCAGCCAGGTACTGTACCGAACCATACTGGACAGATTTGTCTATCTCAAACAAGCGAAGGGATCGGACAGGTAAGGAACGGATCTCAAGACGTACTAGTAGATCATATGCTAAAAGTCGTATGAAATCACTGCTTTCTGGGGTTAAAATTTGTAGCATAATTAGGCTCCAATAGTCTTAGTGATATATTCATCATACCACTAGGGGCCGTATATGGATCCGTCCAAATTTTACCACTTTTAAGCGTGCTTTTCGGCTACCTTCTTTGCCAGAGCCCGCAGCTTCTCTCCAAGTTCTTCAGAGACCGAAATAGGAGCGTCCAGCTTATCTATAACGCGTCCGACACACCGAGTATCTTCTGTGATCTCTATATCGTCATAGAGATCGTTCAAGGAATGGAGAACGCAGTCCCCCAATTCTTTGACGAAGGATTCTCCGTTATGAAGGAAAATTCCGATTTCCCCCGGCTGGATCTCCTGGGTAGGTTCTATGAGCAGAATATCCCCGTGGGAATAGAGCGGTTCCATGCTTAGGCCATTGACGCCCAGGGCAAACTGAACTTTTTTATATTCGGGAATGTCGGGAATCTCGATCTGCTCTGTGGGGATGCTGTCAAAGACATACTGTCCGGTTCCTGCGGATGCAAGACGCTGGTAATACTGGATGAGGCGAAGGGGCGGCTTGGTAGCAGGAGTGTTAACATTCTGCATCTGCTCCACGCGCCAGGTTTCCCATTGAAGAACCGTGTCCACATGCTCCCGGCCGAGAGTGTCGAGGGCATCATATTTTTCAATAAGACTTCTAAATTCTTGTGGAATGGCATTTTCACAATCCCAACCGACCAACTCCTTTTCTGTTCCAGAACCTATTCCTGCTAATTTTTCTGATTTGGAATCAAGGTCAATTTCCTGATTAGGATCTAATGCTTTAAGAATAGAATCAACATCTACATTCATGGCAGAAGCTATCTTCTTTATAGTGGGTAGAGTAGGGGAAATTGGCTTATTATTTCTTGGATTCGTGTTATTTTCTAACATTGATATGTAACCTTTGCTTAAATTACACATCCTAGAAAATTCATCCATGCTAATATTATTATTTTCACGATATTTTTTAACTAAATCACCTAATGTCATTTATTTTCACCTGCCTTTGTATGTTTAGTATATTGTACAGGATAAAAAAAGTCAAGAAAAATGTTCAACATGCTTGACAAAATTCTTTTTGTGCGATAATATGTAAATAAGTTCAACAAGTTAAACAAGGAGGGATAAAATGGGATACAAAATAAGGGAGTGCAGGGAGGAAATGGGAATTTCGCAAGAAGAATTAGCAAAAAGAGCGAAAATATCAAGAACTACATTGTCTGGTTTAGAAAGCGGAGCGATTAAAACCACTACTACGGACACGTTGTTGAAAATTGCAGAGGCTTTAAATAAGAAGGTTACTGACATATTTTTTTAGCTCGAAGTTCAACATATTAAACTTGGAACGAGGTGGTGTAGGTGGATGAAAGAAAAACATGCGCAATAATCGGAATGATAGTACTGGTGATTACGTTAGTGTTTTGGATCTTAAAGAATAAAAGTCTATATGACTTTGATAGGGCATTTTTATTAGGATGGATTATATCAATTATATACATTTTTATAATCCATCCATTGGGTTATTTCTAGATTATTCTAACGTGGTCACCTACTTGAGGAAAACTAAATGGAGCATATTTGCCATCTAGCACGCTTGACAGTCCTGAAAGAAAATTGGAATTTACGGTATCAGAAGATATAATACACATTTTTTCTTGTATATAAGCAACTCTACCAGTACCTCGCACAAGTTCGAGATAACCCAGAGGTTCTTTTGTAACAGGATCAATAATTTGTTCTTCGCTAATACCATATACTAGAAAACGCATTTGAGGATCAATGCCATCCTGTTCACCAATGTTTAATACCAACTGAGTATCGCTTAGTACGCTTGCGACTCTAATTTCTTTCATAAGTACTTATCCTCCTTTCGCTTGCTTTTTGGTTTATATAATTGATGGATACATTGGGTTTAACTATAAGATTATCAAAGGAATAAGCATTCCTGTTTTCAAAAGAAAAATTATTAAGGGTATCAAGTGCAGTTATTTGTACAATTCCGTTTGACTGAACATTGCTGACATAACCATATCCTATAAGTTTTTCGTACTTATCCACTTTTAGGTAAAAAGATACAAATATATCTTGTCCTAATAGGATATTCGGATGGCACAAAAAAATACCATCACGTAGATCGAATATTTGTATAGGAGGCGGTTGTGCAGAATCTAGTTTAAGATAACGAGCTCGTAAAAACAGCCAGAGTAGTAAAAGATTTATAAAGCCAGACACAACTAAAAAGACATAAGGGACGGGCTTAGCTGGCTCAAAAATCCAAAAAAGTACAGACGGGATTAAAGCCACAATAAAAGAAATAAAGTTTTCTGTTGATTTAATGAAGTTTTTCATTTGTGTTCCTTTCTTTTGTACTTGGCTCTAGCCGGAGCCTGTACCAAGAGTATATCACAGGAAGGAGAAAAATGGAAGGAAGAGACAAAGATTTTCCAGCCGGAAGGCGGGAGCCAGAGAAGGAGGTGGTGTGAGTGGATGAAAAAGAAGTGAAAAAGGAGTTTTTAAAATTTGCAGAGAATTTGTTTAAAAAAGCGGGAGCTCGGGTGTTTGACACTTCTTTTTAACATCATATCGCAAAAATCCTTTATTTAAGCC
>CAJUNN010000046.1 GCA_910587955.1 uncultured Lachnospiraceae bacterium | reverse complement strand
AGCTGATTATTAGTTCCGCTTTCGCCCGCCCAGAGCATTTTCATAGAAAGAGTTTTGACCGCAAAAAGATGCGCCCATAACTCTTTCTGTGCGCTGAGCGAGCTGCAGTTGTTTTTTTAATATTAAATTTTCCTAGTTATCAGAAGGGGTTTCCGCCTCTGTAAATAAAGCATCAATGTCTTCCTCTGCGGCAAAAGCCAGCTTGGGGGCGACGGCGAATTCCAGGTAGGAACCATCCGCCTGTTTCTGGAAGGGAGTGGTGTTAAGGACTCCGTCTTTGGTTTCGTCAATGCGGAACCAGATATCCCCTTCCTTCTGGCCGAGAACACTTCCGTCCTCGCTGCCTTCCGACGGCTGGGTGGCCGAGATGACGCATTGCTGCCGCTGGCTTTTGGCATAGAGGTAGGTGTAAGCGGAGTAGGCCAGCATGGCATTGGCTTTGCAGGCATCCCAGATGCGCGTTTCCAGCTCCGGGTGTTCCGCCCGGTAGCTTTCAGCCTCCGGGAAACTTCCGGCGGACAGAAGGGACTGGTAAGTTTCCACCAGCTCCCGGGTGCCGGCGTCAACATCCTGCATGAAGACAGGCATTTGCCGCTGCAGGTCCTCCTCGGTAAATTGCTGTACCAGATCGCCAAGGGTTATTTTTAAGATCTGATCTTCTAAGTTTCGTTCTGACACGTTGTTTGCCTCCTTTTTAAGATTGAATGATAAGCGGGTACTGGGGATAAAATTTTGCCAGGGTGATCTGGCAGGTTCCGTCCGGGAAGGAAAAGCTTATCTGTTTTACAATGTATTCTTCCAGGCGGCTGCCGGACCTGGTCTGATACCGGACTTTCCGGTTAACGTCAAGAAAAGGAATCAGGACGGTCTGCAGGGTAATGGTATCGTTCAGGCGTCCGGCCAGCCAGTTTTCATATTCGGCCCGCTGCCGGCACAGGGTAGAATCTGCAATCTTGTCGTAGGTCCCGCCGTGCAGTACCTGCAGCCGCAGGCCGATTTTGTCCACGGAGAAAGGGCTGTCGGTGTTTCGGTCTTCCGTGTAGGCTTCTATCTGGTATTTTCCCAGATAAATGAAGCAGTTCCGGCTTTTGTTGTACTGAAAGCAGCAGGATTCTCCGGGGGTGAAAAGGGACAGGGGAGCCGGAGGGTAATTCCTCCGGGTTGTGATCTTACCTGTGCCGGAAGTTACCAGGGATTCCCGGGTCACACAGGGAATGGTGTGTATGGTGCGGGTTTCCAAAAGAGCCCCGGAAGGAGAGGTGCCGGATGTTGTAACCGGGATACGAAGGTATACCGGAAGTTCAAAGCTTAAAGCGCCTTCTTTTGCAGCCTCTGGGGAAGAGGATGCGGGTATTTGCTCTGTCAGGTTCTCGGGAATGACAACTGCAAGCTTCTGATTGCTGGTTAACTGAAAGTTTTCAAGCTCCAAGTGAAGCAGACAGGCGGTTTCCGGTTCTTCTTCCGGTGATTTCCCAGAAACCTTTTGAAGCTGCGGTGTTTCGAAAGAGACCGAAGAGACTTCACAGTACCGGTCCGCTTCGATGGACTGGCCATAAATCTGCGTGGCATTTTTAATGTTTGTAAAGTCTGAGGAAACAGACTCTTGGATGACCAGGGGAGATAAATCATAAAAATCCAGCAGCAGGGGATCCTGCTCGCAGGTGGGTATCATACCTACGTGAAAAGTACCCTCCGGGTCAAAATAAGATTCATAGCCGGGATACAATTCCCGGATTTCCCGGATTAGGTCAAGAAGGGTAGTTCCGGAAGAAAACTCCAGATCCTTAGGCAGAAGATGCCAGTTTCCCATATCAATAAAATGGGAGATTTCCGCGCCTGCGACAATTTCCTCCTCCGCGCCTGCAGAGTACAGCAGGCTTTCGCCCGAGAAGGAGAGAACCTGGTAATCGTCCAGATAAGGGGAATCGGAGAGATAGTCTGTCCCATCCCGCTCTGCCAGTGCCACTGCTTCCGGGCTGGAGCCGGAATCCAGGCGGTTTTCTTTCCAGTTGGAAGACTTCG
This sequence comes from uncultured Lachnospiraceae bacterium, assembly GCA_910587955.1. Taxonomy (GTDB): domain Bacteria; phylum Bacillota; class Clostridia; order Lachnospirales; family Lachnospiraceae; genus Laedolimicola. Next base: position 21,776 of record CAJUNN010000046.1, on the reverse strand, counting down.
TCCGCTGGCATCCGTATTCTCCGATGCTTTCGATGAGGGGATTCGTAAAATCTGTGTGCTGCTTGATGAGATCCTCCAGAATCTGTTTCATATCCCTGCCTGCCGGAATGGTAAAGGAGGTTCCGTTCAATGTTCCGCCGTGGGATCCGTCGAGAAATGTGGTCAGGTCGCCGCACTGAATGGAAATGCTTCTGGCATCCGCAGAATAGGTGTAGGAGCAGCTGTTAAAAGCAAAAATTCCCATGGAATACCAGACAGGCGGCTGCCCGGACGGATCCGTCATGCCAATCTGGAGCCGGACCCGCCGGTTCAGCCAGATGCGCTGGTATTCGCCTATGTCGTAACTCCGGTCTTTGGAAAAGAGGACCAGGCTGCAGGTACGCCGGATTTCCGATCCGGCGTCCACGCTGATGCTGCCGGAGGTACATACCCCCTGAAGCTCGTCCACAGGAACCAGGTGCTCATTTAAAAGGAGAAGCCGGATGCGGATGTATTTTGCCCTGGATTTGCAGAGGGTTAAGTCGGAATTGGTAATGCCTGTCATTTTATTTCACCCACCATTCCTCTCCCACATCCAAAAATCCGCAGCGGTTCATATCTTCGTTGGAAAGGGCGTCGGCGATCTCCGTGTAACCGAAGGAAATGGTGTGTTTGTCGGGATGCTCTTCACAGGAATCGGAGGGCGGTGTGGTAATACTGATGATGCGCATTCTGCCGTCTTCCAATTTGAGTATTTTCGGATTCTTGTTATTTAAGAAATCCAGAACTTCCCGGTAGTGGTCATGAAGCCGATCCATGCGGAAGTCTTTGTGCGTGTCCGTTTCTATGAAGGTTGCAGAAATGGTGCCCGAATAGTAATCATTTTCCCCGTTGTAAAAGACAAAGGGATATTTTCCCTCCAGGGTACTTAGGATACCTACAGGACCGTTTTTCTGTTCCGAGACAGCTATGTCCAGGATGGTCTGCACGGATCGTTCCTTCTCAATCAGAAGAAGTCCCTGGAAATCGTAATGGATCCCGGTGATGCTGTATTCGCTCTCGAAACCGTTGATAATAGGAACCACTGCATATTCCAGATCGCCTTTCGGTGCGTAGGGGTCGTGGACGGTAAAGGTATAATCTTCTGCTTTGGCGGCCGGAATGTCAAACAGGGTAAACCATTGGAATTCCCCTTTCTTCCGCCGTTTTACCAGGATATTGGTGGTGTTGTCCACGCCGAAGTCGGCATTTCCGCAGTAAATGTTACCGCTGAACCGGGCGTGAAAATGCGTCGCCTCATCCCAGGCATCCGGGGGCAGGATTTGATCCACCGGCTTGACGCGCTCATCCAGTCCCGTGCCGTACAGGGTGTCAAAAATGCCGTTGGAGAAAAGAACCTCTGTGACGGCCTCTTCCCGGCCCATAGCCGGTGCAGTCAAAACACCGCCCATGGGAGAAAATCCCATAATCATGCTGTGAGTCCTCCGTTTCTATGTATCGTTTGTTCTTGAACGGCTTCGTGCTGGGGCAGTACCCGGAAGGTATAGAAGCCGCCTTCGTACCGGATATGGATGATATACCATAGATCCTGAATAGGGAAATATTCGGAACGCAGAAGGTAACGGATAGTTCCTTTTTGGATTTCCAGCAGAAAATATGCTTTGGAGACAAGGGAATACCGTTTTTCATGGTAACTGACAGAAAAAGATTCCCCGGTCTGTCCGGAGCAGGAGAGAAGCTTCTTCCCAGGCACAAATGCCCGGCCGATGGCGGTTAGGCCGTAGGGAGGTTTCATCTGAAAGCCTTCGAAATAGCGTATGGTGTCTCCGTTTGTCAGGTCGATGGCATAAGGTTTCTGGTTTTCGTCAAGAAGGTAAAGCTCCTCCCGGCCGGAAAAGTCCGCGTTGACGATTTTAAAATGGGAGGAGACGGCGATGGTGCAGTCGGGCAGGCACTCGGCCGTTACCAGCGCTCCTACGCCGCCCGTATCCTTATGGACCACAAATTTCTGTTCCGTCTGGACCTGCATTCCGTGAACGGTAACGCCTTCACAGACAACGCGGTAGCAGGTCTGGTATTGGATGCCGCCGAACTCATCTTTTGCCGTGTCGGTTACGCCGCCCAGGGTATACTGCAGTTCATCATCCGCTGTGGAACCGTAGAAGGTCCCGGATTCCAATAGAAGTTTTCCCATATAGTCGTACAGCCGGAATTTGTATTCGCTGAGAACTTCTCCGTCTTCCTGGCTATATTTCACATTCAGGTAAATGGAATGGAAGGTAACCTTGGCAATGCCGGAAGCCGTATCCAGGTTGGTGAAATTGGTAAAGTGAAAGACAGGGGCGGAAAAGCAATAGAAAGCCGTCTCATTGCTGGCCTCACTTTCATTGTTGTAAGTGTCAAAAATCCACACGGAAGCCAGATAGCGTTTTCCGTTTTCCAGGGCATAGGGAACAGCCTGCAGAAGGCCGCTTTCCAGATTTTTTCCGAAATGCAGGGTATGCTTTAAAGCCATGGTCTCCTGGGTGCAATCGTATACAATCCGATGGGGGCTGTCATATTCCCGGATAAGGATTCGGTTTTTCCGGGCCTGGGGACCAGTCCAGGAAAAGGTGAGAACAGCGCCCTGGTCTGCGTCGAAAGCATTGATTTTATTTAAAACTGGTTTGACAACAGGCAATTCATTTCCTCCTTTCTAGTCTGCGGAAAAGCAAGTAATGCGCGGCGCGATATTTGCATGGGCAGCAACGGTCTGGTTAAGATGAAGCCCAAGCTTTCCCGATTTGGTAGTCCCGTTGAAAATTCCCCTGGTACAGCCGATGGCGGTGACTGTGTTGGAGTAGACGGCCGCGTCGCACTCGTAGGTGGTGGCGGAGCCTCCCAGCACGGAGGGGAAACGCCCATAGTCGTTCATCACGGAAAGCTTGCAGTAGGTGTCGCTGGTTCCGGTAATAGTCAGGCCGGTGTCTTCGTATCCTTCGCCTGTAGTATTGTAGGGAGGGAAGGGTTTCACATAAAGGACGCCGGTTTTGTAGACAATGCCGCCCATCCGTGTCATATGGTTGCTGTAGAGATTGTGCAGGTGAAATACTTTCTGCCAGGAATTTGTATTCAAGGCTGCATTGTTGAAAAATGCGCCGCCGCAGCGGAGGTTTCCGCCGTCAGAGGCTGCAGACAGGGCGGAAGCATTTACCAGCCCGTAGCCGAAGGAGGTCTGGAAATTGTCCGAGCGGGAAATCAGAGTCAGAAGATCTCCGAGAACCGCCCAGTCGCTGATACTGAATATTTCCCAGTTTTCCCCAATGTTGTGGGTGTACAGAAGTTCCTTTTCAAAGGTCTGATTGACAGTAACATTGACGCCGGACAGAGACTTATAGCGCTCATTGTACAAAATAGGAAGATACATGCCTATGTATTTCCAGGCGGCCACGGAGCCGTCTTTCCGGGTGTGCATATAAGCGTGGTAGTCTTCGTCCAGCTGGCGGTCACAGATGAGGCAGTAAAGGTAATGCTCATCCTGCCAGCGTTTGGTCCAAATCGTGGGAAAAGCAGACATGGCGCTTCCCTCGTAGGCCGTGCTGGTAATGTCCGAGGGCGTTCCGTCCTCCCGGAGAAGATAGTTGTCCGGATCCAGCCGGTAGTCCGTCTCTCCGCTGTCTTTTACTGTACAGGGGAAAAGCTTCCGAAGAAAGAAGGCGTTGGCCCAGTCTCCGGCGTCAAAATATCCATTGGCATAATTCCAGAAAGCGGGCCGTTTCCCCTGAGCCATAGCCAGGTAGGAAATCCGGGTCTGGGGATTGGAATCCGCTAAGTTTACCCGGTAGCCGTACAGCTCGTAGTCCAGGGGAATTCCGTTGTGGGAAAGAATTTCCCGGAGATTTCTGCTGCCTTCCCCTGCGGATTCCCGGACGGCTTCCAGGGAAGTCTCCGGGTACAGGATGTTTCCCGTTCTGCGTTCTTTTAATTGATCGATAATAGTTTCTAACATGTTTGTCACCTCGTTTTGCTAAAATGGTTTTTTCCTTGGACGTAGGCCCGGCTTAAATCATTCTGGGGAATTGTGATTCGGACGGAATCATTTTTGCTGCAGTCCGTGTGGCCGCCGTCTTCTACCTGGAGCTTCCGGCCCTCCAGGGCCGCTATGTATCCGTGTTCGGTACGTTCCAGGATCTTTGCGTTTACTGTACGGTCAAAAGGCAGCTTTTTCGTACAGATGTCCACAGCTTCCCGTATGGTTTTCAAAATTTCGTCAGTAATGGTTTGCATAGAGTTCTCCTATTTTAGTTTTGCTGTTTTTTAGTGCTGCCGGTTAAAATACTGCCGGCCCCGGCCGCTTAAGTGGGACAGCTCCTCAATCAGCTTTTTCGCATCATCCCCGGAGTGAATATTGGGGAAGGACAAATCTCCGTAAAATTGGAGCGTGGTGCGGTCCGCAGGTGCTGTGAGATTCAGGATCTCTGTGGATGGAGACGGGAGGGGCGAGCTGACAGCCGGAGGTTTGCGAAACTCCGGATGATCCAGGATACCTCTTTCGGAGTGGGGCATTTTCAATTCAGTCAGTTTCCCGGCCAGAAGCATCTGGACAATGGGTGCGTTTTCCCGGACAACGGTTTTCGGAATGACCGCTTCCCCTTCCTGCAGGGGGACCAGGTGATCTTCCCCTACCGAGCGGGCCAGGCCGTCCAGGGCATTGGAGTCTTTTGGGGAAATAATTCCGCCTTTAGCTCTTCCGCCGCCTATGGGAACGTTTCTGTAGCGCGGCAGATTTCCTCCCGCAGGTATTACCGAGATTCCATTGATGGTATTAGCTGCAGCCTTCGCCCTGCTTGCCGCTGATTCCATCTGGGAGGCATAACTTTCCATCCGGGCGGCCAGGGCTTCTATCTGATCCGTGACTTCCTTGAGCTGTTTCTGGATGGAGGCATACTCTTCGGAAAATTTCGTCCACCGGCCGGTACGGCCGTTCAGCAGTTCATTCTCGTAGTTGTTGCCAAATTCCGTGGTCAGAAGCTGGATGTAGGTTTCCTCCTGGTATTTCCCGGTGAGTTCCTCCCACTGGTCCTTTAAGCCCTGGTAGTACTCAATCTTTTCCTCGTAGGAGGCGATGAGCTGTTCGTTGCTGTTGATTTCTGCCTGGATTTCGTTGTAGGTATCCCGGAAGAGAGAGAGGGTTTCCATGCGCCCGTTTAAAAGGTCTGTTTCCCATGTGGCTCCAAGGAGCTGGGAGAGCATCATATCTTCCTGGGCGAACTGGTAGGAGCTGGACACTTCCGACCAGAGCTGGCGGTATTCCTCCAGCTTGGCAATGGTCAAATCCAGATCCGCTTTCTGCTTTTCCAGATCGGAGACTCTCTGGTCTTCCAGAAGATTTTCGTAGGTGTTTTCCGCCTCCTGTACAGCATTGTCATTGGAGACGTAGACCATGCCCTTTCCCTGGACATAGACCTGGTCTGTCCGCTGGTTCCGGGCTTTTTCCAGCTCGTAGGCGGCTTTCTCCAGTTCATAGGATTTCCGGCGCTCCTCGTTCTCAGCTTTCAGGGCGTCGATTTTCTCCTGGACGGCATCCTGGCGCTCTTTGGTCTTTTGGATTTCCCGGTCGTAGAAGCGGTCGATAGAGGAGAGAGCCATGTCGTAATTGCCTTTGCGCTTCTCCAGCAGTTTGTTTTCCTTCTGCAATCCATCGATAAGGGTCTGGACCTTTCCGATCTGCTTATCGTAAAACCAGTTGACCGCCTGGATGACATCTTCATAGTGCTGCTTCTGCTCTTCCAGGGCGGACTTTTGGGATTCCAGGGCAGATTTCTGTTCTTCCAGGGCAGAGGTATAACGGTCCGCAGCGGAGGCTGCGCTTCTCTGAGCTCCGGCAAGGGCGCCGGTCTGGGCTGCGTATTGTTTGGCAGGATTCTCGGCAGTTTTGAAATTGGCGGCCTGGGTTTCTATGGAGGCGGTGAGAGAATTTGCTTCTGCAAGAAGGGTTTCCACTTTGGTAATGGGTATAGTGCCCTTGGACACCTCCTGGTAGATCTGCTCCAGGCGGATCAGATCTTCGATGATATTCCCGGTAATTCCCGCATTTTCCGCCAATGCCAGGAGATTGCTGCAGTCTTCCGCTGTGCTGATTCCGTTTTCATTGGCCAGGGCTTTCTGAAGCTGGTAGTAGAAGAGGGCAGAGGCTGCCTCTTGGGACAGAAGACCTTCCATAGCCAGGGCATCGATTTCCTTGTCCAGGGCCTGAAATAAATCCGTACCTGCATCTGCTGCTTTTTGTTTGACAGCAGCGTAGTCCTCAAAGAACATGCCAAGAGAAGACAGTGCCCTTTCCTGAGCCCGGGCAAGATTTTTCGGGACGGTAAACTGCTGTTTCGGGGTAGCTTGTTCCTTGAACACAGGGATAACATCCAGAGGAATTTCAATTCCGGTTTCCTGAAATGTGTCTTGCAACTGCGCTCTTAAAGCATTTGCATCCTCCTGGGATAATTCCCCGGAAAAAAGTTTGGAAACCTGCAGTTTTTGTTCCTCGGAAAGATTTTGAAGGGGTGTAATGATATGATCCAAAACGTAATCATAGGGATCGCCGGTATCCATATCCGTTATCATTGTCGAATAGTCAAGGGAAGCAATCACTTGTTCTGTCATCTTTTGCAGAGCTACATCCAGATTTTTATAGGTTTGCTTTGAGCGGGCCGTGTAAATAAGATTAGGCAGAAAATCAGCCCAGATGTTGTTGTTTTGTGTTTCGGCCAAGGACACTTGGTTTTCCATATCTCCGATGGAATCTGTAATCGTGTTGGCAACAAGGCTGGCTGCAGAATTGGCTTCTTCCTGGATGATTCGGAGAAGCTTATTTCGTTGTTCCTCCGTCAGACTGGAGACATCTAATAGTGAACGATAAATGGGATTTCCGGTTTCATCATAGGATGCGTTAAAATTTGTTGAAAAGAGTGCTTCACGTAGGAAGTCTCCATTTGGTAGGTCCGTAGTTTTTAAAAACTTTTGGACAGCCTGTGACATTACATTTGAAAGTTCGATACCCAACTCATCCGAGGAGGGATATTCAAACGAAAGCTGGGCAGGATTTTCTTCTGAAGGAATATAGTTGCCGGAAGCAAGAGATTGAAAAAGAGACCAGTTGTTTTGTGTTTGTTCCAACTGTTTTTTCAAAACATCTGTTTCCTGAATGGAGTCCGTAAGTGCAGTTTTTACATTGGAAAATAACTCCGGTACAGACTGTGCAATCTGATAATTACTCAGTTCCTTTTCCTTCTCAATTAACGCCTGGATCTCATCCGTGGAACTTTTGGCGCTTGTACCCAGATTCAGAATGGCATTTCCTTGCTCATCCAGTCCTGCTAATAACTGAGGAAAGGTTTCTGCCAGCTCGTTGTTCAGGGCAAGGAAGGAGGCATAGTCCTCATCGGACAAGGACAGGTTGGTATTGTCTGCCAGGTTAACGCCTTCGGCGAGAGCGGAGTAGGATGCTTTCGCCTCTTCCAACAGTGCCGTGCGGGAGCGCTGATTTTGATTCACGTTGTCGATGGAAGCATTAATTTCTTCTATTTTTGCTTTCGCTATCTCCACCCGGTGAATATAGTTGCTCAAAGCAGTGACAGCCATCTCAATGCCTTTGTCCACTGCCCAGAGTGCGACCATGCTTCCGGCGGAGGCCAAGCCTTTTAACGCGGCCTGTCCGGCCTCTGAGACCATAGTAGACCTTTTCACAGCATTATTAAGCGCTTCCGTAGATACAGCTCCGTCTTTTGCGGAGGAGATCAGATCCAGGGTGGCCTGGTTGGCGCCTTGGGCGGCTGTTGTAAATGCTTCGTTTGCAGTGACGCCTTGAGAAATACAATCGTTATATCCCTCTATAATATTTTCATCAATTTTGTTGTTTTGTTCCCATTTATTAGCCAAAGCTTTTGTAATGGATTTAGTTATCGGACAGATTGACAAATACTTTGTGGAAAAGTATAATATTTTACAAAAGGAGGGGAGAATTATATGATTATAAATAAAGATATATATAAATGTCCCAAATGTAAAAAGTTACATTTTTTTGATACATCAAAACCATATTCTGCGATATGCCCTGTTTGTAATGGAGAGTTGGTATTTAGGTTAAACGCAGACTGTGATACGGAGCAGGCAGAAAAGTATAAAGATCTGCCGCCTCTTAAGGATCTCACCAAAGATCCCGACAGCCCCTATTACATACCCGTTGTAGAATGTCCCTATTGCCACAGCAAGCGCACCCACAAAATTTCTGCCTTTTCCAAGGCAGTCAGCCTTTACTATGGGGATGTGTATGCTATAGGGAGGGCTTCTAAAAACTGGTGCTGTGATGCCTGCGGCAGCGAGTTTTGATACCCGCTGCTTTTTTCATCTCTCCGTTTCTTTCCACATAAGGCCAGGAGAACTCCCTGCTGTTTCGATAAGCCGGCCAGCAAGCCGGTTTGTCCCGAATGTCTCTTCACAGCTCCATCGTTTCAGGTAGAGCCGTGCCGGGGTTGTCATTACTGTGGGGGCTTTTCTCAAATATGAGAACTATCCCTGCTGATCCGCGGAGCGCAGCATTGTCACGATTCTGAACCGTCGCCGGAGCAGAAGAGTAGCTGCGTTGTACCGCTTTCCCAGGTACTGATTATCAAGTACGCCTGTTTAGGCCATATTGCCCGGTTTTCCTTTGTGTAGGTTCACAAAGGATCCCAGGAAAACTCCCGTATCCGGGAGAACACCTGGGATGGTCGGCACATTTATATCCATTATATAGAAATAGACTTGAGGTGAGACGTTTTACACCTACCGACGTTTTTAGGGTCCAGGATCCCGCTGGCGGCCAGGATCTTGCTGAGGCTCTCGCTTAGCTTTTGAGCTTGTTTTTGAGCTTCTTTCGTGTTTGCCTGGACCTGGATCTCCGGCCGTATTCCGTGGAAAGCCGCCTGGATTTCCGAGACGGCACTCCGGCTCAAGCTGGCCTGAGTGATATCTACGGACAGATTCCGGATCCTGGAAAGCTGCGCCTGAAGGCTTGCGGCCGCATTGCGCCCCAGGGTCAGCCGGTCAATAACGAGATTTGTGTCGTTAGCTGCCATGCTTTATCATCTCCTTTTCTTTTGAAGGCTCCATGTCTGCCAGCTTTTCACCCAATGCGTTTAAAAAGACAGCGGCAGGCTCCGCCAGGGCATCGAAGGGAGAGACCACGGAGATGTGCTTGTTTAAAAGCAGTTCCTTTTCAAAGCCAATCCGCTCCCGGATGGCCTCTAAAGCGGCCTCGTACTGGCGCTTGTCAATATCTCCCGTTTCTGCCAGAGCCTCAAGGTCCAGGTTTTTGTAGGCTTCGTAATCTTTGGCGAAATCACCGGATTCGGAAAATCCGCAGTAGGCCTTAGCCGCCTCCAGATGAAGAACCGCGTCGAAAAGCTCCGGGCAGTAGAGAGTAGTTCCGTCCTCTTTAGAGAGAAAGACGCCCTCGGCCGTCTGGCAGACGAAGCGTATAAACTGTTCAAAGGAGAGGGAAGGTTGTTTTGGTTTCATAAGGTTTCCTCGCTTTCTGAGTAAATTTTGATTTTAATCTTTTATCATAAGACAGAAAAAAAGAAAAATACCTGAAAGGCCAGTATTTCTGCGGGTTAGAAAGATTTTCAAAAGCGTTACATATCTTGCAAGCCGGGACATTTAAGAGCTTTTGGAAAGTACTTCTTACCATTTATTAACAGGATCAGACGGGCTTCAGACATGGAATATACAGGCTTTTGAAGGCAGTATGCGGTGGGACGGATTGTTCTTTAGAATAATTGTCATTAGTTAACCGATTAAAATATAGAGGTTGATATTGAAGTTTAAGAAGAAAAGTGATATATTAGATTTGCTAGAAAATTTATGATTATCTTATGAAGGAGGAAGTGTTATGGGAACAGTACAGCAGAGAAACATTGCCCTTTGCGTGATTCTGTCATTGGTTACCTGCGGACTCTACGGGCTCTATTGGTTTGTGTGCATGACAGATGACACAAACACAGTGGCGAATGAGGAGGGAACATCGGGAGTGTTGGCTCTTATCCTCACGATTGTCACCTGCGGGATTTACGGTCTTTACTGGGCTTATAAGTGTGGAGATAAGCTGGATAAGGCAAAAGTGGACAGAGGCATGCCGGCTTCCAACGGAGGCGTTCTCTATCTGATTCTCTACATCTTCGGCGGAATCATTGCCTACGCGCTGATTCAGAACGAGCTGAATAAGCTGGCGGAATAAGAAGATGGATAGCAGACGGCTTGGAAAAGCAGGACTGGCAGTTTTGCTCCTTGCCGGATATTATGGATTTGTAAAATGTACCGGAATAGGCATTCCCTGCCTGTTCCGGTATATTTTTCATCTTCAATGTCCGGGCTGCGGCATTACTCATATGCTGATGGCCTTGGGAAGTGGGAACTTTCCCGGAGCTTTTCTTAGGCTTCTTCTTCCAGCAGAATCAGGTCCAGAATATTGTCATCCCGGTCAGCCATCAGATCACAGGTGATGGTGATGGTTCCCGGATCGCCGGAGTTGGTGAAGCTCAAGGACATGGTGGACTGAGGTGCAGCCTTGTAGGCAATCAGACGGTAGGGCAGGACCTCGTCATTTTCCGTCTTCATCACGGTATCGCCGTACACGGTGAAGGCTTTGGGAATGCTGGTGGATTTGACGGAAATACGCTCTGCCTTGTCCGTTACCTCTGCCATGTAGTAGACGATCACCGGAGTGTTGGCCGCTACCGGGGTTTCCAGAGTGATTTCTTTGCCGGACAGGCTGCAGGCCAGCTCTGTGCCGCAGTCGTCGGAGGCCGCATAGACATTGATATTTCCATTTGCGGGAATCTCGTCCAGGGCAATGGTGCTGGTGTCCGTACCGGAAGCGGTTTTCTGGACCCGCTTAACGAAGCGTGCCGTCTTGGACAGCTCTCCGCCCGTGATCAGCTGCCACAGTTTTACGGACTGCATCTGGGTCTCGATGGTCAGGGTGCCGCCCCGCTCCCCGTTGAAGGCCACCTTTTTGGGATGCCCTTTTCCGCCGTAGGCGAACATGGTTTCTCCGGTAAGCTCCGTTGTGGTGACGTTGGCATAGTCCAGATTTAAGAAAGGCTTTCCGGTGGAGTAATCCAGGAAAATCAGATCGCAGACTTCTCTGTTGGCCATGGTTGAATTAGTTGACATAAATAGTTCCTCCTTAGGTGTTAGATTTTTAAGGTTTGATACCAGGCTGCGGCATCAAAGCGCTTGTGTTTGTCGCCCCAGACGGCCACGCTCCTGGCCTGGAGATCCAGAAACTGGTTGCTGCACAGGCGGAAAAAGGCGTCCCACAGCTGATAGACTGTAATGTCCCAGATGGTCCGGATATCCAGCCCCGGGTGCCGGCCGGCTACGGCGGAGATGATATTGCCCAGTTCCATGCGGGTGTCCGGGGTATCGCCTTTTTGTTCTGCCCGGCCGCGTTCCAGCTTTTTCAGAATGGAGAGGGCGCGCTTGCCGGCAGCTTTTTGGGGGACTGCCGGGCGGGGCTTTAAATAGTTGCGCAGAAGGATGGCATCGCAGATCCCGCCGTAGAAATCCCTGTGGATGGCTCCGGTGGGAAGAAGATTTCCTTCCGGATCCCGGGTTCCGTCATAGGTGAAGAAGGCTTGATACGCTTCCTCGAAACGGACGGTCTCCACAAAGAAGAAATCCAGGGCCTCTTCCACAGACGGCAGCAGGGAACGGTCTGAGAGAATTAAATCGTAGACGGAAAGTTCTGCCTGTTCTTGGGCGGAGAGGGCATCGTATTCCGCTTCCCGGCTGCGGAGCCGGTAGAAGGCTCCCGGTGTCAGCGACAGCACATTCAGGTGTGCATTGTACCGGGCACAGCCAATTTTTGCAATATCCTTCAGCAGAGGAGAGATAATACCGCCTGTACATGGAAAATGTACAGGTTCGTAGGAAAGCAGCTCCAGACTGCCCAATGAAACGGTTTTTTTGAATGGTTGATTTTCTCTTGGCATAATCGTGTGTTCCTTTCCTGTTGTTTGGATTATCTTTCATAAGACAGAAAAAAATGAAAATGCTCCAAAGCCTTGAAAATACTGGGCTTGGAGCATTTTTCAAATCCGTTACATCTTGTTAGGCGGCCTTTCGATCCCGGTATCTGCGGATGCGGAGCCGCCCGGCTTCCCGCCCGGCATCCTTAGCGCATTCCTCGCAGCAGTAAATCTGCCGGTTGGTCCTGGGCCGGAAGGGCTGGCTGCAGGCGCTGCACAGGCGGATCCGGGGCCGGCTGTTTGCGTAATCGAAGTACCAGCCATAGGCGGTCAGATTTCGGATGCAGAGGGCGGGGGCTCGGTGATATGCGGGCTTTGAACTATGTTCCAGTTCCTCCAGGAAACACAGCCGGATCATGCCTCCGAACAGTATCTGCACCAGCCCGGCCTGGTTAAGGTGGTGGATCAGGGTTTCGTGCAGGGAGACGCTTTCCGGGATCTTGGCGGTTTTCTGCAGTTCTGCATAGCGCTTTTTGTCCCCTTTAAAATAGAAGGGCAGGGATTCCAGGCGGCAGGCCGTCTGCACCAGCCGCATTTCTACCAGAAATGCAAAGAGGAGCTTCCGGCAGTTGTAATCCTCAGCAAGGATTACGCCCTCTTCGGCTGTCAGGGGGACCTTGCGGATATAGTCCAGTTCTTCCTGCCAGACGGGGATCTCTTCAATCTGGATGAGCCGGCTGTCCTTGGGGGCCGTCTGCCTTAAGGCACGGTTGATCAGGGGATAATATTTTTCCGGTGCATAGTCCGGCATCTGCTTTTGCAGAAATTCTTCCAGCATGTTTTTCACCTGACGGGGACGGAAGCCCAGAACGGTTTTTAGATAAAGAGCCAGCAGGCGGAGTTCTGAGGAAAGGCGGTTGCTCTGGAAACCGCAGCGGTAAATCCGTTCGGCCAGATCCAGTTCCCGGTATTTATATTCGTTCATAGTGTTACCTCCTTTAAGGAATAGCGGTAGCCAAGGTAAGAAATGCTGCCCTCCGGGTCAGGAAAGGGAAAGCGGGCCGTGGCCAGGCTTTTATTTTTCTTTAGATTTTCGTACATGTGGAAGCCGTAAGTGCTCCACAGAAGTTCTTTATTGGAAGCCGGACGTTCCTGGTAAAAATAGTCCACCAGGCAGTTGGTCAGAATTTCCTGGTCCGGGCAGACGGCTTCCAGGCAGGCAGCAAAGGAGCGTCCTCCGCCAATGTCCAGAATCTGATCCGCGCTTTTTTGTTTCATCACTTCCCGGAGGGCTTCAACCACCGATCTGTAATAGGAATCATAGGGCTTGGATGACTTGTAAAGCTTCCAGATTTCTTTTTTTGTATCCGCCCGGGTGCGGGCGGCAATATCCAGACGGAGGGATTCCATATAGTGGCACAGCCGGTTCATGGTGCTTTGGCTGTCTAATACGGGACTGTAGCGGTCGAAATTTTCCAGGAAGAGCTCCTGCTCCTCCGTTTTGTCCGGGAGTTTTTCCAGCGCCTCTAAGGGAAGGAGAAATTTCTGCCTGCAGGTTACGTCTGCCTGGTTCCGGTATTTTTTGTACTTCCGGTCGGTCTCCGGGTAAATATACCGGAAAAAGTATGGATAACGGTTTAGGAGGACCCGGTTGGAAAGTGGGTTCTCTTCGCTTGGAGAGGTCCATATTTTGGGAATCCCTTTGACCTGGCGGCCGATTTTGGCCTTGTCGATCTGTGCGGACTGGGCTTTGCAGCACTGCTGGAGGCGGGATTTCAGCAGCCGGTATTCCGGGCTGTCCGTCCCGTAGGTTTCCTCAATCCGGGGCAGAAGGGCGTAGGCGGAACTGGATTTGTTCGTAATGGATCCGATGATGGAGCCGAAGGCAAATGTATCCGCCCGGTACAAGTCTTCCTCTGTCAGGGGAACCTGAAAGGGCTTGGGTACATCGTAGACCACGGGGAGCTCGCCCGGGTAAATGCCCCTTTTCATAATGGGATTGGGCGTTGTGGCGACGATATCCATATCAAAGTCTGCACCGGCGAAATTGACGGTCTCATGCCCGTAGTAATTCAGGATAATCCCGTCCCGGCAGTAGCGGTACCATTTCTCCGTTTCTTCCGTCTTTACAAAGTGCAGCAGTACATGTTCGGAGAGATAGGTCAGGGGAGAGCGCATGGCGTCCACTTCTGTCACGCCTTTCCTGTTCCAGTAGCCGGAGTAGGATTCTTCGCGGGATAAAAGCCCTGTGACAGGCAGACCGCATACGTGCTGCATAAAGCCGAAGGGATCGGAGACCAGCACCTGGAAATTTCCCTCCACATAGATATCGCCCTTGCAGGCGCAGCTTAATTTGCGGCGCATCAGATCCCGTATCTTGCCCCGGATATAGCGGTCGTTTTTCAGTTCCGGGCAGACGGCCAGGGCTTTCAGCCAGTACTTGTCATCCTGGGCAAAGAATGTGCGGATTTTTTCTTCATTGTTGTTGACACCCAGAAGGAACAGCAGCATATACCAGGGATCGTCGTAGGAGACTTTCCGCAGCCAGTCTGCGGTGGGCTCTGCCAGGGCTTCTATATCCTCATGGGATAATCTCAGGGTCTGGAGAAACTGATAATTCAGCTTCAGCATATGCTTGGGCTCCCGGGGAGAAGTCAGGGATATGCCCCAGGAGAGGCCGTTTTTCCGGCAGTTATCAATGTAGGTTTCCAGGCTCTCAAAGCTGTCCCAGAGCTTGAACTGGGATTCTGTGAGAATGACATCGCACTCCCGCAGATCTGCCCGGACAGGCCGGCCCCGGTCATCCCGGTAAATAGTGTCCACCAGGTAATTTCCCTGGTTGATCTCTTGGCAGAATTCCAGGATGGGGAAGACACAGAGCATTCCCTTGATGAAATTCTGGCGGATGCAGAATTGGGACGGCACGTAGTCAAGTCCTAATTCCCCTGCCCACTGTTCCGCCTTTTCGTAAGTAATCAGCCCGCAGCCGTCGGTCCGGTTCATGGGAACCTGTTCCATCATTTTCTGAATGACAGTGTCGTCTTCCTCCGGTCCGTTTTCCGCTACATAATTGGCAGGAAAGGAGACGGTATTTGCGAAATCCTTTACGACAATAAACCGGGGTTCGCTGACGGTCTGGGTTGCGGAGCCTGCCAGGCCGAAATACGCGTTAAATTTGCTGGGAGAAAGCTTCTTTGCAGGGTCCCGTCCATTGTTCAGACGGTTTTGCACTTCAGCCAGGATTTCCGTGCAGCAGAATACCACAGTGGAAACACGTGCCTGGCTGGCCGAACAGCTGAGCCTCCGGTAGCAGGCCCCGTTTAGGCGGAAGCCTTCCCGGAAAAGGGTTTCGTATTGCTTTGGCGTGTCCATGACAACGACTACATAGTCGGAGAGCCGGGAGGTATCTGTAAGTCCCCGGATCTGGCGGATGGTCCGCAGAATCTGATTGTCGAAAACCTGGACCACCTCCCCAAGGAGCTCCGATTCCTCCCAGGTATTGGAGAGACTGTAACCGAACTCTTTCAGACGTCCGGAGTGATATTTGCGTATTTGGAATATGGTGCGTTCCATTAATAAGGCCTCCTCTTAAATAACCGTATCCGATTCGGAATGAAATCGAATATATGTTCTGATTAGTGGGATAAGAAAAGAATAGCAAACATACGTTCTTGTGTCAATACGGAAAATTATTTTTTTCTGCATCCATTTTCATTCTTGATTTGTCTAATAAGTGAATGTACATTTAAGAAGAGAAAAACAGCAGGTGCCCGGACAGCTGCGGAACTTCAAGCAGGAGGAGGCGGAATATGAAATGAAACATGAGATGAAACGGGACGGGACAGAATTATTAGTCCGGCGGGCCAGAGAAGGGGACGCGGATGCTTTTGTGGAGTTGATGGAAAGAAACAAGCAGTCCATGTATAAGGTGGCGAAAGCGTATTTGAAACGGGAGGAGGATGTGGCGGATGCCATATCGGAAACCATCCTGGACTGCTTTGAACATATGGAAAAATTGAAGGAAGAAGCTTACTTCGGGACCTGGCTGGTGCGGATCCTGATTAACAACTGCAAGAACATGCTGAGGCGGAACGGCCGCATGGAATACACGGACCGGACGGAGATGTTCGAGCAGAATATTTCCGGGGAGGATGAGAAAACCAGGGAGTTCCTGGCCTACTTAGAGCCCCTGGAGGAAGAGGACCGGATGCTGATGATACTGTTTTACGTATGGGGCTTCCGGGTTAGGGAGATAGCGGAATTTCTAAAGGTAAATGAGGCGACGGTGAAATCCAGGCTCCAGCGGGGCCGGAGGAAGATTAAACAGGCGTTTTTTCCGATGGTAGTTTAATATACAGCGCAAGCCTTGAGGCGGAACTGGAATCAGACTGGAAATAGGAGGTATGAAAATGAAAAAGGTGAATCAGCAGATCCGGGGTAAAGAGGAGCTTGTTTTGATGCAGGAACTGCCCATTCCGGAAGCGACAGAAGACAAAATCCAAGCGGCCTATGACATTGTGCGGGCCAGAAGCAGACAAAAGACGGAGGGAGGCAAGGTGCGTCCGATACGGAAACGCCCCTTGCGCCGGGCCTGGGCTGCAGGCCTTGCGGCGGCACTCATTGCGGTTTCCGGCTTCGGAGTGATGGCGGCCGCCGGATATTTCTCCAAGACGGTAAACCAGGAAGGAAATAATTTAAGCTATGCCTTTGAGGTAAATTATGATCTGAAGCCTGTGGAGGTGAAGGCGGTTCCCGGATACCTGCCGGAGGGTATGAAGGAATTTGAAGAAGGATCCGGCAAATACTGGACGGAAGAAAATTACGGCCACGGGATTACCCTTATACCTATTTCGGTGTTCAATATTGAGGAGCAGAAGAGGATAATGGATTTCAGCCATGTGGATCAGGTGGAGAAGACTACTATCCAGGGGATGGAAGCTCATATTATTACCTACCAGGAGGCGGAAAAGTATGAGTGGGGCAAGGATATCCTTCTTTTTAACCCGGAGCAGGGCTATGTACTAAGGGTGTATGGAGATTTTATTGTACCCATAGAAGAAATGAAGCAGGTGGCGGAGAACCTGCAGATTACGGTGACAGAGGGCAGCATGGAATACGCGGATCTGGAAAAGGGTGACGATGCAGAGATGCGGGCGGCCCAAGAGGCGGCAGATGAGGAGTTCTGGCGGCTGGCCGATAAGGGCGTGACTGCCGATCAGATTACGAAGGTGGGAGAGAGCTTAAAGGTATTTGACGGAAATGAAGTGACGGTAAATAAGGTGCAGGTTTATGACAGCCTCTATGACATTCCCGGCTACACAGAGGACGGTGCCTATGACCTGGAAGAGCTGAAGCCCTGGCTGAATGCAGATGGAACCCACAAGCCCTATCAGCGGATTTGTACAAATTACGAGACAGGGGAAGAGATGGAAGAAAGAACGGAGGTTAAGTTCCTGATGGTGGAGGCCACTATGAAGCAAAATGCAGAGTTTGGGCCAGATGAAGACACGGCTCTGGATGCCTGCCTTGTACGGGTGGAAAAGCGGGCGGACGGAACCTGGAATCGGATCAAAGATGACTATCTGCCGGTACCCAGCGAACACTATAGGCTTCAGGTAGACGGAAGATGTTTCTTTATCAGTGTGCCGGAGCATTTGGAGGGAGTGAAACGTGCCAAGTCCTTCTTCTATAGACATTTGGATTTGGATGAGAGCATTACCTACACCATGATTTTTGCAGTGGATGCGGATCTGGTGAAGGACGGACAGATAAAAGATGCGGTGTTGTGTTTCAACGCCACAGGGAACTCCCCGATTGATCCCCAATTCTCTGCTTTAGGAGCATTGGAATAGGAGCATTGGGATAAGAGGAACAAAACAGGGACGGCCCCCGCAGGCCTTAGGCTAAAGCGGGGACCGTCCCTGTTTTCAGTTTGTTTTCCGGCTGGCTGCCGTTAAGGATTACATTTTATACCGGAAAGACTGGCAGTCCGTACACTCCACCTTGGTGGGATTGGATTCATGGGTTCCTACCTGGATCTTGTCCAGAGTGCAGTAATTTTCCTTCTGGGCATGGTAGGTACAGTTGTTTACGGTACAGGCAATGCTTTGATTCTTATTCTCTGTCATGGTGCGCCTCCTTTTTACATTTCATGTGATTTTTAGGTGGGTAAGCCAAAAATCCGGTTTGGGATTTACAGCAGACGGTAATTGGATTTGCCGTCTGTTCTAGTATCTGCAGAACCTGTGTCTTTATAAGTGGAAAAGATTGTTTGCGGAAATAATGAAAAGTCAAAAAAGAGGACCGGCAGAGAAATACCAGTCCTGTATGTAAAGGAGTTGCCTCCGTTATGGTTTGTCGAAGCTGGTCGGCACCCGCAAGCACCGGCAGCCCCTTTTGGATTAATTCTAGTTTACTGCAGGAATGTGTACGATATGTGTACCCGGTCTTAAAAAATTGTGAGGGCTTTCTAAAATATTTATAAAGAGCCCGCAGGGATTGACGCAAGAGCAGAGGAAGGGTATGATAAAAGAAATCCGGTCAGGAAAGGGAG
The DNA here is from genome assembly GCA_910587955.1 of uncultured Lachnospiraceae bacterium. Classification (GTDB taxonomy): domain Bacteria; phylum Bacillota; class Clostridia; order Lachnospirales; family Lachnospiraceae; genus Laedolimicola. The sequence continues at coordinate 3,260 of CAJUNN010000046.1, read as the reverse complement.
GGAATGTATATGAAAGCACTGCTGCTGGTGGTAGATATGCAAAATGATTTTATTGACGGAGCGCTCGGCACTAAGGAGGCCCGGAACATCCTCCCGCCGGTTATCCGGCGGGTGCAGGAATTTGAGGGGGACGTGCTTTTTACACGGGATACTCATTTTGAAAATTACCTGGAGACCCAGGAAGGGAAGAATCTCCCCGTTCCCCACTGCATCAAAGGAACAAAGGGGTGGGAGCTTCAGGAAGAACTGAAACAGTTTTGTGAAAAGAAGGGCTGTGCGGTACTGGACAAGGCTGCCTTTGGCTCCAAAGATCTGCCTGCTTATCTGGAAGCCCGTTACCCGGAGGGTGTGGAAAGCGTGGAGGTTATCGGCCTTTGTACGGATATCTGCGTGATTTCAAATGCTATGCTTTTGAAAGCTTTTTTCCCGGAGATGCCTGTTTCGGTGACTGCTTCCTGCTGCGCAGGCGTCACGCCCCAGAGCCACGAAAATGCCCTGGAGGCAATGAAAATGTGCCAGATTGCCCTCCGGTGACGGGAGAAGGGCAAATCCGGCACGCCGCTTCAGCGGCATTACAGGTTTCTTATTCCCTTGTAATTCCGAAGAACTCGTCCAGTCCGTCTGCCATGCCCTGGGCGAGTTTTTGCTGATAGTCTTCTTCTGCCATTTTCAGGTCTTCTTCGGGATTGGTCATAAATCCCATTTCCACAATAGTTACCGGGATCCGGCACCAGTTGATGCCGCTCATGGTATCAGTTTCCCAGACCTTGCGTTCTTTTGCCCCTGTTACACGGACCATGTTGGAGAGAACCGCAGCGGACAGTGCCCGGCTGCGTTCGTAGATGGCTGGGGTGTAAGGGTTGGAGGCTGTGGGGCAGATGGTCATAATGCCGTTTGCCGAGCTGTCCGAAGCCCCGTCCGCGTGGATGCGGATAAAGGCGTCGGCCTGGGCATCATTTGCTGTCTGGGCCCGCTCGGCGTTGCTGATATTTACGTCGTGGCTTTCCCGGATCATCAACACCCGGTAACCCCGGTTTTCCAGCTCCAGCTTTAGTTTCATGGATACCTGCAGGGTCAGCTCATATTCCCGGAGGCCGCTGGCGACGCCGGAGGTTCCTCCTGCTACCTTGGCTTTCGTCTCGGAAGCGCCTGGGCCCACAGGCTCCTGCTCGGAATTTCCCTTTGCCTGGTGGCCGGGATCGATGGCTACCAGATAGCCGTTTTCACCTGCGGATATGCCTGTAGCGGAAGGATTTCCGCTTATTTCCGCTGCTTCCTGCTGTGCTTCGTTCTGCTCTTCTTGGGCTTTCGCCTGTTCCAGGGCTTCGGCCTCCTGCCGGGCGGCCGCAAGCTTTGCAGCTTCTTCCTGCTCCCAGAGAGCCAGCTGTTTTGTAAACTGTCCGGCCGCTTCTCCGGAAGCATTCATGATGAGGGCGGTTCCGGGCTCTTTTTCTGTCCCGGGTGCGCATCCCTGCAGCAGAACCAGAGCCGCCAGGAGCAGGATGGGAAGGATTTGTCTCTTTTTACCGAATTTTAACCGAATCACAAAAATACCCCTTTACAAATTCTTTTTTTTCGATTATAATATCAAATGCTGATAAGCGCAAGCTGGAATAGCTCAGTCGGTAGAGCACTTCACTCGTAATGAAGGGGTCGAGAGTTCAAGTCTCTTTTCCAGCTTTCTTTTTTTGCCGAAAAACAGGATGTGAATAATTTCTAAAAAAAGTATAAAAACTCCAGTTTCTGTTGACATAAGACGGAAACTTTATTATAGTTTTGTTTAGGACAAAATGAAACATCCGGACATTCGGAGGATCTCCTCCACGTCCGGGATGTGTTTGCTCCTGCGTTTCCCTAAATTCCATGAATGACCAATATGTTAGAAAGAGTATTTGACGGCCATCTATTTTATTTCTTCAAGCGCCGGGAAAAGTGTGTGTGATCGGATTTCCGGCGTCTTCGTCTATGAAAATCTTTTTATCTGCAATTCTTCATTCATCCCACCCGATTCAGAAAGGAGCGATCGGATTGAAAAAAGAAAGGTCTGTAAGAAAAGAAACCGCAGGACCGGGAAAACTGGTCTTGCTGATTGTGTGTTTTGCCTGTCTGCTGGGAGCCGAAGTGCGGGCGGAAGAACCGTCTCCGCCCTCTGCGAAAGAGACTGTCCGGGATCCGGATACAGCCGTGGATACAATGACAAAAACTCTGCGGCTTCCGGCAGGCCAGGTAACACGGATTCCCCGGTATGAGGATGCGGGGGAAATTTTGTATGTGCTGGATGAATCTTCGATTCATATCCGGGTGACTGGCACGAAAGAAGCGGAGGGTGCGGATGTTTATACGCTGACAAAGACGCTTACGGATTTGCCGGACAATGATTTGGAACGGATACCTATGACAGTCAGCCATCAGGGAAATACCTGCGATCTGCTATATGTGATTTATACGGTGACTTCTTGGGATGCCTATGAGCTGCCCGAAACGTATGAAGCTGTTTGCTGCTATGGATGGCTGGAGAAATATTGGGTCTCTTATGATTCCGAATGGGAAGCAACTTTAACCTATTTGGGTTATCCGGCAGGAGGGCGTCTCACCTCCACTCTGGCGGAGTACTTTTATGACTATGAAGAACTGCGGGAACACGTCTTATCCAAGCCGCAGGAACCGGGGAAGCTGCGGAAGATAGGCGGAGAACGCGTTCCGGGAAAAAAGGAGCTTTACCGTGAGGAGATCCGGGAAGAAGAAATACCTCTTGGAACCCCTGGCCGTTTGAAAGCTCCGGTTATAGCGGCTGTGGCGGCTGCCGCTGCCGGAACATTTTTATTTTTGCCGGTTTTCTTCTGTTTTTTGACAGTGCCGCTCTATGAAGCTTTGCATACTGGGGGCTATCGATGGCTTGGGCAGGTACGGATCCGGCGGGGGGAAGACTGTTATGAGGCCCTTCTCACGGAGGCCCTGGTGAGGAAAGCAAAGACTTCCCATTTTATGATTCGCATATCAGGATACCTGCAAAAGCACAGCCCGGGCGGTGTCCTGGAGATACGTTGTCCTTCCGGTATTGTCATTACCCGGAGGCTGAAGAGAGAAGTACTGTTCCGCCTTTCTTCGGAAGAGTAGGAATGATTGCTGGGAGAGGTTTGTATTTTAACAACTGAATAGAGCTGACAGAAAATTTTAGGAATGGGAAGGACCGTTTTCTATCAAGAAAGGTCTACGGGCTGGAAAAAAATGTGTTATACTGGAAATATAGAAAACAAGTC
>CAJUNN010000045.1 GCA_910587955.1 uncultured Lachnospiraceae bacterium | reverse complement strand
TTTAGTGCGTCTTAGGGATTAGCTCCCCGGAACCTCTGCCTCCGTTTGGAGGGGAGATCCTTCCTTCCGGCGTTCGGATTATAATACCTTAACGGACAGTCCCAAGGACCTGTCATACGGGGTGCCCGCAGGGCATACCTTACCAGCCCCCCAAAAGCGCATAATTTCAAAGACTGGCCTCAAGGCTAGTCTTTTTTTCTGCCTATCCTCATATACTGTCCTAAGAGGTGAGGACATGAAGGACAAGGACGGAATTGTGCGCATTTTTTCCCTGCATATCCGGGAGATTCTGGAACGGGCGGATTTGGAGTTTGAGAAGCTTCAGGAAATCCGCCTGCGGGCTATGGGTCCCCTGGCTATCCGGTATGCAGGGGAGGAATTTTTTCTTAAGGAAAACGGAAAGATAGGGCGGGAGCCGGAAGGGGCCTGGATGGTGACGGGAAGGGAAATCCAGGAGACCATGGAATTTGTAGGGAAATATTCCCTTTACGCCTATGAGGACGAGCTGCGGCAGGGATTTCTCACTCTGCGGGGCGGGCACCGGGTGGGAGTTGCGGGACGGGCTGTCCTGGAAGGGGACAAGGTGCGCAGCATCCGCAATATCTCCTTCCTCAACGTGCGTCTGTCCCATCAGATCAAAGGCTGTGCGGACAAGGCCCTGCCTTTTGTGTGCAAGGGAGAAGAAGTGCGCCATACGCTTATCATATCGCCGCCCCGGTGCGGGAAGACTACCCTGCTCCGGGATCTGATCCGGCAGATTTCCGACGGGAAGGGGGACAGGCGGGGGCATACGGTGGGCGTGGTGGATGAGCGCTCTGAGATCTGCGGATGTTTTCAGGGAGTTCCCTCCAATGATGTGGGAATCCGCACGGATGTGATGGATGCCTGTCCCAAGGCAGAGGGGATGATGATGATGGTGCGTTCCATGGCCCCGGAAGTGCTGGCAGTGGACGAGATTGGAAGGTATGAGGATATTCACGCCATCGAGACGGCCCTGTTCTGCGGCTGCCGTCTGATTGCTACGGTACACGGCAGTTCGCTTGGGGATATTAAGAGCAAACCTTTGTTTCAGCGGCTCATGGAAGAACAAGTCTTTGAGCGCTTTCTGATTCTCTGTCCGGGAGTGCCTGCGGGAAGGATTCAGGAAGTTTTGGACGGAAAGGGGGAGCGGTTATGCTGAAACTGGCAGGTGCGCTGATGATTATTGTTTCTGCCGGGGGGATTGGCATTAGCTGCAGTGTGGATGTCAAGCGGTATTGCATGGAGCTGCGTCTCTTAAAGCAGATGCTCTATATGCTGCGGGGGGAGATTAAATATACGAAAACACCCCTGGAGGAAGCTTTTTTGGCTATCTCCGTCCGCATGCCGGAGCCTTTCAGCCTATTTTTGAAACGGACGGCGGAGGAGATGGAGAATTTGGACGGCAGAACCTTCGGGGAGCTCTGGAGAGATCAGATTCAAAAAGGGCTCGCAGGTACGAAGCTGAAACGGGAGGACCGGGAACAGCTGGGAGTCCTGGGTGAAAGCCTGGGATATCTGGACCTGGAAATGCAGCTATCCTCCATTGAGCTTTATCTGGAGCAGCTGGAGATCCGGATCCGGGATGCCCAGGAATCCCTGACGGGCAAACAGAAGCTGTACCAGAGCCTTGGGGTGGCGGGAGGCATTTTCCTGGTGATCCTGCTGCTTTAAACGGAACCTTAAGGGAGAGAAAGGGGAACCATGAGCGTTAATCTCATATTTAAAATAGCGGCGGTGGGAATCCTGGTATCGGTCTTAAGCCAGGTGCTGAAGCACAGCGGCCGGGAAGAGCAGGCATTTTTGACCAGCCTGGCGGGGCTGGTGCTGGTGCTGCTCTGGATTCTGCCCTATATTTTTGATCTGTTTACAACCATGCAGCAGCTGTTTGCCTTATAGTTTGAAAGGGAAACGGCTGAGAAAGGGGGAGCGGTTATGATAAAGGCGGCCATGATAGGCATTGTGGGAGTGTTTCTGGCCCTGCAGCTTAAGGGGAGCAAGCCGGAATTTGCCGTATATCTCAGCATTGCTACCAGTGTGCTTCTTCTGATTCTGGCAGTGGGAAGGCTGGAAGTAGTGGTGGAGAGTGTGAAGCTGATTCAAAACTCTATTTCCGTGCAGACGGCTTATATCCAGGTGCTGCTGAAAATCATCGGCATTACTTATATCTCAGAGTTTGCCTCGGATATCTGCAAGGACGCCGGATATTCTACCATAGCCGGGCAGATTGGGGTATTCAGCAAGCTTTCTATCCTGGCAGTCAGCATGCCGATTATCACGGCTCTTATGGATACCATCCAGGGGTTTTTGGCCGGATGAGGGCGGGAAAGTGGAGGGTTCTCCTTCTTCTGGCTTTTGTTCTGCCCGCACTGCCGTCTGTAAAAGCCCGGGCGGAGGGACTGCCTATGACAGAGGAGCTGGACTTTGAGGAGATCCAGGAATCGGTGGATGAGATTCTGGAGGAGGAATTCCGGTTCCGGGATGCGGTGATGGATTTGATTCAGGGAGAAGAAATTTTTACGCTGGAGGGCTTTTTGACAGCCCTTCTGGGACAGTTTGGTGAGAACTGGAAGCAGGAGAAGCAGATACTTTTGTCCATTCTGGTTCTGGGGATTGCGGCGGCGCTTTTGACCAATTTTTCAAATATTTTCCAGAACCAGCAGATCGCCCAGGTCAGTTTTGAAATCACGTATATGCTCCTCTTTCTCATTCTTCTGCAGGTGTTTTCCGGAGCCCAGGATCTGGCCCGGTCCGTGTTGGAAGAGACTCAGGAATTTATGCGGGCTTTGATCCCGGCTTATTTTCTGGCCGTTACCATGTCTGCGGGCGTGTCCACGGCGGCAGCCTTCTATGAGTTTCTACTGGGGCTGATTTATCTGATCCAGTGGCTCATCGGCCATGGGCTGATGGCTTTGATTCAGGTTCATGTGATGCTGGTTTTTATCAACCATATGACCGGGGAAGAATACCTGTCCCAGATGTCGGAAATGTCGGCCAAAGCGGTGGGCTGGATTTTAAAATCCCTGCTGGCAGTGGTGGTGGGATTTAATGCGGTGCAGGGCATCATCCATCCTGCCATTGATTCCCTGAAAGGGGGCATATTCAGCCGGGCGGCGGAGCTGATACCGGGAATCGGAAATGCAGCCGGGGCCGTGACAGATACCATTCTGGGCTCTGCGGTTCTCATCAAAAACGGGATCGGGGCGGCTGGCCTGATTGTGATTGTCCTCCTGTGCATGGCCCCTCTTCTGAAGCTGGGAACCCTGGTTTTGATTCTGGAGCTGGCGGCGGCCATTATCCAGCCAGTGTCTGATAAGCGGATGGTAGGCTGTGTGGCCGGGGTGGGCGACGGGATTAAGCTGCTCTTCCGGGTGGTGTTTACCGTGGCAGTCCTCTTTATGCTGACCATCGTTGTGGTGGCGGTGTCTGTGGGAGGAACTTAAAAAGGAGTCGTAATGAAAGAATTGCTTTACGGATGGATCCGGGATATCGCCTTTTATACCTTGCTGATGACGGTGGTTCTTCATGTGCTGCCGGAGAAAAGCCAGAAAAAATACCTGCAGTTTTTTATGGGGGTGGTGCTGATCATCCTGGTTATTTCTCCTGCTCTTAAAATGACCGGACTGAGCGGCCGTCTGGATGACACTTATACCCGCCAGACTTTTGATTCGGAGCTCCTTAAGTTCCGTGAAAAACAGAAAGCCCTGGAGGAAGAGTATCAAAGGCGGGTGGAAGAGAGTCTGGAAGAAATCGGACAGGGGGATGATGCGGAGCAGGAAGAGCCTCCCCGGAAAGGAGAAGACATTGGAATTCCTGAAATCCAGGTTACAATCGGAGAACCGGAAGAAGATTAAGATGCCGGGAAAGGATCAGCTTCTGATCCTTCTCTTATCGGGGATCCTGCTGGTGGTGATTGCCATCCCAACGGACGGAGGAAAGAAAAAGGCTCCCCCGGATTCCGGGGGCGATCCGGCAGAAGAATTGAAGACAGCGACAGGGCAGGAGCCGGATTCCTATGAAAAGAGGCAGGAAGAACGCTTAAAGGAGGCCTTAGAGAAGGTGGAGGGCGTGGGGGAAGTTGAGGTTATGATTACCTTAAAGTCTTCCTGGGAGAAGATTGTGGAAAAAGACCGCCCCTCCTCCAGCCAGACAGTGGAGGAAGCGGATGCCGGCGGAGGGACCAGGCAGACCCAGGAGGTGAGCCGTTCGGAGACAACCGTTTACCGGGAAGAAAGCGGGGAGCGGACACCCTATGTGGTGAAAGAACTGGAACCAGAGGTGGAGGGCGTGATTGTCATTGCCCGGGGAGGCGGGAATGCTTCGGTGAAACAGAATATTCTGGAGGCAGTTCAGGCATTATTTCCCGTGGAGGCACATAAAATAAAAATAATGAAGATGGAGGGTTCAAAGTGAAAAACATATTTAAGAAAAACCAGATGATAATTACCGCATTGGCGATCATGATTGCAGTGGCGGGGTACTTAAATTATTCCGGCAGCAAGCTGGATTCCGCGAAAGTGACAGCCAATTCGGGAAAAGCGTCCACAGAAGATGAAAAGGATCTGGCCCTGGATCTCTCAGCGGAAGATCTTTACGCTGCCAGCGGATTGGAAGAGCTTCAGTTTGCCGACGGAGATATTGCAAGCCTGGATGCAGACGTGGCGGAACTGGGAGAAGACGAAAATCCGGGCGAGGCCGTGATGGCAAGCTCCAGTGCGGGTGTGGGCTTCTCCTCCGAGGCGAAGGTGACCAGGGAGCAGCTCCGCTCCAAGAATAAGGAAATTCTTCTGGAAGTGATCAACAACACCAATATTTCCGACGCCCAGAAGCAGGATGCCATCAACAGCATGATCGCCTTGACAGACATTGCAGAGCGGGAGTCGGCGGCCGAGATTCTTCTCCAGGCCAAAGGTTTCGAGGATGTGGTAGTCAGCATTACCGACGGAAAAGCGGACGTGGTGGTCAATATGGCGGAAGTGGACGATGCGGGCCGGGCGCAGATTGAGGATATCGTAAAGCGGAAAACCGGAATTTCCGGGGAAAACATTGTGATTACGCCCATGGCAGCAGCGGAGTGAAGACTTGCGAAAGCCAAAAAAGAATTGATAGAGAAAGACGGGTAGGAGCGGCTGCTTTTTACCCGTCTTTTTTTCTGCCGGCTAACGGAGGGTATCTGAGCAGAGACAGAAGGCCTCTCATTTGCCTGTCTGCAAGGTCTGCATGAGAGCAAAGAAATGCTGCTCCTTGCCGCTGCTGAAATAGTGATACCAGGCTTCCAGCGTGTCGGGCCGGAAGACTTCCAACCGCTCAATGATTTGTTTTGCCCATAGCAAAGCTCCGGTGGAGCTTGCGGTAATCAGGTTGCGATCTGCGACAGATGGTTTATCAACATAGAACGGCTGTCCTTTGTAACGGGGAGAACACATTTCAAGGTATCCCATCCCGTTGCTGGTGTGCGGGCGCTGATCCAGCAGGCCGGCGTTTGCCAGTGCAGCGGTGGCGCCGCAGATAGCACAGACCGTAGCGCCTGCTGAAAGAAGTCTCTTGGCTTTTTCCATGACAGCACCATGTTCCGGAGCGTTCCAGGTGTTTGCGCCGGGCAGCACCAATACGCTTTTTTCAGTTGCCGCAATATCGCTTAAAACACAATCCGGAATGATGGTTAAGCCGCCCATTGTCTTCACGGGATCTTTTGAGACGCTGACCGTTTTGACGGATACATCCGGCGCGTCTTTTTTGAAAAAACGCTTCGAATTTAGCTCCGCGGCAACATACCCCAATTCCCAATCTGCTAAAGTATCAAGTGTGTAAACGTAAACTGTAAACATATCTTTCCTCCATTCTTATTTTTTTGCTGCGCTGTTACCCTCAGTGGACAAGAGAGCAGCTTTTTTCATTGTACCAGCCAATCGTTGACAGGAGTATGGCAACAATCTATAATGAAAAAAGGATTTTTAAAAGGCGGTTACCAAATGAAAGTTGACAGGCTTGTTAGCATTATTGTGACGCTCCTCAATAAGGAGCGTATCGGTGCACGGGAACTGGCAGATATGTTTGAAGTTTCGCCCCGCACAATCTATCGTGATATGGATACAATCAATATGGCAGGGATTCCGATTCGCTCCATATCGGGAACCGGAGGCGGCTTTGAAATTATGCCGGAGTATAAAATAGACAAAAATGTGTTTTCGGATGCGGATCTTTCTGCAATCTTGCTGGGGCTTTCCAACCTTTCTCATATGGTACGAAATGATGAGCTTGCCAATGTTCTTGCAAAAATCAAGAGCTTTATTCCTGCAGACAGAGCGGAAGACATTGAAATCAAGACAAATCAAATCTGCATAGACGTAAGCTCATGGTCAGGCAATCAAAATATCCAGCCATACCTGCAAACGATGAAAGCCGCTTTGGAAGATTACAGGCTGCTTTCCTTTGCATACATCGCGCACCATGGAAATAAAACCGTGCGGACGGTTGAGCCGTACCAGCTTGTGCTGAAAGGCAGTCACTGGTATCTTTACGGGTACTGCCTTGCTAGAAGGGATTACCGCCTGTTCCGCCTGTCCCGCATGTCAGATCTCAAGATGAAGCAGGAAACCTTTGCTCCCCGGGAATATGAAAAACCGGTTTTGGATTTTGACAAAATCATAGAAACCATGCAGACAGAAATCAAAATACGCATTCACAAATCCGTGCTGGACCGGGTGCTTGAATTTTGTACCTGCGACCGCTTTATGCCGGACGGTGATGACCATTACCTGGTTGATTTTCCTTTCGTTGAAAACGAGTATTACTATGATATTCTCCTTAGCTTCGGAGATAAATGCGAGTGCCTGGGGCCTCCACATGTGCGCACAAAAATGAAACAGAGAATACAGAGCGTAGCTGCCGTATACGGCACTTTATTTTGAACAGAAGGTTTGACGAATCGCGGAAAGTCCGTTATGATAGTGAACAGAATCGAAAAGGAGGTCATGCAGATGCTTCAGGGCACGGGAATACGGGAGAAGGTGCTGGAAGAGATTTGCGCGCTGGCAGAGAAATACCGTCTGGACCGGGTAATTCTGTTCGGCTCCAGAGCCAGGGGAGATTATAAGAAAACCAGCGATATTGATCTGGCGGCCAGCGGCGGAGATGTGGTCCGCTTTTCTCTGGATGTGGAGGAAGAAACTTCTACCCTGCTGTTTTATGATGTGGTGAACCTGGATAAGCCTGTAATGGAAGAGCTTTTGGAATCCATAGAAAAGGAGGGAAAAGTGCTCTATGAAAAAGTATGATAACTTTTGCGCCGCATTTCGGAATCTGAAGGATGTCTTTTCCTACGAAGAGCCTTATAACAATGTGGTGCTGACCGGGTTGGTTGCTTTGTATGAAATTTGTTTTGAACAGTCCTGGAAGCTGATGAAAGAACTTTTGGAGGAAAATGGTGTGGCAGAGGCAAAGACAGGATCGCCCCGCCAGATTCTCAAATCCGCTTACCAGGCCGGGCTCTTTTTGGAGGAAGATTTGTGGATGGAAGCCCTGGCAGCGAGAAATAATGTGGCCCATGCGTATCATCAGGCGGTTGCCATTGATATTGTGAGGCAGACTAAGAACGTTTATTTTTCCATGTTTGCAGATTTGAAAAAAGAAATTGAGGACAACTGGCTGCAGCAGACGGAGAAAGACAGATGAAAGAAAAGAAAGAGGATTAAAATAAGATGTATCGCGTATTAAAAAGAGACGGAAATGCAAAGCGGGGAGAACTTGTAACGGTTCACGGGACGGTACAGACCCCGGTATTTATGAATGTGGGGACGGCGGCGGCCATCAAAGGAGCCGTAGCCACCTCGGATCTGGAAGAAATCGGGACCCAGGTACAGCTGTCCAACACGTATCATCTCCATGTGCGCCCGGGGGATCAGGTGGTGAAGAAACTGGGCGGCCTTCACCGGTTTATGTCCTGGAACAAGCCCATTCTCACGGATTCCGGCGGATTCCAGGTATTCTCCCTGTCCTCCCTGCGGAAAATCAAGGAGGAAGGCGTATATTTCAACTCTCATGTGGATGGGCGGAAGATTTTTATGGGCCCGGAGGAGAGTATGCAGATCCAGTCCAATCTGGCTTCCACCATTGCCATGGCTTTTGACGAGTGTGCCCCGGCTCTGGCAGACCGGGAGTATGTGGAGCGTTCCGTGGCCCGGACTACCCGGTGGCTGAAGCGCTGCCAGGCGGAAATGATACGGCTGAACGGCCTTTCGGATACCATCAACAAAGAGCAGCTTCTTTTTGGTATCAACCAGGGAGCCGTTTATGCGGATATCCGGGTAGAACATGCCAAGCAGATCCGGGAGCTTGATCTGGACGGCTATGCCATCGGCGGCCTGGCCGTGGGAGAAACCCATGAGCAGATGTATCACATCATTGAGGAGACGGCGCCGCATCTTCCGGGGGACAAGCCCCTCTATCTGATGGGAGTGGGGACGCCGGCCAATATCCTGGAGGCTGTGGACCGGGGCGTGGATTTCTTTGACTGCGTTTACCCCAGCCGGAACGGCCGTCACGGGCATCTCTACACCAACTTGGGAAAAATCAATCTGTTCAATGCCAAGTACGAACTGGATGAAAGACCCATTGAGGAGGGGTGCTCCTGTCCCGCCTGCCGGCGCTACAGCAGGGCGTATATCCGCCATTTGCTGAAAGCGAAAGAGATGCTGGGAATGCGTCTCTGCGTGCTGCACAACCTCTATTTCTACAATACCATGATGACAGAGATCCGGGGGGCCATCGAAGAGGGGCGCTATCAGGCGTATAAGAAGGATAAGCTGGAGCGCATGGGGGCAGGGAATCCGTAAACCGCGCGTTGCCGCAAGTCCAAAAATATTCCATGTACGCTCTTGACCAGCAATCTGCATATATGCTACTATAGCAATAGCGTCTTGAGGAAGTAAAAAACAGCACATATCTGTATCAGGTTTGTGTGGAGTTTAAATTAGGAGGACTGAACATGAATTTATTAGCAACAGGCGGAGCGACAATGGGATGGGAGATGATTATTCTCTATGTAGTACTGATCTTCGGAATGATGTACTTCATGGCCATCCGTCCCCAGAAAAAAGAGCAGAAGCGCCTTAATGCCATGCTCTCTACCATGGAGGTGGGAGATGTGGTGGTGACAACCAGCGGATTTTACGGCGTCCTCATTGACATTACCGAGGACGATGTTATCGTAGAGTTCGGCAGCAACCGGAACTGCCGGATTCCTATGAAAAAAGCAGCGATTGCAGAGGTGGAGAAGAGCAATGAGTAAGAAACCAACAGTATTGATGATTTTGGACGGCTACGGCCTGAATGAAAAGCAGGAGGGCAATGCAGTAGCCGAGGCGAAGACGCCGGTAATGGATAAGCTGATGGCGGAATATCCCTTTGTAAAGGGAAATGCCAGCGGTCTGGCCGTAGGACTTCCCGACGGGCAGATGGGAAATTCCGAGGTAGGGCATCTGAATATGGGTGCAGGGCGCATCGTATATCAGGAACTGACCCGGATTACTAAGGAGATCGAGGATGGGGTTTTCTTTAAAAATGAGGCCCTGGTTAAGGCAGTGGAGAATGCCAAAGCCAACGGATCCGCCCTTCACCTGTACGGCCTGGTGTCCGACGGCGGCGTACACAGCCACAACACCCATATTTACGGGCTTCTGGAGCTGGCAAAACGCCACGGATTGAAAAAAGTTTATGTGCACTGCTTCCTGGACGGCCGTGATACGCCCCCCGCATCCGGCAAAGATTATGTGCAGGAGCTGACGGATAAGATGGCGGAGCTCGGCGTGGGAGAGGTAGCTACGGTTATGGGCCGCTACTATGCCATGGATCGGGACAACCGCTGGGAGCGGGTGGAGAAAGCATACCGGGCCCTGACCAAAGGGGAGGGCGAAGAGGCGAAAGACGGCGTAAGCGCCATTGCCGCTTCCTATGAGAAGGGAGTCAATGACGAATTTGTAGTTCCCGCTGTGGTGAAGAGAGACGGAAAGCCGGTGGCTGTGATACAGAACAAAGACTCCGTTATCTTTTACAATTTCCGTCCTGACCGGGCCAGGGAGATCACCAGAGCCTTCTGCGACGATACGTTTACGGGATTTGAGCGGGAGAAGAAGCTTGATCTTACCTATGTGTGCTTTACAGAGTATGATGTGACCATCCCCAATAAGCTGGTAGCCTTTCACAAGGTAGAGCTTCACAATACCTTCGGGGAGTATCTGGCCGCCCATGGAAAGACCCAGGCCCGCATTGCGGAGACGGAGAAGTATGCCCATGTAACCTTTTTCTTTAACGGCGGCGTGGAGGAGCCCAATGAGGGCGAGGATCGGATTCTCGTGAAATCCCCCAAGGTTGCCACCTACGACCTGCAGCCGGAGATGAGCGCATACGGTGTCTGCGACAAGCTGGTGGAAGCCATTAAATCAGACAAATACGATGTGATTATCATCAACTTTGCCAACCCCGATATGGTGGGCCATACGGGCGTTGAGCCTGCGGCTATCCAGGCGGTGGAAGCCGTGGACGCGTGCGTAGGCCGCGCGGTGGAGGCTGTCAAGGAGACAGACGGACAGATGTTTATCTGTGCGGATCACGGCAATGCGGAGCAGCTGGTGGATTACAATACGGGAGCGCCGTTTACGGCCCACACCACCAATCCGGTGCCCTTTATTCTGGTGAACGCAGATCCGGCATACAAGCTGCGGGAGGGCGGATGTCTGGCGGATATCATTCCCACCCTGATTGAGCTTATGGGAATGGAAAAGCCGGAAGAGATGACCGGAAAATCCCTGCTGATAAAATAAGAGAAATGGTATAAAACCTCCTTTTTCTAGGGAAACTTAGGTAGAAAAAGGAGGTTTCTTTATGCACTTATATTTACCGATTACAGAAATTCATGCCAGGGAAATCCTGGATTCCCGGGGAAATCCCACCGTAGAGGCGGAAGTGACCGTGGAAGGGAATATTATGGGGCGTGCAAGCGTACCCTCCGGGGCATCCACCGGAAAATTTGAGGCCGTAGAGCTGCGGGACGGGCAGTACCGCTATCTGGGCCTGGGTGTGCAGAAAGCCGTACACAATGTAAATACGAAAATTACGGATCTGCTGATTGGGGAAAATGTTCTGGAACAATCCCGCCTGGATCACCTTCTGGTGGAAGAGGACGGCACGGACAACAAGTCCAATCTGGGAGCCAACGCCACCTTAAGCGTGTCCATGGCGGCAGCCAAGGCGGCGGCAAAAGCCCTGCGGCTTCCCCTGTATCAATATTTGGGAGGCGTTCATGCAAAGAGCCTGCCGGTTCCCATGATGAACATTCTCAACGGCGGAAAGCATGCGGACAATACGGTGGATCTGCAGGAGTTTATGATCATGCCGGTGGGAGCCTGCTGTTTCAAAGAAGGGCTGCGCATGGGAGCCGAGATTTATTATAAGCTGAAGCTGCTTTTGAAGAAGCGGGGACTTTCCACGGCCGTAGGGGATGAGGGCGGTTTTGCCCCGGATCTGGCGGATACCAAGGAGGTGCTGGACTGCATTGTGGAGGCTGTCCGCATGGCAGATTATGAGCCCGGCGTCCAGGTACAGATTGCCATTGACGCCGCTTCCAGTGAGTTTTACGATGAGAAAACGGGAAAATATTTCTTCGAGGGCGAGAGCCGCATGCGGGGGGAGAAAATTCTGCGCTCCCCGGAAGAACTGGTGGATTACTATGAAGAACTGCTGGACCGGTATCCCATCGTGTCCATTGAAGACGGGCTGATGGAAGAGGACTGGGACGGCTGGCAGATGCTGACCAAGCGTCTGGGAAGCCGGGTCCAGCTGGTGGGAGACGATCTCTTTGTGACCAATGTAAAGCGCCTGGGGATGGGAATCCAGATGAAGGCCGGAAATTCCATTCTGGTCAAGGTGAACCAGATTGGAACTGTCTCGGAGGCTATGGATGCCATTGAGCTGGCCAGGACCAGCGGCTACTCCACGGTGATTTCCCATCGTTCCGGAGAGACGGAAGAAGACTTCATTGCCGATCTGGCAGTGGCGGTCAATGCGGGACAGATCAAGACTGGTGCTCCCTGCCGCATGGACCGGATCGCGAAATATAACCAGCTTTTGCGCATTGAAGAGAGGCTTGATCCGGTGGGGACTTACTGCAATCCTTTCTACGAGAAAAATTAGCTTGATTATTGCCCCTGCCTGTGGTAAAATGTACCTTGTCCGACCATAGGAGGTGTGATGATGGGTATTTTGAGAATTATTCTTACGATTATATTTGTAGCGGTATGTGTGATTTTGACAGGGATTGTCTTGATGCAGGAAGGAAAATCGACCGGTCTTGGAGCCATTGCAGGCGGCAACTCCTTTTGGGAGCAGAATAAGAACCGTTCTGCGGAAGGAAAGCTGGTATTGATTACAAAGATACTGGCGGCCGTGTTTATTGTACTGGCCCTTGTATTGAATCTCAATGTGATTTAGAGAAAGCAGTTGACAAAGCACTCCCGGCTGATACCGAGGGTGCTTTCTATTTATATTACGGCAGGAATTGGAATGGAAAAAGAAAAGTTAGAACAGAGAAAGAAGGTTATCTACGAATTTATCTGTGATCCCCACTACGTTCCCATGAAGCAGAAAGAGCTGGCGGTTCTTTTGCAGATTCCAAGAGAGGAGCGGCCGGATTTGGCGGAAGTGCTGGAAGAGCTTCTGGCAGAGCAGAAAGTCCGGATCTCCAAGCGGGGACGCTTAAGCCGGGCCGAGAAGAAATACGCCACGGGAACGTTTATAAGCCATGCCAAAGGCTTTGGCTTCGTGTCTGTGGAGGAAGAGGCAGAGGATATTTTTATTGGAGAGCAGGATACGGGCGGCGCATTTCCGGGCGACACCGTACGGGTGGAGTTAAAAGGCAAAAGCGGCGGGAAACGGCGGGAAGGCCTTGTGACGGAGATTCTGGCTCACGGCATCACAGAGGTGGTGGGAACTTTCGAGAAAAGCAAAAATTTTGGTTTTGTGGTTCCGGACAACCAGCGGATAACCAGCGATATTTTTATTCCTCTGGAGCGCTCCGGGGGAGCGGTCACGGGCCATAAGGTGGTGGCGGAGATTACCGATTACGGCAAAGAAAGGAAAAACCCGGAGGGACGCATTGCGGAGATTCTGGGCCACAGCAGTGATCCGGGAGCAGATATACGCTCCATGGTCCGGGCATACCAGCTTCCCGAGGAATTTTCCCAGCGGGAATTAAACCAGGCGGAACGGGTGGCAAAGCCGGTTTCCGAAGGAGATCTGGAAGGACGGCTGGATCTGAGGGAGGAGTTGTGCGTCACCATTGACGGGGAGGATGCCAAAGATTTGGACGATGCCGTTTCTGTGAGAAGAGACGGGGAAACTTATATTTTGAGCGTTCACATTGCAGATGTGGCCAATTATGTCCAGGAGAACAGCGCCCTTGACAGGGCTGCTTTTGAGCGGGGGACCAGCGTGTACCTGGTAGACCGGGTGATTCCCATGCTGCCCCGTGCCCTGTCAAACGGGATCTGCTCTTTGAACGAAGGAGAGGACCGATTGGCTTTAAGCTGCATCATGACCTTTGACTCCCGGGGCAAGCTTTTGGGCCATAGCCTGGCGGAGACGGTGATCCGGGTGAAAAAGCGGCTGAGTTATCCCCTGGTGGAGGAGCTTCTTAAGGGAGCCGGGGAAGAGACATCCCGGAAATACACGAAGCTTCTTCCCATGCTGGAGGAAATGCGGGAGCTCTCCCGGCTTTTGCGGAGCAGGCGGAGAAAACGGGGCGCCATTGATTTTGATTTTCCCGAGACAAAAATAATCTTGGATGAGTCGGGACATCCGGCGGAAATCCGCCCTTGCGAACGCAATACGGCAACACGCCTGATTGAGGATTTTATGCTGGCGGCCAACGAGACGGTGGCGGCCGATTATTTCTGGCAGGCCCAGCCGTTTCTGTACCGGATTCACGAAAATCCTGACAAGGATCAGATGAAAAAGCTGGGGGTATTTATTCGGAACTTCGGCTACTCCCTTCACCTGGGCGGAGACGAGATTCATCCGGGGGAGGTGCAGAACCTCCTGGATAAGATTGCCGGGACACCGGAGGAGGCCCTGCTTTCACGGCTGACCCTGCGCTCTATGAAGCAGGCCAAGTATTCGACAGACTGTGCAGGGCATTTCGGCCTGGCAGCCCAGTATTACTGCCATTTTACTTCCCCCATCCGCAGATACCCGGATCTGCAGATTCACCGGATTATTAAGGAAAATCTCCGGGGCAGGTTAAAGGAAGAGCGGGTGGAGCATTACGCGGCGATTCTGGACAAGGCGGCCAAGCACAGCAGCGAGACGGAGCGGCGGGCCGACGAGATCGAGCGGGAGACGGAAAAGCTTAAGAAAACGGAATATATGGAGAGCCGCATAGGGGAATTCTATGAGGGTGTGATTTCGGGAATTACGAGCTACGGCATGTACGTGGAGCTTCCCAATACGGTGGAAGGGCTGGTGCATGTGCATTCTCTGGAGGATGATTTCTACGAGTACCGGGAAGAAGAGTACGAGCTCCGGGGAGAGCGGACAGGAAAAACCTACCGCCTGGGACAGCGGGTCCGCATTCAGGTGAAAGCTGCAGACCGGCTGTGCAGGACCATAGACTTTTCCCTGGAGGAGAGCAGTGCGGACTAAATATTAGGATATAAAGGAGAACGGGAGCATATGGGTAAGGAGACAGTAAAGCTAATTGCCAACAACAAAAAGGCCTACCACGACTATTTTATCGATGAAACCTACGAGGCCGGCATTTCCTTGGCCGGCACGGAGGTAAAGTCCGTGCGCATGGGAAAGTGCAGTGTCAAGGAGGCCTTTATTAAAGTGGAGAAAGGGGAGATGTATGTGTACGGAATGCACATCAGTCCCTACGAGAAGGGAAATATTTTCAATAAGGATCCTCTCCGTGTGCGCAAGCTTTTGCTGCACCGGTCCGAGATTAACAAGATCGGCGGAAAGATTGCGGAGAAAGGCTACACCATGGTTCCCTTGAAAGTCTATTTAAAGGGAAGCCTGGTGAAGGTAGAGATCGGACTGGCCCGGGGAAAGAAGCTCTACGACAAGCGCCAGGACATTGCCAAAAAGGATCAGCGCCGGGAGGCGGAGAAAGAATTTAAGGTGAAAAATCTTTATTAAATCATTGCAGTACCATCCGTATAGCCAAAAGAACCGCCTGTGGGAAATCAGTTGTAATCCCGGGGCGGTTTTATTATGATAAATTGCGGAAGCAGGAAAAACGCAAAACAGAGGTGACGGTGTGAAGATTGAAATTAAAATGGACAGTTCCTGTCCGGAACCGAAAATTATCATTGTGGCGGCCTCTATGACCGGGGAAGTGCAGGAGCTTGTGAATAGGCTGTCGGAAATGTCTCCCCAGGTTCTGTCGGGCATCCGGGAGGAAAAGCTGGAAATTCTCGATCCCTTAGAGTTAATCCGTATCTATGCCGGCGGGGGAAAGGTCTTCGCTGTTACGGACAAGGGGGAATACGTGCTCCGTCTGCGGCTCTACGAGCTGGAAGAGCGGCTGGACCGGAACAGCTTTGTCCGTATTTCCAATTCGGAGATTATTAATTTAAAAAAGGTGAAAAACTTTGACCTGGGCTTTGCGGGCACCATCTGCGTGAAATTCCAGAACGGAACCACCACCTATGTGTCCAGACGTTATGTTTCCAAAATCAAACAAATTTTAGGCGTATGAGGTGAAGAGGATGAAAAAAACAATGTTAAAAAGAGGCGCATTGGGTTTTCCCCTGGGAATCGCTATCGGGTATCTAATTACTGTGGGACTTTCCCTGGCTTTCGGGCAGGGGTATTATACGGCCTGTGCGCCGGAACTGATTGAGGCTGCAGGCAGCGAGATCAGGGCGGTAGTGGTGCAGACCTTCCTGTGCGGGTTTCTGGGGACCATAAGCGGTGCAGGTTCTCTTATCTGGGAGGTGGAAGAGTGGAACCTGGTCCAAAAGACGGTGGTGTTTTTCCTGGTCCTTTCCGTTCCCATGGCGTTTATCGCCTATTTCATGCACTGGATGGAGCACAGTGTTTCCGGAATTCTTGGATATTTCGCTATTTTTGCAGGGATTTTCGTGATGGACTGGATCATACAGTATATAGTGAACAGGCGCAATGTGGAGAAGATGAATGCCAGGTTAAAAGGAAATCAGGCCCGGTAAAGGGAACTGTCATAGAAAACTATATGAATTATATGTAGAAAAGTGTTAGAAAATGATACAAATTGTTAAAATGCGTGATTTAGGCTTGATTTCCTGTGAGAATGTATTAAAATAAAAGGGTAGGAAACCCTTTTTAAGCTGAGAAAAGGATAAGGAGACGAAATCATGATTATCACACAGAAAAAGCCCATTGAAGAATTGATGGCAATGATCGGGGATGCGAAGAAAATTGCAATCCTTGGCTGCGGCAGCTGCGCCACCGCCTGCGCTACGGGCGGCGAGAAGGAGATCGCAGAGCTGAAAGCGTATTTGGAATCCCAGGGAAAGACGGTGGTGGCTACCAACATGGCAGATTACTGCTGCATGAATATGGGAGTGAAGACTGCCATGAAGAAGCTGAATGCGGCTGAGCCGGATGCAGTAGTCTGCATGTCCTGCGGAGACGGGGTCCAGGTGGCGGCAAATCACAGCAAGGCACCCGTATATCCCTCCAACAATACCATGTTCTTGGGAGAGGCCGTGCGTTTCGGCTTGTTTGAGGAGGCCTGTCATCTTTGCGGCGACTGCGTGCTGGGAACCACCGGAGGAATCTGCCCCATATCCCGTTGCGCCAAATCCTTGGTGAACGGTCCCTGCGGCGGGCAGAAGAACGGCAAATGCGAGGTGAATCCCGAGAATGACTGTGCATGGATTCTGATTTATAAGCGCCTGGAGTCCTTAGGAAGGCTGGAGCTTCTTTCTAAGGGACGGGAGGACAAAGGATATGAGAAGGTTGCATATCCCAGAACAATTAATATTAGGGGGAACAAATAATGGGAATGTTGGAAAAAGCGCTGGAAGGCGGAAAATTTGGTGTAACCGTTGAGATGGCTCCCCCTAAGGGATATGACTTTGCCGAGCAGATGGAGGCTGCAGAGCTTCTGAAGGGCAAGGTACATGGAGTCAACGTAACCGACATGCAGTCTGCCTGTCTGAAAGCTTCCTCCCTGGGGCTCTGCATTAAGCTCAAAGAGGCCGGGCTGGAACCCATTATCCAGATGACGGGCCGGGATCGCAGCCGTATGGGAATTATGGGAGATATGCTCTCCGCGGCGGCCTTCGGCATTGACACCATGCTGGCCCTGACGGGAGATCATCCCACGGTAGGCGACTGCAGCCAGTCCAAGCCGGTGTATGATCTGGACTCTGTGGGTATTTTGAAAATGCTTACTTTGATGGAAGAGACCGGGAAAGACTGCGGCGGAAATGAGCTGGACGGCGGAGCGCCGAAGTTCTATAAGGGTGCTGCGGTAACGCCGGTGTATGACCCCATATTTTTGCAGATTAACAAGCTGCGCCAGAAAGTGGACGCAGGCGCAAAGTATATCCAGACCCAGGGAATCTTTGATCTGGAGAGCTTCAAGCGCTTTATGGACGAGGTAGACAAAGCCAATATCAAGACACACATTATGGCGGGCATTATTCCTCTGAAGGCGGCTGGAATGGCGAAATACATGAATGAGAACGTTCCGGGCATTGCAGTTCCCCAAGATATGATTGACCGCCTGGCAGCTGCGGCCGCCGAGGGCAAGGAGAAGGGGGTTAAAGGCCTGCCCACCAAGCTTGGTATCGAGATGGCTGCGGAGATGATTGCGAAGATCAAGGATCAGGGTCTCTGCGACGGTGTACATATTATGGCTATCGGAGCAGAGAAGAATGTTCCGGCTATCCTGGAGAAAGCCGGAATTACCATCGAGTAAAGGGGTGAAAGAATGGATATACCAGAATTGTCTATGGCAATGGCGTCAAGCAAGCTCCAGCGGAATGTAAGCCTGGCTCTTATGTCCAAGGTGATGGACCAGATGGAGGAGACCGGGGAGGCCCTGGCAGAGATGATGGAAGCGCCCATGGCTTCCACGCCTGGGCTGGGTGAATTTGTGGATATTGTGGTATAAAGGCGGGCCGCCGGGAAGCTTAAATGTTTCCCGGCGGTTTTCTCTGCAATTTGGAAGAAGGCTGTTGAAATAGGGCCTGGGATAGGGTATAATCAGAACATAAACGGTGAATGAAGAGTTGATTTCAAAGGGGGGAATAGGGGAAATGACAGAGGATACAAAAATAATTTTGGACAGGCTGGATAAAATGGATGCCAAAATAACGGATATCCAGCTGACCCTTGAGAACGAAACCAACCGGAATATACGAATTATTGCAGAGGGACATCTGGATTTGAGCAGGAAGCTGGACGAGGCGCTGAGGCTGGAGAGCGAGAAAGAAATTCTAATGCTTCGGGTAAACCGTCTGGAGAATGAACTGCGCAGAGTGAAGGAATGGATTGAACAGATAGCATAGAGAGAATCGCCGGGAAGCGTAGAGTTTCCCGGCGGTTTTTTCTATTCCGGGGAAATATCCCCGGCAGGCAGAAGTATTACCGCAGTCTGGCAGATATCTTTTTGCACCTCAAATTTTAATGTCCCCCCATGGGCCTCCACAATCTGCTTTACAATCCGAAGCCCCATAATATGAGGGACGGATATGTTATCGCCATCTTCCCCTTTCGAAGCCGTAGACGGGCGGTAGAGGGTTTTCACGATGCGCACAGGGATTCCCTTTCCCGTATCCGAAAAGGAGAACTGTACCTGTCTGGAAAGCAGCCGGGCGTCTATGTGCAGGATGCAGCCTGCGGGGTTATGGCGGATACTGTTGTCCATCAGGTTGCGGAAAGCCCGTGAAAGTAAATCCGGATCTCCGGTCAGGGTAAGACTTTCCAGGGCGGGGTCTATATCCAGGGTGAGAGGATGCCGGCTGTCGGAAACGCTGTTTATATACCAGGCAGCCAGGCTGCGCAGGAGGGCGGCCGGGGCGTATGGTTTCAGCCGCAGGGGGCAGGAGTTGTATTCCAGCTTGGAGGCCAGGTTTAAATCTGCAATGAGTTTTTTGATTTGGAGGCTGTTTTCCCGTATGGAGAAGGCTTCTCTTTGCTCCTCCGGGCTTAAATGGGGGCTCTTTGACAGGCTGTCCCCGTATCCCATAATTAGAGAGAGAGGCGTGCGGATATCGTGGGAAACCCCGGCAATCCAGCTGGTCCGGGCGTCGTCCCGTTTCTTAAGCAGCTGGTTTTGGCGGAACAGGACTTCCGACGCACGGTTCAGCCTTCCGGCCAGACTGGCTGTAATGCCCCGCTCCGGCAGATGAAGAATCTCTTTTCCCTCCAGGCGTTCGATGCCCTTTGCCAGGGGTTTTAAGGAAATATAAAACCGATGGCCGAAGAGAAAAGCGAGAATAAAAGCCAGAAAGAGATTTCCCAGAACGAAAGCCAGAAGGAGAACGGGAAAGGCTTCTATATAAGAAGTGTTAAATTCCAGGCCGTGTTTCCAGAGGCTTCCCTTGGGGGGAGCCGCCACAAAGAGGCCGTCCGGGCGGGTCCATATCTTCACCGGATAATCCATGAGATACCAGCGGCTCATGGAGGCAATATCCGTGAGGGAGTAGGACCTGGGAATATCATCCGGGAGATTCCGGCTCCAGAGGATCTGGCCTTCCTGTCCGATAAGCATGGCAAAGGCAAATTCCGTATCTACCCGCCTGCAGCCCTCCTCCGACAGGGAATAGGTGCCTTCCTCCAGAGTGAGCATAGCGGAGAGCCCCTCCATATTCCAGCCTTTATAGCCGGGAACCATTTTATAGCCGAACTGGACAGCTTGGAAAACCAAAAACAGTGTTAGATTAAAAAAGAGAATCAAAAGGCCGGTGGCAGCGGCTGTCAGGATATAGCGGCGGTATATTTTCAAAAGATCTTTCATAAGCCGGGTCCTTTCACAAACATAGGGGAGTATTGTCTGGTTACAGAAGGCGGTAGCCGATTCCCCGGGCGGTGAGAAGGTGCCGGGGACGG
This sequence comes from uncultured Lachnospiraceae bacterium, assembly GCA_910587955.1. Taxonomy (GTDB): domain Bacteria; phylum Bacillota; class Clostridia; order Lachnospirales; family Lachnospiraceae; genus Laedolimicola. The sequence continues at coordinate 3,828 of CAJUNN010000045.1, read as the reverse complement.
GAGGGCTCTTCCTCAATTTTCTCCCGGAGGCGGCGGACATGCACCATCAGGGTGTTTTCATAGGTATAATAGCCGTCGCCCCAGACCGCATCACAGAGGGCATCAAAGGTGACGATTTTTCCCCGGTTTTCATAGAGCTTTTTCAGAATGAGAAACTCCTTGGCGGTGAGGGCCGTTTCTCCTTCCGGGGAGGAGACTATGCCGGAATCGAAGCGGACGGTGCGGCCGTCCAGTACAAGGACCGGGTCCGGTTCCGGCCGGTTCCGGCCGGAGAGATAGGTCCGCCGGAGAATGGCGCTGATGCGCAGGATCAGTTCTTTCGGAAGGAAGGGCTTCGTCAAATAGTCGTCTGCCCCAAGTCCCAGCCCCAGCAGGCGGTCATTGTCCTCGTCCCGGGCGGAGAGAAAGAGAATAGGAATATCGGCGGTTCGGCGGATTTCCTGGAAAAGGGAGAAGCCGTCCCCGTCGGGAAGCATGACATCCAGAATGATAAAGTCCGGGACGGCCTCTTTTAGGGCCAGCCTAGCTTCCCGGCAGCTTCCGGCTGTCCTGGGGGACCGGAAGCCTTCCCGCTCTAAAATCTGGGAGAGCATGGAAAGCAGATCCCGGTTGTCGTCTACAATTAAAATGCTGCATTCATATATATGGTTCATACCCCGATCTCCTTGTCTCTTTTTCTGTTTATCATAAAATAAAAACAAGGAAATTTGTGCTGTTTTGGGAAAAATTAAGGTAAATGTAAGAAAGGGGTCTTTCCTAAGCCGGTGCAGGTCTGCTTCTGCAATTTAAGGTAAACGTAAGGCCCCTGTCATCCCCATGTAAGGCTGCTGCGTTATACTCTCCTTATCCAAGCAAGAAGAAAGGAGAACTATAGAAATGAAATTTATCGTGGAGACAAGGGGGCTTGGCAAGGAATACGGAAAAAAGGCCGTGGTGCGGGATCTGGATCTCAAGGTCCCAAAGGCCTGCGTCTACGGCTTTATGGGGCCCAATGGGGCGGGCAAGAGCACTACCATGAAAATGCTGCTGGGCCTTATCAAGAGCAGCAGCGGGGAAGTGACGGTGGATGGAAAAGTCATGAACGGGAAAAACAGGATTGAAATCTTGAAAGGGACCGGTTCCCTGATTGAGTCGCCCTCCTATTATGGGCATCTCTCCGGCCGGGAGAACCTGGAGATTGTGAAGACTTTAAAACAAGTTCCGGAACAGGAGATTGACCAGGTATTGAAGCTGGTGCGCATGGAGCGGCAGCAGGACAAGAAGGTCCGGGAGTATTCCCTTGGCATGAAGCAGAGGCTGGGCCTGGCCCAGGCCCTTCTGGGGCATCCCAAGCTCCTGCTTCTGGACGAACCTACCAACGGACTTGACCCGGCGGGGATCCAGGAGATGCGGGAGCTTATCTGTCAGCTACCCGAAAAAATGGGGATCACGGTCCTGGTATCCAGTCACCTTCTAAGCGAGATGGACCAAATGGCGGATTATGTGGGAATTATCCATCACGGGCAGCTCATTTTCCAGGATAAGCTGGAAGCACTCCATGAACACAGCCAGAGCGGGCTTCTCATACGGGCCATGAACCAGACGGCGGCTTTAGAAATCCTGCAGAGAGAAAATATCTCCTGCACGGTGAGGCAGGAAGGCATCGAACTGTCTAAATTACCGGATGACCGTCTGGCATCCCTGGTGGTCCGGCTGGTCCAGGGGGGAGCCGGGCTTTACCGAATTGAGGAACAACAGAAGAGCTTGGAGGACATTTTCTTAAGCCTTACGGGAAGGAGGTCCAGCTTGTGATGCGAAGAGAGTGGAAGACGGAGTGGATGAAGGTGCGATACCGGAAGATCTGGCTGGTTCTTTTGGGGTTTCTGGCCATGACCTTTCTCTGGACGGGATGGGTGGTAAATGGGGGAAAGCCGGAAGAAATCCGGGATGGCTATCGGTGGATCCTCACCAATCTGGCAATCATCAATACTATTTTTATGCCTACCATGACGGCTATGCTGGCCAGCCGCCTCTGTGATACGGAGGTAAAGGGAAATACCATAAAGCTTCTGTGTACCATGGAGACAAAAGGACGCCTCTTTGATATGAAATTGCTGACGGGAGCCTGTTACCTGGCCATCTATATGGCTGCGGAGCTGGGAGCCCTCTTGTGCCTGGGGTATATTCTGGGATTTGGGGAACCCTTGAAGCTTCGGCATGCACTGTGCTTTCTGATACAGAATTTTCTGGTAAGCCTGGTGATCCTTATCTTCCAGCAGGTGCTGTCCTTTTATTTTGAAAATCAGATTATGCCACTGGCAGCGGGGCTTTTTGGTTCATTTGCCGGCCTGTTCTCCTGGTTCCTGCCCAAAGGGATTCTTCACAGGGTCCTGATATGGGGCTACTACTGTCTGCTGTCCTTCCTTGGAAGCTATTGGGAGGAGGAGACCCGGATTATGTATTTCTATGATGTACCCTTAGACAGGACGGCCTTATATTCCCTGTTGGTCCTGCTGGTTCTGGGGTATCTTGCCGGAAAATACCTGTTTTTAAGAAAGGAGATTTGAAATGCTGGCGAATAGTATCAAAACCGAATGGAAGAAACTGAAACATTCCCACCTGTGGCTGGTATTTGTGGCTATTCCCATGATTCCGGCCTTGATAGGGACGGCAAACTACCTGAATAATATAGAAATCCTCAAATCGGAGTGGTATTCCCTGTGGACCCAGCACTCCCTGTTTTATGCCAATTTCTTTTACGGACCGCTGATTGCCCTGTACTGCTCCTATACCTGGCGGGTAGAACATCTGAATCACAACTGGAACCGTCTGATGGCCATGCCCGTATCCGAAGAAGCCATATTTGGCTCCAAACTGGTCCTGGCTTTCGGCTGTACGGTTTTTCTCCAACTGTGGGTGTGGATTCTCTTCATCTTAGGGGGAAAGGCAACAGGGCTTCCCGGAATCCCGCCTGTGCAGATCCTGTTCTGGCTGCTGCGTGGAAGCCTAGGCGGCATGGTAACGGCAGCTTTGCAGATGGTATTGTCGATGATCATCCGCAGCTTTGCGGTTCCCATCGCTGTCGCCCTTCTGGGAAGCGTTATGGGGTTTTTGTTAAGCAATGGGGGCTACGGCTTGCTCTGGCCCTATTCCCTGATGCTGGAAGGGATGAATGCCAACAAGACGGAGGATATGATAGAGAATATGTTTGGTTTTGGGGTTAGTGCTGTCTTTTTCCTGGTTTTATTTCTGGGGGCGGGCATTTGGTACTTGAAACATGAGGATGTGCGGGCGGCTGCCTGAAATTCTGCTTTTGGAAGAGCCTGGAGCCTCCCCAAATCTAAATTTTTGAAATCTTTACAACAATCCAGTCATCATCTCCAATTTCATAGGGGCTGTAGCAATTCGGACAATTTTTCTGCAGGGCGGCGTTAAAACTTCTCCCACAGCTTTTGCATTGGATTCTTTCAATAGTCAGGACTGCATTGCCGCATTTGAGAGACAAAACGAATTGAAAAAGGTTTTCGTGTTCTTCTGGGACAGAAAATATACAAATCGTATTTATGATGCAAAAATAGAGATCCTCTCACAGTTTAAGTGCTTTCTAAGGGATGGCTCTCCTCTCCACCTCTTAACCGCCTCCAAATTGTTTGGAGGGGAAGAACTTTCCTTTTTCTGCTCTGTCTGCGTCCGTTTTATATCCCCTACGGGGGACCTGCAGGGGATGGATATTCGAAAGGGATTCTATTCTGGATTTTTTCCGGTTCCTATGCTAAAATTTCTTTGGAAAAAGCTATACCCTGCGGGTACCCCGTATGACAAGTCCTCCGGACTGTCGGTTAAGGTATA
>CAJUNN010000044.1:13449-26358 GCA_910587955.1 uncultured Lachnospiraceae bacterium | reverse complement strand
CATACGGGGTACCCGTAGGGTATACCTTAACGGACAGTCCGAAGGACTTGTCATAATCCGGACGCTGTCAGGTCAGGGAAAGGCCCCGGAAAACGGGGTAGAGACTGCGCCGAGCTAACTCTTAAGACGCACTAAGCTCATCAGCAATGGCTTCTTCGCTAAGTGCTTTCTAAAGAGCGGATCTCGCCTCCGTCTCTTAACAACCCCTAAATTGTTTTCCGGGGCCTTTCCCTGACCTGACAGCTGCTGGTGTATGATACCTTTTGTAACTGTCAGCAGGAAGGGGCAAGGTTCCCTCCTCCAAATTGTTTGGAGGAGTTCGTCCTCCCTTTCGGCTGGCGGTTATAGTAGCTTTCGGATATAACAGATGACAGCGGCCAAAACCGGGCAAGTTCCCCGGCAAACAATTCAGGGGTGCTTAGAAACGCAGGTGAGATCCACTCTTTAGAAAGCACTTAGCGAAGAAGCCATTGCTGATGAGCTTAGTGCGTCTTAAGAGTTAGCTCGCCGGAGTTTTTACCCCGTTTGCCGGGGAACTTGCCCGGTTTTGGCCGCGTCCGCTTTTATATGCCCTACGGGTACCCCGTATGACAAGTCCTTCGGACTGTCCGTTAAGGTATACAAATCTACACAAACTTATACCCCACCCCCCGGACGGTCCGAAGATACCGGGGATGCTCCGGATCCGGCTCCAGCTTCCTGCGCAGCCCCCGCACATGCACGTCTACCGTTCGGGTTTCTCCGGAATACTCATACCCCCAGATCTGCTCCAGAAGCTGCTCCCTGGTAAACACCCGGTTTCTGTGGCGGGCCGTCAGGGCCAGAAGATCAAACTCTTTCCTGGACAATTCTACCGTCTCTCCATCACAAGTCACCTCCCTGGCTCCGCAGTCAATCACCAGACTTCCGATACGCAGAATCTCCTCCGTCTGCCTCCCTTTTTGCTCCGGCGCACTCCGGCGCAGCAGGGCTTTCACCCGCGCCAAAAGTTCCCTTATGCCAAAAGGCTTGGTCAGATAGTCGTCCGCTCCCATCTCCAGGCCCAGCACCTTATCTGTCTCTTCCCCTTTGGCTGTCAGCATCATAACCGGCACAGATATAAACTCCGGATCCGTCCGGATTCTGCGCAGCACCTCCATCCCGTCCATCCCCGGCAGCATATAATCCAGGAGCACCAGGTCCGCCTTCCTGCATTTCAAAAGCTCCAGTCCCATCTCCCCCGTATCTGCCCGCAGAACGCCGTATCCGTTCTTTACCAGATTGTACTCCAGAAGCTCCAGGATATGCGCCTCATCATCAATAACTAATATGGTCTGTTTTTCCGGCATTTTTTCCTCCTCCGCCTTTTTACTGTCCTTCCCTGGTATACGGCAGCGTTACCGTAAACTCTGTCCCTTCTCCCGGCCGGCTGCTCACCTGTATGGTCCCATTGTACAGCTCCGCAATGTGCTTTACAATGGAAAGCCCCAGTCCCGTGCCCCCCTGCGCCCGGGAGCGCCCCTTATCTACCCGGTAGAACCGCTCAAAAATGCGCTCTGTCTGCTCTTCCTCCATGCCGATTCCCGTGTCGGAAATCCGCAGGACCAGACAGCCGGAAATCCTCTGGCAGGTGATGATAACAGCCCCGAATTCCGTAGCCTTCAAAGCATTGTCCACCAGGTTAATCAAGAGCTGTTTCATCCGGTCCCTGCTGCAGCGGTAGGGCGGCACCGCAGGATCCGGCTTAAAAATCAGGCGCACATGCTCCTTCACCCGGGGTTCCATCAAAGTTTCCACTTCCCTTATGACTTCGTTTACATCACAAAATTCCTGTGCCGTCTCCCCTCCGTTCTCGATCTCGGAGAGCAGCAGGATATCGTCAATCAAACGGCCCAGACGTTCCGTCTCTATTTCAATAATATCCAGAAACCTCCGGGCACAGTCCGGGTCGTTAAGCGCCCCTTCTTTCAGTGTCTCCACAAAGCCCCGGATAGAAGTCAGAGGCGTTTTCAGTTCATGGGTCACATTGGAGACAAATTCCCGGCGCATGGCCTCCACTTTCTTCATGGCAGATACATATCTCCGGAAATACATGGAAAGAGAAAGTACCAAAAGCAAAAGAATCGCTGCTGTCAGAACGGTAGAGCGGAAAAACTCGTCGTTCATATTACGCAGCTCCTCCATGGGAACGGCCGTCCGTATTACTCCCCGGAAGCCGTCTGCCTTTACCGGAACCGCAGAGTAGCAGTAATCCATTCCAAAAGTGGCGGAGCGTCGGATTACACTGTTGCTCTCCCCGGAAAGAGCCTTCAAAACTTCCTCCCGATCCAGATGATTGTCCATCAGCTGTCCTGCCTCTGCAGATTCTCCCAGTACGTCTCCCTCCTCGTCTATAATGGTAATACGCATATGCCGCTTCTCCCCCTGGAGCTGCGCAAACTCCGAAAAATTCCCCTTTGCAGCCGTATTCTCCGCCAGGAAAAGCTCACCCAAAAGCTCCGCCTGGGCCAGGTATCCCGATTCGCTCCGTTCCTCCAGATAGGCAAATCCATTGCTCCAGAAGGCATACGCAAAGGCCAGAAGAGATACGGCAGCCGCCACCGCATACCCAATCAAAAATTTCCGCTTCAATCGTCCCACTCCTCTCTCTCATCCGCCACGTATCCGGCAATGTTATTTGCATGATCGGAAATCCGCTCCATATTGCTGAGCATATCCAGAAAGACCACGCCTTTTGCCGCAGAACACTGGTTTCTGGACAGGCGGTCCATATGTTCGGTCCGCAGTTCTTCTTCCAGCTCATCAATCTCGTCCTCCAGCTGCACCGCCTGCTGCACATAGGCCATCCGTTCTGTCTGACGGGCCAGAACAGCCGCCTTCATTACATCCAAGGTCAGGGAAGCGATCTCGTCAAACCCCCGGGCTGCCTCCATGGAAAAAGAGAGCCCTTTCTGTATCATCTCCTCCGCCAGTTCTGCAATATTGTCGCAGTGATCGCTCATGCGCTCCACATCATTGACCGTATAAATTAGATTTCCCACCACCTGGCGCTGCTGATCCGTCAGGGAAATCCGGCTGATTTTCGCCAGGTACTCTACCATCTGCCTCTCATACTCATTCATAGTTTCTTCTATCTGGAATGCTTTGTCAACACGTGTCCGGTTTCCCGTCCTCACAGCCTCAAAAGCCATTTCCGCATGGCGCAGGGAAAGCTCTCCCATGCGGACTGCTTCCTTCACCGCGCTTTCCACCGCAAAGGAAGGGGTCTCCAGGATACGCTCATCCAGATGGGGCAGTGCGTATGTTTCTTTTTCTTCCGGCACATCCGCCCCCTTTACCAGCACGTCGGACAGGTGTACCAGCCAGCCGGCCAGGGGATAAAGCAGCAGTGTATTCGTTATATTAAAAATGGTGTGGAATACGGAAATCCCCACGCTGCTGATTCCGGTTTTTCCAAGCGCCTGATGAAAAGAAAAAACACCGAACATAAATACCCCGAAGACAACTGCCCCCATTACGTTGAAGAGCAGATGAATCACCGCCGCCCGTTTGGCCGTCCGCTGGGCTCCCAGGCTGGAAAGAAGCGCCGTCACACAGGTGCCGATATTCTGCCCCAGGGTAATATAGACAGCGGAGCTCCAGGTCACTACACCGTTCTGCGCCAGGGTCTGTAAAATTCCCACGGAAGCCGAAGAGCTCTGAATCAGGGCCGTAACTGCCAGTCCTGTTAAAATTCCCAGGACAGGATTGCCGCCCAGGATACGGAAAGCTTCTGCAAAGATCGGAGCATCCCGGTAAGGCGTAACTGCACCTGACATAAAGCTCAGGCCGATGAACAAGATTCCGAAACCGATCAAAATCTCACTCCATTCGCCGGTCTTTTCTTTTTTCCCGGACAGCATAAGAAATGCTCCAATTCCAATAAGCAGGGGCGCAAAAAATTCCGGCTTCAGCACACTTCCCCACTCGCTCATGGACACAATCCACGCCGTAACAGTCGTACCGATATTGGCACCCATAATCACGCCCACTGCCTGGGTCAAATTCAGGATCCCCGCATTGACAAATCCCACTACCATTACCGTGGCTGCAGAGCTGCTCTGAATCAGGGCCGTCACCGCAGCACCCACCAGGATTCCAAGAAACCGGTTCCTGGTGAGAACACCCAGCAGATTTTTCATCCGGCCGCCTGCAGATTTCTGCAGGCCGTCCGCCATTACATTCATTCCGTACAAAAACATTCCCAGACCGCCCGCAAATTGAAACAGCATCTCCACATGTTCCATTTTTATCCTCCAACTGCATCACATTTTTTTCTTAAGCGTATCCGTTTCATGTAAAATACAATCGCAGTATTTGTAAAATTCATGTAAAATATGTAGGTATTTCCTCTGTTTTCCCGGAAATGGCGTATCCGCTTCTGCTCCGGCCGCTTGTTCACATTTTATTCATATATCTTTCAAAAAACGTTAAATTGATTTACATAATCCATTCATTTCTCTTCCATATAATAAGACCATAAGATAAAGCAAAAACAAAACAGAAGCCCCTAGTAAGCAATTACTATTTTTTGAATAAACTTTTTCATAATAAATGCCTGGCAGAGCAGCTGCCAGGCATCCTCCCATTTAGGGGGGTTATATCACTCCATTCAACCGATCCCGGATTTCTTCCTCTGTGTACACCACCCCGTCCATCTTATTTTCCACGTTTTTATAGGCCGGCCACATTACATGGGTCAGGCACCCAAGCAGTACAGCACAGATTGCCCCGCAAAGACAACGCACGGCCAATCCGGCAGCACGGTGCGCCTTTTCTCCCCATTTCCGCTCTGCCATGGAGATGAAATTTCCAAGGCCCTGCACCGTATAGTACAAAAACGGAAGAAGCATGGGCATACTGTACCTTCCCTGGGCCTGATAATCTGTGGCATAGGAATACCAGAAATTCAGAACATTCGGCACCAGCACTGCCGTAAGCATCCCCAAATGCCACAGCAGCCGCGCCCGGTCCGTTCCCGCCTCCTTTCTGAAAATTTTCCCAAGCCATCCCAAAAGCTCCACGGCACTTTGGGCCCAGCCGGCCAGGAAGAATAAACCGTAACCAATATATACCCACTTATTCAGCATATACCACAGGGGTCCCAGGACCCCGATAAAGCTCTGTGCCACGCAGTATACCCAGTTGGAATGAACCAGCATATCCCACAGAGAAAGGCCCAGGTTGCGGTAAGTCTGCCGGTTGGAGGGCTTCAGCCGGTCAGCGGCGTACTGTTCCGCACAGAGCTCCTGGGTCCGAAGCCCCAGGAAATCACCGTCATACAGTATATAATTGCGCACAAACCACCAGCCCGCCAGCAGCAGCACAATCCCCAGAATCAAAAATCCTTTTTTCCAAAATTCCGCCCCGCACGTTTCTCCCTGTCTTCTCCGTTCCCAAAATACCCCGGCAAACACCAGCACACTCGTAATAAGGAAGCCGTAGGCATTGTAATAGGACAGCACACAGACGGAAAGGCTCACGGCCAGCTTTACGCAGACCGGTATGGAAAAGCCGTCCTCCGTTCCCCGAATCAAATAATAAAGAATCATGGCCGCAGCCATAAGGGCCATGGAATCGCAGTTGAGATAGGTAAACAAAAAGCTCACGCCCGGCATGCAGACGGCCGCCAGTGTAAACAGCCATGCAAGGCTTCTGCGCTCAAACAGGCGGCGGCTAATGCCCCGCACATAGATTAGGTAGACCAGGCCGCAGAGCACGCTTGCCATCCGGCCGGCAAAAAGCAGGGCAAAGGCATCCCGGGTAAAGACAAGCGCAATCCGCACCAGGAGCGCTTCCGCCATCTGGGGAAGAATAGGGCGGAACCCGTAGGTAAAGCCCCACAAAGGATCCAATATCTCCTGCTGGTATCCCGTAGGAAGCTTCCCGTACTCGACTATATATTTTACAATGAGAGAGCGCATATGCTCGTCCGGTCCCTCGTTAAAAGGCAGGATATAAGCCCAGAAAACCCAGATCCCCAGCACAAATACGGCAAACAGGATCTCCAGTTTCCGTTCCCCCTTTAATTTCCATGTTCCAGTCATGTTTTAACTCCTTCTATATGCTGGAAATCTTATCATAGATAAAGGAAAAAATCAAACTTATCTATAGAAAGTTGCCCCCACCCGTAAAACGGGTGGCTAGGGGTTTTTTAATTTCACACATAATAATCAATAGTTTGTGCGTATATTTTATTGAAAAATTGCCCATCTTGTGATAGAATAAAATTCAACACAAGAATCAGCTTCTTGTGCGTGAATTTTTGAAAGTAGGTGAGTGAGTGAATCTCCACGAAATAGCAAAAAACGTCATCGACAGCAAAGGCGGTGTCGCAAAATCTTCTGACTTTGTTGCTGCTGGAATGCGAGCTGCCGATGTTGTTAATATGTGCAACGCTGGATTTCTTGGTCGTGTGCGCCACGGATACTATCAGCTTGCAGCACAATCATTTGTTTCCGAAGAACAGCTACTCGCCACACTCATTCCGCAAGGAGTCGTCTGTGTTGAATCTGCTCTGTTCCATTATGGATACAGCGACTTCACACCTCGTAAATGGTCTATCGCCGTACCTCGTTCTATGTCCAGGAAAAAACTTGATATAGATGCTCTTGTCCTGCAACCGTATTATGTGCAGCAAGATTTATACGAGCTTGGGAAGACCACCGATAATTTTGATGGCGTTATGCTTTCTGTTTATGACCGTGAACGCACGATTTGCGATTGCTTTAAGTATCGTTCACGCCTTGATAGTGAGGTGTTTCATAAGGCAATACATGCCTATGCAAACGACAAAAAGAAAAATTTGAATAACCTTTCTGTTTATGCAAAGAAGCTGCGTGTGTATAAAAAGGTTACAGAACTTATGGAGGTACTACTAAATGGCTGATATGGCAGCATCCGTGCTTGCACGACTAAAAAATAAAGCTGCTGAAAACGGCAGAAGTTATCAACTCTGCCTTCAACTTTTCTGTCAAGAAGAGTTTTTGCGTCGTTTGGAAAAATCCAAATATGCTGAAAACCTTGTGCTGAAAGGTGGTCTGTTCCTCTACTCCCTTACTGACTTTGATAGTCATGTGACAGTCGATGTAGATTTTCTGCTGCGTCGGATGCCCAACACTCCCGAACAGCTGAACGCAATTCTTGAAGAGATTATCGCAACCGAAACTGGAAATGATTTTATTACCTTTGAAATCAAAGATATTGCACCTATTGCTGTTGCCAAAAAATACGCCGGCATTGGTGCTTCCTTGGTTGCCCGAATCAAAAACGCCAAAACACCTTTTAACATTGACGTTGGCATTGGTGATGTTATTGTACCAAAGCAAGAAAAACATAAAATCCCTACACAGCTTTCCGATTTTGATGCGCCTACGGTGAATACTTATTCTGTTGAGACTACCATCGCTGAAAAGATAGATGCGATCCTCAGCCTGATGGAGTTTTCCAGCCGAATGAAAGACTACTATGACATTTATTATATCGCCAATAAGTTTAATTTTGATGGCAAGGTGCTATCCGAAGCACTCAGAAAGACCTTTACAAACCGAGAGCATAGTTTTACGGCGGAACAGTTTGAGCAAGTTATAAGCTTTGTCAATGATGCTGCCATGCAGAAGAAGTGGAAAGCGTTTGTCCGCATGATCAATACCAAGACGGAGGATTACAGTACCATCCTGAAAACAATACAGAATTTTCTTGAAAAGCCGTTTACAGCGGCAGTTGGAGGAAAAACATTTACTAAAAAATGGTCTGCTGCTAACAGCAAGTGGATGTGATTTAGGAGGAAAAACAATGGTAAAGATACAATATCAGGTATACAATAACGGAAAAAGGAGGACAAGAATGAAATTTGGAAAAATTTTGAAAAAAACTGCTGGAACTGAATAATATGACGCAGAAACAACTGGCAAATGCTCTGGATCTGTCCCCCTCCGTCCTTGGAAACTATATACAGGGAACCCGCGAGCCTGATTTCAGAACCCTGATACGGGCCGCCGATTATTTCCATGTGACCGCGGATTTCCTTCTGGATCATCACAGGGAGGAATCCCTCTCAACGAACGAAGAGCTTCTGCTTCACATCTTCCGCTCCCTGACCCTCGAACAAAAAGAATTTTATCTGGAACAAGGCCAGATTTTTCTGCGGCAGAACCGAAAAAAAGAATCCTCATTTTCCCGGCAAAACCTCAAAAACAGTAAAGAAGTGTCCTGAACGGCAGAATTTTCTTATAAATTTGAATTGCCACTGGCTCTTGCGTCCCAAAAGGCATCTGTGGTATGATAAGAACTACAGGAGGTTTAAGGATGAAAGATCAAAGACATAAACGCAGGGAATCCTTTTCTGTGCTTTTCATCTCCAATCTGGACGGAAGAACCAAGCAGTTCCAACTGTCTGCCTGGACACTCCGTCTGATGCTTCCCCTGCTGCTCCTCGTCTTCGCCGCCGCAGGATTTTTTGCCGGCCGCGCACTTACCGCACCGCGAGAGCCCAAAGGACTAAAGGAGCAGCTTGCCTCTCAGGAACAGACCATACAGCAGCTGGAAGCCGAAAAGGAAACTTTAACAAAAGATAAAGAATCGCTGGCCAAGGAAAACGAAGCCCTCCGCCAGCAGGCAGAAAATCCGCCGCCGGAAGAAGAAACACCGCCGGAACCGGAAGAACCGCCCGTCCCGGACCGTTATCCGTCCGAGGGAGCGGGGGTTTTAAAATCTACCTACTCGGAAGAATCACCTTATATTGCAATCAGTACATACCGGGAGGGCACCATCGTTGCCGCAGGCAGCGGCACCGTTACCGCCGTCAGCTCCGACGATACTTACTCCCACATTATTGAGATTGAGCATGAAGGCGGTTATCAGACGCGCTACCTCTGTCACGAGGAAGCGGAAGTAAAGGTGGAAGAAGGAGGTCAGGTCCAGCAAGGAGATCCCCTGCTCACCATTACCACAGACGACACACAGCTGGATTATCAAATCATCTTAAATGGTGAAACCGTGGATCCATTGTCTGTCATTGATGCAAAAGGATAAATTATAAGGAGGTTACATAACATGTTAGGAAAAACCAAAACTGCTGCACCTGCAGCCGAAACCCAGGGAAAAATCGGTACCATCATCGGACCGGGAGCCGTTTTTGACGGCAATCTGTCGGCACCGGAAACCATCCGTGTGGACGGCAAGGTAAACGGTAATTGTACCTGCCAGGGAAATCTGATCATCGGCACAGAAGGACAGATCCAGGGAAATATTGCAGCACAGAACGTCATTGTCTCCGGCAAGGTGGACGGCGACATTATTTCACAGGGAAAGATGGAACTCTTCTCCACCGGAAGGGTGGTAGGCAATATTACGGCCAAATCTCTTGTCATCGACGAGAACGCTTACTTTGACGGCCGCTGTACCATGGCTGTGGCTGTTGCAAAGACTGCCGCTCCCATGGAAAAACCTGCTTCCCCTGCGGCAAAGCCCGCCGCTCCTGCTGCAAAACCTGCACCCCAGGCAGCAGAGCCCGTGGACCTTACCGACGAGGGAAAATACGACGAAATATAAGCAATCTGCATGAAACTGCCGCACGGAATATTCTGTGCGGCAGTTTTGTTGCCTGTTTTTTCGGAATTATCCTGGCTTGCTCTTGTCAAACGGCAATATCCTGCCGATATAACGAATATAAAAGTATAAACTAGGAGGCAGTCTCTATGATAAAATGTACCTGCTATCATTCCACAGGCCATCAGGCTATCCGCCCCTTATCCGAGCAAATTTCTCCGGAACAGGATGCTAAGATAAGGGAAAATTTTCCTTCTGTAAAACCCATGAATACAGAGCCGCTTGCCGTTAACAAGAACGCCTCCTCCGCCCCTGCTCAAAAACCAAAGCCTGTTCTTATAGAAACGGGACCTGTCAGGCCTTTTCACACCGGCTATGCCCGGATTGACAATGCCATTACCGACGCGCTGCGGGGAAAAAGCCAGGAATTAAAGGATAATGTTTACCGGATCATTCGGGACGATCTGCTTCCCCACAATGTTCACGGATTGGACGAAGCAGAACGGCTGGCCCAGATAAGCCTCGGTGTAGAAAAAGCACAGTATCTTGCAGATCAATTTATGGACGGCACATCCAAATCTTCTTTTATGGAAGCCATACGCTCCATAGCCAAAATCGGCACAGAGGGAACACGGGTTGGTTCTTGCGAAATGAATTACCAGGTAAAACGCATCATTCAAATAGACGGCTACGGCTATGTACACGAAGACCAGATGGATAAATATCTTTTCGCCATGGAAAGAGAATCCCCAAAGGACTATGAAACCTACCGCAAACTGCAGGAAGCTTCGGAAGACGGCCCCACACAAGCAGCTTTCTTTGCCGTCCGGTGGGCCATGAAAAATCTCCATCTGATAGCCGAAAACCAGGCGGATTATGAAAAACGTCAGGGAGAGCGGTACGAGAAACTCCAGAAGGTGAAGCTTGACCAGACATTTTCCGGAGCGGACACTTCAAACAAGGAGCGTTTTCTTTCCTCCCTCCGGGAAAAACTCCAGAACAGCCGAAATCTGCAGATCAACTTTTTCCTGGATCAGATTGCAAAAATGTCCAAAACTCCCGGAGATTATCTGTTTAGCAGAAAGCAAATCCTGTCAAAGCGGGCGTGAGCTTTGCCTGTCCGCATTTCACTTGAAATTCTCCTATGGAATAAGGACTGCCCAGACAAGGCAGTCCTGTAAAAAGGGAGAGATAGGGGTGTATGACCCCTTCTGCGAATAATAGAAAAAAGGCGTCACCACGGGAATTGGTAACGCCTTTGTTATCATTTGTATTTTCTTATTCTTTTGTATCTCAAACTATGTATTATCTTTTGCTGTATTTATTCTAATATGTTTTCCCGGAAAAGTCAATGGCTTTCCGTCAGGAAAAAACTTCCTTCCGCCTTCCCTGCTAATCCAGAATCAGCTTGGCACAGCCATAGATTCCCGCATCATTGCCCAGGGTTGCCAGCACAAAGGGCGTCTCTCTGGCCGCCTTGTAGACTGCAGGTCCGTAATATTTCTGCACATAGTCCAGAAGCACTTCTCCGGCTTTGGACACGCCGCCGCCGATAACAATTACGTCCGGATCCAGAATAGAGGCCATAACGGCACAGGCCGTTCCCAGATATTTTCCAAAACGCTCCGCGGTACGCATAGCAAGGGCGTCCCCCTGTTTCACTGCGTCAAATACAGCCTTTGCCGTAACCACGCTCTCCCGCAGGGCGGAAGGCTCCTCACTGCTTTCCAGGATCTCTTTGCAGATACGGACAATTCCCGTAGCCGACGCAAACTGCTCCAGACAGCCGTGATTGCCGCAGCCGCAAGAATCTTCCACTCCGTCTTCCACATGGATATGGCCAATCTCCCCTCCGGCCCCGTGAGCACCTGTGAGAATCCGGCCGTTTACCACGATACCGCCGCCCACGCCGGTTCCCAGAGTGAGAAGCAGGACATTCTTATATCCCTTGGCTCCTCCCATCCACATCTCTCCCAGAGCAGCCACATTGGCATCATTGCCCGCCTTGCAGGGCAGGCCCGTCATCATGGAAAGTTCCCGGGTTACTTCTTTATATCCCCAGCCAAGATTGGCCGTGTGGGGTACTACTCCCTCCTCAGAGACAGGTCCCGGCACACCCACACCCACGCCTGCCACTTCCTCCGGGCTCAGTTTTCTCTCTTCCAGCTTGGCCCGGATGGAGGCCGCCAGATCCGGAAGAATGGCTGCGCCCTCGTTTTCCGTGTGGCTGGGAATCTCCCATTTCTCCAGCACGTTTCCCTCTGCGTCAAAAAGTCCCAGTTTCACGGTAGTTCCGCCGATATCCGCGCCGATACAGTACTTTTTCTTCTCTGCCATGTTTCTTTCCCCCTAGCGTTTCTTAGACATATTTTCCTGAAAACGGCGGTACAGTTCCTGCGCCGCATTGTATCCCATCTTTTTCTGTCTGTGGTTGACAGCCGCTGATTCCACGATAATAGCCAGATTCCGGCCCGGCCGGATAGGCAGGGAATGACACACAATCTTATTTCCCAAAAACTCCGTGTACTCCTCCGTGAGGCCCAGGCGGTCATACTCTTTATCCCGATCCCACTCTTCCAGTTTGATCACCATATCAATAGACTGGGTTTCTTTCACGCTCTCCACGCCGAACAGGGTCTTCACATCAATAATCCCGATACCCCGCAGCTCAATGAAGTGTTTGGTAATCTCCGGGGAGCGGCCGATCAGCGTATCGTCGCTGACCTTGTGGATCTCCACCACATCATCCGTCACCAGGCGGTGTCCCCGCTTAATCAGCTCCAGGGCCGCTTCGCTCTTGCCGATGCCGCTTTCACCCATAATCAGAACACCCTCGCCGTACACATCCACTAGCACGCCGTGTATGGAAATCCGCGGCGCCAGCTGCACATTCATCCAGCGGATAGCCTCCGCCATAAAATTGGAGGTCTTGCTTTCCGTCACAAAAAGAGGCACCTGGTATTTCTGCGCCAGCTCCAGGGCTTCTTCCTCCGGCTTGGTCTGGGAAGTATAGACCACACAGGGAATATTGCTGGAGAAGAAACGCTCATAGATGGGATACTTCTCCTGGTGGGTACGGCTCTGCAGATATGTATACTCCACATAGCCCACAATCTGCACCCGCTCCGACGCAAAATGATCAAAATATCCGGTCAGCTGCAGGGCCGGCCGGTTGATCTCCGGCGTGGTCAGCTGCCTGCCTGTCATATCAATATCGGGTGTTACATTTTTCAGGTTGAGCTTTTCTACCAGCTGGCTCAACTCCACACTCTGTACATTTGCCATAAGTCTGTCTCCTATTCCAGTTCCGCAGCCGCCCGATCAGAACCTCTCCCTTAGAAA
>CAJUNN010000044.1:0-13349 GCA_910587955.1 uncultured Lachnospiraceae bacterium | reverse complement strand
GATTTCCGGACGTCTAGCTATCCGTCCGTAATTCTTTCTAGGCTCTGAACGGGCTTCTGCTGTTTCCAGTTCCGCATCCGCCCGGTCAGAACCTCTCCCTTAGAAAGATTTCCGGACGTTTAGTTATCCGTCCGTAATTCTTTCTGGGTTCTGAACGGGCTCCTGCTGTTTCCAGTTCTGCATCCGCCCGGTCAGAACCTCTCCCTTAGAAAGATTTCCGGCCGTCTAGTTATCCGCCCGTAATTCTTTCTGGGTTCTGAACGGGCTTCTGCTGTTTCCAGTTCCGCAGCCGCCCGATCAGAACCTCTCCCTTAGAAAGATTTCCGGACGTCTAGCTATCCGTCCGTAATTCTTTCTAGGCTCTGAACGGGCTCCTGCTGTTTTCAATATTCTGTGTTTATTTTAGCACAGCCTTCTTTGTACATGCAAGACCGGGCGGAAAAATTCACCAAAATCAGTGGAAAAAGGCGTAGACCTTCTCCGCTGCTCCCCGGTTCATGGAAGGCACGGAGGCCAGGGTTTCTACATCCGCCTCCCGGATGGCATCTAAGGACTGGAAGCGCTTCATCAGGGCTTTCCGCCGGGAGGGACCGATGCCCGCAATATCGTCCAGAACCGAGTGTACCTGCTCTTTGCTGCGCAGGGACCGATGGTACTCGATGGCAAACCGGTGGGCCTCATCCTGAATCCGGGTAATCAGGCGGAAGCCTTCGGAATTGCGGTCAATGGGAATCTCCTCATTGTTGAAATACAGCCCCCGGGTACGGTGATTGTCATCCTTGACCATGCCGCAGACAGGAATGGAAAGGTCCAGCTCCTGAAGCACCCGCAGGGCAATGTTGACCTGCCCCCGTCCGCCGTCCATCATCAGAAGATCCGGAAATTTTGTAAAGCTTCCCAGCTCCCCGGAAATCTGCTTTTCCCGAAGCTCCCGCCCTTCCTCCAGCCCGTGGAGGAAGCGCCGGGTCAGCACCTCATACATGCTGGCATAGTCGTCAGGCCCTTTTACTGAGCGGATCCGGAACTTCCGGTAATCGCTGCGCTTGGGTTTTCCCTTCTCGTACACCACCATAGAGCCCACAGACTCAAAGCCGTTGGTGTTGGAAATGTCAAAGGCTTCCACCCGGTTTACACCTGCCAGTCCCAGAAGTCCGGCAATTTCTTTCATGGCGCCGATGGTCCGTCCCTCTTCCCGCTTGATCTTCTCCCGGTCCTGGCTCAGCACCAGGGCTGCGTTCTTCTTCGCCAGCTCTACCAGCTTTTCCTTGGTGCCGATCTTGGGAACCCTAAGATACACCCGATGTCCTTTCCGGGCTGTCAGCCACTGCTCGATCACCTCTTTGTCCTCCACCGCTTCCTGGATCATCAACTCCCGCGGAATGTAGGGAGTTCCCGCGTAAAACTGTTTGAGAAAGCTGCTGAGAATCTCTTTCTCCTGCTCTCCTTCCGAAATCCGCAGATAGAAGTGATCCCGTCCGATGAGCCGGCCGTCCCGGATAAAGAACACCTGGACCACCGCATCTTCTCCCTCACTGGCCAAAGCAATAATATCCTTGTCCTCCATATCGCTGTGGGTGATCTTCTGTTTCTGTGCAATCTGCCGGACGCTGTTTAAAAGTTCCCGGTATTCAATGGCTTTCTCAAACTCCATAGAATCCGAGGCCGCCTTCATCTTCTCTTCCAGCTCTTTTAAGAGCGGTCCGTAATTTCCGTTCAGGAAATCCAGGGCTTTCCCCACATTTTTCCCGTATTCTTCCCGGGAAATGTAGCCCTGGCAGGGGGCGGCGCACTGTTTGATATGGTAATTCAGGCAGGGCCGGTCCTTCCCCAAATCCTTGGGCAGGCTCCTGCTGCAGGTGCGGATTTGGTATAGTTTATGAATCAGATCGATGGTATCCTTCACCGCTCCCGCACTGGTGTAAGGTCCGTAATATTTCCCCTTATCTTTCTTGAGCTGCCGCGAAAGCATCACCCGCGGATATTCTTCGTTGACCGTCACCTTAATATAGGGATACGTCTTATCATCCATCAGCATGGTATTATACTTGGGCCGGTGCTCCTTGATAAGGTTGCATTCCAGCACCAGGGCCTCCAACTCAGAATCGGTAATAATATACTCGAAACGGGCAATGTGGGTGACCATCTGTTCAATTTTTACGCCTTTGTTCCGGCTGGACTGAAAGTACTGCCGCACCCGGTTCTTCAGGGAAACTGCCTTTCCCACATAGATAATGGCATCCTTCTCGTCGTGCATAAGATAAACGCCCGGCTTGGCAGGCAGTTTTTTCAACTCTTCCTCAATGTCAAACATGAGCTGCGCTCCTCCCGCATAACATTTCCGTCTCTAGTCACTTGAAAGCAGCCGCCCGGTGAAGCAGATCCTGATTGCGGGCGTACAGCTCCCGATACATAGCAAACGCCTCCCCACAGCGTTTCTGATTCTCACGGTCAGGCAGCACCGTCCTGTCTCTCAGACGCACAATCCGTCCGCAGGCTTCTTTGTAATCCGCATACTCTCCCCGGGCCACTGCCGCCGTAATCGCCGCACCCATACAGGCCTGTTCCTGTCCCTCATTGGTGTAAATTTCACAGTCCAGGATATCTGCCTGCATCTGCAGAAACAACTCTCCTCTGGCACCGCCTCCCGACGCAATCACCCGGTCCCAGGAAACGCCCAGCTCCCGCAGAATCTCTGCCGAGGTGCCAAGGCCGAATACAATTCCCTCCATGGTGCTGCGAATCAAATGGGCTTTTGTATGTTTGAGCGTCATACCCAAATAAATTCCACGGGCATCCGGGTCATTCCACGGCGTCCGCTCTCCGCTCAGATAAGGCAGGCAGATCAGTCCTTCACTTCCCGCCGGAACACGTTCTGCCAAAGCTGTCATAGCTTCATAGGAATCCATCTCCAGTACCTGATTCATCAGCCACTTCAGGGCAACTCCCCCGCTCAGGTGTGCTCCCATAAGAAGCCAGGCCCCCGGCCACACATGGCAGAAGGTATTGGTCCGAAACTGCGGGTCAGAAAGGGGGCTCTCTACGCTGCCGGACAGCTGGCAGGCCGTACCGATATTGGCGGAGAGCACCCCGGGCCCGATGATGCCGTTTCCTACCCCCTGCATCAGCGTGTCCCCGCCGCCATAAGCCACAGGAATGCCTGAGCGCAGCCCTGTCTCCCGAGCGCACGCCTCCGTTACCCTGCCCGCAATCTCACAGGACTCGCCGCAGGCAGGAAAGATGCTCCGGTCTATCTCCAGCCCGTCTATCAGTTCCCAGGCCCATCTGCGGTTTGCCGTATCAAAAGCACCGCTTCCGGACGCGTCCGACATATCTGTCCCGTACTCCCCGCACATACGGTAACGGATATAGTCTTTGGGCAGCATCACCCGGTATATTTTCCCGTAATTTTCCGGCTCCTGCTCCCGTACCCACATCAGGGAGGAAATGAGAAAACCTGTACTGAGAGAATTCAGCACCAGACTGCGGCAGGTGTCTTCTCCCACTCTTTGGTAAATCTCCCGGATGGCATTCTTAGAGCGCTGATCTGCCCAGATAATCCCCCTGCGGATGGGCTTACCTGCCTTGTCCACCATCACCAGCCCGTGCATCTGCCCGGAATAGCTGATGCACCGGACGGCTTCCATTTCCTTTGAAAACCTGTTCTTCAAATCCGCAAGCGTGCTCTTCACGGCCTCCCACAAAAGCTCCATATCCTGCTCCGCTTCCTCCGGCCTCCGCTTGATTATATCATATGCGCACTGGGAAATTCCCACGGCAGTTCCCGCCTCATCCATCAGCAATGTTTTGGTGCTGGAAGTTCCCAAATCAATTCCCAGATAGTAATTCACGGCTTACTCCTCCTTCTATCAATCTCATTGTAGTATAATCGCTTTTTTACATCAAGAAAAAGTGGGGAAAATTCCCCACTTTTCAGATCCGGCAATCATCTAAGACTCTTCCGGCTCCCTCTTTTCTGTTTCTGTCTCTTCTTTCTTCTCCGCAGCCCGTTCCTTCTTCTCTTCACCTTCCTCCGGTTCCGGGATTCCCTTTACTTCCCGGAATATCTTCATAAACTCTTTTCCGGTAATGGTCTCCTTCTGAATCAGGAACTCCGCAATCTTGTCCATCACGTCCCGGTTTTCCCCTAAGAGACGTTTGGCCTCTTCATAGGAATCCTTTAAGATCCGCATAACCTCCTGATCCACCTCTGCGGCTGTGGCGTCTCCGCAGTTCATAATGGTCCGCCCGGACAGGTATTCGCTCTCCTTGGTCTCCAGACCCATAAGGCCGAATTTGTCCGACATGCCGTACTGGGTCACCATAGCCCTTGCCAGGCGGGTGGCCTTCTCAATATCGTTGGCAGCCCCGGTGGTGACAGTGTCAAAGACCAGCTCCTCCGCCGCCCGGCCTGCCAGATACCCCACCAGCATGGCATCAATCTCTTTGCGGGTATTCAGGAATTTTTCCTCCTCCGGCACCTGCATCACGTAACCCAGGGCGCCCATGGTCCGGGGGACAATGGTAATCTTCTGCACCGGCTCTGCGTCTTTTTGAAGAGCGCTCACCAGAGCATGGCCCACCTCATGGTAGGACACAATGCGCCGCTCCTCTTTGCTCATGATCCGGTCCTTCTTCTCTTTTCCCACCAGGACCACTTCCACAGACTCAAAAAGATCCTTCTGGGATACTGCCTTCCGCCCGTTCTTTACCGCCAGAATAGCTGCCTCGTTGATCATATTGGCCAGATCGGAGCCCACGGCCCCGCTGGTCGCCAGGGCGATGGCTTCCAGATCCACCGTCTCGTCCATATTGACATTCTTGGCGTGAACCTTCAGCACGTCCACACGGCCTTTCAGATCCGGCCGGTCCACAATCACCCGCCGGTCGAAACGCCCCGGACGCAGAAGGGCCTGATCCAGTACCTCCGGACGGTTGGTGGCCGCCAATACCAGACAGGCTTTGCTGCTGTCGAAACCGTCCATCTCTGCCAGAAGCTGGTTCAAAGTCTGCTCCCGCTCGTCGTTTCCGCCGCCGTAACGGGAATCCCGGCTCTTGCCGATGGCATCAATCTCGTCAATAAAAATAATACAGGGCGAGTGCTTCTTGGCTTCCTCAAACAGGTCCCGCACACGGGAAGCGCCCACACCCACAAACATTTCCACAAAATCCGAACCGGACAGGGAGAAGAACGGCACATGAGCCTCCCCGGCCACCGCCTTGGCAAGCAGGGTTTTTCCGGTTCCCGGAGGTCCCACCAGCAGTGCGCCCTTGGGAAGCTTGGCGCCTATCTGGGTATATTTCCCGGGATTGTGCAGGAAATCCACCACTTCCTGCAGAGATTCCTTGGCCTCCTCCTGGCCCGCCACATCCTTAAAGGTTACACCGGTCTCTTTCTCGATGTAAACCTTGGCCTTGCTCTTGCCCACACCCATGCCCATCATACCGCCGCCGCCCATTTTCCGCATAATCAGGCCGAAAACAGTCCACAAAAGCAGTACCGGAAGGACCACATTGATAAATACGGAGAGGATCAGCGCCCGCATATCCTCCATCTCCGCCTCATAACTTACACCGGCGTCGGAAAGCTTCTGCTCCAGCTGGTAATCCGGGACAATCCCGGTATAATACGCCGCATTTCCTCCCATGGGAGTCTTTGTCTTGGATACAATGGTAATCTGCTTGGAGGAAATCTTAACGCTTTCAACGTCTCCCTCCTCCAGCATCTTCATAAATTCGTCGTAAGTGATGGGAGATTTGCCGGAACCCATATTTCCGGTAACCATCTGCCAAACCATCAGGCCCACCAGCGTCATAATCAATAGTGTGAGAATGCTCTGCCGGTTCTTTGGATTTTTATTGTCTCCCCCGCCGCCGTTTCCGTTTCCGGGGCGGTTTGAGTGGTTGTTTTCTTCCATTCTGCTCCTCCTTGCGTACATCACCCTACTATTATAGTGTCTGTTTTTGGAGAAAGCAATACGAACCTGCGTTTTTATCATGAATTTTACAGTTTCCGCTTTAGGGAACCGCCTTTAACCGCGTCCACGGAAACGGAAAAAATCAGGACAAAACCGATAATAATGTCCTGCCAGTAGGTTCCCACGCTCATCATGGTCATGCCGTTCTGCAGAACCGAGAGAACCATGCAGCCCAGAAAGGTTCCGAAAATGGTCCCTTTTCCTCCGGTCAGGGCCACACCGCCCAGAATCACGGCGGAAAGGGCCGTCATATTGTAGGTTGCCGCCGCGTTGGGCATCCCGGATCCCGTCTGGGCCGCCAGAAGAATGCCTGCCACGCCCGCCATGAAACCGTTCAGAAGATACAGGTTCATACGCATGCGGTTCACCTTGATCCCCGCCAGATAACTGGCTTGCGCGTTTCCGCCGATCAGATACACATTGCGCCCAAACACCGTATATTTGGAAATCACATGAAAGATCAGGTAGGAGGCAACCATAATCAAAAGGGATACGGGAATTCCCAAAAGATACCCCCTGCCGATAAATTTAAAAGCCCCGTCCGAAATAGGCAGGCTCTGCCCGTCCGACAGAAGAAAAGCAAATCCCCGGAGGGTCTGCATGGTAGCGATGGTTGTAATAAACGCATTCAGCTTAAAGACCGTAATAAAAAACCCATTGATAAACCCGCACAAAACACCTGCTGCCAGAGCCGCCAGACATACCAGATACCAGGGAGTCCCCATGCGGGAAACAATGGCCGCCACCATTCCCACCACAGCAATCTGGGATCCTACGGACAGATCAATCATGCCGGAAATATTGATAAAAGTCACGGAACAGGAGATGCAGCCCACAATGGCCGCATACAAACCAATATTCAGAAAATTCTTTCCCGACAGGAAATAAGGTGTGCCAATGGCAAAAAACACAATCAAAATCAACAGCGCGCCGGCCACTGTCAGCAGCGAAGAAGCGTCCCCAAGTTTTTCCAGTCCGCATCTGTAAAGCATCTTTTTGTTCATCCTGTCAACCTCCTATGGCACATTGCACAATCATTTCCTGGGTGGCTTCCTCCGCCGTAAGCATACCGGTCACTTTCCCCTCAGACAGAATCAGGATTCGATCCGACATAGCCAGAAGCTCCGGCATCTCCGACGTGATCATAATAATACATTTTCCTTCCCTGCACAGACCGTTCAGAATCCGGTAAATCTCCGCTTTGGCCCCCACGTCAATTCCGCGGGTGGGCTCATTCAGAATCAAGACATCCGGGCTTAACTCCAGCCACTTAGCCAGCACCACCTTCTGCTGGTTTCCCCCGGAAAGGGCTTCTGCGGGAGTATCAAGGGAAGGGGTCTTGGTTGCCAGGGCTTCTATCCACTTGCTGCTGATCTCCCGCCCTTGCGGAAAAGCTGAGATCTTTCAGGCTCGCCGTGGAAAGATTCTTTACGGAAATCACCTTTTCCCCTGCCGCCTTCTCCTTCGGGTACATGTCCGGCATTTGTGCCACTTCGGAAAAATCTTTCACGCAAGGCTTGGAATCACGCCCAGCGCCATCCGGGATCCCTCTGTCAAATTTTCGGCCCGTTAAAGCAGCTTTCCACGGCCGAAGACACGGAAAAAGGTGATAAAACATCACCCCTGCGGGCTTTGTTTTATCACCTTTGTTCTATTATCTTCGTTTTACTGCTTTTTCAGCGCATGGTAGTGTATGCTTTCTTAGCCGCAATCCGCAGCACTTTCGTTCCGTCACGCACCACCAAAGTTCCGTGCCCCGGAAGCACCATATCCGTATCCAGCTGCGCCAGCTTTACCATGCTTTCCACAAACATCTGCCGGTCAAACTTGGGATCCCCCCGCCACTCGGGAATGATATCTTCGCAGAAGATACCTGCCGGACGGATGACATCCCCCACGAACAGCATAGTTTTTCCCTCAAATGTTACCTGAATGGCCATACTCCCCATGGAATGTCCGGGAATCAGTATAAATTGAAAAGCCAGTCCGTGAATCTCCATCTCCTGATCGTGATCGATGGCTATATCCGGCGTAAATGCCGGGAAGAGATGGTAGGTGGTCTCCTCCACCCGGGTATCCCGGAACATATTAAACCCTCCGGCCTTGCACAGGTAATCCACATCCCCCGCGCCCACAATGATTTTGGCGCCCCGGTCCTGATAATACTTGGCATTTCCGCAGTGATCCACGTGGGCGTGTGTAACCAGCACATGCGTAACCGGATCCGTAATCCCATAATAGTCCAGGGTTTCCTGAATGATTTCCAGCCCGCTGTCCGGAAGCCCGCAGTCAATCAAAATCAAGCCCTCATTTGTCTGAATGCCGTATACATTGCCAAGGGGCCCGTATTCTCCCGCACTGTAATTTGTTCCGCTCAAAACATAAGTGTGATCTGTCACCCTCATTTTTTCCGCTTCCTTTCCCGAGTCTTAAAACTGCTTTACCCAATACCAGTCTTCCTCATCCACCCCGAAGAGAATGTGATCTGCCTCATCCAGGTTCTCTTTGGTGATAATGGTACTCTGCTCAATGATGGTATCCGGGATCTCCTCCCCCTTAAGGGCACGGTACATCATATCCACGGCGCAGTAGCCCTGAAGGAAGGGCGGCGTTGCGTTGGAAACCGCCATTTCCCCCGCTTCAATCGCCTGAATGGCGTCTGCCGTTCCGTCATTTCCCATTACGAAGATTTCTTCCATTCTCCCCTCGGCTTTGATCGCCTGGATTGCGCCCAGAGCCATCTCATCGTTGGAAGCATACACGGCGTCAATCACATCAAAGGACTGGAGGAAATTCTCCATGGCACTCATGGCCTTGGCCCGGTCAAATTCCGCCGGCTGGGAGGCCAGAAGCTCCATCTTGGGATACTCCGCAATGGCGTCCTGGAATCCCTGGGACTTCTCACGGCTGCTCTGCTGTCCCGCAACGCCCGAAAGCTCGCACACCTTTCCTTCTCCCCCAAGGGCTTCGGCAATGTATTTTCCGGCACTGTAGCCGTCCTGGTAATTGTCCCAGGTTACAGCGCAGGTCACCACTCCCCCTGTGGGCTTTTCGGCTGTTGTCACTACCGGAATTCCAGCCTCGTTCAGCGCCTCAATTCCCGTAACGATACCTGTGGTATCCACGGCGTGGACAATCATACCGTCCACATTCTGGGTAATGTAGTCCTCGATCTGCTCAATCTGCTGGTTTACAGCGTTGTCTGCTCCGGCGGTGAGAAGCTGGATGCCTCTCTCGTCGGCCGCTTTCTGCGCGCCGGCAATCTGATCTACGAAAAACGGATTGTTCATGGTAGGAACCGTAAATGCTACCTTATAACCGCTGCCTGCAGGTTCTTTTTCCTCTTCCTGTGAGTCCTCCCCCTGCGTTTCCTCCGAAGTGCCGGAATTTTCCGCCGGTTCCGGCTCTTTTGCAGGTGCCTTGGAACACCCCGCCAATGCGCTCCCCAGCAAAGCCGCTGCCGTCAATACTGCCAATAACTTTTTCATCTTCTTCTCCTTTCTCTGATAAATGTAATGTTTCTATCATAAACGGGAATCCCGTTTATTTTCTTATGAGTCGCTGCGAACCCTGGTCTGGATAAACCAGTCAAACAAAACCGCAATCAGCACTACCACACCTGTGGCGATATCCTGGTAATTGGTATTTACGTTTAATAGATTCAAGGCGTTATTCAAAATTCCGATGATCATGGCTCCTATCATGGTGCCCCAGATTCCTCCCTGTCCCCCTGCCAGGCTGGCCCCTCCTATGACGGCCGCAGTAATGGCATCCATCTCAAATCCGTCTCCCAGGCCCGGGACCCCGGAGGAAAGGCGGGAGGTGTAGAGTATACCCGTAAAGGCAGCCAGCACTCCTGAGATCACATAGACCGCCAGCTTCACACGCTTTACGGAAATTCCCGCCAGGACAGCCGAACGCTCATTGCCGCCGATGGCATAAATATAGCGGCCGAACTTGGTCTTTTTCATCACATATCCGGCAGCCAGAAAGACGGCCAGCATAATGAAAATCGGTGTGGGAACAGAATAAAAACTGGACTGTCCCAGAGCCTTAAACCCTTCGTTGGAAAGCGGAATCGGGCTGGCATTCGTAAACACCAGCGTCATACCCTTCGCCACGGACAGAGAAGACAGGGTGATGATAAAGGGGGCGATATTCGTACAGGCAATCAAGATTCCGTTAAAAAGGCCCACTGCAGTTCCGATTGCCAGCGCCGCCAATACAGCCGGAAGAATCTGCCCGCTGTCCGCTATGATTCTCGCGCACACGCACCCTGCCAGGGCAACCGTTCCGCCCACCGACAGGTCGATCCCCCCGGAGATAATCACCATGGTCATGGCCACGCTGATAATGGCATTAAAAGAGAGCTGCCTTCCTACGTTGGTCAGATTTTTAAAGGTTAAAAAACGTTCTGTCAGCAATGACATGGCAATGACAAATACAATCAGAATCGCCAATGTGGCATACTTGCGCGCCACCAGCCAAAATTTTCTCTTATCCACGTTCATGTCCCCCCGTCGCAAAATACATTACTTCTTCCTCTGTGAGCTTCTCCTCCGTTTCCCGCACAATCCGTCCCTTATTCAGAATGGCAATCCGGTCGCTCATACCCAGAACCTCCGGGATCTCCGACGATATGAGCAGAACCGCTTTTTTCCGGGCAAGCAGCTGGTTGATGATCTGGTAAATCTCTACTTTTCCGTTCACATCTACCCCTCTGGTGGGCTCGCACATAATCACCACATCCGGATCCGTCACAAGAATCATTGCCAAGACCACTTTCTGCTGGTTTCCGCCTGAGAGAAGCATTACTTCCTTGGAAATGGAGTCCGTTTTGATCCCGTACTCTTCCACGCTCTTTTCTGCCGTTTCCCGCTCTGCCCGTTCATCAATGACGCCTCCCGCATATTTCATGGGCGCCCAGGGGGAGAGCCCGATATTTTCTTTTACAGACATGGAAAGGATCAGTCCCTCTTCTTTCCGGTTCTCCGTAACCAGGGCCATGCCTCCGGAAATGGATTCTTTGGGGGAATGCCGGGTCATCTTCCTGCCCTTTACAAAAATCTCTCCGGTCTTCACCCGGGCTGTTCCGTAAATGCCCCTGGCCAGCGGGATCTGGCCTGCACCTACCAGGCCCGCAATGCCGAACACTTCCCCCTCCCGCACCGTAAAAGAAATATCACGGTAATGTTTTCCGTCCCCGAGACCTTTCACTTCCAGAACCACTTCCCCGGGTTCTGTCTTCTGTTTGGGATAATAGTTCTGGATGGATTGTCCCACCATGGCCTCCACCACCCGGCCCACCGGTACCTCCGGCGTAAAAATGTCAATGATCCTTCCGTCCCGCAGCACGCAGATGCGCTCCGCAATCCGGTAAATCTCCTCCAGGCGGTGGGATATGTAAATAATACCTTTTCCGTTCTTTTTCAAATTCTCCACAATGGCAAAGAGCTTCTCCGTCTCCTCAAAAGAAAGGGCTGCCGTGGGCTCGTCCATAATAATAATCCTTGCATTCCCGGCAAGCACTTTGGCAATTTCCACCAGCTGCTGCTGGGCTACCGTCAGCTGCACCACGGAAGTCCCCGGCTCAATGGCAATTCCAAGCTCCCGCAAAAGCTCTCCGGCCTTCTCTTCCATGGCCTTATCGTCAATGCCAAAAACACCACGGATCTCATTTCCCAGAAAAATATTCTGTGCCACCGTCAGATTTGGAATCAGGCTTAACTCCTGATGGATAATGCTGACCCCGCAGGCTTTTGCCATTCCCGGAGAAGTCACTTCTACAGGCTCCCCCTGGATTTTCAGCCTTCCGCTGTCCATCTTGTAAATACCGGAAAAGATTTTCATCAGCGTACTCTTCCCCGCCCCGTTCTCTCCCACCAGCGCCAGGCATTCCCCGCTGTCCAGCACAAGGGAAATATTCTTTAAAACGGCATTCCCGGAAAAAGACTTACAGATCTCCTCCGCCTCCAATAAACTTGCCAACCTTTCCATCCCTCCCAACTTCTGACCAGGAAAAATACATAAATTTCATTTTCTGGAATAATTATTCATTTTTCATATATCGAAATATTATTTCGTATTATGAAATACTGATTTTATTATAGACAAGCGCTCTTATATTGTCAATAGAATTTGAGTTTTTTTACAAAATTAACAGAAAATAATACGATTATCCGATGAAAAAGAACTGTTTTCCGAACTATCAAGAGAGACGACGGGTGATTTTACAGACAAAAAAAGCTGCTGTGCTTCTTCTGCACAACAGCTCCCAGATTCTTTCTCAGAAATTCTCCGTCACTTCCCGGCTCATCTGACGCAGATCCGCAAGTATTTCGTTGATGGGAAATGAAAAGATACGCGCCGTAGGCCCTGAAAGGCTGACTGCCGCCACAATCTGCTCATTTTTATCCACAATGGGGACAGCCACGCAGGTCAGGCCCACCTCCTCTTCCTCCGACTCCACCGCATATCCTTTCTGCCGGATTTTCTTCAGCTCTTCCCGCATATTCTCCCAGTCCGTAACGGATCTGGAAGTAAGGGAAGGCAGGGGAAACCGGCTGTATTCCTCAAGCAGCGCCTTGGGATAATAAGACATCAGGCATTTTCCCGTAGCCGAGCCGTGGCAGGGACTAACGGCCCCCACGCCGGGAGAGGAACGGAGAATAAAAGAACTATGGCTGACCTTTAAGATATGGGCCTGCTGTGCCAGCACCGGGGATTCAAAAGACGGCACCGTCATATAAACCGTTTCTTTGTATTTCTTGGCAATCTCATCCGCTATGGGCTCCACCATGCTTACAATAGGCAGGTTCTCCTTTACCACATCTCCGTAGCTGTAAAACTTTAACCCAAGCCAGTATTTGGAATTGCTTTCATTCTGATAAACAAATCCCCGCTGCCGGAGCGTCCCCAGAATCCTATGTACGGTGCCGCCGGAAAGTCCCGTTTCCCCGCTGATTTCACGAATGCTGGCCTCCTCCCGCTTCCGGTAGAGAAATTCCAGAATATCAACCGCACGCTCAATGGACTGTACCGTGGATTTTTGTTCCGCCATATGTCTCCTTTCCAACACACCATGTTTCCTCTGTGATGGTCTTTTCCGCTTATATTTAAACATTATAACTGGTTCCAAAGGCTTCCGTCAAGCGGACCAGCCGGTCCTTTGAGCCGTTCTTTTTTCTTTGTAAACCTGTAATATTTTTAAAATTATATTTTGTTATATGAAATTTATTGGACGCATATTTCACATATTTTCATTTTCACAAATGTATATTAATTACATATATTCTGTATGTTTATGCTTTTCTAAAACCACAAACATAACACAAAATGAGTTTAAAATGTCTATACATTTTTTTGATTTTATCG
>CAJUNN010000043.1 GCA_910587955.1 uncultured Lachnospiraceae bacterium | reverse complement strand
ATCCCTTTTCCGCAAACAGTTGATATGCCTTTTCTCGAATGTCCTGTTTTGTCTTATCTCCTTTCAAGCTCACATTAGCACCTCTTTCCCTTTGCGACACTTATGTCGTTTTCTATTATGCGTCATTCGTGTCGCTTTGTCAAGAATAAGTATAGAACAAAATTGTAAAAATAAGTATGAATGAGGGGGATTCCATAGCCTGTTATGCACATTTCCATAATGCTTGTCTTTTGGTCTTTGATTTTTTTGGTTCGGAATAGTGTGGTGCTGGCGGTCTATCTCTTGTTTTCGTTTACTTGCAAAACCATCTTATTTTTCCTATTCCGGCAGCCACTTTTGCGTATTTGATTATATCATTCAGCCCCCCAGCATGGAAAATTCTTTATTTTTGCAGGCAAAGGCGAAAAATGTCTTGTAGGACCCGCAGGAATATAGTATGATAAAGAAAACGTATGTTTGGAGGAGAGGAGAAAATGATGGAACAGCTGACCCTCTTTGACGACCGTGAGCAGACTGCCCCTTTGGCCAGCCGCCTCCGGCCGGAGAGTCTTGATGAATATGTGGGGCAGAAGCATCTCATAGGAGAAGGAAAGATCCTGCGCAGGCTCATTGAACGGGATCAGGTATCTTCCATGATTTTCTGGGGACCTCCCGGTGTGGGGAAGACTACCCTGGCCCGGATTATCGCCCGGCAGACGAAGGCGGAATTTGTGGAGTTCAGCGCAGTTACCAGCGGAATCAAAGAAGTGAAGGAAGTTATGGGCCAGGCGGAGCAGAACCGCCGGATGGGAATCCGCACCCTTTTGTTTACCGATGAGATTCACCGTTTTAATAAGGCCCAGCAGGACGCCTTCCTGCCCTTTGTGGAAAAGGGCAGCATCATCCTGGTGGGGGCCACCACGGAGAATCCCTCCTTTGAGATCAATTCCGCGCTCTTGTCCCGTTGCAAGGTCTTTATTCTAAAAGCCTTAGAGGAGGCGGACTTGACGGAGCTTCTGCACCATGCGCTGAAAAGCCCCAAGGGCTTCGGGAACCAGGACATTTCTATAGGAGAGGCGCAGCTTTCTGCCATCGCCCGTTTTTCCAACGGGGACGCCCGGACAGCCCTCAATACCCTGGAGATGGCAGTGCTGAACGGACGGCTGGAAGAGGACGCCGTGATCCATGTGGACGGGGAGGTGCTGGCCCAGTGCATGAACCGGCGCTCCCTTCTCTACGACAAAAACGGGGAAGAGCATTACAACCTCATCTCTGCCCTTCATAAGTCCATGCGAAACAGCGACCCGGATGCGGCTGTCTACTGGATGTGCCGGATGCTGGACGGCGGGGAGGAGCCTCTCTATATTGCCAGGAGGCTCATTCGCTTTGCCAGCGAGGATGTGGGGATGGCGGACTCCCAGGCGCTTCCGGTGGCCGTGGCTGCCTACCAGGCCTGTCATTTCCTGGGGATGCCGGAGTGCGACATTCACCTGACCCACGCGGTGGTCTATCTCTCTATGGCGCCCAAATCCAATGCCCTCTATGTGGCCTGCGAGGCTTGTAAGAGGGACGTGCGGGAGCTGCCGGCAGAGCCGGTTCCTCTTCAGATCTGCAATGCGCCTACCGGCCTTATGAAAGATCTCCACTACGGGGAGGGCTACATTTACGCTCATGACACCCAGGAGAAGCTAAGCCGGATGCAGTGCCTGCCGGACGCTCTGGCGGGGAAGCGCTATTACAGGCCCACAGAGGAAGGCCGGGAGCGGGAAGTGAAGGAGCGGCTGGAGGAGATTTTGGAGTGGAAAGGGCGGGAATCATGAAGGAAGTGCCTTTCTTTTTCCGGCCGGTTGGTCTATAATAAGTACATGGGGACAGATTAATTGCAGAGAGTGAATAAATATAAAAAGTACTTGCATAAAACTGCAAAAAATGATAATATATGCGTTAAATACGAATAATAATTCGCCGGAGACAGGTTTTCCTGACTTTGGCGAATTGTCTGCATACAGCCGGAAATGCTTCTGTTGAGGGGGCATTGAAAGGGCTTCTGCGGAACTAAAAATAGGAGAATCAACATGATTAAAGCAGGAATTATCGGAGCCACCGGATATGCAGGCGGCGAATTGGTGCGCCTTCTGACTGCGCATAAGGAGGCCGAGATCAAGTGGTACGGATCCAGAAGTTACATAGATAAGAAATATGCGGACGTATATCAGAATATGTTCCGCATTGTGGAGGAGCGCTGCCTGGATGACAATATGGAGGCTCTGTCCAAAGAGGTGGATGTAATTTTTACCGCTACCCCCCAGGGACTCTGCGCATCTTTGGTAAATGAAGAAATCCTTTCCCGGACGAAAATCATAGATTTGAGCGCAGATTTCCGGATTCAGGACGTAGATATTTATGAGCACTGGTACGGGATTCAGCATCCGTCGCCCCAGTTTATCTCCGAGGCCGTCTACGGGCTGTGCGAGATAAACCGGGAACGGGTGAAGGGAGCCCGGCTGGTGGCGAATCCGGGCTGTTATCCCACCTGCACCACACTTTCTGTGTATCCCCTTTTGAAAGAGGGACTGATCGAGCCGAATACCATTATAGTGGATGCCAAATCGGGTACTTCCGGGGCGGGCCGGGGGGCTAAGGTGGACAACCTGTATTGCGAAGTCAATGAAAATATCAAAGCTTACGGGGTAGCGGTTCACCGCCATACACCGGAGATTGAGGAGCAGCTTGGATATGCGGCCGGGGAATCCCTGCGGATCAATTTTACACCCCATCTGGTTCCCATGAACCGGGGCATTTTAATCACTGCCTACGCGTCTCTGAAAAGGGAGGTTTCCTATGAGGAAGTGCGGGCGGCCTATGACAAATATTACGCCTCCGAGCGTTTTGTCCGGGTGCTGGATCCGGATGTGTGCCCGCAGACCAAGTGGGTAGAGGGCAGCAACTATGTAGACGTGAATTTTAAAATCGATGCAAGGACAGGGCGCGTGATTATGATGGGGGCCATGGATAACCTGGTCAAAGGAGCCGCCGGCCAGGCGGTCCAGAACATGAACCTGATGTTCGGCCTAAAAGAGAGCGAGGGCCTGGAGCTGGTCCCCATGTTTCCATAGTATGAGCACTTAGCGAGGTATTTGCGAGCTTAGTGCGAATCTACACCTGGACACTTGGCGAGGTATTTACGAGCCTAGTGACCATGGTGTTACCGAAAGCACTTAGCGAGGTATTTGCGAGCTTAGTGCGAATCTACACCTGGACACTTAGCGAGGTATTTGCGAGCCTAGCGACCACGGTATTACTTTCATCACTCAGCGGGGGATAACCTATGACAATTCGAACCATGACCATAGATGACTATGACGGCGTATACAAGCTCTGGATGACCATCCGGGGCTTTGCTATCCGCAGCATTGACGACTCCAGGGAAGGGGTGGAGCGGTTTCTTAAGCGGAACCCGGATACCAGCGTAGTGGCGCTGGAGGACGGGCAGATTGTGGGAAGCATTCTCTGCGGCCATGACGGGCGCCGGGGCTGCCTCTACCATGTGTGCGTCCGCCGGGATTACCGGATGCGGGGGATCGGAAAAGCCATGGTGGTTTATGCCATGAATGCCCTGAAAGAGGAACAGATCAGCAAGGTTTCCCTGATTGCTTTTACAAAAAATGATGTGGGAAATGCTTTTTGGAACCGGATCGGCTGGACAAAACGTTTGGATTTGAATTATTATGATTTTGTATTAAATGAGAAAAACATTACGGAGTTTAACCGCTAGAGGAACAGGGATGACAGAGAAGAAAAAAATACTGATGCTGACTACGGGAGGAACCATTGCCTCCAGGGCTACAAAACGGGGGCTTGTGCCGGAGCTTCACGGGGAAGAGCTGCTGAAAGGACTGGAAGATCTGCAGGAAATCTGCAGGCTGGATACGCTGGAGGTTTGCAGTCTGGACAGTACCAATCTGACCTGGAAACACTGGCTGAAGCTTTCGAAAGCGATAGAAACCCATTACCAGGCGTATGACGGTTTTGTGATCTGCCACGGAACGGACACCATGGCTTACACGGCCAGTGCCCTTTCTTATCTAGTCCAAAATTCCCAAAAGCCGATTGTCCTGACCGGCTCCCAGAAACCTATCACCCAGGAGATCACGGATGCCAAGCGCAATCTCCGGGACAGCATTGCGGCGGCCATGGATGAACGCTGCAAAGGGGTACAGATCGTGTTTAACGGGCAGATGATTGCAGGAACCCGGGCAAAGAAAGTAAAGAGCTTCAGCTTTGATGCGTTTACCAGCATTAATTTCCCGGTGCTGGGAGTAGTGCAGAACGGCAGGGTAATCCGTTATCTGGAGGAGGCGTCCGGGGAGAAACCGGTCTTTTTCCGGCAGGTGAATCCCAGAGTTTTTCTGCTGAAGCTGGTTCCGGGCATGCGGCCGGAGATTCTGGAACCGATTTTCCGGGAATTTGACTGCATCATTGTGGAGAGCTTCGGAGTGGGCGGCATACCGGACAGCATTGCGGAAGAATTTTTCCGCCAGCTTCAGCAGTTCCGTCCCGAGGAAAAAATACTGATTATGACCACCCAGGTAACTTATGAGGGAAGCGACGTAGACGTGTATGAGGTAGGCAAACGGATTCGGGAGAGATTTCGGTTTCTGGAAGCCTATGATATGACCCTGGAGGCAGTTTATACAAAAATTATGTGGATTCTGGGAATCGGCGGACTGGACTTTGGGGAGATTGAAAACTTGTTTTATAAAAAAATCAATTTTGACATTACGGCCCAGCCGGAACTGTACAGGAAGGAGCAATAGAGAAATGGAAGGGATATATGCGGAAGAAATCAAGGAAGCTATTGGGGGCGTGACAGCGGCCTCCGGGTTCGAGGCTGCGGCTGCGGCTGCGGGAATCAAATATCAGGGGCGTACGGATATGGCTCTCATTTACAGCGAAAAGCCCTGCGTAGCGGCAGGGACCTTTACCTCCAATGTGGTCAAGGCGGCGCCGGTGAAGTGGGATCAGAAGGTGGTGGCGGAATCTCCTTTTGTCCAGGCGGTGATTGTGAATTCCGGCATTGCCAATGCCTGTACGGGAGCGGAGGGATACCGCTGCTGTCAGGAGACAGCCCGGGAAGCAGCCGGGATTTTCGGGATCCCGGAGAATGCCGTGCTGGTGGCCTCCACCGGAGTGATTGGAATGCAGCTTCCCATAGAGCGCCTGAAGAAAGGCGTAGCGCTTATGAAGGATGGGAAAGGAAGCTCGCCGGCTCACGGAACGGCTGCGGCAAAGGCAATTATGACGACGGATACGGTCCACAAGGAGATTGCTGTAAAGACAGTCATCGGCGGGAAAACCGTAACTGTCGGGGGAATGTGTAAAGGTTCGGGTATGATTCACCCCAATATGTGTACCATGCTGGCATTTGTGACTACGGACGCCTGCATTTCCAAAGAGATGCTGCAAAGGGCCGTGAGCGCTGATGTGAAGGATACCTTCAATATGATCTCCGTGGACGGCGATACTTCCACCAATGATACGCTCCTGGTACTGGCCAACGGTGCGGCGGGGAATGCAGAAATTTCCGGGGAAAACGAAGATTACCGGAAATTTGCGGCAGCTTTGAACGCAGTAACCACCTATCTGGCGAAAAAGATGGCAGGAGACGGCGAGGGAGCTACAGCTCTCTTCGAAGTGAAAGTAGTGGGGGCCAGGTCCAAGGAGGACGCGGTAGTATTGAGCAAATCCGTAGTGACCTCCAGTCTGGTGAAAGCGGCTGTCTACGGCCATGATGCCAACTGGGGACGGATTCTCTGTGCCATGGGCTATTCCGGCGTACAGTTTGACCCGGAGCAGGTGGATCTGTTCTTTGAGAGCGCGGCCGGAAAGCTGCAGATCATTGAGAACGGGGTAGCCGTAGATTACAGCGAGGAGGAAGCGACAAAGATTCTCTCGGAACCGGAAGTGACGGCTATTGCGGATGTGAAGATGGGAGAGGCCTCGGCAACTGCCTGGGGCTGTGATTTGACTTACGATTATGTGAAAATTAACGCTGATTACCGGTCATAGGGCAAAAGAACTGACGGAAAGGAGAAGGATTATGATTCGCAGAGCTTTGGAACAGGACGTTGCCGCAATCGGCAATACCTATACGGAACTTTTGCGCCACGAGGAAGAGCATGGGAGCAGCTCCAACTGGCGTCTCGGGGTGTATCCTACGGAAACCACAGCGGCGGAGGCTGTTTCCCAAGGAACCATGTTTGTGCTGGAGGAGGAAGGAGAAATCTGCGCCAGTATGGTTTTGAACCAGAACCAGGCGGCGGAATATGCTTCCATTCCCTGGGAGTATGAGGCGGAGCCGGAGGAAGTGCTGGTGCTCCATACCCTGTGCATTCCTCCGTCAAAAGCAGGACGCGGGTACGGGAAACAGATGGCGGCTTATGCCAAGAAGTTTGCCCTGGACATGGGCTGCACGGTTATGCGGATTGACACCTTTTCGGGAAATGAGCCTGCCAAAGGCCTTTATCAGAAGAACGGATTCCGGATTGCGGGCTATGCCCAAGTGCTGCATGAAGGGGTGATTGAGGAAGAATTGGTGTATTTGGAGTGCAGGTTATAGATGCTTCTTCCGCATAGGCTTAAGATAGTTTTTACAGAAATTCCGGGCGGAGCTAAAAAATTCCTTTTCAGAATTGGAAAAAGAATTGGATTCGACCTTGCAAGCTAGTAATTCTAACGAGCAGATTAAATCTGCTACTTGAAAAAGCTTGTAGTCGGCAGGTTTTACTTTACGGAATTCTATATGTGAAAAATATTTTTGGAAAACGGAAGTTAATATTTTTGTGAGCTCTATTTGTCCGTTATCATAGTAAATCACGATATGTTCAAACTGCATAAAGTAACTGTAGTTCGCCTGTAGAGTATGAGACAGGCTTTTGGAAAGCTTTGCAGTCATGGAAGCGGCGTCTGGACATTCATTTTTTCTTACTCTTACACAGAGGTAACGGAAATCTAATTTTCTGGAAAAGTGAAAAAGTGCATGAAAAAGACGTTTTCGGTTTTCCATATGTCATGCAGGTAAATGGATTCTCGGCGGATTAACGGGCCTGTGTGAATGGCATGTTGCGGATAGCCTAGACTTTGCAGATGGGTTTCAAGACCTTGGATGCTTTTTGTGATGGAGTTCTGTTGGTCGTGAAAGACCATGGTGACGAGATATAGGGGAGAGCGGAAATTATATACTCCGAAGTCGCCGGATTCATCAATAAAGATGCTTAAAATTTTTTTTGGCATATGTATTTCCTTGACTAAATGATACATAAAAGGGCGGGGAAATTCCCCGCCGTTCGGTGGACCAGGGCCTTTTGGCCAGCCCAGAATGCGATAACTAATATCACATTCTTATGTTATGTATACTATATCAAAACTATTCTGGGCTGTCAAATGGTTTTGCATAAGAAATTTATGAAAAGAGTGTGAAAATAACTGTTCGATTGTGGAGGCTTGTATGAACCAGGATACATTGCTTTTTTTTGAAAAACATCCCGATGCGCTTCCCATATATAAGGCTTTTGAGCAAAGGGTCTTTTCGGAAATTGAAGATGTTCACATGAAAGTACAGAAAACCCAGATTTCCTTTTCCAACCGGCACGGGTTTGCCTTTGTCTCCTTCCTTCCGGTGCGGAAAGCGGCTCTGCGGCCGAAGATTTATCTGGTGGTATCCTTCGGACTGGGACGCCGGGCGGAATCGCCCCGCATTGATGCGGCTGTGGAGCCTTATCCCAACCGCTGGACCCACCATGTCCTGATTTCCGGGGAAGAGGAGATAGACGGAGAACTTATGGACTGGGTGAAGGAAGCGGCCGTGTTTGCGGCCGGAAAGCGCTGAGAGAGGTGCCGTATGGCAGTGATGGATGACAGGAAAAAGCGGCCGGAAATCCGGGCTTTTCGCCAAGAGGATGCGGCTTCGGTTATGGAGCTTTGGCTTAAATCTAATTTGGAAGCCCACGATTTTATTTCCGGGCAGTACTGGAGGGAGCAGTTTGACTTTGTGAAGGCGGCTCTGCCCCAGGCGGAAGTGTTTGTGTGGGAAGCGGCGGACAGCGGGGAGATTCTGGGGTTTCTGGGGCTTAGCGGAGATTATATTGCGGGAATCTTTGTGGAAAGCAGGGCCAGATCCTGCGGAATCGGAAAGAGACTTCTGGAGTATGCAAAGGAGCACCGGGAACGATTGAATCTTCATGTTTATCAGAAGAATGAAAGGGCAGTGCGTTTTTATCAAAGAGAAGGCTTCCGTATTTCTTCCGGGTGCCTGGACGAAGACACCCGGGAACCAGAATATGAAATGGTTTGGAGACAGGGATGATTTATTCAAAAGGAAAGCGGATCTGCGGCAGCTCCAGTTCATCCCGGATAAGGATAAATTCTTTCTGCACCTCTCCGGTAAGGGGGATTCCCTTGTCTTTCCGGGACAGCCAGGCTTCGTATTCTTTTTCTCCGGCCGTGTAGATGCGATCCTGACCCGGAGCCTTCCGGGAATTGCGGAGCTCCCGCAGAATGGTTCCGGCCGTCTCTTTAAAAGCCTCTGCCCCCAGGAAAGCTTCCGTGTCAATTACCAGAAAGAAGTGGCCCAGGTGGTAGGGGCGGATGGTGCCGTCCTCGTTTTTCCCGTCCAGATCCCGCAGGAAAAGGCCGGATTGGAGAGCGGCGGACAGGATTTCCACCACGGTGGCGTAGCCGTAGCCCTTGTAGCCGCCCAGCAGCTCGCCGATGCCCCCTAAGGGAGCCAGTGCCGCTTTCTGGCTGCGGATATCTTTTAAAATCTGTCTGCTGTCCGTTTGTTCGGTCCCGTCCCGTCCGATGACCATGCCCGGGGGCAAATCTTGCCCAATGCGGGCATAGTACTCGATTTTCCCGTTCTGGGTAATGGAGGTGGCGCAGTCCAGGGTGAAAGGAAAGGCTTCGTCTGTGGGCAGGCTGAACGTGAGGGGGTTGGTTCCCAGCATATTTTCCACACCGAAGGTGGGGGCGATGGAGGGCCTGGCGTTGGTGCCGCTGATGCCGATCATATTTTCTTTTGCAGCCAGGGCCGTCCAGTACCCGGCAATGCCGTAGTGGGAGGAATTGCGCACGGCGGCCATGCCCATGCCGTATCGGCGGGCTTTGGAGATGCAGAGATCCATCGCTTTTTTGGCGGCAACCATGCCCATACCGTCGTTAGCGTCCAGAACGGCAGTGGTGGGCGTTTCTTTTAAGATGTCAATTTTCGTAACCGGGTTCAGGATTCCGGCCCGGATGCGGTCCACATATATGGGTTTAAAGCGGTTGCAGCCGTGGCTTTCGATGCCCCGCCGGTCGCTTTCCAGCAGCACGTCGGAGCAGAGCTTTGCATCTTCCTTTGGAAGGCCCAGCTTTACAAATGCGGCCGTCATAAAGTCTTCGGCCAGTTTCCAGGAAATACAGGGTCTTGTATCTTTTTCCATAGGCAGCCTTTCTTGCATTTTTCCGTATCTGAATTTTGAATTGTATATACAATATCACGCTTCCGATATCTTGTCAATGATAGGGGTAATTGAAACGTGGGAAAAATTGTAAAATAAAAAATGGATGAAACCAGATAAGGATAAAATCAAAAGTTTAATGGAAGGAGATAATTTATACGCAGGAAAAGAAACAAATGTTTTGGATGTAATAATTGTATTTTCCATATTAGCAATGTATAATTTAATTCAGACAGCTATATAAAAAAATAGTGAAGCAAAATATACGGCAAAAAACGCGTAGGAGGGAAATATTTGCAAATATTGCAGAAAGGATTATTTTAGATGCCCAAAAAGAAAATAAATCAAATAACAATCCGTTCAAGCGCTGCAGAATATCTTACCTATGTTGCTTCGGTAGGCGGAGAAGAAAGCAGCGTAGAAATGCGGTATGAAGATGAAAATATCTGGCTGACACAAAAGATGATGGCCGTTTTGTATGGTGTATCAGTTCCTGCTATCAATCAGCATTTAAAAAGAATTTTTGTTGATGGGGAATTAATAGAAGCAGCAGTTATTAAGAAATACTTAATAACTGCTGTTGATGGGAAAAAATATAAAACAAATCACTATAATCTTCAAGCCATTATTGCTGTTGGGTTTAAAGTAAATAATGAGCGTGCAGTGCAGTTCCGTAAATGGGCAGGTCAGATTGTGAAAGACTATACGATTCAAGGCTGGACAATGGATGTGGAGCGTTTAAAAAAAGGAACTTTGTTTACAGATGAATATTTTGACCGTCAGTTAGAAAATATTCGGGAAATCCGGCTTTCTGAAAGAAAATTTTATCAAAAGGTAACTGACTTATATGCCACAGCTTTTGATTATGATAAAGACGCTAAAATCACAAGAACCTTTTTCAAAACGGTCCAAAACAAAATGCATTACGCTACCCATAGACATACAGCGGCGGAACTTATTGTAGAGCGTGCTGACGCACAGAAAGAACATATGGGATTGAATTCGTGGGAAAATGCACCTGATGGAAAAATTGTAAAAAGTGATGTGTCTATAGCAAAGAACTATCTAACTGAAAAGGAACTGTCCTTTTTGGAAAGAATTGTTTCCTTGTATCTTGATTATGCCGAACTTCAGGCAGAACGCCATATACCGATGAGCATGGAGGATTGGGCAAAGCGGCTGGATGGCTTTCTTGAATTTAATGGTACGGAAATCCTGACTGGTCCTGGCAAGATAAGTGCGGAACAAGCCAAATTGTATGCTGAAACAGAATTTGAAAAATATCGTATTATACAAGATGGACTTTTTATGTCCGATTATGATAAATTTATGTTAAAACTTGAGGAGCAGACAAAGAGCTTATCGGAAGATTGATGTGGTTAGATAAGAGAGAAAGCTTGCGATATTGTGTCTGCAGAAATAGCGGGCATCAGATTGTGTCAGCCAACAATCCAAATTTCTCCTTATCTGGTTTCAGCCATATATAAATTTC
Source organism: uncultured Lachnospiraceae bacterium (assembly GCA_910587955.1). Classification (GTDB taxonomy): domain Bacteria; phylum Bacillota; class Clostridia; order Lachnospirales; family Lachnospiraceae; genus Laedolimicola. The sequence continues at coordinate 15,589 of CAJUNN010000043.1, read as the reverse complement.
AATGAAAAAAGTTAAAAATATTATGATTTGATGCGAAGAGATTGATACAAGGATCTTCTGTTTCTGTTGTAAAAATGGAAACAGAAGGTCCTTTTTTGCTTCCTGCAGGAAGCTTTTTTGGCTGTTTTTACCATATAATCCATAAATAACTTAAGAAATTAAGTTAAAATACATAAAAAAATGAAAAGGCTTTTGAGGAACCTTAAAGAATACTAAAAATTATATCTTTACTGTTAAAAAAAGTAAGTAATGAAATATAATTGGAATTAACAAAAAATGCGCACGATGAAGTTCTGTTAGTTTCAAAGCTGGGAATCGGATAACGGGGGTACGGGATATGAAAGTTTACGGTAAAAAATCATTCCTTCACAGGGGGCTCTATGGAGTGATCGCCTGTCTCCTGCTCTTTGGCGTCTTCGCACAGCCGCTCTATGCGGCGGGCATTACCCTGGAGCTTCCGCGGAACAAGCTTCCTATTATGTTTTTCGAACGCCAGAATCCCGTTTACAGCATGATCGTGGAAGAGGGAACGGAAATTCCCAGGCTTGAGCTGCCCCGTACGCTCCGGGCAGTACGGCCCCTGGAAAATATTCGGATGGAAAATTTCGTGCAGGCGCGCCCCCAGCCGGGTCTCCTTGACGGAACGGACGATTATGATTATTACTATTACGGCTACGTGGCTCCCCGGGGAGCGGAAGAGCTTTATAAAAAGCAGGAGCCTGTGGTCTATACCATTTATTATGCGGAAGATTCCCATGGGACGGCGGAGGCTTACCGGGTCTACGGCTCCATGGGGGGAGGAGAGAACGCCTGGTATGCCTGCAGCTCCGATGGAACCATTACCGGGGAGATAGAGGAAGTGCCGGTATCCTGGGACACCGGGAACTATGACGGAAACCGGGCGGGAACATATGTCCTTAAAGGAAAGGTCCGGGGGAAGCTGGCGGAAGAATGCGAAAGTCCGGCGGCCCGGGTAGAGGTGCGCCCTGTGAACCGGGTGAGAGGGGGCTTTACGGCGGGAGCGGTGATGAGAACCGCCGGGGAGGCCATGGGATTTGAGGAGACGGGGACTGGCGCGGACGGCCATGCTCAGATAGAAGTAGAGACGGAGCCAAATAAAGAGCCGGGAGCTGCCCAGGGAAATGAGAAACCGGAGTCGGAAGGGGAAAGCCCGGCCGATCCGGACGGAGAAACCGGGGAAGGACCGGAGGGAGACGGAGAGGATACGGCTCATCCGGAAGAGGAGAAAGAGCAGGAAGCGGGGAAGGATAGCGAAGGCGAAGGGGAGGAAGTTCCCGGAACGGAAGAAGAGCCCCATGCGGAGGAAGAGCCGGGAGAGGCGGAAGAAGAGGAGCAGCCGGAGGGAACGGAGGGCAGCGTCCTGTTTTTTGAGGCCTTAAGCCCGGCAGCCAGGCGGAAGGTGGAGAAGGGAACCCTGCCGGAAAACATCAGGCTGCCCGGGGAACTGGCGGCGGTATCTCCCATGGAAGAGCCGGAGGAAGAAAGCTTCCTTCAGGAGGAACCCAAAGAGGAGGATGCGCGGAAGCGCGGCTATGAGGCGCCGGAAGATGAGGCGGAGCTTCGGGAGTTGGGAGAGCGGGTGATCTATACCTATAGAGGAACCGGGGAGGAAGCGTTTTTAAGAAATCTGCTGGAAAGCCTGACAGGAGAGACAGAAGGCCTGTCCGGGACGGAGAGCCAGGAGGAACCTCAGTACCGCATCTACGGAGCAGTTGGGGAGGAAGAGGCCGCCTGGTACGCCTGCAATGAGGAAGGAACCATTACGGGACGGATATGTATGATCCCCGTAACCTGGGATTTTGCTTCCTGCGATATGGAGACAGGGGGCGTATACCGGGTGCCTGCCATGGCGGAAGCAGAGTTGGCACCGGAGACGGAAATGCCTTATGCGGAAGTAGAAGTGATGGATCCGGAGTGTAACTGCGGAGTGGATGAAGGGAGCCGTCCCTGGGAGCATTGGGGATACTGCCCTTGCTTTGAGCCTATTCAGTGCATGTGTGAAGTGGACGATAAAGAGGATCACGATGAATCCAACCAATATTGCCCGCTGTATGGGAAAGATATCATAGAAATCTGCCGCCCGGATGGAATGACACCGGTGTGGGTTATGATAGAAGATCTGAATTTCTTTTTGGGTAGAGGATATTCTGTTTCAGAGGAACCCAGAGTATTATATGCCGTGAATTTGATGTCGTCGAATAGCGGAGGAGGCAGCAATGACCAGGCGCAGGATAATTATATGCGGTCGGATATTGCTAAAAGCAACAACCAGGGATATTTAGAGGACGGAGAAAAGGGAGATAATAAACAGATTGACGGCGCTTGGATTACATATTTAAACAGTGTTTGGATGAATCAGGTATTCTCCAACTCTAAGTTTGACTATTTAACAGATAAAGAATATGAAGCTGTTGTTCGGACGGAATGGGATGAGATAAAAGAGGAGAAGGCAAGTTCCCTTTCTCAGACAATTTGGAATGGAACAGTGGCATATGCAACGGCATCAAATGGCCTTACACCTCAAAATAATCGTTTTGTAGTACCGCAGACGATTAATGGGATTTGCAGGGTATACAGTCCTCATCAGCTTCTGTATGCGGTGAGAAGCTGTGCTTCAGGAACCAGAATACAGCTTGCTTCAAGCATGAATTTGAATGGAGATCTTTACGCATGGCCGTCGGTTATAGATCGAAACAGGATTATATATTTGGATGGGCAGGGATATACGCTCTATAATTTGGGTATCTGTAACGGAGGAAAAGGCACAGATACTGTTTTTGCAGAATTTAAGGAAGGGAGTAAATACCAAAAAATAGCGTTCAGTAATGCGAAAGTAATTGGAGGAAACGGGCTGAACATTATTGACGGAAAATACTGTTCGACATCTCTCTTTGGATGTATTGGTAATGATGCGCTGGAAAACATCTACGTGAAGAACTCTCTTATATATGGAGGGCACTGGACGGGTGTACTTGCTTTTGTGGGAAATAAAAATGACAGTTTAAAGTGGCCGGCTGCCGGGGAAGCGATGGTACAGGACAGTGAGATGACGTCTACACAAAATTATATAAAGAATTGTTATGTAGATTCTTGCGCAGTATATGGCACAGAGCATGTGGGCGGTCTTGTGGCATGTCCGAATCAAAAAAGGATTTCGAATAGTTATGTAAAGGATTCGACCATTGTAGGAATTCGCCATCATGTTGGAGGATTTGCCAGCTGCATGTCTGGAACAGTAGAAGTGACAGAATGCTTTACATCTAATGTAGAAGTTTACGCTGCGGCTAATGCCGGAGGGTTTGTTGGTTTTACAGAAGATAATCATTTGAAGTTTACAAACTGTTTTTCGTCCGGTATTTTAAAAGGTTACTTTGTATGCGGTGGATTTGCCGGAGATATTGAAGCTGAGAAACCTTCTTCGAAAAAAGAAGTTACGACATTCCAGACCTGTTATTCTACAGTTTTGACCTATTTGGGAAAAGTATCTAACAGCAATTACGGAACGGTTGCCGGAGGATTTATAGGAAGGGGGCGAATTGATAAAAATTATCCGGATTTGCAATATAGGAATATAACATTTGACAGCTGCTATGCGGCAGGCGAAGTAGGAACCTACACCATGGACACGTCCGCAAGCAGCAACAGCCTCAAAGCGGGCGGCTTTATCGGAGAAGAGGAAGGCTCTTGTACCTACCGCTACTGCTACTACGACAAGCAGACTACGGCCATGCGGGAGTGGGCCAGCGGGAACTGGAAGGGGAGCGTCACAAGCAGCATTGATACTGCCGGCCCAAGGGGAATCCGGGGGGTCCTCACCTCCGGGACCAAGACCTCCAAAAGCGGAGCGGGGCTGGCGGACGGTTCTGTGTATACTTCTGCCCATAATCCTTCGGATCCCGGGTTTGCAGGGTTTGGGAGCGGCTCCTGGACCTCCCTGACCGGCCGGTATCCGGAAATTTTCGCGTTGTACTACGCGTCAGGGGGATACGTGTCAAAGTGGAAAGGCCCGAACGGAAGCGAAAGCCCGGAGATAGCGGGCATCGTGACCAACGCCTCCAAGGCCTCCGTCCAGACGGTGAAGCTGAACACCTGGGAGAGCGGCTATGACTGGGGAAGCGAAGGCACGGGAATCCGAAGCTCCGGCACCGTGTCCTTTAAGAGGAATATCACGGAGAATAAGTACCAGGGAACCGTCAACACCTACGACACGGTCCGGGACATCACCTCGGGAGGCTCGGTTTACAACTACAACTGGAAAGAGATGATAAGCGGCGGTGTCAAGGCCTCTTTCGATTACGGGAACACCGAAGACACTTCGGGCCGGGCGGTAGGGCTTAGCGGACTCTCCATCCAGGTGGAGCGCCCGGGGCAGAACTGGTTCCAGTACGCCACCTCCCAGGAGGCCTCCGCAGGCAGGCGCCCCATCCGCTTAATCGGCCTGATGAAGGCGGAGGCGGGAAGCAATAAGGAAGTACTTGCGGGGCAGTATTACAGCCACAGGAGCAATCAGGCCTATAGAAGCCAGCAAAACACCACCTATCCGTCTTATGGGGAAGGAAGCCCCTATTTCGGCATGGTAAATACGGTGGAGGAGGGCCTTGTCATGGGGACGGACAACGGGAAGATGTGGTCCCAGGCCAACATGTACCGGTATCCCACCTCCACGTTATCCTCTTATTCCGGCTTGAATTACAACGGGGCGGAGCTGTCCCCCTCCACCAGCATTCCTTCCGGAAAAAGCACGAAGCTTTACACGGAGATCCTGCGGCAGGGAACAAACACGAAGGTCTACGGGCTGAATTTAACCGGCACGGCGGACGCAGCCGGCAAAAGGGCCAGGGACCGGTGGAACGCCCGGCTTCCCATGTATACGGATTTAGCATTGGGCCGGAAGTATACCGTCACCTACTACTGGCTGTTAAGAGATGGTCGGTACGTGACGGATTCAAGGACGGTAAACGTAAAGCCCGCCTCCTATAAGCTGGAAATGTTCGTAAGGGACAGTGTCAAGAAGAACACGTCCATAGGCAGTGCCCTGTATCTGCGGGCGAACCAGGGGCGGACCTCTCCAAGCTATGACAGCAGTGCGGCATACCCCTTGGGAAGCATCACGGCCCACAGTCGGTTCCTGTCTGACATTCCCTTCCGCACGAACGCAGTGGCGGCCTGGAGGGCGAAGGAGGGGTACCAGGTCACCGGGCTTAGGCTGGAGCTCTATAATGAAAAAGATGTGATTGTAAAAAGTGCGGAAATCAGCGGCGGCATAACCTCCGGCAGGCAGATCAGCCTGTCCGGGGTGCCAAGATATTATTACGAGATCAAAAACGGCCAGGAATACAGCCAGTATACGACGGACACCCTCACCTATACCGTCAGCTGCGACGCCGTAAGGGAAGTATATTACCTGTCTTTCAATCAAACGGCGGGAACGGTGAACGACATGCGGCACAACGTAAAGGTCTATCTGTACGTGGAACCTTTAAACGCCCTGACGGTGAAAAAGACGGTGGAGGACGGCTTCGGGGACAAGGCCTTCGACATCCGGATCACCCTGAAATCCCCGTCGGGAGCAGGCTACGTTGGAAGCGTAAGCTACACGGGAGGAGGGGAGGCAAGGACCCTCACCTTCGTAAACGGAGAGGCCACGGCGAAGCTGAAGCACGGGGAAAGCGTGACGATTCCGGACATTCCCCGGGGATATACCTACACGGTGGAGGAGACGGAAGAATCAAGGGCCGGATATAGCGTGCGCTATCAAAGCGGCGGGACGGTTAAGGAGTCCTCCGAGTTTAGTGGGACCTTTTCCACGTCTACAACGGGTCCTATACAAAGAGAGGTGGAGGTAATAAACTCCGTAGACCGCGCGGTGGGAATCAACATCTACAAGGAAATAAAGGGGGAGGAAGCGGGTCTTCCAGAGCCGGAGCGGGAATTCCAGATAGAGGTGCTGCTGTCCAAAGAGGCGGATTACGGCGACCGGACCCTGTGGGGAACCGCGCCCTATTACAAATATGACAGAAGCAGCGGAGAGCCAACGGGAAGCGGAACGGCGGTGTTCCAGAACGGAACGGCGGTCATCCCCTTGCGGGCGGGAGAGTTCGCCGAGCTTCTGCATCTTCCCTACAACTACTATTACCGGGTGTCGGAGACGGAGGAATCCCAGGAAGGCTTCGAGGTAACGTATGACTGGCCGGAGTACCAGCTTACCAACCGGGAAGGAGAAACGAACAATCTCTGGACGGCGGGAGTGATCAATACCCCAAGGCCGGGCAGCCTGTCCGTAGAAAAAGAAGTATACCCGGATTACCTGGAGCCGGGAAAGGCCTATGAAATGGAAGTGACCCTTACGGAGGGGACGGGAAAAGGCTATACAGGGACCCTGCCCTGCGTCATAGGAGGGGAAGAAGTTCCCATAACCTTCCGAGAAGGAAAAGGAAGGGTGAGCCTGAAACACGGGGAGAAGGCGGTAATAGGCGGTATTCCCCAGGGATATTCCTACGAGGTGGAAGAGGCGGAGGAATCCCAGGATAAGTACCGGGTGTATTATTACCGGGATGGAGAGGCCTGTGCCGGAAACAAAGCAGAAGGAAGCATCCGTCCGGAGAGCCTTGATGAGGAAGTGAAAGTGCAGAACTACCGGGGGTGGGATCTGCAGATCGAAAAAGCCATAGATGAAAAATACCAAGAAACACTGCCGGATCTGGAGTACGAGATAGAAGTGCGATTCTCCAAAGACGCGGACTTCTTGGATAAAAGCTTTGAAGAATCCTTGCGTTACCGGAAGTGGAAGGGAGCAGAGGAAAAGCCGGCAGAGGAAGGGGAACTTTCCTTCCGGGAAGGAGCGGCGGTGGTAAGGCTGCGGGCCGGGGAAAGCATTGCGATAGAGAACATTCCGGCAGATTATCACCGGAAGGTAACGGAATCCGAGGCCTCCCAGACGGGATTTACAGCCGAGTATTACTACGCCGGCTATGCGCCGTACATCTGCGTGACCAACATCCCGAACCCGGGAACCCTGACCATCGGGAAGGAAGTAAGGGGGGAAACGAAGGAGCCGGACAGGGCCTACGGGATTCGGATCCATCTGTCCCCGACGGATGACAGGGAGGACGAAAGGGTCAGCGGAGCTTATCCCTGCACGGGAATGGAAGGAATGGAGCGGCTGGTCTTTGAGAAGGGCGAGGCCCGGGTGTCCCTGCGGGCAGGGGAGCAGATCAGCATCCTTGGAATCCCGGCGGGATACCATTACTGGGTGGAGGAAGAGGAAGAATCCCGGGAGGGCTTCCAGGTGAGTTATAGAAAGAACGGGGAAGAAGCTGGGGAGACAAACGAAGTGGAAAGCGGGCTCCGGGAAGAATCCTGCGCGTGGGGAGCCTTTCCCGCAGATTTAAAAGAGCCCCGAAAGGAAGAGATCACCGTAGTGAATGAAAAGCTCAAAGAGCTGCGGATCCGAAAGGAAGCCCAGGAGAACGGGGAAGGCCTAAGGGGGGCAGAATTTACTCTGTACCGGTTAAAAGACCCCGCAAAAGCCGAGGCGGTAAAAGAGAGCTTTCTGGATCCGGAGAAACCGGATCCGGATACCTGGCTCCTCATAGGAAGTGTTACCAGCAGTCCGGAAGCAACCTTTGCCGGTCTGGAAGAGGGCTTCTACCGTTTGGCGGAGACCCGGGTTCCGGAAGGAAGGGCGGCGCCGGAGGTCCAGTGGAACCTGTGGATAGACGAAAGAGGGGAGATGGAATTTACGGACACCAATGGAATTCCGGTCCCCGTGAAAAAGGAGGCGGAAGGGAAGGAAGCGCCCCTGTATGTTCTGGAGAATCAAAAGATTTACCAGCTGCCGGAAGCGGGAGGCCCCGGCACCTACGTGTTTACGACTGGCGGATTCGCCATTATGATGACGGCACTTCTGCTGTTTATAAAGAAGAAGCAAAAGGAGGCGGATAAGGAAGAAAGGTAATGGGAGCAGGCCGGACGTGAAAAAGCGGGCCCCGAAACGGAGCCCGCAGGAAGCAGAAAAACAAGAAAAGGAGACAAAGGCATGAAAAGAAGAAAAAGATGGGGAGCGCTGGTCCTGGCGGGACTCATGGCCCTGACGGCGGCATTCCCGGTTATGGCGGCGGAGAAAGTCAAGCCCACGGCGGAAGACGACAACACGGTAACGGTAAAAAACGTGGAATCGGGAATGAAGGTGACGGCCTACCAGATCGTAAAGGGGAAGTATAACGAAGCCGGCTTTATCGGCTATGAAGCTGCGGAAGGGGTAAAGATTGCGGACCTGGAGCATCCCACGGCGGAGGAGATACAGGCCGTCCTGACGGTAAAGGAAGGGGAGGACGCAAGCGTTTTGGAATCCCTGATAAAGAAAGAGCTTGGGGAGGAGACGCAAGGAGAAGGGGAAACGAAGACCACCCTCTACAAGGGAGAACTGAATGCGGGAACCTGGCTGGTTTTGGTGACGGCCGGTGAAGGCGCGGATGGCGAAGTGCCGCCGGTGAAGGTGTACAACCCCATGCTGGTAAGCGTGAAGTACAAAATAGACGGAAGCGACAATACCACGGAGGGCGGAACCGTGGACGCGGCGGACAAATGGATGGAAAACGGCCAGGTGGTTTACGCCAAGTCCTCGGAGCCCAAGCCGGAGAAGACCATCCTGGAAGGAGAAAACGGCCAGGATGAAACCAAGGGAACGGGCCGGGAGGTAGGAGACACGGTAGTCTACCAGATCAAGATGCAGATGCCCTCCTACAGCCAGGCAGTTTATGAGGAAGCGGTATTCACCGTGAAGGATACCTTGAGCGAAGGGCTGGACTTTGACGAGGCCGTGCCGGTAAAGGTGACGGTGGGAGGAGTCGAGGTGCCTGCGGGAACAGACACGTATGAGCTGACCACGCCTAAGGACGGGTCCAAAGAACTCGTCATAGCCTTCGCCTCCGGTTACGTTTTGGAGAACGGGACGAGAGAAGTGGTCATTACTTACGGAGCCAAGATCAACGAGCAGGCAAAGGTGCAGGGGCTGAACTTTGACGGAAACGCCAACGACGTGACCCTGACCTACACCAACGGTCCGGGAAGCACCGAGGACGCCAAGACCAAGGCTTACGTGTACACCTTTGGAATCGGCGCATCCTTAAGCGGAAAGACGGACATCGTGGGGAACAAGGTGACCCATGAGATCGTGAAGGTGGGAGAAGACTTTGTAAGCAAGGACACCTATGAGGAATGGGTGGAGGAAGGAAAACCCGGAGCTCTTGCGGGAGCCGAGTTTACCTTGACGAAGGTAAAAGACCGGGATGGAAACGCCGTAACCGATGCAGTGCCCATGACGGCTGAAACCGGAGAGGGAGGAATCCTGACCTTTACCGGCCTTTCGGAAGGAGAGTACACCCTGGTGGAGACCAAGGCGCCGGAGGGCTACTCCTTAGATTCCACCGAGCATGTAGTGAAGATCGAGGCGGAGTACCAGGAAACCACAGGGCTTTTGACCAAGCTGAAAATTACCATTGACGGCACGGTGGTGAATGAGTATGAGGCTGCCTACGAGATAAGCCAGACCGGGGAAACGAAGATAACAGAAATCGTTGATGCGGGAGATCCGGATGTTGCGGACACCCTTTTTGTGAAGAACACGAAGCTGAGCCAGCTGCCCTCCACGGGAGGAATGGGAACCTATCTGTTCACCATTCTGGGCGTGGCGGTGATGGCAACAGCTGCAGGCCTGTTCCTGGTGAGAAGGAGAAAGCAGCCGTAATCCAGGGAAAAGGACAGGAAGCGGAAAAACCGTAAGAAGGAACAAGAAACCATAAGAAAAAGCCCGGGGGCAGGAAGAAAGGCTCCCGGGCAGGAAAAAGGCGCCCGGATCCGGCGCCGGGAGGGAGAGCATCCAGGTGCGGAAAAAAGGAAGAATCAGGAAAAGGCTTGCAGTCTTGCTTCCGGCCCTGTGTCTTTTGTGGACGCTGGGCCTTGGGATCACGGGAAAAGCCGTGGGGCTGTTAAAGCCGGAGGAGCCCTGCACCCTCCAGGTGGAGCTTGGGCTTAATGAGCCGGAGGACGAAGCCGTGAAGGAGGATCTGGAAGGCGCGGTGATCCGGGTGGAACTGTACCGGGTGGGGGAAGTGGACGCCTATGGCCGTTACAAGAGCCTTGCGGGATTTGAAAGCCTGGACTTAGAAAGCGTAGGAAGCCAGACCACGGCGGAGGAATGGGAGGAAAAGGCCGGGAAGGCCGCCATGCTTGTCAAGGAGGCGGAAAAGGGGGAAGCTTTGTTGTCTCCGGAGCATTATGTTCTGGAGGTAAAAGAGGGGAAGGGAGTCCTTAGGGAGCTTCCTTCGGGCATGTACCTGATGGCGCCCAGGGAGGCCGTGACTTTGGAGTATTGCTACGCCTTCCTGCCAAGCCTTCTGGCCCTGCCGGGGTACGGCCTTTCCGCAGAGCCGGAAGGCCAGGGGGAAACGGTGTGGGCCTATGAGGTGCGGGCAGGGTTAAAGCCGGAGCGCAGGCCCCGGTACCTGGAGCTGGAGATTGAAAAGATTCTGACCGGATATGGGGAAGGAATGGGTCCCGCAGTGTTCGTCTTCCAGGTGGAAGCGGAAAAAGAAGAAAAAGGGGAAATGAAAACCGTGTACAGCAATACGGTGACGGCGGTGTTTGCCGGGGAGGGAAGTCAGGTTTTCCCGGCGGGACGCATACCGGCGGGGGCTCAGGTCACGGTGACGGAAGTGTACAGCGGCGGTTCTTATGTCCCGGAAGGGCCCAAGGAACAGACATTCCCGGCAGAAATCAAAGAGGATTCCCTTTTCGGAGAAAGGCCGGAGGAAGAACAGGTGCCCCGGATCCGGGTAACCTTCCGGAACCGTTACGACGGGGGCCTGATCCCGGGGACGGGAATCCGGAACCGTTTCACCCGGAAGGAAGGGGAGACGGGCTGGAATTGGGAAGCGGTGTCCTGCGGACCCGGAGGAGAGGAGGAGACAGGAGATGAGAGGGAAGAATAAGGAGAGGAAAAGAAACGTCTCCTCCAAAAGGAAAGCTGCAGCCCTGGGAATGCTGGCGCTTATGCTTTTAGCAGGAGCCTCCCTGGAGGAATCCCAGTCCTATTTCACTGCATACGTGGAGGCAGAAGGAAGGAAAAGCGTAGAGCTGGGAACCCGTACGGAGATCCGGGAAGAATACGAAGAAGGGGAGAAGATCGTCCGGATCAAAAATACGGGAAAGACAGGTTGCTTCGTGCGGGTGAAGGCATTCGCAGGAAGCCTGGTGGGCCTTAGCTATTCCGGGGAAAGCTGGGAGGAAGGGGAAGGAGGCTGGTGGTACTATCAGAAGCCTCTTTTTCCCGAGGAGGAGACAGCCCCTCTGCGGATAGCCTTAAAGATACCGGAGAAGGAGGAGGGACTGCCGGAAGTCTTGGAAGTAGTGGTAGTGGAGGAGCATACCCCGCTCCAATATCAGGATGGAGAGCCCTATGGGGACTGGAGCCTTAAGAAACTTTTGGCAGATGGAAAGGAAGAGCCGGAAAAAGCCGGGGAAGAGGGAAGGAAAGAAGGGGAGGCGGGGGCATGAAGAGAGAAAGAGAAAAGGCCGGAAAGTTCCTGCCTGCCCGGTTCCTGGTTCCGGCGGCGCTTTTACTGGCATTGAGCACCCTGGGGAGCAGCCGCGCGGCCCTGTCCTACTACAGTGAAAACTATCAGGCCAGGATGGAGCTTTATCATCTGGGGACGGCCCTGATAGAGAACGGGGAAGAGGTGAGCTTTTGGACGTATGACGAAGAGACGGGAGAGTGGGAAGGGAAAAGCCCCGGGAAACTGCTGGAAGGCTTGGAGGAGGAAGGGAGCCTGATACCCGGGAAGGAATATCAGGAAGAGCTGCGGGTGAAGAACACCGGTTCCGTAGACGCCTATGTGCGTGTGATCCTGTACCGGAGCTTCCGGGATGGCTTGGGAGAGAAGGCCCCGGGGGTGGATCCGGGCCTAATGCGTATCGGATTTGCGGGAAATGGGTGGGAAGCGGACGAGGAAACCGCCACCCGGGAGCGTATGATCCTGTATTACCGGGAGCCCCTTAAGCCTGGAGAAACCACAGAGCCGCTGACAAAGAGCATATCCCTTAACGGAGACATCCTGCGGCTGGGGCTTGGAGAAGAAAGCCTGGAGGCGGAGCTGCGGGCAGAGGCGGATGCCGTCCAGGCCCGTCAGGGAGAGAAAGCCGTGCGCAGCGCCTGGGGAGTGGAGGTAGAGATAAGCCCCGGGGGGACTTTGAGCCTTTAAGAAAGGGAAGAATGTAAGGAAAGAAATCAGAGGAAGGAAGGAACCGCAGAATGGGACAGGGAGCAGGGAGCAGGAAGAAAGGAGAGGTCCAAAGGAGAAATCCGGAGAGGGAAAAGGCGGCCCGGGCCGCATCCTGGCTGGCCGTTGTTCTTTTGCTGCTGGCAGGGAGGGGCATGGAGGCTCTGGCGGTCCAGGATCCGGAGGCAGGGGCGCAGAGGGAATGGGAGGCAGTGTTCACAGGAGAAAGCCTGGAAGGCAGCTTCGGGCCCGGGGAACTTTCTGAGGCTGTGTGCAGCCTGCAGCCGGGGGAAGGAATGAGGATTTGTGTGACTCTGCAAAACGGGGATGCGTCCTCTTCGGACTGGTACATGTCCAACGAAGTCCTGGAAAGCCTGGAAGACGAGAGCCAGGCCCAGGGGGGAGCCTACGCCTACCGCCTTTCCTACAAGGGAAGCGGCCAGGAGGAGAAAGTGCTCTACCAAAGCGCCGCAGTAGGAGGAGAAAGAAAAGACGGGAAGGGACAGGAGGGGCTGCACCAGGCATCGGAAGGTCTGGAGGAGTTTTTCTACCTGTGCAGTCTGGAAGCGGGAGGAAGAGGCCAGGTAGTGCTGGAAGTGACGCTGGATGGGGAAACCCAGGGAAACGGCTACCAGAACACGGCAGGAAGCCTGCGGCTGAATTTTGCGGTGGAGAAAAAAAACCAAGGAGCCGGAGGAGGCCCAGGAGGGGGAGGAGGGAAACCGTACCTTCTGAATCCGGTGAAAACCGGGGACGAGGCCCGGACGCTTCTGTGGTCCGGAGGGGCTTTCTTAGGAGCTTTGCTGCTTCTGTTTCTGGGAGCCGGAAGGAAAACCGGGAAAAGAGGAAGGAACCTTCGCCTGCTTCTATGCCTGCTGGCAGGGCTGTCTCTGGGTGCGCATGTCCCGGGGGTTTCGGAGGTTTTAGCTTCCGGGAGCAGCCAGGCCTGGGAGGGAGAGCCTTGGACTGGGGAACACGCCTACCAGGCCCGCTTTTATGCGGGGGAGCAGGGGACCTTTTTGGGAACCGGGGAGGTTTCGATCACCCGGGGAGAGGAAGGGAAAAAGGGACCGGCCCCGGAGGTGAGCCTGAACGGGGATGGCACGGTTATCACTGTGACGGGCCTTAAGAAAGGGGACCGGGTGAGCTTCCATGCAGCTTTGGAGGGAACCATGAAGCTCAAAGACGGGAGCCGTTATTACATCAAAGGAATCCGCCCGGGAGGCAGGGACAACAGCGCCTTGTCTGCCCCTTCCTTCACCTTGGAGGGAGAGAACGAAAGGGACCAGGATTATGTGGTAGCATACGGGATCCGCGGCGACATGACTTCGTATACGATCCGCTACCAGGACCGGGAGGGGAGGGAGCTTTTTCCCCCGGAGGTGCGCTATGGAAACGTGGGGGACAGGCCTGCGGCGGCATACCGGTATCTGGAGGGGTATGTGCCCCAGGCTTATAACATTACCAAGACCCTGGTGAAAAACGAGGCGGAAAATGTCTTTACCTTTGTCTATGTCCGGGTACAGGAGGGAAGCGGAGAAAGCGGCGGAAACGGCGGAGGAGATGCGGAGGCCGGCCCCGGGCAGGGAGGCATGGAAAGCCAGGAAGGAGCGGGAAGCGAGCTTCCGGAAGGGAGTCCGGGAGGAACTGCGGAGCCCTTTGAAGGAGAGGAAGAAGAAGGCCCCCGGGAGCTTTTGGATCTTGACGATGAGGAAGTTCCCCTGGCGGGAGGAAAGGAAGGGAAGGACTTCCCAAAACCCGGCGGGGATTCCCAAGTCCCCAAGTCCCAAGCGTATCTTTTGTGGATGTCTGCGGGAATGGCCCTTTCGGGATGCGCTGCGCTGTGCATACTGTTGGCTGCGGCGTTAAAGAAACGCAGGGACAGAAAACGCAAAGGCAAAGAAAGCAGAAGGGCAGACAAGGGGAAAGGCGAAGAGAGATGAGAGGCGTCAAAGAAGGAGCAGCCGCGGGAAGAATCTGGACGGTTCTGGGAGGCTTTGCGGTGTTCCTGGTGGTCTTGTTGTGCCTGCCCTTTTCGGTTCCCCGGCTGCTGGGATATTCCTGCTATGTGGTGTCAAGCGGCAGCATGGAGCCGGAGCTTCCGGTGGGAAGCGTGGTGTACACGGCTCCTGTGGAGCCGGAGGAGATCCGGGCAGGAGATATCATTACCTTCCGCCGGGCAGGCGGAGCAGTAACCCACCGGGTTACGGAGAACCGCAGGGAAGAGAGAGAGCTTTCGTCCAAAGGGGATGCCAATGCCCGGGAGGATCCCCTTCCTGTGCCCTACGAAGCCGTAGAAGGCCGGGTCTTTGTAAGCATCCCGGGCCTTGGAGCTTTGTACCCCTTGTTTTCCGGAACCGGGGGGAAGCTTCTTTTGTCCGTGGTCTTGGCCGGAGGGGGGATTTTAAGCCTGTCCGGGAGGAGAAAGGCCGGGAAAGAGGGAGGAAGCCGTGAAGAAGGAGAATAGAAGAATCAAGTATGCGGGATTTCTGGGCTTGTTCCTTTTGGGCCTGGTGATTGCGTTGTATCCGGGGATCAGCAGCCGGTGGAACCGTTACCGGGCAGAACAGCTTATAGCAGCCTACGGGCAGACGGCGGAGGCGGAAGGAAGGGATTACGGGGCGGCCCTTGAAGAGGCGTCCCATTACAATGAAAAGCTGACCGGAGGGAAGGTGCCGGACGCCTTTTCAGAGCGGGAAGGGGAGCAGGACGCAGAATACGAATCCCTGTTGAACGCAGGAGGGGATGGCCTCATGGGGTATATCGAGATACCATCGGTGGACATCAGCATCCCTATTTACCATTATACTACGGAGGAAGTGCTGAAAAAAGGGGCGGGGCATCTCTTCGGAAGCAGCCTGCCTGTGGGAGGGGAGAGCACCCATGCGGTGCTGTCGGCCCACCGGGGGCTTCCGGACGCCCGGCTGTTCACGGATCTGAACCTGGTGGAAGAGGGGGATGTGTTCTATATCACGGTGCTGTCAAAGAAGCTGGCTTACGAAGCGGACCGGATCGAAGTGGTGGAGCCCAGCGAAACGGAAAGCCTGGCCATAGAAGAGGGGAAAGATTACGTGACGTTGGTAACTTGTACGCCCTATGCGGTAAACAGCCACCGGCTCTTGGTTCGTGGGAAGCGGACCGTCTATACGAAGGAGGGATATGAAGCCCTAAAGTCGGAGGCGGGATTCCGGAAGCGTCCGGCGGTCATTCCCCATATGCTTTGCGCCTTATTGGGACTGGGGCTGGCCTTTGGAGTGGTATGGGGCGTATCAGGAAGATCGGAAGAGCAC